>NZ_CP060298.1:1340000-2010000 GCF_014303395.1 Nakamurella sp. PAMC28650
CCCAGCTGTTCGCCGGCCAGTACATCGGACACTTCGGCCCGACCGTCGTCAACAAGGATGCGGTGATCGGCGCCGGCTGCAACATCAGCCAGGGTGTGAGCATCGGGATTTCGGGCCGCGGAGCACGGCGGGGTTGCCCGGTGATCGGGCCCCGCGTCTACATCGGTGCCAATGCTGTCGTCGCCGGCCCGATCACGGTGGGGGCCGACGTGGTGATCGCCGCCAACTCCCTGGTGAACCGCGATGTGCCGGAGGCCACTACGGTGGTGGGTGTTCCGGCCATCGTGGTGTCGTCCAATGGAACCGCAGGTATGGGCCTGCACCAGCGCCCGCGACGGTGAGACCGCCTCAGCGCGTGGATACGGCTACCGACGTGGCTCCGTCCCTGGATCCCACCTGCCCGCCCGATCACTAGGAGGAACATGACGTCCGCAGCAGCTCCCGACCCCCCTTCGGAGAGCACTACCTCCCTCGTGCTCGCCTCCCGCGGGGACGCGCTGACGCCGTACCTGTTCCGGGCCCTGGCCGAACGCTTCGACATCTCGGGCCAGATGTCCGTCGACCTGACGACCCGTCAGCGCTACACCGTGGCGCTGACCACCTTTCGGCCCTCCCGCACGGCGTGGGTGGAGAAGTTCTACAAGAGCTCGCGCGCCTACGGCTACCGCAGTGCCAACGCCGCGCACCGTCTGGCCGACATCAAGGTCCCCTTCGACCTGGTCTTCCAGATCCACGCCCTGTTCGACGTCCCGGACACGACCAGCGCCCTGTACATCGACTGCACGCACCGTCAGTCGGCTGCGAACTGGCCGGCCTGGAATCCGCTGAGCGGCGACGAGCTCGAGCGCTGGTACGCCCGCGAACGGGCCGAATACCACCGTGCGGCGCACCTTTTCGCCTTCTGCGAGCCGACCAGGAGGTCGTTGGTCGAGGAGTACGGCGTGCCCGAGGAACGGGTCACCACGACGTACGCAGGCGTCAACCTCGACCAGATGCCCGCCCTGGATGCCGACCCCCGGCCCGAGCAGGGCGTGGGCGTGCCGACAATTCTTTTCATCGGCAACGACTTCGTCCGCAAGGGTGGCGAGGATCTGCTGAAGGCGTTCCGCATCGTCCGGGCCGCGATTCCGAACGCCCGGTTGCAGCTGGTCGGTACCGATCCGCACATCGCGGCCCAGGAAGGTGTCGAGGTGCTCGGCCGGATCAACGACCGGGCCCGGATCGAGGAGCTCTACCGCGGCGCCTCCGTCTTCACCGTCACCTCCTATTTCGATCCCTTCCCCCTGGTGTTGTTGGAGGCCATGGCATTCGGGCTGCCCGTGGTGAGCAGCCGGACCTGCGGGATCCCGGAAATCGTCGAGGACGGGGTCACCGGCAAGATGGTCGACGCCGGTGACGTGGATGCGATCGCCGCGGCCCTGATCCAGACCCTGTCCGATCCGGAGGCGGCGCGGCAGGCCGGTCTGGCGGGTCGGGTACGGGTGGAGAAGCTGTACACGTGGGACGCGGTCGTCGATCGGATGACTCCGGCCCTGGTCAAGGCCCATGGGCGGCCGCAGGCGTGATTCCTCCCAGACGCGGACGACCGTTCGTGCTGCTGGTGGCGGTGCTCTGCTGGCTCGCCGCCGGATGCACCTCGGCGAAGACCACGGTGACCACGACCACCGCGACGACGAGTACGGCCGCCAGCAGTTCCGCGGTCCCGCTACCCACGATCGCCGCGAACTCGGGCTTCGTCACCAGGTCCGGACGTCAACTCCTCCTGGACGGCAAGCAGTTCCGGTTCGTCGGGGCCAACCTCTACGACGCGGCGGGTAGTGACCGCTACAGCTGCAACGCCGGGAACAGACTGTCCGATGCAGCACTGCTGGCCACGCTGCGGTACCTGCACGACAGCGCGGGAGCCACCGTCCTGCGGTTCTGGGCCTACCAGACCTACACCCAGGCCGGCACCTACTTCGGCGGGGTGGATCGCGTCATCGCCGCGGCCAAACAGGTCGGCATGAAGGTGCTACCGGTCCTCGAGGACGGGCCGGGCAACTGCACGACCATCAACCCGGCGGTGTCCAAAGCGGCGTACCAGGGGGACACCTGGTTCAACAACGGCTACAAGGTCCCTTACGGGAACGCGTCGATGTCCTACCGGGACTACGTCAAGGTGATGGCGGCACACTACGCGAACGAGCCGACCATCCTGGCGTGGAGCATGATGAACGAGGCGGACACCTCGGCACGAGATCCGTTCGGGCGGCCCGTTCTCGTCGACTTCGCCACCGATGTGGCAGCGCAGATCCGGTCCGTCGACACCCACCACCTGCTCACCATCGGGACCCAGGGCAACGGCGCGCCCGGTGCCAGCGGCGCCGACTTCGCCGCCGTGTACGCACTCCCGCAGATCGATCTGGCCGAGGTCCACGACTGGGGCTACTGGGGATCGGACCAGAGCCCGATGCCCGGTGGCAACGGCGCGAATCCACCGGCCGCCGACTCCGCTGCCTGCAAACAACTCGACGCCAAGGTCGGCTGCTCGTTCGCGATCGCGGCGGTGCTGGGCAAGCCCCTGTTCGTCGGGGAGGCGGGGATCTTCGGCCGCACCGCGGACGAGCGGACGAACAGGGCGACCCTGCTGAAGGCGAAGATGGACGCCGCCTTCGCCGCCGGAGCCGCCGGCTACCTGGTCTGGTCGATCAACACCCAGATCACCGACGGCTACGACATCCTGATCAGCGACAACGACCCCCTGATCGGTCAGATGTCCACGGTCGCGAAGGGCCTGCTCTAGCCCCCCGCCCCCCGCCCCTCGCCCCCCGCCCCCGCCCCCCGCCCCCCGCCCCCCCGCCCCCGCCCCCTCGTCGAGCGGATACTTATAGCGGGCAAATCGGACAGAATTCGACCGAACCTCACCGGTCGATCCGGGCTTCGAGCATCGATCGGATCTGGGCGACCAGATGCTCACGGCGCTGCCAGATCATCTGGTGGGTGACACCCAGCATCAGCCAACCGGCGCGCTGCAATTCGTTGTACCGCTCCCGGTCCTGGTGGAGGGCGGCGCCGGTGTGGAATTGCACCCCTTCGTACTCGCACCCGACGCGCAGTTCCGGCCAGCCCAGGTCGACGCGGTAGCGCAACCCCTGCCCGGTCGTCACCTGGATCTGTGGTGTCGGGGCCGGAAGACCGGCCTCGATGCAGACCCAGCGGAGCCACGACTCACCCGGCGATTCGGCTCGCCCGTCGGCGAGGGGGATGAGGACGCGCACCTGTCGGACTCCGCGGATCGACAATTCAGCGGCCACCGCCGAAAGTTCGACCTGACGAACGTGCGTCTTGCGCAGTGCCGCGTCCAGAACGGCCAGCGACTTCGCCGGATTGCGTTCGAGAGCCGCGATCCTGACGGTGGTCTCGCTCAGATCGGTGACCGACCGGCCGTCGACGTCATTGTGCGGTCGGATCAGATGCGGACGGTGCAGGACGAGCCCGTCGAGTGCGGACGGTGAATCCACCGCAGCCAGGACGTGGGTCCGGCGGTCCCCTCGGATGTCCGCCCCGTAGAGCTCGGCAGCGGTGTGCAGGCACGCGGTCACGGGTCGCCCCAAGGACAGTGCGGCCGCCGTCAACCGCGTCCGTACGCCACACGAAGCACCGTCCGCCTGATCGGTCGGCAGGGCATAAGTGTTGCGCCACAACTTGTTCAACACGCCGGAGGAGGTCAACCCGCGCAGCTGCCGACGCCCGACGAAGGGATGGAGCTGCGTGCCCAGCAGCGCCCCGTCCTGAGCAGCCGCCAGCTCGCGCAATTCGTCCGGCAACCGCCAGTGCCCACCCATCGGATCCATGACGCGAGCTTGAGCGAAACCCGGCCGCGAGTCGACCGTCGAACCGCCGATGTGGATGGCGAACAGGTATGGGGATAACTTCGCGGGTCTCCCCACCCTCGTCCTGGACTCCCCACCCCCGTCGAGCGGATAGGTAAAGCGGGCAAATGGGACAGAATTCGACCATAGGTATCCGCTCGATGCGGAGGGCGGGTCAGTGCTGGGCGGACATCCAGCGGGCGTGGGACGTCAGGGCCGCACCGACTGCGGCCGAGTTCTGATCGACGCCGGGGGCGTACATCGCGTATCCGTCGCCGTGCGGCTCCGGGTCACCGTTCGCCAGATGGGGCATCAGCGTCCAGTACAGGTCACCGGAGATGTCCGGGTCGCTCTGGACGGCGGAGATCAGGGCGTTCGTGGCGGAGGCGTTGGTCCATGAGAACTCGCCGACGACGTACGCCTTGCCGTGCGCAGCGGCGGTGGCCGCATCCCGCTGCATCCAGGCGACGTCGACGGGATAGAAATGACCGCCGACGATGTCGACGTCCGGGGCGTCGATCGCCGCCTGCGAGACCGACATTCCGTCGGCGGCCGAACCGTCCGCGACCAGTTGCTGCGCGCCCAGGGTGTGCTTGATGAAGGCGGCGAGGTTCTGGGTCCAGGCCGGAGTGGCCGTCCAGAGTTCATTCCCCGTTTCCCAGGCCATGATGGTGGGGTCGTTCCGGTAGGTGACGCCGGTGAAGGTGTTCACGTGATTCAGCAGGTGAGCGACGTAAGTCTGGAACGCGCCGATGACCGACGGGTCGCTGTAGAAATGGCTCTCGGCATTTCGCTGCGCCGAGTTGTTGGCCGCCGTCGCGTTTGGATCAGAGCTGTTCGGGTAGCCGGCCCAGCCCGTGAAAACGGATTCGCCGCCGTGGTAGTAACGCCATTGATCGGTCAGCGGGATCATCAGCTTCAGGCCCAGCTGACCGGCTCGGTAGATCGCGTAGTCGGCCGAGGCCAGTGCGTCGTCGTCGAACACGCCGGGCCGGGGCTCGAAGCAGACGGAACAGCCCACCGAGATGCCGAGCGTGTGCGAGCGGATCACGGTCGCGCCCATCGACACGGCGGACTGGAGGGCGTCGTCGATGCGGTCCTTGGTGGGGTAGGTCGGGTTGCCATACGCGTCCCGGATGTTGTCGTCCAGGCCCAGGTAGTACTCGTCCGCACCGGCGAACCGGAACACCGAACCGCCCAACACCAGCTTGGACCCCGACCTGGTGACGAAGCCGGCCGGGCTGGGCGCGCCCGGGCTGGACGTGGCCGGTCCGGAGGTCGGGGTGGTACCGGGGCTGGGGGCCGCCGTCGTGCCGACCGTGCTCACCGGGGGCGTGCTGCTCGCGGATGCGGTGCTCGCCGCGGGCGCAGTGCTGGTGGGGGGCGCGGTGCTGGTGGGGGGCGCGGTGCCGGCCGCGGGGGCGGTGCCGGTGGGGGGTGCGGCAGAGGTGGTCGCGAGTTGTGAGCTGGTGGCCGGGATCAGGGTGATCCAGGGCAGCCCGTTCGTCGACGCGACACCGGCCGCAGCACTGGGGGAGGCCTGGAGCGACAGCGCACCGACAACGGCAGCGGTCAGCAGCACCCCCAGCAGACCGGCCCGTGACCGCACGGTGCTCGTGCCCGAACGACGGGCGCCGGCCTTCGAGTGAACAGAGAGTGACGATGAGCGAGTGCTCCGACCGTGACCGAACATGTGTTGACCAATCGCCTCGCCGCGGAGGACCGACAAATCCCGTCATGCGCGACAGGGCGGTCCCGTTCAGGAGAAGGTCGACAACGGGGGCGAGCCTCTTCACTGATGCTGAGCGTAATCGGATGACTACGAAGAGTCAACAGTGTGAGCGTGAGCATTCGACCAATGCGCCAAGATGCTGCGAGGGTCGGCCAACACGTGCGAGGGCAGCGTGCGAAAGCGCTTCGCGCGTGCAATCATTCGCCACGGGTGAACCGTACAGAGCTCGGATGACGGCGACTATGTGGTGATAGCCAGCCGGTCACGCTCTGCATCGGAAGCCGGGATCACGAACGAGGAAACGTTCGCTCCTGATGACCCTATTCGGGGACGCCCCTCGTTCGGATGGGTCAAATGTTACCCAAAGTGCCATGAATAACATTTCAGACATCTGGGGGGCGCCAATCGGGTGATTCCTCTATCGTTGACCCTGTTCACGTGGTGGTGACATTGATCCGTCAGGCTCAAGCGGTCGCCATTCGCTTGACGGGGAGTCAGAGGCGAGACCGACCAGCACGCAACAGCTCCAGGAGTCCCGGATGCGCGCCGTACACCCCCGACCCTTAGGTCAACCCAAGATCAGCATCATCGTCCCGGCCCGCAACGAGGCCCGGAACCTCGAGGTCGTCCTGCCGACGCTACCTCTCGACGCCGAGATCATCGTCGTGGACGGTCATTCCGTCGACGACACCGAGAAGGTCGTCGCGACGATCCGCCCCGACGCCAAGTTCGTCCAGCAGACCCGCCGCGGCAAGGGCAATGCCCTCTCGGTCGGCTTCGCCGAAGCCACCGGCGACATCATCGTCATGTTCGACGCAGACGGATCCGCCGATCCGAAGGAGATCGATCGCTTCGTGGCCGCACTGGTCGCCGGCGCCGACTTCGCCAAGGGCAGCCGTGTGCTGGCCGGCGGCGGTAGCAGCGACATCACCGTGCTGCGCGACCTCGGCAACAAGATGCTCACCCTGATCACCAACCTCGGGTTCCGCACCCGTTACACCGATCTGTGCTACGGCTACAACGCCTTCTGGGTGGACGTGCTGCCGCACCTCGACCTCCCGCACCCGCAGCCGGTCTCCGCCGACATGCTCTGGGGCGACGGTTTCGAGATCGAGACCCTGATCAACTGCCGCGTCGCCGCCGCCAAGCTGGACGTCGCCGAGGTACCCAGCGTCGAACTGCTCCGCCTGTTCGGTGCCAGCAACCTGCACGCCGTCCGCGACGGACTCCGTGTGCTCAAGACCATCGGGACCGAGTGGCGCCGTGCCCGCGTCAACGCGAAGTCGGCCGCTGCCGTCAGGACCGTCACGTCGTCCGTCCTGGTCAACGATCAGCATCTCAAGGAAGCCTCGGCGTGACCGACAAATCCTGGCGACGACCGAAACTCCGGATCGTCGACGCCCCCACGGGCGCCCCGAGAGTGATGGTGGTCGGCGCAGGATGGCGATTCACGTCCGGCATCAGCTACTACACCTGCCGCCTGACGAACGCCCTGGCCGAGGTCGCCCCGACCAGTGCCCTGCTGATGCGTCAGTTGGTGCCGACCTTTCTGTACCCGGGACGCAATCGGGTGGGGGAGCAGGTCAACGACCTCTCCTACGGTCCGTCCGTCCAGGTTTTCGACGGGGTGGACTGGTTCTGGGGAACCAGCATGGGCAAGGCCCGCAAGTTCATGCAGGAGACCCGGCCCCAGGTCCTGGTGCTCCAGTGGTGGACCGGTGCGGTGCTGCACTCCTACCTGCAGCTGGTCCGTCTCGCCCGCAAGTCGGGCTGCAAGGTCATCATCGAATGGCACGAGGTGCAGGACACCGGTGAGGCCCGTATCCCCGGCGTGGCCCGGTACGTCACCAAAGCGATGAAGATGCTGCTGCGCAGGGTGGACGGGCACGTCGTGCACTCCCAGTACGACCTGGACCTGTTGCGGCGCACCTACTTCCTGCCGGATGAGCTCGTCACCATTGCCCCTCACGGACCCTACGACCACCACAAGCAGGAAGTGGTCAGCAGTGGCCCGGCGAGCGATCCGACGCTCACCGTCCCGGTCGAACCCGAAGACTTCGTCTTCCTCTACTTCGGTGTCATCCGCCCGTACAAGGGCGTCGAAGATCTCGTCGCCGCGTTCGATCTGCTGCCGGCGACGGTGCGCGACCACAGCCGTCTCGTGCTGGTCGGCGAGACCTGGGAGGGCTGGACCGCTCCGCTGGAAGCGGTGGCCGCCAGCCCGAACCGCGATCGCATCTCGGTCGTCAACCGGTACGTCACCGACGCCGAGGTGGCCGGCCACTTCGCCGCTGCCGACGCGGTCGTGCTGCCGTACCGTCGCTCCTCGTCCTCCGGCCCGCTGCACATCGCGATGAGCTCCGGGCTCCCGGTCGTCGTCACGAAGGTCGGCGGACTGGTCGAGGCCGCCGGTGGCTACGAGGGAACCCACTTCGTGCCGGCCGCCGACCCGGCCGCACTGGCTGACGCATTGGCCGAGGTGTCCGCCTCGCGTGGTCGCCGGTACTCCGATCCGCACAGCTGGGACCGCACCGTTGACGCCTACGGGGAACTGCTGCGCCGCATCGGAGCGGCCACCTGGGCACCTGCGATGCAGGACCATGCCCCGCAGGCCGCACGCGGCGCCTGAATCTCACCGATACTGGAGCGGGGCGGCTCCGCTGGCACGGTGGCCGCCCTTGCTCGGCACCCATCTGCCCGCGCACGTAGTAGCAGTGATGACCGTGCTCTACCCGAACACCGCGCTTCGCGATCACCGCGCCGGCGGACGCTCTCTGGAACAAGGGGACTACATGAAGAACATCGGTCTGGTCGCCTTCGACCTGGACGACACGCTCGCGCCCTCGAAGTCGCGGGTCGATCCTGAGATGGCCCGCCTGCTGGACGAGCTGGTCGGGCTGGTGCCGGTGTGCATCATCTCCGGGGGACGTTTCGAGCAGTTCACCATGCAGGTGCTGTCCTCGTTGGAACCCGGTGACAGCCTGTCCCGCCTGCACCTGATGCCGACATGCGGCACCCAGTACTACGAGTGGCTCGGCCAGGAATGGCACCAGGTGTACTCCGAGGAGCTGACGGAGGCACAGAAGTCTGCGGTCATCACCGCGTTGACCGAAGGCGCCAAGGAACTCGGCCTCTGGGAGGACCAGACCTGGGGCCCGATCATCGAGGACCGCGGCAGCCAGATCACCTTCTCCGCCCTCGGCCAGGAGGCCCCGGTCGAGGCCAAGAAGCAGTGGGACCCGAGCGGCTCGAAGAAGGAGCAGCTCCGGACCTACGTGGCCGCCCGCGTCCCCGAGTTGGAGGTCCGCGGTGGTGGCTCGACCTCGGTCGACGTGACCCGCAAGGGCGTCGACAAGTCCTACGGGATGAACAAGATCAAGATCAAGCTGGGTCTGCAGAACGACGACATCCTGTTCATCGGCGACCGACTGGACGAGGGCGGCAACGACTACCCGGTCAAGGCGATGGGCATCGAGTGCATTGCGGTGCACGAATGGCAGGAAACCGCCGTCGTCGTCCGCGACCTGATCAGCTGGCTGCGCAAGAGTGCGGATCAGCAGTTGTCGGCCGGCGTCCGGGCCTGACCACGGTCAGGTGTCCGGCGTGTTGAAGGACGGCAAAATGCTGGTAAATTTTCCGGACGTCCTGCCCTGTCCGCGTCCGATCTGTCCAGTCTTGCGGTGGGGTCCTCGGTAGAGAGGTCGATGGCATGCAGCTCCTGCGCCCCACGCCGGAAGAGGCGTGCTGCTGTCGCCATCCGGCCGCCGCGCACGAGCACTACCGTCAGGGATCGGACTGCTCGCTCTGCCCGGCCGGCGACTGCCTCCGCTTCCGATCGGCCGTGCCGCTGGGCCAACGTGTCTCGACGAGGCTCAAGTTCCGCGGGCGTTGAACTGCTGGTCGCTGATCAGCCGCGTTTCATCGCCTGTGCGTGAGCACTGAGGATGTCCAGGAACAGTTTCATCGGTCCGTTGGTGGCGGGGCTGTAGAGGGCATACCCGTCTGCGTGCGGCTCGGGGGTGCCGTCCTCCTGGTACGGCAGGATCGACCAGACCAGGTCGCCGGACACGTGCGGGGTTGCGTGGGCTGCCGCCATCAGCAGGGTCGACGCGCCCAGGTCGGTCCAGGCGTACTCGCCGACGAAGTACACCTTCTGGTGGGCGGCGGCGACGGCGGCGTCGACGGCCATCCAGGCGACGTCGACCGGGTAGAAGTGGCCGCTGACCATGTCGACGTCCGGGGCGTCGATCGCCGCGTTGATCACGCGCATCCGGTCGGCGCCGCTGCCGTCCGCGACCAGCTGCAGTGCCCCGAGGGTGTTCTTGATGAACGACGCGATCTGCTCGGTCCAGGTCGGGTTCGCGGTCCAGAGCTCGTTGCCGGTCTCCCAGGCCATCACCGTCGGATCGTTCTTCCAGGCCAGTCCCGTGTAGGGGTTGACGTGGTCCAGCAGGTGGGCGATGTGGGCCTCGAAGTCGCCGACCACCTTCGGGTCGGAGTAGAAGTTCATCTCCGCATCGCGTTCGGTGTCGCTGGTCGCCGCCGTCACCGAGGTGTCCGGATCGTTCGGGTAACCGCGCCACGCGGTGAAGGTGCTGATGCCGCCGTGGTAGTACCGCCACTGATCGGTCAGCGGGATGATCAACTTCAGGCCCAGCTGACCGGCCCGGTACATGGCGTAGTCGGCGGAGGCGAGGGCCGTGTCGTCGTACACGCTGAGGCTGGGCTCCACACACGCGGCGCAGCCGACCGAGATGCCCATGCTGTGCGAGCGGATGACGGTGAGACCGGCTGCGGCGGCGGCATTCAGGCCGCTGTCGATACGGGACTGCGTCGGGTGGGTGGGCTGGCCGGCGGCGTCCTTGATGTTGTCGTCGAGGCCGAGCCAGTACTCGTTGGCGCCCGCGAAGCGGAACGTCGACCCGTCGAGCTGGAGCCGACTACCGCTCCGCGTCACGAACCCCACGCTGCCGGCCGCGGGTGTGGTGGGTGCGGTGGGTGCGGTGGGTGTGGTCTGCGCCGGTGTGGTCTGCGCGGGCGTGGTCTGCGCCGGTGTGGTCTGCGCGGGCGTGCTGGGCAGGATCGTCACCGTCGTCAACGAGGGGGTGGTCGTGGCCGTGGACGATGACGACGTGTCCGCCGTGCCGTCGACCTGCGCGCCGTCGATGCTGATCACCGTCCCGCTCGAGGTGGCATCCGGCCGGCCCGTGACGGTCGCCCGGATGGTGTGGCTGCCCGCGGCGAGGCCGTGCACGGAGAACAGCGGTTGCTGGTCGAGCCGCTCCGCCGAATAGAGGTCGATCTGGGTCTCCGGGCCGCCGTCGACCGAGAAGGTGGCGATGCCGTACCAGGAGGCCATGGCGCCGAGGACCGTCGCACCGGTTCCGTCGAACGTCAGGGTGGCGGTCGCACCGGAGCTGTCGCTGAAGTGGTCGTCGCCGGCGGACTTGGCCGGTCCCTGGCTGGTCTGCCACGGGCCCGAGTAGCCGAAGGCGGCATCGACGTCGTCGACCGCGGTGGACGAGGCGGGTGGGGGCGTCGTCGCCGCGGGCGCGGACTGGTCGGAGCCGATCTGGAACCGGTCGACGGCGATGACGTGGCCGCGGGCGCCGGTCCCCATCGCCGTGACGGTGATCGTATGGGGGCCATCGGAGAGATCGTTGCGCTGGAAGAGCTGCACGTCATCGGCTCGGCCTGCGGCGTAGACCGAGACGGCGACCGCGGCGCCACCGTCCACCGACACGGACAGGTCGCCGTGCCACGGCGCCTGGGCACCGAACAGGCTGATGGAGTTTCCGGTGAACGACAGGGACGCCGAGGCGCCCTGGTGGTCGGTGTAGTGGTCGGACCCGCCGAACTTGGCCGCCCCGGGGCCGGTCTGCCATTCACCGGAGTAGATCACGGCCGGATCGGTGTCGTCGATGCTGGTCAGGGAGTTCTGTACGGAGGCCTGCGCGCGGACGGCGGTGGTCGACGGCGTGGCGCCGGCCGGCGGGACGACGATGGTGGCCGCCAGCAGTACCGCGCCGACCGAGAGGAACGCCATCAGTCGGCGCCGTTGCCCGAAGCCGTGGCGCGCAGTCGATCTGCGCGCCGTCCTGGGAAAACTCATCGCGAGGGGCCACTCTTCCGAAGGCATCTGGCCGTCCGGCGGCCTGATGGAAGCTCGACTGAGCAGGACATGTTTCTCGTCCTCGACTCTTGGTCCGCGCCGCGTCGCGCGTTCATAGCCTAGTGGTGCATCCTGAGGGCGGGTGTCGCCGGAACCGTCGACGGGTGGGCACGCACAACGAACCGACCACCCGCCCCGTCAGGATGACCCGTCGACCACCATCTGGTCCATCAGCCTCGTGCCGCCGTGTGCGGTGCGACGTCTGTCATGCCGCGCACTGCTCTGATCGGCTGGTTCTGCGCACTGCCGGCAGACTTTCGCGAGCGGCCCCGCCTGACGGTCGGTCCTGAAGGTCGGTGAGTGGGCGCTGTGCAGTCTTATACGCCTGCACAGTGCACAGTCACGGCACGGTCCCGCACCGGTGGCGGCACGGTCCCGCACCGTGACGACACCGTCAGCGTGCGCGGCCGGGTAGATCCTCTGTCCCAGTCCAGGGGGCTGGCAACCTTCGATTCGAGGACTTGTTCCACCTGTTACATGATCATCGTGGCATTCGAGTGAGTGCGTCATCACATCTGCATCTTTGGGGCTGTTACTTAGGACCGCGTACAAAAGATGTTCGCCCGACGCGTCGGGCCGGCGAATCGCGGAGTCGGCCGTCCGAACTGCGGAGATGTTGTCCGCGACCAGTTCTCCTTACGCCGTAGATCATTGCGGTGGTCGCTGACTGCTACGTTGAGTAACGCACAGCTACCGTAGTGACTACTCGAGCCGTTGGGGCGAAAGTGTCCGTACCAGATCAATTCGGGTAGGAATCATCGGCGTTCGGTGACGTGACGGGAATATGAACAAATACGTCACGCATTGCATCACTTACGCTCTGCCTGTCCGATCAATCGCAATGGGTGCCGGTCTCTCGCCGAGAGTGGCCGGTAACGAACAAATCTCGGCCTTGCAGCCAGAGCCGGCCCCGCTCGACCCCTACCCGTCCTGAATTCCGTCCACCGGACCACTGTCGGACGGCCGGGGTCCGACTGAATCCTGTCCGCCTGAATCCTGTCCGCCTGAATCCTGTCCGACCCACACCGGCTCGAACGAAACCGGGCTGAACAACACCGGTGTCGCCGTTCGCCCTCACCTCACCTGTCGTGCTCGGGGCACGCCAGGAGATGTGTTGTGCGCCAGACTATTCCACCAAGCCTCAAATCCGCACGCTCAACTTCTCGTCATCTCTGGAGCGCAATGATGAAAATCAGTGTCATCGGTACCGGGTACCTCGGCGCCGTCCACGCCGCCTGCATGGCCGAGATCGGACACCAGGTGATCGGTGTCGACACCGACGCCGGCAAGATCGCCACCCTGGCGGCCGGTCGGACCCCGTTCTTCGAGCCGGGCCTCGCAGAACTGTTGCAGTCCAACATCTCTGCCGGACGACTGTCCTTCACCACGTCCATGGCAGAGGCCACCGCCTTCGCCGACGTCCACTTCATCTGCGTCGGTACGCCCCAACAGGCCGGTTCCTACGCCGCCGATCTCCGGTACGTGGACGAGGTGGTCACCCAGCTCGCCCTGCACCTGCGGCGGCCCGCCCTGGTGGTCGGCAAGTCGACCGTCCCGGTCGGCACGGCGACCAGGCTGAAAGCGTTGGTGGCCAAACTGGCACACGTCGACGAGGGTCCGGTGGAGCTGGCCTGGAACCCGGAGTTCCTCCGCGAGGGCTTCGCGGTGCAGGACACCCTGCGGCCCGATCGTCTGGTCTTCGGTGTCGACTCGGACGCTTCCGAGGCGACGTTGCGTGAGGTGTACCAGCCCATCCTGGATCTCGGAACCACCTGCATCACAGCAGATTTCGCCACCGCTGAACTGGTCAAGGTCGCCGCCAACGCCTTCCTGGCCACCAAGATCTCCTTCATCAACGCGATGGCCGAGGTGTGCGAGGCGGCGGGGGCCGACGTCACGGTGCTCAGCAACGCCCTCGGCCACGACGCCCGCATCGGACACCGATTTCTGCACGCCGGCCTGGGTTTCGGCGGCGGATGCCTGCCCAAGGACATCCGTGCGTTCCGGGCCAGAGCCGGGGAGATCGGTGCGCAGGAGGCACTGACCTTTCTCAAGGAGGTCGACGAGATCAACATGCGCCTGCGGGAACGCACCGTGGACGTGGCCAAGGCGCTGGTCGGCGGATCCTTCCTGAGCCGCACCGTGACCGTCCTCGGCGCGGCGTTCAAGCCCGACAGCGACGACGTCCGCGACTCGCCGGCACTGCACATCGCCGCGCTGATGCAGCTCAAGGGGGCCAGCGTGGTGGTGCACGACCCGGAGGCGATGCCGAACGCACGGAAGCTGTTTCCCACCCTTCGATACGCTGCATCGCTCGACGAGGCCTGCGCAGACTCGGATCTCGTGGTGCTCGCGACCGAGTGGCCGCTCTACCGCGACGCGGATCCGGAGCACCTGGCCGGGTTGACCCGTCGGCCGGTGATGCTCGATACCCGAAACGTGATCGACCTGGCTGGTTGGCGTGGTGCGGGCTGGCAGGTCCGCGCGCTCGGGCGTCCCCGTGCCTGAGCCCGCCCTGGCGGTAGCCCCGCCCGCCCTCGGTCCGAGGTCCTTCCCACCGTGCCACCCCACCAGAGAGGACGGCCATGGCCACCCTGGTCAACACTGAGTCAACCGGGTCAACCGGGTCAACCGGGTCAACCGGATCATCCGCGACGGTCGAGAAGCTCGGCACTGCAGCAGGTCCGGCCACCCCGAGGAGTTTCCGGCCGGACATCCAGGGCCTCCGGGCGATCGCCGTCGGTCTGGTGGTGCTCTATCACGCCAACGTCCCCGGGATCCCCGGCGGCTACGTCGGTGTCGACGTCTTCTTCGTCATCTCCGGCTTCCTTATCACTCGCCAGCTGACGAACGAGGCACTCCGCAGCGGGCGGATCTCGCTCTTCAAGTTCTACAGCCGCCGGATGCGTCGCCTGCTGCCGCCGGCCGTTGTGGTCGTCATCGTGACGATGCTGGTCGCCAGGGCGGTTCTGCCCTACTCGCAGGTGGTCTCGCTGATCCACGACGTCTGGTACACGGCGGTCTACGGGATCAACTACCACCTGGCCATCGAGGGCATCAACTACCAGCAGGCGTCCGCACCGCCGTCGCCGCTGCAGCACTTCTGGTCGCTGTCGGTGGAAGAGCAGTTCTACTTCATCTGGCCCGTCCTGATCGTCGCCTGTCTCCTGTTGGGGCGCCGGAGGTTCCGCCCGGCGGTGCTGATCACCGCGATCGCGGCCATCTGCGTGGTGACCTTCTACTTCTCGGTCACCATCACCAGCACGAACACCCCGATGGCGTACTTCTCCATCCACACCCGGGCCTGGGAACTGGGTCTCGGCGCGTTGGTCGCGCTGGTCAACGGCCGCCTGGCCCGTGTGCCCGCCCGGCTCGCCGCTGCGCTCAGCTGGACCGGCCTTGCCATGTTGCTGGCGGGGGCGTTCCTCTACTCCGACACCACCCCGTACCCGGGATCGGCTGCGCTGCTTCCCGTGGCCGGCGCCGCCCTGATCATCGCCGGTGGGTCGTTGCGCCACACCGGGAGCCCGGAAACGGTGTTCCTGGACCGCTCGATGATGCAGTACGTCGGGAAGGTCTCCTACGCCTGGTACCTCTGGCACTGGCCCCTGCTGATCCTGCTGCCGGCCTGGGCCGGCAAGGAGTTCACCTGGATGACGAACGTCGAGGTCGTCGTCATCGCCTTCTGGCTGGCGGTCCTCACCTACTTCCTCGAGAATGCCTGCCTCCGTTCGCATTGGATCATCGGTCGGTGGTTCGGCGTGGGGGTCGGCCTGGCGGCGACGTCGGCGGTGATGGCCCTGCTGGCCTCGGTGTCGCTCCCGTCGGTGGTCGGATCCGGGGTGGCCCGATCGGTGACCAGCCTGGCCGTCGCCGATGCCACCGCGGTGCAGAACGCCCTCACCGACGGCATGAAGATCACCGCACTGCCGCGGAACCTGACCCCGACGCTCGACAACGTCACCACCGACCTCCCGCAGAGCACCAAGGACGGATGCCACGCCGCCCTGCTGCAGACCGCACCGGTGACCTGCACCTACGGTGATCCGAACGGGACGAGAACTGCAGTGCTACTGGGTGATTCGCATGCCCAGCAGTGGCTGGCGGCCTTGATCCCCAACGCGAGGGCGCAGCACTGGAAGCTGATCACCTACACCAAGGCGGCCTGCCCGATCGCCACCCTCACCGTCTGGAACAACGACCTCAAGCGGCTGTACGCCGAATGCGACACCTGGCGCATCGCAGCGTTTGCCAACATCAAGGCGCTGGATCCGGACATGATCATCGGGAGCGAGAGCGACTCGGTGCCCTGGTCGGCCGTATCGGACGCCAGGTGGGCCGACGAGACCGTCCGTTCGCTGCAGCGGATCGCCGGGCCGAAGACGCACATCGTGTTCATCGGCGACACCCCGCAGACCACCGCGGATCCGACGCCCTGCCTGCAGCAACACCTGACGAACGCCCAGGCCTGCGCCTACCAGCGGTCGGCCGCCTACCTCGATTTCCCGGACCGGAAGAAGATCATGCACAGCGAGTTGACCGCTGCCGGAATGGGTTACGTCGATCCGCTCAACTTCTTCTGCGGGCTCTGGTGCCCTGCAGTGGTGGGGAACATGGTCGTTCGCCGCGATACCGGCCACATCACCAACACCTATGCCGCCTGGCTCGCCCCCATGCTCACGCCGATCTTCAAGGATGTCTCCAAATGACGCTGACCCTGCCGCGCTCCGACGCAGCCACGCCCACCACGAATCGCCGGATCGCACCGGCCCGGCTTCTGCGCCGACGACCCAGACCCCGCCATCTCCACCAGGGCAGGAGCACCTACCCGCTGCTGCCGGGTGCCCCGACCGACAAGGAGAAGTTCAGCTACTACGGCCGCCAGCACCTCTGGTTCATCCAGCTGCGGACACTCGCGACCATGTGCGCCGCAGTGAGTCTGCTCTTCTTCTCCAGCACCACGACCGCGCTCTGGTACTTCTGGATCCCGCTGTCGATCTTCATCGGGTACATGCTCCTGACGCACTACACGACCACCCGCAAGCGGGTCTACTCGCGAGCCGATCACGAGGGTTTCGTCCGCAACTGGCACCCCGAGCAGTACCCGAGCGTCGACGTGTTCCTGCCCAGCGCCGGCGAGGAGATCGAGGTGCTGCGCAACACCTACGTGCACGTGGCCGGGATGATCTATCCCGGCACGGTGACCGTGGTGGTCCTCGACGACTCGGCCCGTCCCGACGTCCAGGAGATGGCCGCCGAATTCGGCTTCGAGTACCACGTCCGGCCCAACCGGGGGCACATGAAGAAGGCCGGCAACCTGAAGTACGGCTACGAGCACAGCAACGGTGACCTGATCGTCATCTTCGACGCGGACTTCTGCCCCCGTACCGACTTCATCCTCGAGCTTGCCCCGTATTTCGAGACGCCGGAGGTGGCCATCGTCCAGTCACCCCAGTTCTTCGACACGCACCGCAAGATGCCATGGCTGCAACGCAATGCCGGCACCATCCAGGAGAGCTTCTATCGATGGGCCCAGGTTTCCCGTGATGCGCTCGGTGCGCCGATCTGCGTCGGCACCTGCGCCATCTACCGACGGTCGGCGCTGGCCAGGTCGGGTGGTTTCGCGCAGATCGGCCACAGCGAGGACGTCCACACCGGGGTGAACCTGATGAAGGCCGGCTTCCGGACCATCTACGTACCGGTGGTGCTGGCGAAAGGCCTTTGCCCGGAGCAGTTGTCGAGTTTCATCTCCCAGCAGTACCGCTGGTGCGCCGGGTCGATGAGCCTGCTGGCCGACAAGAAGTTCCACGACTCACCGCTGACCTACCGCCAGCGCATGTGCTTCTTCACCGGGTTCGGCTACTACATCTCCACCGCGGTCGGCGTCTACCTGCTCGCCCTGCCGACCGTCATCATGCTGTGGTTCCTGCCCGAACGCATCCAGCTGTCCAACTTCTTCTGGGTCCTCCCGACCTTCCTGCTCTACCCGTTCATCGCGGTGATGCACCGGACCGGTTGGGCCCCTTCGACTCTCCGGGTGTACACCATCTCCTCGTTCAGTCACGCAGCCGCCATCTGGCACGTCCTACGGGGTCGGACGGCGGACTGGGTGCCCACCGGCGAGGTCCGCAAGACCGGGATGACCACGCGCGTCACGCAGTTGATCATCGGCTGGTCGGCCGCGGTGAACACGGCCATGCTGGTCGGCGTCACCATGTTCCTCGTCCGCGGGTACAGCATCGTCGACGTCACACCGGTGCTGTTCTTCTCGGTGATGAACCTCTACATCTGGGTGCCGATCGCCGCCCTGGCACTCAAGGAGCGCCGGGTCGCCGCCCGGACGGCCCGCGCCCTGGTCCTTGCACCGGCTGCGGCCAGGGTGTTCGTACCGACGACTTACGTCGCCCCGAACACCCTCGCCCCGAGCGCCCTGGCCCCGAACGCCCTCGCCCAACTCGAGGCGGTTGCACCCAGGGCGCTCCGGGACGGGGCCGGCGACCTCGACCAC
Organism: Nakamurella sp. PAMC28650; assembly: GCF_014303395.1. GTDB lineage: Bacteria > Actinomycetota > Actinomycetes > Mycobacteriales > Nakamurellaceae > Nakamurella. The sequence continues at coordinate 1,358,264 of NZ_CP060298.1, forward strand.
ATCCCTGAGCAGGCCGTTGCTCTCGAGAAGAGTGACGCCGTGATGATCCACGCCGGCGGGGGTCGGTGATCGAGTTCCGCTGGCTGGCGATGGCGATCATCGCCGCCGTGCTCGCGGTGACCGCGGCGATGCCGGTCGTCGTGGCGCCACCGCCGAGATTGTTCGGGATCTCGGCGATCTCGGACCCGGCCTCGATCCTGGCCGCGGCCAGGAGCACCTCGGGGGTGGTCGGCCGGCAGATCGACATCATCAACATCTACAAGGCGTGGGTGTGGAAGGGTGACCTGCCGGTCGCCGAGCTGACGGCGATCCGGAATTCCGGAGCGGTTCCGGAGATCACCTGGGAGCCATGGGATCCCAACGCCGGCACCGCCCAGCCACGGTTCACGCTCCAGCAGATCGTCGACGGCGGGTACGACGCCTACATCGGGACCTGGGCGAAGCAGGCCGCGGCCTGGTCCACCCCGCTGTACCTGCGGTTCGCGCACGAGATGAACGGCACCTGGTACCCATGGGCGCTCGGCGTCGACGGCAACAGCCCCGCGCTCTACGTAAAGGCCTACGCCCACGTGCACCGGATCTTCGCCGCGGCCGGCGCCCGCAACGTCCGCTGGGTCTGGAGCCCGCACGTCATGCCGCAGCTGGACGTGGCGGCGCTGGCCGCCTCCTACCCGGGTCCCGGGCTGGTCGACGTGGTCGGAGTGGACGGGTACATCTCCGCGTCGAACACGACCGCCTCCGGGTGGGAGTCGCCGACGCAGGTGTTCGGCCCGCTGTTGGCTGCGATCGCCGGGATCGCGCCGCAGACCCCGGTCTGGATCAACGAGACCGGTTGCAGTGTCCGGAGTGCCCTGCGGGCCGGGTGCAACAGCAGCATCATCGACTACTTCCGGAGCACCACCGTGAGTGCCCTGATGTGGTTCGACCTGGACGACGGCCGGGGGACGGACTGGCGGCTCGCACCGGACAGCGGGACGGGCGTGGCCGCCAGGAACGGCCTGCGCAACTGGTGAGCAAACCTCAGGCGTAGACGCGGACGTAGTCGACGACCAGTTGCTGCGGCCAGTCGCTCTGGCTGCCGGGCGCCCCTGGGAACGTGCCGCCGACGGCCAGGTTGAGCAGCAAGAAGAACGGATGGCTGAACACCCAGCGCCCGTTCGCCTCGACATCCCCCCGACTCACGGTCCCGTAGGGCTCGCCGTCGATGTCCCACGTCAGGGAGTCGGGGGACCAGTCCACCGCGAACCGGTGGAAGCCGGTCGAGAGGTTGGCGCCGGTGTCGTGGGTGCGGGTGACGGCCTGCGGCCCGCCGGCGGTGGCGGGCCCGTGCACCGTCCCGTGGATGGTGGTCGGAAGGTTGCCACCCACCTCGGCAACGTCGATCTCACCGGCCTCCGGCCAGTTCACCTGGGGCAGGTCGGTTCCCATGCTCCACAGGGCTGGCCACGCTCCCGGTGCCGTCGGTACCTGCGCGTACATCTCGATCCGCCCGTAACGGGCGCTGAAGTGGTACTGGGTCGTCAGCCGGGCCGAGGTGTACTCGTCGACGTTCCCGTCCGCGCAGCGATGCCCCGGATCACGGACTGCGGTGATGACCAGGTGTCCGTTCCCGTCGAGCGCGGAATTCTGCCGGGAGTCGGTGTAGCACTCCAGTTCCTGGTTGCCCCACCCGCCGCCGCCGACCTGCTGGCTCCACTTCGACGGATCAGGTGCAGAGCCGGCGGCGCCGCCGAAGTCGTCCGACCACAACAGGGTGCCCTTCACGGGGGCGGCGGAGGTCGAGACCGGGAGGCTCGTCGGAGCAACAGGGATGGCGGGCTGGGAGACGGGGGCGGCCGCGGAGGTGCAGGCCGCCAGCGACAGCAGTGCCGACAGCACCAGTACCGACCGCAACCGCGCGGATCGCATCCGCGCCGACCGCATCCGCGCCGACCGCAACCGCGCCGACCGCAACCGCGCCGACCGCGCCGGTGCGCCGCCCGTTCCCGGTAACCGTGGTCCGTTCCTGTGCACGGCAGCTCTTCTCGTCCTGTGCGTGGTGCCCGTGAGCTGCGGTGCTCGGGTGCCTGACGAACGCGACGCTAGCAGGCGTCGCATCGGCTGCGAGTGTGATCACGCCGGGGGAGATCGCATCCGCGTCCATGCTGAGGCATGATTTCTCCTATGAGAGCAGCCGTCCTCCACGCCCCGGGTGAGATCTCCACCGAAGAGGTCCCAGATCCCACCATCGTCATGCCGACGGACGCCCTGGTCCGGGTCACCGCCGCCTGCATCTGCGGGTCCGACCTCTGGCCGTACCGCGGCATCGCGAAGAGCACCGGCCGGATCGGGCACGAGTTCGTCGGTGTCGTCGAGGAGGTCGGCGCCGCGGTGGAGTCGCTCACCGTCGGCCAGGTCGTCATCGCTCCGTTCGTCTGGTCCTGCGGCAAGTGCGAGAACTGCGTGGCCGGGTGGACCACGTCCTGCCTGGTCGGCGGTGGCTACGGAGCACCGGACCCCGATGGCCATCTGGTGGACGGCGGGCAGGGTGAGTACGTCAGGGTGCCGCAGGCGGACGGCACCCTCGTGGTGGCACCGGTCGACGAGAACGACGAACGCATGCCGGCCCTGCTGTCGCTGTCCGACGTGATGGGCACCGGCCACCACGCCGCGGTGTCCGCGGGGGTCGGGCCCGGAAGCACCGTGGTGGTGATCGGTGACGGAGCTGTCGGCCTGTGTGCGGTCCTGGCCGCCCACCGCCTGGGAGCGGAACGGATCATCGCGCTCTCCACCCACGCCGACCGCGCCGCCATGGCGACCAGCTTCGGGGCCACCGACATCGTGAACGCCCGCGGTGACGAGGCGGTCAGTGCCGTCCGGGAGCTGACCGGCGGCCTCGGTGCGGCGAGTGTCTGCGAATGCGTCGGCACGACCCAGACCTGGGACACCGCGCTTGCGGCCGCCCGCCCGGGCGGCACCGTCGGCTTCGTCGGAGTGCCGGCCGGTGTATCAGAGGGCCTCTCGCTGCGAAAGCTGTTCAACCGCAACGTCTCCGTCCATGGCGGAGTGGCGCCGACCCGTGTCTACCTACCGGAACTCCTGGACGATGTGTTGGCCGGGACGCTCGATCCCGGACCGGTGTTCACCACGACCATCGGCCTCGAGGACATCGCGACCGGCTACGACGACATGGACAAGCGCCGGTCGATCAAGGTGCTCGTCAAGCCTTGAGCGCGCTGCACCGATGAGGGCGCTGCACCGATGAGGGCGCTGCACCGATGAAGGCGCTGCGGTTCGCCGAGGTGGACGGCCCGCTCGAGATGCTCGAGTTGGACGACCCCGTCTGCCCGCCGGACGGCGTCGTGCTGGACGTGGCGGCCACCGGTGTCTGTCGATCCGATTGGCATGCCTGGAAGGGACACGATCCCGTTGCCCTGCCGCACATCCCGGGTCACGAGTTCGCCGGGACCGTCGTCGGGGTCGGCCGGTTGGTCGATCACTGGTCGGTCGGCGACCGGGTCACCTCGCCGTTCGTGCTGGGCTGCGGCGTCTGCGAGTTCTGCCGCGCGGGCGACGCGCAGGTCTGCCCGTTCCAGGAGCAACCCGGATTCACCATTCCCGGGTCGTTCGCGACCCGACTGGCGCTACCGAGAGCGGACGCAAACCTGGTGCGGTTGCCCGACTCCGTTGATTTCGTCGCTGCCGCCGTCCTGGGCTGCCGATTCGCCACCGCGTTCCGGGCGCTGACCGCGCACGGACGGGTGCAGCCCGGACAGTGGGTGGCGGTGCACGGCTGCGGCGGGGTCGGGCTCTCGCTGGTGATGATCGCGGTGGCCCTCGGCGCGGAAGTGGTCGCCGTCGACGTGTCGCCGGCTGCCCTGGCCATGGCCGTCGAACTCGGGGCCGCCGCGACGGTCGACGCCGGAAGCGTGTCCGACACGGCAGTGGCGGTGGCGGACATCACCGGGGGCGGAGCACATGTCGGCATCGACGCCATCGGCCGGCCCGCCACGGCACTGGCCTCGGTGTCCTCGTTGCGCCGCCGCGGCCGGCACGTGCAGGTGGGCCTGCTGCTCGGGCCGGACGCTTCGACAGCGTTCCCGATGGACCTGGTGATCTCCCGCGAACTGTCGGTGCTCGGCTCGCACGGGATGGCCGCGCACGAATATCCGGCCATGCTCGACGCGGTCGCGGACGGGCGGTTGCGTCCGGAGCTACTGGTCGGTCGTACCGTCGAGTTCGCCGCTGCGACAGCGGTTCTGGAGGCGTTGGACCGTCCGGACGGACCCGGTATGACCGTCATCAGGATGTGAACGACCGGTCCACGACGTCGGACCACAAGACGGAGCCGGCCGGTAGGTGGTGGACCACCTACCGGCCGGCTTCTGGTAGCCGATGGCCACCAGGGGGTCAGCTGATGCTGGCACCGTCGGCGGCAGCGGCCTTCTCGGTCGTGTCCCCCTCGGTGGCGAGGGATCCGGTCGAGTTCTCCAGGTGCGCGCGCACGAACCAGTGGAACAGTTCCAGCTGGTGCAGGTGACCGATCAGCATGTCGTTGGTGACCGGATCGCTCTCCTCGGTCTCGGCGGCGGCCTTGCGGTGATCGGCGATGACGCCCTGGTAGACGACGTCGAGAGCACCGAGGTGCGCAATGGTGTCGGCGCGGCCGATGGAGTAGTCCGACCAACTGCGCTCGGCGACGATCGATCCGGGAGTTCCCTTGACGGAGACTCCGAGGGTCGCGATGCGCTCGGCAGTCTCGTCGACGAACCCACGAACCACATCGACCTGCGGGTCGATCATCTCGTGGACCCCGATGAAGTGCGGGCCCACCACGTTCCAGTGGACGTGCTTCAGGGTCAGCGCGAGATCGTTCAGTGCGTGCAGACGCTGCTGCAGCACCGCGGCGACCTGTGCACCCTCCTCTGTCTTCATGCCTGGCACGGTGAATCGGGGCAGGGCGGTCTTGCGAGCCATTTCAGTCTCCTTCACTTCACGATGACCGGTCCGTTGACGCCGACCGGTTCGTCGAGCCGGTACCCGATCGAAACGGTCCCAAAACGCGCGCGGCAGATACCGGCCGATGCGCCGATCGGGGCAGGCGAGCAGAGGATCCATGATCGGCGCGAATCGAACGGGTCTCAAACCCACGGGGACCTCACTGACCGTGATCGAACGAGAACCCGTGCAGCACTGAAGGGTGAGCGACCCACACAGATCGGATATTTTTTCTGGGCCGATGGTACCGGGCCGCATGTCGGGCTTATTGTCCTTCGCATGACCACTCCCGCGTATCCATCGTCCACTGTCAACACGCCCCTGGGCAGGCCGGCGCCGACCCCGCCGAGCACCGTCAAGGGCGCCTTCCTGGTCTACCTGATCGCCGCTCTGATCTCGGTGGTCGGCATCGTGCTGGTCGTCACCAGCAACGTCTGGGACCAGGCCATCGCGGCCGCGGGCACCGACGTCACCGCCGACGGCACGTCGGCCACGTCGCTGGCCAGCGCGGCCAAGATCGCGACGATCGTCGTCGGTGTCATCTTCATCGGTCTCTACCTGCTGTTCGCCTTCAAGATGCGCGCCGGGCGCAACTGGGCCCGCATCGTGCTGACCGTCCTGTCGGCCCTGTCGATCCTGAGCGCGGCGCGTACGACGGCTTCGATCAGCGTCAACGGTCAGGTCTACTCGGTCGGCAGCAGCCAGGCCACCGGCTGGATCGGCGCCGCGCTCGCGGTGGTCGCGATCGTCCTGATGTACACGGGCGCGTCCAACGCCTACTTCACCGCTTCCAAGGCCGCGCGCAAGGGTCTCTGACGCGGCCTCTGGTGCGCCGGCCTACTTGCGGCCGGCGGCCAACGGGACCGTGCCCGGTCTGAACCCGGGCACGGTGGCGCCCAACCACTGCAACGTCTGCGGGATCAGGGGTATCCAGACGCTGACCCGATGGCCGGCATTGGGCAGCACGTCGGCGGTCACCGACATCGGGGGTCTGGTGGTGCTCAACAACTGCTGGGCGGTGCCGTAGGACAGTGGGTCGCCCTTGGACGTCTGGACCCACAGCGCCACCTTCGGGGGGTTGTCCTTGGCCAGCTTGAGGAGGTCGTAGTGCGAGAACGCCGGACTGCCCGGTTTGAAGGGCACGTACGGCGCCTCGAAGCCCGGCTGGAAGTAGCCGCCGAGGCTGATCGCGGCCGAGTAGATGCTCGGATGCAACATCGTGAGCATCGAGGCGCACCAGGCACCGGCGCTCAGCCCGAAGGTCGCCCACGAACTCCGATCGTTCACCACCCGCAGATGGTGGTCGACCCAGGTCGTCACGTCCTGGGTCAGCCACTGCTCCATCTGCAGCTGGCCGGCTCCGCCGTCCACGCACTCCGTGTCGATCTGGCCGGGCGCCCAGTCGGGCATCACCACGATCGAATCGGCGATCTTGCCGGCGGCCACCTGCTCTGCCACCGAGGTGCCGAGATGCATGTTGTACCAGAGCTGTCGCGGCGTGCCGGGTACGCCGTGGAAGGCCTCGATCACCGGGTAGCGGTGGGTGGCCATCTTCGGGTCGGTGTACGAGGCGGGGAACCACACGTCCACATAGCTCTTCACCCCGCTGACCTTGCCGGGGATGCGAAAGGACTTGATGGTGCCGTCGGCCGGGCCGCGTCCGCTGCTCAGGCCGAGCTTGCCCAGCGCCGGGACGGTGGCCAACGGCACCACGTCGTGGCCGGGGGTCGAACCGAAACCAGCCGAACTGCCGCCAGGACCGGTCGCGTCGGTCGCGCTCGCGCCGGAGGCGACCACGGTCCCGGGGTTGGCGGTGCTGAAGATGCTGCCCAGATCACCCCAGTTGGCGTACCACCCGTACTGGGAGTTCAAGGTGATGCCCACCGCCAGCAGCAGGCTGATCACGACTGCGGACTGGTATCCGATCCGACGCAGCACCGAGAGCCAACCGGGCCCGGCGAATCTGGCCCAGTCGATGATCACCCAGACGAACAGTGCGATGGCCACGATCCAGATGGTCCAGGCGAGCAGCGATCCAGTCAGCGACATGCGCGCTGCCCCTCTTCATTTCATTTGCGGTACGACGGACACAAGACCCAGGACGCCTGGGACGACCACCCGTTGCGCTCCGCTGCCACCGCGGGAGCGGTGTTGCGGGAGCGTGTGGAATGCGTCACTGTGCGTGCTGTGTTGCCACTGTGCGTGCTGTGCGGGCCCTGTGAGTGACGCCGTCATCGTTGCCCCTCGTCATATGTGGGTGATACGCAGGAGTAATGAATAACGTGAGCAAACGGCAGCGGCCGGGCTCGCGACGTCCCGTTCGCACGGTGATGGGTCTCGCGTTGGGTCTGGCGGTCACGATAGTGGCGATCCTCGAACCGGGCGGCATCGCGGTAGCGGACACGCCGTCGGCCGCGGTCGGATCTGCTCTGTCCGCCGGGGCGGCTGGGTCCGCGGTCTCGGTGGGCAGCGCGCAGGAGGCGCTGAGCGCACCGGCGAACCCGACGGTGGGCCCGTTGTTCACCAACGGTCTCTCCTCCGGGCACAGCTGCACGGCCAGCGTCCTCTCGGTCGGCCGCGGCCTGCTGCTGACGGCGGCGCACTGCCTGTCCGGCAAGCCGGTGGGGATCCAGTTCATCCCGGGCTACGACGGCACGAAGGCGCAGGCCGCCCCCTACGGCATCTGGACGGTCACCCGCTCGTGGGTCCCGGCCTCCTGGGTGAACTCGGAGGACCCGCAGCACGACTACGCGATCCTGCAGGTCCAGGACAACGTGGTGCAGGGTCAGCACGTCGCGGTCAACGACCTGGTGGGCGGAAACGGGATCGGGATCGCGCTCGGCAACAGCGTCGCGGTCACGGTGCCCGCCTACGTGAACGGGGCGCACGATGCGCCGATCAGCTGCACGGCGGCGTTGCAGGTCGACCAGGGCTTCGCCAGCTTCGGCTGCGCGGGCTACTTCACCGGCACCAGCGGCGCGCCGTGGATCGCCGACTCCACGGCGGCGGAGCCGGCGGTGGTCGGGATCATCGGCGGTCTCCACCAGGGTGGCTGCACCGACTCAACGTCCTATTCACCGGACTTCAACGCCGACGTGTACCTACTGGTGATCAGGGCCGTGGTGGGTCTGCCGTCCGACACCGCGCCGAAACCCGACAGCGACGGCTGCTGACCGTCAGGGACGGGCCTCGAGCACCACGTAGCGACCGGGATGGGCGAAGGTCGTGAACCGGCCGGAGGCCAGCAACGAGTCCAGCAGCGTGCGACTCCAGCCCGGTGTGTAGGACGTGCTGTCCAGATCCAGGATGACCCAGTCGGCCCGCAGCGGCAGCCCCGTCGAGTCCACGAAACCGGGATAGGCCTGCATCACCTGGGCGCGGTCGACCAGATGAGGCATCAGGAAGACGTCGGCAGCCACCCTGGCACCGTCCGGGATGTCGGCGACGGCGACGGCGGCGGACGTGCAGCGGGGGCAGTCGGTGACGACCGCAGCGATGCTCGGCACGGTCGGGGACCTGGCCACACCGACCGCGACGACCCCCGCCAGCAGGACCGTCTGCCAGCGCAACCATCCCCGGGCGCGGTCCGCGCCGGCACGTTGCCGGGAGATGCCGTCGACCAGGGCGGCGAAGCAGATCACCATCAGGGTGGCGTTGTAGTGGTAGAGAAAGCCGGTGTAGGCGTAGTTGTTCGAGACGAGCCGCGCGCCGAGGGTCGGGAGCAGCGCCAGGATCAGCGGCGAGCGCAACCCGAGGCCGGAGGTCAGTGCCAACGCACCGAGAAACGTCAGGCCGCGCAGTGAGAAGACGGTGCCGAAGGCACTGCCCACCAGGCCGCCGATGCCCCCAGAACGCCCGGCGTAGGCGAAGTAGGTGTAGGTGTGCGAGTAGCTGAAGTGGGGGATGACCACGAAGACGATCAGTCCGAAGCTGATCAGGCCGAAGGCCCCCAGCAAGGCGGCCTGACGGTACTTCCGCTGCACGGCCAGGACCAGCGCGATGCCGATGACCAGCAGCGGTGAGTCCTCCTTGACCAGCACCAGCAGCCCGGCGCAGACGACCACGCGGGTGTACCGACCGGCCAGCAGCGCCTCCAGGGCCAGTGCCAGCAGCGGTACCGCGAAGGCGATCTCGTGGAAGTCGAAGTCGACGGCCTGCAGGATTCCCCAGCCGAGCGCGAACGCAGCCCCGACGAAGTAGCCGAGACCACCGAGGCGCCGGACGGCGAGTCGGCTGACGACGTGCACGCCGATGGCGACGAGCAGCGCCTGGGCGATGAGCAGCAGCCTGGCGTCGGGCCACAGTCGGTAGAACGGGGCGAGCAGCACCAGGATCGGGTGGAAGTGGTCGCCGAGGATGTTGAACGGCTGCTGCGACTTGATCAGCACGTCCGGCGCGCGGAGGTGGGCGTAGTCGTCGATGGCCTGATCGAAGATCGTCAGGTCGTAGCCGGTGTTGAACCGCGCGTGCCTGATCAACGAGTCCAGCAGGTACAGGACCAGTGCGCTGAGGCTGATGATCCAGACACGGCGGGCTGGACGCACGGGTCAGGAGCCTACCCGGGCCCGTACCGGTGAGCCGGAGATGCGCTGTTCCAGTCGCCGCGCGTCGGCGGCGGTCCGGGTCGGCAGCAACATCACGGCGGCCAGCATCCAGATGGCCTGCACGCTGCCGGCCAGCCTGGACCAGAGCGTCAGGTCCGCGTACCCGGTGTCGGGCAGGTCGAACATGTTGCGGGTGTTGACCATGAAGATCACCAGTCCGACCGCGGTGAACACGGCGGTACCGATCCAGCGGCGGGTGGCCCTGCTGTCCTCGGGGTGCAGTTTCGTGCCGCCGTCGGCCGGGCGGAATCGGTGCCTGGGCAGGGTGGTGACGAGGCGGCCGAACAGCACCACCATCGCCGGCACGATCCAGACGGCGTGGTGCAGCCAGCTGACGGGGCTGACCAGGACGCCGAGCAGGCCGGTCACCGTCACCGCGAGCAGGGTGTCGCCGGCGGCCACCGCGCGGTGGATCCGCACCGATGCGATGACGACGACGATCACCACGCCGAGCGCCCAGAGGATCTTGTCCGGGGGAAAAGCCCCGCTGAACCGGGCCAGGGTGCCGTTGAGCGACTGGTTGGCGGTGTTGTCCAGGACGCCCACCCGACTGGAGTCCCAGAGCGCCGACGTGAAGTAACGCCAGGTGGCGACCGGTGCGACGACGCCGGCCACAACGGTCGCGGCCGCTGCCGTCGCCACCGACACCCGCAGCATGCGCCACTGCTTCGACAGCACCAGGTAGAGAAGGAAGACGGCGGGTGTCAGCTTGATCGCCATCGCGAGGCCGATCCCGATCCCGGCCCACCGGCTGCCGCGCCGGGAGAGCACGAAGATGTCGAACATCACCAGCAGCGCCAGGAAGGTGTTGACCTGGCCGTAGGCGGCAGTCTGGCTGATCGGCTGCAGGCAGAAGGCTGCCGCGACGGCGAATCCGGTGGCCAGCACCATCTGCGGACGACGTAGCAGGACGCGCTCCCGCAGCGAGAGCAGGACAAGGCCGACGGTGGCACCGAGGATGGCCAGGCTGGTGATCACGACCACCGGGCGGATCGACAAGGCCGTCATCGGCGACATCAGGATCGCGGCGACCGGGGGGTAGGTGAAGCCGAGCAGGCCGTTCACCGGGTCCTTCTGACTGAAGGCATAGAGGTCGTTGCCGCCGTGCCAGAAGTTCAGCGCGCTGTAGTAGATGCGCAGGTCGTACTCGTTGCGCGGGGCACCGAACCGGCGGTAGACCTCGAAGGCAAGGGCGCCGGCCGCGGCGAGGGCGAGAATACCCACCGTGATCCCCGCAACACGTTCGCGGGTGTTCAATTTCCGCAGATCCAGGTTCGCCCAAGCCCCGAAAGTCCGGGTTGCCCTGAGCGTGTCCACGTCCGGCATTGTGCCATCGAATCGACGATACCGGGCTGGAACTGATCCTCATCAAATGGCCGGTGGATCACGGCCGCAATTTGTTGGACGAACCGGCTCGACCCGGCGAGCTGATGTCGGATTTGCCGGAGTTTCCTGTGCGTTGACCCGAAGTGCCTGTGGTGGAGAAGGTTTGGGACAGGGGGAGGTTCGGCGTCGCAGCGTCCCGGTGATGTCACCACGGGGAAAGGAGCTGAATCTGCTTCCTTGCCCCCGTGGGTCACCGCCCTGTCAGTGATGAGATTCACCATTGGTGTCCCGCCACCGTTACCGGCGCGAAGCGATTCAAACAATGTCTTTACGGTTTCCTGACGAGCCGATTTCTCGCGGGGCCGATCCGCGAAGGGTCGACCCGCCGGGAGGGACCGATCGTCAGGAGGACAGCAGTTGGTAGTCCGGGTTGGCGATGACGTACCCGTTGTCACGGCGCAGCGACCGTCCCTGGACCCGCAGCATCCGGCCGGGGGCGATCCCGGCGACGTGCCGCCGCCCGTAGAACTGGACGGTGAGGGTGCCGGTGGAATCGGCGATCTCGCAGATGAAGGTGGGACTGCCACCCAGTGCCTTGACCTGGACCGTGCGTACCCGGCCCTGGACGTCGCAGGCATCCCCGGAGACCAGGTTGCAGATCGGCCGGGCGTCCTGTGGCGGCTCCGGCGCGGCATATTTCAGGATCGCGTTCCGGGTTGCGCCATTCGGGCGGCCGGCCAGCACCTTGTCGGGCGGGTCCACCGCCGCGGCGTGTCCAGGGCCATTGCGCACCACACGGCGCTGCGTCTCGTCCCAGTGCTCGCCGTCCGGAGAGCGGTGCAGCGCGGCCTCGTCCAACAGGGCCTGCTCCAGACGGGCCTCGTCGTGCAGTCGATGACGCTCCACCGCAGCAATTTTTGCGCTGGTGTCGTACGGGATGATGGTGGCCGTGGCGTTCGGCACCCGGCTGATCAGCCGGGCGATCCGGTCCGCGGTGCGGTCGTGGAGCAATCGGCCGAGCACGCTGGCGTAGCTCCGCCGCGGTAGCAGCACGGTGACCTCGGTGCGGGGCAGCGCCTCTCGGGCGATGGTCTCGAGCGCGGCGCGGCCCAGCCGCCGGTCGGGGCAGTCGATCAGTTCCAGCGGGACGATCTCGGCCGTTGCCTCCCAACGGGCCTGCAGGCGCTCGGCGTGCAGGCTGTCCAGCACGAAGTGCACGGCCCGCAGGCTGCTGGGACGCAGGCTCTGCCCGTAGCGCAGGGCTTCGATCGAGGCCAGGTCGAGCACGTCGACGAACACCAGCACGGTGTGGTGCGAGAACTTGGTCCCGGCGCTGAGCTTGTCCGAGTCGAGGCTGCGCAGGATTTCGGCTTCGGTCCGGTACTCACGGTTGAGGCGGATCAAGGCGAACACCATCACCGGGAAGAGGATGACCACCACCCAGGCACCTTCGGTGAACTTCACGACGGCGAAGATCAGCACCACGATCAGCGAGGTGGTGCCGGCCGCTACGTTCACCGCAACCTTACGCCGCCAGCCCTTGCCCTGCCCCCGTTTGAAGTGCTTCGCCATCCCGAAGCCGGCCATGGTGAAGCCGGTGAAGACGCCGATGGCGTACAGCGGGACGAGCGCGTCGAGCTTGCTGCCGGTCACGATGATCAGCACCAACGCGACCGCTGCGAGCACGATGATGGCGTTCGAGAACACCAGTCGGTGCCCGCGCTTGCGGAGCTGACGGGGCAGGAAGGCGTCCTCGGCGACAAAGCTGGCCAGGAAGGGGAAGCCGTTGAAGCTGGTGTTGGCCCCGGTGTACAGGATGAGCGCGGTGGCCGTCTGCATGAGGACGAAGAAGATGTTGCCGAAGGTGCCGTGGCCGAAGACCAGCCGTGTCTCCTGGCTGATGACCGATGGAAAGCCAGCGTTGTAGGGGCTGGCGTGGGTGAAGTGGGCCAGCAACGACACACCCGAGACCAGGAAACCGAGAGTGCACGCCATGATCAGCATGGCCTTCTTGGCGTTGACGCCTTCGGGGGACCTGAAGGCGCCGACACCGTTGCTGATCGCCTCGAGACCGGTCAGCGAGGAACCGCCGTTGGCGAAGGCCCGGAGTAGGACCAGTACGGTCGCGCCCATGACGAAGCCGTTCGCGTGGCCGATCAGGATGTCGGGGTTGTGCGTGGGGTCGAACTGGGGCAGGTTGCCCATCAGCTCGCGGATGATCCCGACGGTGATCATGGTGCCGGCCACGAAGGCGAACAGATACGTCGGGATCGCGAAGGCCTTGCCAGCCTCCTTGATGCCCCGCAGGTTGCCCCAGCACAGCAGCAGGATGACACCGACACTGATGTAGGTGGGTGTGTGGCCGTGGCCCAGGGCCGGGATGGCCGAAACCACGGCGACCGTGCCAGCCGCCGTCTGGACGGCCACCGTCACCACGTAGTCGATCATCAGCGCGACAGCGGCGATCTGCGCCACGCGTGGTCCGAAGTTCTCCCGCGCCACGACGTAGGACCCGCCGGCCTTCGTGTAGACGGAGACGACCTGCCGGTAGGAGATGGTCAGCAGGACCAGGATCGCGATCACGACGCCGGTGATCGGCAGCACCAGCACGAACGCACCGAGGGCCGCATACGGCAGCAGGGCGAGCAGGATCTGCTCGGTGCCGTAGGCGGAGGAGGAGATGCAGTCCGGAGCGAGGACCCCCAGCGCCAGGAATTTCGACAGACGCTCGTGTTTGAGCTGATCGTTGGTCAGCGGCTGGCCCAGGAGCCTGCGCTTCACGCGGTAGGAGAACCGCTCGGGTAGGTCGAGGTCGAGGGCAGTCATTCCCTGGCCATGGTCGGGCGGGGTCGCGGGCACCCGCCCCAGCTTTGACCTGACTGGACGGACCGTCAACCAACCCTCCAAGATCTTGACGATATCTTGATGCAAAAGTGTGCGTTGTCACCGATCTCTGTGATCGAGGTGGGGTTATTACCCCAATGCGCGTGATGCCGCTCATTCGCCACACACCTTACGGTGTCGATCTTGCGATGTAAGGCAAGCGTGCGCGTCGTACGGTAGGCGAGTGGAGCCCAACGGGTCGCCCATGAAGGGGGACCCACCCGCGGAACTACCCGGCTCAGTGGTGTGGCCGCGAGCGAAAGGCTTCACATGAGCTCGGACCGGATCCCGTTGACCAGGGATCGAATCGTCGAGTCCGCCCTGGGGCTGGCCCGCCACGAAGGTCTGGCCGGCGTCTCGATGCGCAAGCTCGCCCAGGAACTCGGCGTCGAAGCCATGTCGCTCTACCACCACGTTCCCAACAAGCGTGCACTGCTGATCCTGATGGCGGATCGGTCCCTGGCCTCGCTGCGTCCGGCCGATCCGGCACTGCCGTGGAACCAGCGCCTGGTGACCCTGCTCGACGACATCTTCCGCGCCGGGGTGGAGAACCCTGCGATGATCTCGGTGCTGGCGGCGCAGGAGCTCGACCCACTGCAGATCGAGGCCTCGGAGATCTCGGCGCTGATGCTGATCGAGTCCGTCCTGCAGATCCTGTCCGAGTCCGGCCTCGAGGTGGCGAAGCGCGTCTACGTCTACAACTCGCTGATCAACCTGGTCTACGGGTTCGTGCTGGCCCGGACCCAGGGCGCGACCCTGGCGGCTCCGAAGGGCTCCGGTCAGGACCCCGCCCGCCGGCTCACCGGCCGTTGGGAATCCTTTCCCGCGCTGGCCGACGTGCTCGACGGTCTCGAGGACTCCGATCCGGCTGCGGACCTACACTTCAGTCTCGAGATCTACGTCGGCGCGCTGGCCGGCCTGGTCGCCGCCCAGGTCGGCTGACGTCCTGATCCGGCGTCCTGATCCGGCGTCCCGATCCGGAGTCCGCGGGTCGGAAACCCTCAGAAGTACTCCGAACGCCGGGGTGAAGCGACAGTTTCCTTTGCGCCGGGGTGTTTCCGACGTGCGGGGGGCCGCTGCGCCGCCGGACGCGGGTGACCCCCGGGTATCCGGCCGGCGCGGCCACTTGTAGCGTCCTGGCCATGAACAGGGTTGCCGAGAAACGGTCGTCGTCATGAAGTTGCTGCGGGTCGGCCCGGTCGGTGCGGAAATCCCGGTGGTGATGGACGGTGGCGGGCACACCTTCGACGTGTCGTCGGTGACTGCCGACTTCGACGGCGCTTTCTTCGCGGGCGGTGGACTCGAGCGATTGGTCGCCGCCGCAGGTGATCTGCCGGGCATCGACCTCTCCGGCAAGCGGATCGGTCCGCCCATCGCCAGGCCGGGGGCCGTGCTCTGCATCGGGATGAACTACGCCGCACACGCCGCGGAGTCCGGCTCCGCGCCGCCGACCGTGCCGATCCTGTTCTACAAGTCGCCCAATACCGTGATCGGCCCCGACGACGAGGTGTTGATCCCGCGCGGCTCGGCCAAGACCGACTGGGAGGTGGAGCTGGGCGTCGTCATCGGGAAGACCGCCCGCTACCTGCCGTCCCGGGAAGCCGCACTGGAATGCGTTGCGGGGTACGTCTTGTCGAACGACGTCTCGGAGCGTGCCTTCCAGTTGGAGACCAGCGGCGGCCAGTGGTCCAAGGGCAAGAGCTGCGAGACCTTCAATCCGCTCGGGCCCTACCTGGTCACCGTGGACGAGGTCGGGGACCCGCAGGGTCTGCGCCTGCAGTCCTGGGTCAACGGCGAGCCGCGGCAGGACTCCAACACGCGAGACATGATCTTCGATGTCGCGGAGATCGTCTACCAGCTCAGCCAGGTGCTCGTGCTGGATCCGGGTGACCTGGTGAACACCGGCACGCCGCAGGGTGTTGCGCTCTCCGGCAGATTCCCGTTCCTGGAGGCCGGCGACGTGATGGAGCTGGAGATCGAGCGCCTGGGGCGGCAACGGCAGGTGCTCGGCCAGGCATGACGACGGTGGATCTCAACGCCGATCTGGGTGAGAGTTTCGGCCGGTGGGTGCTCGGCGACGACGAGGCCATGCTCGACGTGGTGACGAGCGCCAACGTCGCCTGCGGATTCCATGCGGGGGACCCGTTGACGTTGCGCCGCACGGCGAAGGCCGCAGTGGAACGCGGCGTGGTGATTGGCGCGCAGGTCGGCTATCGGGACCTGGCCGGCTTCGGCCGGCGCTTCGTCGACATGGAAGTGGCCGACCTGACGGCCGAGATCATCTACCAGATCGGGGCCCTGGACGGCCTTTCCCGCAGTGTCGGCGGTCGCGTCCGCTACGTGAAACCCCATGGTGCCCTGTACAACACGATCGTCACGCACCCCCTCCAGGCGGCAGCCGTCGTCGCCGCGGTCCTCGCCTACGACCCGACGCTGCCGGTCGTCGGTCTCCCGGGGTCGCTGTTCCTGCGGCTGGCCGAGGAAGCGGGCCTCACACCGGTCCGGGAGGCGTTCGCCGATCGCGCCTATACCGCCGACGGCAACCTCGTCTCCCGCCGGGAGCCGGGGGCGGTGCTGCACGATCCGTCCGAGATCGCCGACCGGGTGGTGGCACTGGTGCAGAACGGCGAGATCCGTGCGATCACCGGAGAGCGGGTGGCGGCACAGGCCGATTCGGTCTGCGTACACGGCGACTCACCGGGCGCCGTGCAGATCGCCGTCGCCGTCAGGTCCGCGCTCGCCGGGGCCGGGGTCGGCCTCCGGCCGTTCGTCACCACTTGAGCCGTCGGCAGCGGACCAGCGTCGGGAGCGGAAGCGGGAGCTGGAATCAGGAGATGGCCGAGGACGGAATCGCTGGACCTGTTGCAGCGCAACGCCCCGGCTCCGGAGCGGTCCCCCGGGGCCTGCCGCGGGAGCAGGAATGGCTCCCGGCGGTGCGAAGATGGGACGACGCCAGACGGGAGGAACCACGAGATGACCGAACCGACAGCAGCGCCGCGGAAGTCCACCCTGCCGACGACCGCGGAGTTCGCCGAGTACATGGGTTCCGGATGGGCCGAGCCCTCCGGCGAGATACCCGCCGCGGCGCCGGTTGCGGCGTACGCCGCGGTCCGGCGCCAGGCCCTCTCGGCGTCGTTCCCCGGCCGCCGCCTGTTCATCCCGGCCGGTGAGGAGGCGATCCGCTCCAATGACGTCGAGTACGAGTTCCGGGCTCATTCGGCGTTCGTCCACCTGACGGGCTGGGGGTTCGGTGCGGTGCCGGGTTCGGTCCTGGTCCTGACGCCCCGGGAGGGCGGCCACGCGGCCACCCTCCATCTGCCGCCGCCGGCCGGGCCGGGCTCCCCTGCGATGTTCACCGACCACGGTCGGGGCGAGTTCTGGATCGGGCCGCAGCCCGCGCTCGCGGAGCTGGCAGCCCAGTTCCTCATCGACACCGCCGATCTCGGCGATCTGTCGGCACCAGGGGAGGGCGATCTCCAGGTCGGCGCGAGCGCCGAGCTGGACCGGGCCCTGTCCGAACTCCGGCTGGTCAAGGACGACTTCGAGATCGCCGAACTGCAGAAGGCCGTCGACGCCACGTCCGCCGGCTTCGACGACGTCGTCCGCGCCCTCCCCGATGCGCAGAAGCACCCGCGGGGTGAGCGGGTCATCGAAGGTGCGTTCGGCAACCGGGCCAGGGTCGAGGGCAACGGCGTCGGCTACGGGTCGGTGGTCGCCTCCGGCGGGCACGCCTGCGTCCTGCACTGGTGGCGCAACGACGGTCCCGTCGAACCCGGCGACCTCCTGCTGGTGGACGCCGGTATGGAGATGGACAGCTGCTACACCGCCGACATCACCCGCACCCTGCCGGTTTCCGGGATCTTCTCGCAGGTGCAACGGCAGATCTACCAGGCCGTCCTGGATGCCGCGGATGCTGCGGTGGCGATCGTCCGGCCCGGTATCCGATTCCACGAGATCCACCAGGCCGCGATGGAGGTCATCGCCGCCCGCCTGGAGGATTGGGGTCTGCTGCCGGTGCCCGCCGCGCAGGCGCTCGAGCCGGACCAGCAACAGCACCGCCGGTACATGGTGCACGGGACGAGCCATCACCTCGGGCTGGACGTGCACGACTGCGCGCAGGCGCGTCATGAGCACTATGCCGACGGGGTCCTGGTGCCGGGCATGGTCTTCACCATCGAACCAGGGCTGTACTTCCGCGACGACGATCTGACCGTGCCGCCCGAGTACCGCGGCATCGGCGTCCGGATCGAGGACGACATCCTGGTCACGCAGGACGGCTGCCGGAACCTGTCCGGCGCCATTCCGCGGACGGCCGACGACGTCGAATCCTGGGTCGGCAGCATGGCTGAACTGCGATGACGCCGCCGGGACGCCGCCATGATTACCGTGGTGGGCATGACTGTTGCAGACGATATCCTCCAGATGCCTCTCCTCCCGGGTGATCTGTTCGGCTACGAATCGATGCTGACCCCCGCCGAGTGGGAGCTGATCACGGCGACCCGCAGTTTTCTCGCCGAGCACGTCGCGCCGATCGCCGAGGAATGCTGGGCCAAGGCCGAGTTCCCCTTCCAGATCATCGAGCCGATGTCGAAGGTGGGCATCGTCGGGCTGCCGTACGGGTTGGACGGAAAACCGCCGGTCGGGCAGCTGCTGACCGGGTGGCTCGGTCTGGAGATCTCTCGCATCGACCCGTCGATCGCCACCTTCTACGGTGTGCACAACGGTCTGGCGATGGGCAGCATCTTCCAGTGCGGGTCCCAGGAGCAGAAGGACCGGTGGCTACCGGCGATGCAGCGGATGGAACTGATCGGAGCATTCGGGCTGACCGAGCCGGACGGCGGCTCCGACGTGTCCGGTGGCATGCGCACCACCGCACGCCGCGACGGCGACCACTGGGTGCTCAACGGTGCGAAGCGCTGGATCGGAAATGCGACGTTCTCGGATCTGACGATCATCTGGGCCAGGGACGAGGCCGACGACCAGGTCAAGGGGTTCGTCGTGGAGAAGGGCACCCCGGGTTTCGTCGCGACCAAGATCGAGCGGAAGCTGTCGCTGCGGACCGTGCAGAATGCCGACATCCTGCTGTCCGACTGCCGGGTGAGCGAGGACAACCGGCTGGCGGAGGCCAACTCCTTCCGTGACACCAGCAGGGTGTTGCGCACCACCCGCGGTGGCGTCACCTGGTCGGCGGTCGGTTGCCAGATCGGTGCCTACGAGGCGGCGGTGGCCTACGCCAAGGAACGCATCCAGTTCGGCAAGCCGATCGGGCACTTCCAGCTGATCCAGGACCTGCTGGCGCGAATGCTCGGCAACATCACCGCGTCGCTCGGGATGGCGGTCAGGGTGGCCCAGCTCCAGCAGGAGGGTATCTTCCGCGACGAGCAGGCGGCGCTGGCCAAGTGGTACTCCACCACCCGGCTGCGCGAGACCGCCGCCTGGGCACGAGAGTTGATGGGCGGCAACGGGATTCTGCTGGACCGTGACGCCGTCCGGTTCTTCGCCGACGCGGAGGCGCTGTATTCCTACGAAGGCACGGCCCAGATGAACGCGCTGATCGTCGGCCGGTCGATCACCGGCAAGAGCGCCTTCGTCTGATCTGCCGGGGGATCACCCTTTTCCCCGGTGACCCCTCGAGGGGCTCAACATCATTCGGCTCCCCGAGGATTCACCGTCAAACACGAGCCAGGAGAAAACCTCCGATGTCCGAGTCGTTGTCGTCCAGGGCCACCACGTTCCTCGGTCTGCATCAACCGGGCCGCCCGGTCGTGCTGCCCACCATCTGGGATGCGTGGTCGGCCAGGCTGGCGGAGAGCGCCGGGTTCTCGGGTCTGACGGTAGGGAGCCACCCGGCGGCCAACTCGATCGGCAAACCGGACAACGAGGGCCTGACCTTCGACGAACTGCTGACCAGGGTCGCCCAGATCACCGCAGCCGTCGACCTCCCGGTCTCGGTCGACATCGAGTCCGGCTACGGCGCCACGCCGCAGCGTCTGGTCGAGGGGCTGATCTCCGTCGGGGCGGTCGGTTTCAACATCGAGGACACCGTGCACAGCGAGGGCGGCCGGCTGCGCGACGCCCAGGAGCACGCGGACCTGGTCGGCGCACTGCGCGCCGCTTCCGACGCCGCCGGGGTGCACCTGGTGATCAATGCCCGCACCGACCTGTTCGTCAAGCAGATCGGTGACGCTTCCGACCGCGTCGAGCGGGCGGTCGCCCGGCTGAAGCTGTGCGCAGACGCCGGAGCGGACGTGCTGTACCCCGTGGGTGGCCACGATGCGGCGACCTGGGCCGGGCTGGCCGCGGCCCTTCCGCTGCCGGTCAACGCCATCGCGTTCCCCGAGAAGGAGAGCCTCGCGGACTACGCGCCGTCGGGTGTCGGCCGGATCAGCTTCGGCCCGCGTCTGCAGAACGTGCTCGGCGATGCGGCCACCGAGATGCTGAAGGTCTGGAAGTAGTCGCGACGTTCCCTAGCGGCGGGTGAACTCCACGTCGAAGATCTCCCGCCCCGCCGCCAGGCCGCGCCGCTCGAAACGCGTACGCGGGCGGAACTCGGGTCGGGCGGCCCAGCCGGGGTGGGCATTGCGGAGGCCCTTGGTCGTGGTGCACACCGCGAGCATCTGCTCTGCGTAGGGCGCCCAGTCGGTGGCCAGGCGGAACGTTCCGCCGCGGCGGAGTCTGGAGGCCACCAGTTCGGCGAACGCAGGCGTCACCAGGCGGCGCTTGAGATGCTTCGTCTTCGGCCAGGGATCGGGGAAGAAGAGCCACGCCTCGTCGAGGCTGCCCGGTGCGATGAGGTCCGTCAGGATCTGGACCCCGTCGCCCCGCATCACCCGGACGTTCGTGGTCCCGGTGCGGGCCAGGTGGTGAAACGTCTGGGCCACACCGGGTTTGTACACCTCGACGGCCATCAGATTCACTTCGGGCCGCGCCAGCCCCATGGCGGCGGTCGACTCGCCCATGCCGGAGCCGATCTCGATCACCAGAGGGGCCGGGCGTCCGAAGACCTGGTCCGCGTCGAATGGATTCGCTGCGCCGAACGACTCAGGATCGAGGTACCAGTCGTCTGCATGTTCGGTCCAGGCCCGTCGCTGGACGTCGTTCAGCCGGCCGCCGCGGGGGTGGAAGCTGACGACTCGTCGAAAGTGCGCGGGCAGACCGTCATTCGGCGTGGCGGTTCGGATCCGCGAGTCCTGCATGTCCGCGAGGGTAGGGCGCTCGCCGGTCGAAACGCCAATCAGCGGCTCTGGGAAGATGGACCGATGCCGCCCGGAACGAGTGCGACCTCGGTACCGACGATCAGCAGACGGTTGATCTGGCAGGCGGTCGGTCTGTTGCTGCTGGTCGGAGCGATGGTGGTCCTCGCCCTGACCGTCGGACTGCCCGACGTCGCGGCTCTGCGGGCCGACCTGGCGCAGAGGGGATGGTGGGCCGGTGTGGTGTTCGCCGGGATCTACGCCGCTGCCACCCTGTCGCCCCTGCCGAAGACGGTGCTGACCCTTGCCTCGGGTGCACTGTTCGGCGTGCCCGTCGGGCTGGCGGTGGTCCTGGTCGGGGCGAACGTCGGTGCCGTCGTGGGGTTCTGGATCGGCCGGGCGCTGGGCCGGGAAACGGTGCGCCGGCTGGTCGGAACGAGGGTCGATCGTTTCGACGACCTGCTGGGCCGCCGCGGATTCCTGGCCATCCTGACGGCCCGGCTGATCCCGGTCGTCCCGTTCACCGCCGTGAACTACCTGGCCGGGCTGACCGTGGTGCGCCTGCGTGACTTCGTCGCCGGAACGGCACTGGGCATGATCCCGGCCACGACCGCGTACGTGACGGTCGGCGCCTACGGCGCCACACCGGGATCGTGGCCGTTCCTGGCCGCCGTCGCGGCGCTGGTCCTGCTGACGTTGGTCGGCGGGGTGGTGACCCATCGGCGGCGCCGGGCCCGACTGGTCAGGCGTCCCGCCTGTTGAGCACGAAGGCGGCGATCAGCCAGAGGACGACGGCGGTGGCCAGGAAGACCAGTAGCCCCTGGATCGGGCTCGGCCCGGAGGTCTTCACCACGTCCCGGATGCCGGCGACGTCGAAGGTCGGGGTGACGAACTCGTTGCCGGCCGTGAACGGCAACCACGGAGCGACCTTCGGCCCGACCGTCGGGATCAGCGTGAACAGCGATTCCACCAGCAGCGGCCAGAGCAGCAGCAGGGTGATGGCACCCGCGGACTGACGGAGCAGGGTGCCGACCGATACCGCGATGACGGCGGCGATGGCGAACAGCGCCGCGTAGCCCGCGACCTCCCGCCAGGCCTCGCCCTGCAGGACGAACGGCAGTGGCGGCTCCTTGGCCAGTGCCTTGGCCAGGAAGAAGGCCGCCATCGCGCAGACGAATCCGACGACCGCGCCGACGGCGGCCAGCAGCAGCGTCTTGGCGAGCAGGACGTTGGTCCGCTTCGGCACGGCCAGGAACGTGCTGCGCAGCGTCGAGAAGCGGTACTCCGTGGTGACGGCGAGGGTCGCCATCACCATGAAGATGTCGAGCCCGAGCCCGACGCCGCGCAGTGCGAAGTACGGAATGGCCTGGCGCCCGCGGTCACCCAGACCGATGGCCAACGCGATGAGCAGCGACGCCGCGACGCTGGCTGCGACGCACCAGTAGGGCGACTTGGTCGAGAACAGTTTGATGCGTTCGACGGTGATCAGGCTCATCGGGTCACTTCCCTTCGGCGTACGGGTTCGGCGCGGATCCGCCGGGCATCGGCTGCCGTGCAGGTGGCACCGGCAACGGCGGGGGTGGTGATGGATGGGGTGACGGCGGTGGCGCGCCGGCCGGCAGCATCGGGTCCCGGCCGACGGTGAATCCGTGTCCGCCGTACTCCACCGAATCACCGGTGAGCTGCATGAACGCTTCCTCCAACGAGCCCTGCACCCCGGCCAGCTCGTGCAGGGTGATGCCGGCGGCAGCGGCGATGTCACCCACCTGCTCGATCGGCGCGTTGTGCACCGTGAGTGCCGGCCCATCGGTGGTGATTCGGATGTTGTTGCGCACCAGCAGGTCTGTGAGCTGGGGGAGTTGCGGCGAGCGCACCCGGACGGTGGCTTCGGTGGACTGCTGGATGAAGTCGGCGGTACTCGCGTCGGCGATCAGGCGGCCACGGCCGATGACGATGAGATGCTGTGCCGTCACCGCCATCTCGGACAGCAGGTGGGATGACACGAAGACGGTGCGACCGGCCGCGGCCAGACTCTGCATGAACTGCCGAATCCAGAGGATGCCCTCCGGATCCAGTCCGTTGACCGGCTCGTCGAAGAGCAGTACCTCCGGGTCGCCGAGGATCGCCCCGGCCAGGCCGAGGCGCTGTTTCATCCCGAGCGAGAACTTGCCGACCGACTTGGTGGCCACCGAAGTCAGGCCGACGGTCTCCAGGACCTCGTCGACCCGCTTCCTCGAGAGGCCGTTGGACGCCGCCATCCACCGAAGATGCGAGCGCGCGGAGCGGTTGGGGTGCACCCAGTTCGCGTCCAGCAACGCCCCGACCTGGGTCAGGGGCTTGACCAGGGACGCGTACCGCTTTCCGGCGATCAGCGCCTGGCCGGCGGTCGGGTTGTCCAACCCCAGGATCATCCGCATGGTGGTGGACTTGCCGGCGCCGTTGGGTCCGAGGAAGCCGGTCACCATGCCGGGCCGGACGACGAAGGACAGTTGGTCGACGGCCTTGGTCTGGCCGAAGGTCTTGGACAGTGCCGAAACTTCGATCATGTCGTCATCCTGCAGCAGTCGGGCCGCTGCCGGGACAAAGTGGAGGTTTCTGGCGGCGCCGCCATGCCCGGTTGCTGCCGGGTTGACGATCGCCGTCCGAATTCAGTCGGACGCGGGCGTTCTCCGGCCGAGGCGTCGCAGGCCGTCATGAGCCGTCACCGCGACGCGTGCGGTGTCGGGCAGGACCTGCTTCGCCAGTGGGGGTGCCGGATCAGTTGCCAGGGCCGGGGCTGGTCCGGTTGTCGTTGCCGGGGCCGTTGTGGGACCGCCGGTCGCGGCCGTGGTGATGGTGATGGCACGACCGGCGACCGGGAAGGCCGAGACGGCCAGCACCAGACAGGCGATCGCGGCGGGTACCTCCACGCCGGCGGCCATGGCGATCGACATGACCTTGGCATGACCCGGTGCAGACGTGGTGACGTCCACCCAGGCGTCGATGGCCAGCAGGGCGGAGGTGAACGCGGCCGGGAGGGCCCGACGCGGGCTGCGCCGCCACTGCAGGATGCCCGTCAGGATCAGACCGATCGCCTCGGCGACGTCGACCCCGGTCCACATCAGCGACCAGTTGCGGGCGCGCGCGGTGTTCGGCAGCCTGAACGAGAGGTAGAGCAGCCAGGGCACCAGCAGCAACCCGCATCCGATCAGCACGGGTCCGAAGATCCGATGACGGTCCTTGAACCATGTGTGCACGAATTCGAGAGTAGGTCGCAATTCCGATGAGGGGGTGGCCGGAGGCTGTGTGCCTCCTGTGGGTGGCCGTGCCTGCGTCGACCATGTGCCGGTGCCGGTGCCGGTGCCCGTGGTCACGAGTCGCGTAGTGCTCGGGCGGCCGGTGCGGGCCGGCCTGTCACTGATGGCCGATCATCGCTCCGACCCGGCCACCGACGGCCACCGCCACCACGATGACGACGGCCACGACGAGCGAGGCCAGCAGCGTGTTCATGGGCTTGCGCATGTCGCGCGGACCTCGGTCCCGGGCGTGGAGCAGCAGGGCGAGGGCGATGAGCGACCTCGTGGCATGGGCCTGCAGGATGACCTTCGGTCGGGTCTGGCTCATCGCCGGCGGCCCTTGGCGGGATCGTCCCCGGCGGGACCGGCTCCGGCGGGACCGGCCCCGGGACCGGCTCCGGGACCGGTTCCGGGACCGGGATCTGGTGCGGAAGCCTCCGGAGGCTCGATGCGGCGCAGCACCATGGTTCCGAAACCGCGCTCGAACCCCGGTCCGCCCGGGGTGGCTGGCGTGGTGAATTCACCCTCCACCGCCTCGGGCCCGTCGTCGGCAAGCTGGCCGGTCCCGGTTCCGGCCGCGAGCGTGTCGGCGTCATCGGTCTCGGTGGTCCGGATGCTCTGGGCCGCAGCACGAATCAGCGACTCGAGCGGATCGGTCAGCTCCGGGTAGGCGCTCGCGGTGGAAAGGATGACGGTCCAGCTGGTGCCCGGGATCGGGACGAACACCTGGATGCTGGTCAGCGCGGCGATCTCGGCCGTCCCGGGCACCACCATCGTCATCCGGTCGCGGTGCATGACCGCCGGTCCTACCCCGGTGATGATCTCGCTGGTGACGCCCGTGCGCGGCAGGATGTCGTGCACCCGGCCGAGCGAGGCGACCCGGCCGTCGCTGGCGAAGGCCAGGTGGAGTCCGAAGCTGGCCGCACCGCCCGCGGCGCGGCGTCCGACGGTGATCAGGCTCAACGCCGCGCCCGCCCGCTGGCAGTCGGCGACCAGGCCTTCCAGCAGCGCGACGATCTCCCGGCGCTCCCTGGCCGGCACACGTGAACCGCGAAAGGTCGTGTCGATCAGATCGTCGGCCGACCGTCGCCAGGTGCCCGGGTTCGAGTCCAGGCGGGACCAGGTGGCGGGGACGCGCATCCACACCGGGAAAGGTGGGAAGGGGACCTCCGGATTGAGCTCGATCCGGTCACCGGCCAGCTCGCCGATCTGCGTCACTGCGACGGCCCGCCGCCTGACGGTCCGGCCCCGCTGCCGCCCGGGTTCATCGCAGTCGCGAGACCGGAGTCGGTCTGGGCGGCGAGGGCGCCGATCTGGGTGCTCTTCTCGCCGAAGCCGCCGATGTTCTCGCCCAGTTTCTTCACGCTGGCCTCCCACTCGCTGCGGAAGTGGCCGAGCGCCCCGTTGATCCGGTCCTGGTCGGCGGTGAGCCCGAGGATCTCGAACGCGTTCTTCGACTTCGACCCGATCTGATCCGAGATGTTGGCCAGGTTGCTGCCGACCGACTGCAGAGCCTCGTACGGATACTGCGCATATTCCGACATTTCCCACCACTCCCCGTTGTCGTGCTGTCGAACGAACCTCGTGCCGAGCCCTGATCGGACGACCGGCACCGCGAGGTGGTTCCCTCGCCATCGTGCCAGTTGTGGCCGTCACCGTCGGCAGTTGTCCACATCGTTCGACAGCTGGAACCGTCGGTAGGTGGAACTGGTCGTCGGATGGAACCGTTCGACAGGTGGAACCGACCGGTCGGTGGAACTACCGTGCACGAGCGGGCGTCGGAGTGTTCCGGCGCCGGGACCGCCCCGCCCGCAGCATCCCCACGAAGTGACGAGGAGAGCGATGAGTGTGCAGATCAGGCAACTGCTCGCCTCGGCGAGCCCCGCTCTCGCGATGGGTGTCGGGTCTTTCCGACGCGCCGGTGCGCTGGTACCGGCCGGCGCCAGGGGTCGGACCGTCGCACTGATCGGTCGACAGCCCGGCTCCGGGACCAGCACCGTCGCGGCCGTGATGGCACTGGCGGCAGCCGGCTACACCGGCAACCGAGTGGTCGTCATCGAGACCAACACCCCCGGCCCCGGTGCCGGCCGCGGGGTCACCCAGCTGCTGGGCGGAACCGGCGACGGGCGCCTGCCCGCTCTGCTCGCCGTGCCGGACGGCGAGGCGGTGGCCCGGCGCCGGATCCGGGCGGCGGCCACTCCGGGCGCGGCCGTCCCGGTGCTCGCACTGCCGCCGGAGGCCGGCGGCTTTGCCCCACAGGTGCTCGAGCGGACCCTGGCCCGGCTGCGTCATCGGGCCGACCTGACGATCGTCGACACCCCTAGTGACCGGGGCGAACCGGTCTTCCACGCCGTTCTGCACCTGGTCGACCACGTCCTGCTGGTGCTGCCCGCCGACGCCGAGGCGCCGGAGCGTCTGGCCGCCATGCGTCGCTGGCTCGCCGCAACCCCGGGGCGGCCCCGTCAGCACGACCTGTCCGTGGTGCTGGTCGCCCGCAAGTCGCTCGTCCCGTCGTGGCGGCCGCAGGATCTCCGGTGGGTGCTGCTCCGACGGGACCGTGCCCTGCGTGACGGGCGGCCCGGCCGGATGTCCAGGGCGTCGCTCACCGGCGCCCTGGATCTGCTGACGACCGTCTCCGACCCGGTCAGTCGATCGAATCCTCCGGCCTGAAGGCCAGCTGTACCAACGTCGGCTTGCGGCCGCGTCGTACCAGGGTGCCGCGGCCGGGCGGCTGGACCGACAGGTGCACGCCCGGGTAGAGCGCCCCCTCCTGACGGTCGCCGGAGAGCAGCAGTCCGGTGGCGCCGACCTCGCGGAGCCGCTGCGGCACCGGCTCGTAGAGCGCGCGGGACACCCCGCCGGAACGCCGCGCCACGATCATGTGGAATCCGACGTCCCTGGCCTGCGGGAGGAACTCGACGAACGGGGCCAACGGACCCGAGCCGCCGGGGGAGAGCAGGTCGTAGTCGTCGACGACGACGAAGATCTCCGGGCCGCGCCACCAGGAGCGGGCGCGGAGAGCGGCCGCGGTCACGTCCTCCGGTGGCAGCCGCCCCTTGAGCTCGCCGGCCACCCCGGCCGCCATCCCGGCCGCCGTCGCGGTGGTCCCGGCGTAGGCGCCGAGGTAGTCCTCGGGGACCACGTCCAGCAGGGTTCGACGGATGTCGAACACTGCGAACACCACCTCGTTGTCGGTGTACCGGCCCACCAGATCCCGCACGATCATCTTCAGCAGCGACGTCTTGCCGGACTCTGCGTCACCGATCACCAGCAGGTGCGCGTCGGCACCGCGCCAGTCGAGTTCGACGGGTTTGAGATCGGTCTCGTCGACGCCGATCACGATGCCGCTCCTGGTCCCGGCGGCCCGCAGCAGCCGGCCGTGATCCACCAGGGTCGGCAGCATCCGGATCTCCGGGACCGGGTCACCGGGCCAGGCCGAGGCGATCGAGGCGATCAGCGATTCCAGGGTCGACCCACCGCCCAGATGCGGCAGGCAGACCTGGGCCTGCAGCCCACCCTCGACCAGAGCCCGACCGGGATTGTCCGACCGCAGGTTGACGGCCTGCTTGCGGCCGACCACCGAATCACCCGGATCGTTGAGCCGGAACTCGATCTTGGTCCCGATCGCCGCCTGCAGTTGCATGCGGATGTCCGACCAGCGACCGGCCGTCAGGATCAGGTGGACGCCGTAGCCGGGACCGCGGGTGCCCAGATCCTGGACCAGGTCGGCCAGGTCCTCGAAATCGCTGCGCAGCACCGGGAAGTTGTCGATCACCAGGAAGATGTCGGCGACCTGCAGTTCGGTGAGACGCCCCTGCCGGAATCGATCGCGCATGGCCTCGACCGAGTCGATGCCCAACCGGCCGAACAGCTCCTCGCGCTCGGCCATCGCGGTGGCCACCTCGGCCACCGTGCGGCGCACCCGGTCACCGTCGAGCCTGGTGGCCACGCCGGCGACATGGGGCAGGCCGTCCAGGATCCTGAGCGCGCCGCCCCCGAGGTCGAGGCAGTAGAACGCGACCTCGCCCGGTTGGTGGGACAGGGCGGTGGACACGACCAGGGTGCGCAGGAGAGTGGACTTCCCGGTCTGCGGGGCCCCGAGGATCGCCAGGTGACCGCCGGAGGCACCGAGGTCGAGCGACAACGGTTCCTGCTTCTGCTCGGCCGGCCTGTCCAGCAGTCCGACGAGTGCCACGAGAGGGCCGGCCGACTGCGGGGTCGTGGTTGCGTTCCCGGATCGGGCGTCGAAGCGCAGCCCGAGTACGGGATCGGTGACGAGCTCGCCGAGCACGGCTCCGAGGGTGAGCTCGTGGGGCAGCGGCGGCAGCCAGATCTGGGTGACCTGACGCCCGGCCGCGGCCAACTGCGCGACGGCCACGTCGAGCACGGTCGGGGCGAGTGCATCGACCTCGACCGCCGGAGCGGGCCGATCCGGCTCGATCGCGGCGAGGTAGGCCGCGGTGTCGTTGAAGAACGGGAAGGGAGCCGGTACCGGCGCGGCGTCCGCGACGGTCTCGCCCGTCACCGGCGGAACGTAGGCCCCGGAGACGTAGCCGGCCTTGAACCGTTGGAACAGCGTGGTGTCGACCTTCAGGAAGCCCGACCCGGGAATGGGCGGGAGCTCGTAGGCGTCGCCGACGCCCAGCACGGCGCGCGACTCGCCGACGTTGAAGGTGCGCAACCCCAGGCGGTAGGACAGGAAGGATTCGAGCCCACGCAGCCGCCCCTCCTCCAGTCGCTGGCTGGCGAGCAGCAGATGGACGCCGATCGAACGTCCGATCCGGCCGATGGCCAGGAACAGCTCGATGAAATCGGGCTTGGCGGTGAGCAGCTCACCGAACTCGTCGATCACCACGAAGAGGTTGGGCAGCGGCGGATCGCACAGCGGGTCGCCGCTGTCCCGGCGACGGTTGTACTCGGTGACGTTCGGCAGGTTCCCGGCGTCGGCGAGCAACTGCTGGCGTCGTTTCATCTCCCCGAACAGGGCGTCGTGCAGTCGATCCACCAGGCCGGTGTCGTCGGACAGGTTCGAGATCATCGCTGCGCAGTGCGGCGCGCGCTCCAACCCCGCAAAGGTCGCGCCGCCCTTGTAGTCGACCAGCACCAGTGAGAGGCGCTCCGGCGGGTGCAGCATCGCCATCGTCAGCACCACCGTGCGCAGCACCTCGGACTTGCCGGATCCGGTGGCGCCGACGCAGAGGCCGTGCGGACCTATCCCGCCCAGTGCGGGCTCCTTCAGATCGAGGTACACCCGTTCGCCCGCCGGTCCGAGGCCGAACGGGACCCGCAGGAAATCGACCATCGCGCGGGGCGCCCAGGTCTGCGACACGTCGAAGTGTCCAGGGTCCCGGACGCCGACCAGGTCGCCGAGGTCCAGCACCGCTTCCAGCGGGGCGGCCGAGGACGTCTCCTCGACCAGCCGGACCGCCGTCAGCTCCCGGACCAGAGCCTTGACGGTGGAGGCCGAGATGGCGTCCGGTTCCCCCGAACGCGCCCCGGCGGCTCTGGTCCGTGCTTCGGCCCGGTCGTCGTCATCGCGCGGCGGCCGGAGATCCTGCACCTGCACAGCGCCCTCGTGGCAGGTCAGCCGGACGTCCACCCGCTCCGGTTCCTGCTGGACGGATTCGGCGAGCGTGATCACGTGGATGCCGAGGTCGGCCGGCCCTAGCTCGGGCGGGAGACCGGCGAACAGATCGAGCCGGGGGTCGCCGAGGTCGATGACCACGACGAGCGCCGGCCCGAATCTGGACGGATCGGCGCGGCCGAACCGGCCGGCTCTGATCGCCTCGCCGGTGCGCCGGGAGATCTCCGGACCGAGCAGCTGGGCGAGCGCCTCGGGGTGTTCGGTGGCCAGCCGCTTCGGCGCGGCACCGTCGAACTCGTCCGCAGAGAGCGAGTGCGGCAACCACTTGAGCCAGCCGAGCCAGCCGGCCGACCGCCGGGGCACGCAGCTGTAGATGCGCAGCTCACCAGGGCCGTGCCAGGCCGCCAGCTGGGCGAGCGCCGCCGTCAGCACCTGCCGGGCCGCGCCGGACGGGCCGACCACCGAGACCCGTCCGCTGACCGGCAGCCCGATCGGCATGCCTTTCACGATCCGGTCCCGCTCGACGATCCGCAGGACGGCGGCCGCGACCACGACGTCCGGTTCGGCCAGTGGATCGCGGTCCAGCGGCGCGACCACCCGCTGCCACAGGGGGCCGGCGCCGGTGCCGATCCTCGCGACCAGGAAGTCGGGATCGCCCGGCCGGCGCTCCCAGAGACGCAACGGATCACGCACGAGTTCGGGGAGCATTGCCGGATCGGGATGGTGGTGCAGTGCGAGGGCGCGCTGCGCCCGCACCGATTCGGCCAGGTCGCCGCGTACCCGGTCGAGATAGTCGAGATAGCGTCGCCGCAGGTCGTTGGCCCTTTTGCCGGCACCTGTGCGCTGCGCGACGAACATCACGATCGCGCCGATGACGGTCGCGGCCAGCATGATGCCGCCGGCGATCAGCATCACCGGATTGCGGTTGGCCACGATCATGATCAGGGACCCGGCCCCGCCCATGATCGGCATCATGATCTGCATGACGCCCTGCAGCCCGGCCGCCGCATCTGGCAGCGTAGGCGGCGAGAGCAGTTCGACCGGCCGCAGGTCGATCGGTTCCGTCCGGCTGCGGGCCGGTCGGTGGATCAGTCGTTGTGACACCCCCGCACCCCCCCCGGCCGACGAGCGATCACGCGTTCGCATGATGACGTCGCCTAGAGTACGGCGGGTCACCGACAGCCGTCCGGGTTCGGCGTGATCAGGCGTCCGGGGCGGGGAAGCCGACGCCAGGACGCCGGTCCACCGCTGCAACGGTCCGGGGCGGCCGCACCGGTCCCGGGGCAAGCCCCAGCGGAGCGGGGCAGCGGAACCGATCCGGTCGCAACGGAGTCAGCTCTCCGCCGGCCCTTCGTGACCGCACGCCGGAGCACGACGACCGCAGCGCCGGAGCACGACGACCGCAGGGCATCACCGACATCGCACCGTTCGGGTCAGGCAGGGGAGGCGCATGGGTACCCGGTTCACCAGGGTCACCGTCGTCGGCGACGGACGGCAGATCGACATCTCCCTCCCGGCCGACACGCCACTGGCCGAGCAGATGCCAACGGTGTTGAGGCTGTTGTCCGTGCCGATCACGGCGGTGCCGGTCCGCTGGCGGCTCGCCGCCCCCGAGTTCGGACCGATCGACCCCTCCAGGTCCCTCGACGAGGTCGGCGTCCTGGACGGCAGTCAGCTGTACCTGACCGAGGCGGCCGCCGCTCCGCCCCCGCCGTTCGTGGACGACGTCGAGACGACCGTCGCGGAGATGGTCCAGGACAGCGCCGCGAACTGGAGCGGCGAGCCCCGGCGGAGTGCGGTGGCCCGACTGCTCGCCGTCATGCTGACCGCGACGGTCGTCTTCGGCCTCTACGCCCCGTCCCCGATCGGCTGGGTCGCGCCCGCCGTGGTCGTCGTCGCGGCCCTGGCCGTCGGCCGTGTCATCACCGGCCGCGGTGGCTGGTTCGCCGCCTGTGCCGCCGTGCCGGCCGCTGCCACTCTGCTGCTGGGCTTCGTGGCCGTCCGGCCCTCGGCGTTCGGCCTGCGCGGACACGGCGCGGGTGTCCCCGGGGCGGCCGGCGGGGTCGTCGACGTGCCTCTGCGGCCGATCGACGAACTCTCGGAAGCACTGCGCTGGAACGGTTTCCCGCTCGCCCTGATCGCGGCAGCCGCGATCGGGCTGGTCCTGGCCGGCCTCGTCCGGCGAACACCGGGTGTGGTCCTGGCCGGCGCGGCGACTGCGGCCGCTGCCGTCGCTGCGATCTTCTGCCTGCGGCTCGGGCTGCCACCGGACCGGACCGCCGGCCTCGGCCTGCTGGTCGGTGTCTCGCTGGCCGGTCTGGCCGGCCAGGCGGCTCTGGGCGGTGCCGGTCTGGTCGACCTGATGGTCGCGGACGAGCGCGGTGAACCGGTCCCGCGCGAGGCGGTCGCCACCGCGGTCCGGCGGGGGCTCGGGACGGCCGGTGGCATGCTCTGGGCCGCAGTCGGGATCGGCGCGGTCGCCTGCTCCATACTCATCCTGCGCACCCCGGTCGTCGGCACCGCGGCGACCTGGACGGCGCCGGCTCTCGGGACCCTTGGCGGCCTGATCTTCGCGCTGCGGAGTCGCATGTTCACCCGCACCCGGCACGTCGGTCCGATGCTGCTGGTGGCCGTGGTCGTCATGGTGGCGCTGGCCCTGCGCGCGCCGTCGTGGCTCTCGGCCGACCCGGCAGGATCAGCGGTGATCACCCTGTCGGTGCTGGTCGTCGCAGGTGCGCTGACCGGCGTCGCGGGACTGCGGACCCTCCGGGAAGTGGCCGGCGCACGGTGGCAACGCAACCTGGAACGACTGGAACTGGTCGCCATGCTGGCCCTGGTGCCCGGACTCGTGCTGCTGTTCAGGGTGATCCAGACGGTCCAGCGGTGGTGGGGTTGAATCTCACGTCGATCGTTCTCGTTCGGATCAGGCGCGCGGACGCGCCGTGTGACGATGTGACCAAGGACAGCGGACATCAGGGGGCAGCCCCGGGAACGGCAGGTGGGTGATGCGGCTGCTGGCCATCGATTTCGGGACCTCGAACACGGTGGCGGCACTGCTGGTCGACGGCCAGGCGCCGCGGACGGTCAGCTTCGACACCTCACCCCTGCTCCCGTCGGCCGTCTTCCTGGGGGCGGACGGGCAGTACATCGTCGGACGTGACGCCCAGCGGCAGGCCAGGCTCGATCCGGCCAGGTACGAGCCCAATCCCAAACGCCGGGTCGACGACGGCGAGATCCTGCTCGGTGACCGGGTGGTGCCGGTGGTGGACGTCATCGCCGCCGTGCTGCGGGTGGTCGCCACCGAGGTGCGACGTCAGCTCGGGGGGGCAGCTCCGGACGAGGTCCGCCTGACGCACCCGGCGCAGTGGGGCGCCATCAGGCAGAACGTGCTGGTCGCCGCAGCAAGGGCGGCCGGTCTGGGGACCAACCTGCTGCTGATCCCGGAACCGGTGGCAGCAGCGGCCCAGTTCACCCGGCTGCCGGGTCGCGCCCTGCCGCCCGGCGGCACCGTCGCCGTCTACGACCTCGGCGGGGGCACCTTCGACATCGCGATCGTGGGCCGGACGCAGGGCGGCGCCCCGTCCTCCGCCGGTCCGGCGTCGCGGGCCGGTCCGGCCCAGGCGGAGTTCCACGTGCTGGCCGAGGCCGGTCTGCCCGATCTCGGCGGCCTGGATTTCGACCAGGCCATCCTGGACCAGGTCGGCAGGAGCACCTCCTCGACGGATCCCGGACGGTGGCAGCAGATCCTCCGGCCGGTGGACTCGGCGTCCCGGCGTGCGGCCAGGGCGCTCGCCGACGACGTCAGGGCGGCCAAGGAAGCCCTGTCCCGCTACCCGCAGACGGATGTCTCGCTACCCGATCCGTTCGTCGACGCGCACCTGACGAGGACCGAGTTCGAAGGTCTGATCCGGCCCAACCTGCTGCGGTCCATCGAGGTGCTCTCGACGGTGCTGAAGACCGCGGGCCTTGCCCCGGAGCGGCTCGGGGGGATCTTCCTGGTGGGTGGGTCCTCCCGGATCCCGCTGGTGGCCGGCCTGATCCAGGACCGCCTGCACGTGACGCCGGTCGCGCTGGACCAGCCGGAGACCGCGGTCGCCCTCGGAGCCCTGCTGGTCCCGGTGAATCGTGCGAGCAACCGGACTGTGGGGCTCGCGGACCGGTCGTCGCCGTTCGCCGGCCGGCCGGCCGGTTCGCCGACCGGGCCGCATGCCCCACCTCTGCCGTCGGGGGCGGCCCCCTCACCGCCGGGGGGGAACGCTGCGTCCACCGGCCCGACGCACTCCGTCCGATCCGGATCGGCGGGTTCGCCGGTCTCTCCGGACGTGATCCCCCCGTCAGCCGATCGTGGAGGGCGGCGGCGCCTGCTGCTGGCCGGCGCCCTGGTCGTGCTGGTCCTCGCGGGTGCGGTCCTGCTGATCGTCCGGCCGTTCGGCTCCACCCAGGCCTCCGGGCCGGCCGCCGGCCCGGCTGCCGGCCACCCGACCTCTGCAACGGCGGCCGGCCCGACCGCTGCCTCAGCCGCCGGGCCGACGCCGGCAACGGCCGCGTCCGTGGGACCGGCGACGGCTGCCACCTCGACCGGCAGCGTGGTCGCCGCGACCGGTCTGGGGCCCGGCAAAGCGTTCACCGCGGGTGAGGTCGCGTTCATGAGCAACAACGTGGACCGCCTGACGCAGTGCTCGGAGTACACCTCCACGTTCAACGGCGCGCCGGAGATCGCCGCCTCGGCGGGGTTCAAGGTCAGTCGGGCGGTGCGATGCGCCGTGGCCACCGCGGACGAGGGCAATCTCTACGGATCCGTGCTGGTCTACGTGATGACGGTGAAGACCCCGGCCGCCGCCGACCGATACCTGAGCGATATGTACAAGGCCAAGGTCGCGGACCGGTTCGGTGGCTACAAGCAGGACAGCGACGTCAAGTTCACCAACGGCGCGGGTGGCCGGGTGATCACCGCGAGCGACCTGCCGACCTTCGGGCAGAATCCCAGCGACCCCACGCAGGGCGCCTCGGTGCTGGCCTGGACGTCGACGGGCCGGCCGTACGTGGGCATCGTGGTCTCGCTGCCCCTCGCCTCCCAGTCCGCTCTCAACAGCTACTGGGTGGCGAACTACAAGCCACGCAACTGATCGCCCGGGTAGGCACGGGCGCACACGAGCACAGCCGGGCGGTCTGCTCATCGGCTGGAGCAGGTCGCGGTCAGGAACTCCGCGGGAAGGAACACCGATGCAGGGTCCGTTGTCCAAGGCGGTCGGCGGTATGTGCACCGCCCTCCTGCCGCAGGTCTCGCCGCGGACGGCGGCCGGCGTCGGCGAGGTGCTGAGGCGACTGGACACGCCGTTGCAGCTGGCGGTGGCCGGGCGGATCAAGTCGGGAAAGTCGACCCTGGTCAACGCCTTGATCGGGCGGCGGGTCGCACCGACCGACGTCGGTGAGTGCACCCGCCTGGTGACCCGGTTCCAGTACGGGACGGTGGATCGCATCGAGGTGGTGTTCCGGGACGGCCGGCGGTCGACGCTGCCGTTCGCTCCGGACGGCGGGATCCCGGCCGATCTCGGGATCGACCTGGTCGGCGTCTCGCACCTCGAGGCCTACCTGACCAGCGCGCTGCTGGCCGACATCACCGTCATCGACACCCCCGGTCTCGGATCGTTGGATTCGGCCTCGGTCTCCCGGACGGAGGCGTTGCTGGGTGCGTCGCGACTGCCGGCCGATGTCGACGGGTCGGCCGCTCAGGACCCGTCGTCCCTCGATGCGACCTCCCGGTTCGCGGTCGCCGGAGCCGAGGCGGTCGTCTACGTGTTCACCCAGTCGGTCCGGGCCGACGACGCGCTGGTGCTGGCCGCCTTCACCGCCGCCACCGCGTCCCGTGACGCCGGCCCGGTCAACGCGCTCGCGGTGCTGAACAAAGCCGACACCGTGGTCGCCGATTCGGTGCAGGGCGCCGGCGGCAGCATCCGGGAGGCAGCCCGCATCCTGGCCCGCAGCCAGGCCGACCTCCTCCGGCCGCGGGTGGCGGACGTGTTGCCCGTCATCGGGTTGCTCGCCGAGACAGCGGAGACCGGCGCGTTCACCGCCGCTGACGCCGAGGCCCTGCGCCTGTTGACCGGTGTCGATCCCGCCCTGTTCGGCGCCATGACGATGGCCGGTGACCTGTTCACCGAGATGGATGCACCCCTCGACCGCCGCACCAGGGTGCGGCTGCTGCAACTGCTGGACCTCTACGGCATCAGCGAGGCGGTCCGAATCCTGCGGGCCGAGCCGGCGATCTCGGCGGGTGAACTGCGCCGCCGGCTGCTGGAGGAATCCGGATTCACCGAGCTGCGCCGGAGGCTGGGTGAGGTGTTCCGCTCCCGGGCCGACGGGATCAAGGCCTCGGCGGCACTGGCCGCGATGGCGGCTCTGGCCGCGTCCTCCGGTGATTGGGCCGAACGCCAGCGCGTGCACGATGCGATCGAGCTGCTGCTCCAGCGGCCGGAGGCTCACCAGCTCCGGTTGCTGGAGGCATTGACCCTGGTCAGTACCGGTACGGTCCCGATGCC
Organism: Nakamurella sp. PAMC28650; assembly: GCF_014303395.1. GTDB lineage: Bacteria > Actinomycetota > Actinomycetes > Mycobacteriales > Nakamurellaceae > Nakamurella. The sequence goes on from NZ_CP060298.1 coordinate 1,394,645, forward strand.
GAACGATCTGACGGCCGAGATCCTCCGGGTCGGCGGATCGGTGCGCCCCGCCGACCAGCTCGGCCTGCCGGGGGTCCCCGTCGAGCAACTGCAGGCGACCGCGCTGGAACGGGCGGGCTGGTGGCGTTCGTTCGCCTCGTTCGGCGCCACGCCGGCGCAGAGCCGGGTGGCGCACGTCGTGCACCGGGCCTACTTCCTGATGTGGCAGGAGCTCAGGGGTGATCCACCGTCTCGACCGGTCGGGGCCCTGGCCGTCGGCACCGCACCACTGCCGCAATTCCGTCAGCCCGATCCGCCGTTCGGGCAGGGCCGGCCCGGGGAGGGACCGAGATGAGTGCCCGACCGGACGCCGGGCCGACCGACGGCCGGGCCGGCGCCTACGTCGGCGACGCGTACTCGGGCGACGGGGTCTCCGGGGACGGGATCTCCGGCGAGGCCGGGGTCTCCGGGGCCGGGGTCTCCGGCGAGGCCGGGATCTCCGGTGAGGCCGGGATCTCCGACATCAAGACCAGGACACCGAACTCATGATGGATTCCGATCCGTCGGTGGAACGACGGCTGTTGCTCGACCTGCTGATCTACGCCTGGGATCGCGCGCGCAGCGCCGGCGTGTGGGAGCGCCTCTCGGTCGGGCTCGCCGGTGTCGGGGTCGAGGTCGTCCGACCCGACGGAGAGGTATTCGATCCGATCGCACACGAGGCCGGGGGCGTCGAACCCACGTCGGACCCATTGCTGCACAACACCGTCGCCGAAACCGAATCGGTGGGTTTCCTCGATCGTGGGCGAGTCATCCGGGAACCGGTGGTCGTCGTCTACCGCTTGATCTGAGGACTTTCGTTGCGGGCAGGCAGTTCTCGGCTTGTGCGGCCACATCTGCGCCCTTCGACCGTCATCGGTGGTCGGCCGCCATTGCGGCCATTCGGCCTAACTTTGGGGTCTCCTGACGTTTTCGTGGGTGGTTTAGCGGCCTGGTAGCGGCGGGCATAACCCGCCGCGGGTGAGCATTGCCATGGCTATCAACGCTTCTGGGCTGTGAAAGCCGTACGACCTGCGGGTCAAGGCCCGTAGGTGGGTGTTGGTGGCCTCGGATTGGGCGTTGCTCATGTGGTGGATCAGGGTGTTCCAAATCAGCTGCTGGAACCGCTTCAACGTTGCGGCCAGGGCGATGAACCCGGGCAGTTGGGAGCGGCGGGCCCAGGCGATCCAGCCGGCCAGCAGTTCACGGCCGGCCTGGCCCTTGACCTGGAACACCGCGCGCAGTTGCTCCTTCAGCAGATACGCCCGATACAGATGCCGGTTGGTCTGGGCGATCGAGGTGACCGACCCGCGTTGCTCCGGGGACAGGTCCGCCGGGTTTTTCAGCAATGCCCAGCGGCTGCCCTTCACCGACGACGCCTGCGCAGAGCTACTGTTACCCCGCAGCGTGTTCCACGTCTGACGACGGACCTTGTCCAACTCCCGGGTGGCCCACCCCACGATATGAAACGGATCCAATCCCAGCACCGCCTGCGGCGCGCGGGCCGTCACGGTGTCGTGGATCCACTGCGCCCCGTCGGCCGAGACGTGCGTCAACGCCGCCGCCCGTTCTGGGCCGAGTTGGTCGAAGAACCGACCCAGGGTGTCGCTGTTGCGGCCCGGTGCGGCCCACACCAATCTGCCGGAGTCTTGATCGACCACGCACGTCAGATACCGCTGGCCTTTGCGGTGGGAGATTTCATCGATGCCGATCCGCTGCAGCCCCGCGAGCACGTCCCGGCCGGCCAAACCGTCGGCGACGACGTGCTCGATGATTGCGCTCACGTGCCGCCACGACGTCCGCATCAACTGCGCCACCACCGACGAAGCGGTGTGCGCCGCCAACCACGCGCACTGGTCTTCAAACGCTCGGGTTGCCCGCGCGCCGGGTCGGGCCCACGGCACCGCCGCGACGACCACCCCGTGCGTCCGGCAGTTCACCCGCGGAGCCGCAGCCTGCAGGAATACCATCGTCGACCCCCAGTCCAGCGACCGCCACCGCCGGGTTCCGCCGCCCTGGTCATAGCCCGGCCGTCTACGCCGGCATCGACTGCACCTGCTCCGGGCGCCCTTCGTCGCACGCACCGAAACGACCAGCACCTGCCGGTCGTCGGCCTCCTCCCACGCCACATCGCACACCTGCAGTTGCTCGACACCGAGCAGCTTTCGCCATATCGTTACACCGCGCACACCGTGCTCCTGGATAGTGACTGACCCTAGATAAGCCAGAACCTATACGCAGCCCGGTGTGTCGCCCACAACCAGGGGTCAAACCACCCACGAGAACGTCACAAGAGCCTAACTTTGATGCGTTAATCGTTGACGACCGCGCAACTCTTGTATCATCGCCGCACTTTGCAGAAGGGTGGACGAACGCGGCCGAACTCTGCCAAAATCCTGCCAAAGTCCGGCCAGAATCCGCTGCATAATCTCTGCCCGCGGATGTTCGACCGGGCAAATCCACGGCTCTGGATACCGTCACCGATTCCGGTACGGGTCGGCTGTCGCGGGAAAGCGTCCGGGGTTCCGTGTCGCTTCGTTCGAAGTCGTCGATGCACCAGCTCACCTGTAGTGACCGAAACACCTCTCACGTCGCAGTGCGGTCTGGTGGACGAGGCCCCGCAGACGCACTATCGATATATTTCAGGGTCTCCTGACGTTTTCGTGGGTGGTTTAGCGTCCGGGAAGCGGCGGGCATAACCCGCCGCGGGTGAGCATTGCCATGGCTATCAACGCTTCTGGGCTGTGAAAGCCGTACGACCTGCGGGTCAAGGCCCGTAGGTGGGTGTTGGTGGCCTCGGATTGGGCGTTGCTCATGTGGTGGATCAGGGTGTTCCAAATCAGCTGCTGGAACCGCTTCAACGTTGCGGCCAGGGCGATGAACCCGGGCAGTTGGGAGCGGCGGGCCCAGGCGATCCAGCCGGCCAACAGTTCACGGCCGGCCTGGCCCTTGACCTGGAACACCGCGCGCAGTTGCTCCTTCAGCAGATACGCCCGATACAGATGCCGGTTGGTCTGGGCGATCGAGGCGAGGGACCCGCGTTGCTCCGGGGACAGGTCCGCCGGGTTTTTCAGCAATGCCCAGCGGCTGCCCTTCACCGACGACGCCTGCGCAGAGCTACTCCTACCCCGCAGCGTGTTCCACGTCTGACGACGGACCTTGTCCAACTCCCGGGTGGCCCACCCCACGATATGAAACGGATCCAATCCCAGCACCGCCTGCGGCGCGCGGGCCGTCACGGTGTCGTGGATCCACTGCGCCCCGTCGGCCGAGACGTGCGTCAACGCCGCCGCCCGTTCTGGGCCGAGCTCGTCGAAGAACCGACCCAGGGTGTCGCTGTTGCGGCCCGGTGCGGCCCACACCAATCTGCCGGAGTCTTGATCGACCACGCACGTCAGATACCGCTGGCCTTTGCGGTGGGAGATTTCATCGATGCCGATCCGCTGCAGCCCCGCGAGCACGTCCCGGCCGGCCAAACCGTCGGCGACGACGTGCTCGATGATTGCGCTCACGTGCCGCCACGACGTCCGCATCAACTGCGCCACCACCGACGAAGCGGTGTGCGCCGCCAACCACGCGCACTGGTCCTCAAACGCTCGGGTTGCCCGCGCGCCGGGTCGGGCCCACGGCACCGCCGCGACGACCACCCCGTGCGTCCGGCAGTTCACCCGCGGAGCCGCAGCCTGCAGGAATACCATCGTCGACCCCCAGTCCAGCGACCGCCACCGCCGGGTTCCGCCGCCCTGGTCATAGCCCGGCCGTCTACGCCGGCATCGACTGCACCTACTCCGGGCGCCCTTCGTCGCACGCACCGAAACGACCAGCACCTGCCGGTCGTCGGCCTCCTCCCACGCCACATCGCACACCTGCAGTTGCTCGACACCGAGCAGCTTTCGCCATATCGTTACACCGCGCACACCGTGCTCCTGGATAGTGACTGACCCTAGATAAGCCAGAACCTATACGCAGCCCGGTGTGTCGCCCACAACCAGGGGTCAAACCACCCACGAGAACGTCACAAGAGCCATATTTCAGGCGGCAAACCCGGGTTTGTTGTGATTTTTCCGACTTGCATGCGCCATGATGGTTGTCTCACGTTCATTCGAGTCGAAAGGCCTCGTCATGGCTCAGGTCACCAATGTCAAACTCCTCGATGATCTCGACGGCGGCAAAGCCGTGGAGACCGTCTCCTTCGGCGTCGACGGGGTCGGCTACGAAATCGACCTCAGCCTCAAGAACGCAAAGGCCCTCCGCAAGGCGCTGGCCGAGTTCGTCTCCGTCGGGCGTCAGGTGAAGGCGCCCTCCAGTGGGTCTCCGCGCACCGCCTCCCGGGGTAGGGCTGCTGGTCCCGATGCCGCAACCGTGCGGGCGTGGGCGCACGAGAACGCCGTTCCGGTATCGGTTCGGGGTCGTGTTTCTGCCGAGGTGCGCGCTCAGTACCTGGAAGCCAACAGCCAGTAATCGCGAACCGCCGACATATCGTCGGCCTGCCGTATCGGTGTTGCCGGGTGATCTCGCCCACGCCGACATCGGTCACCGGGATCGATCACCGCGTCGATCAGATGTTCGCCAACGAACACGGAGGCCCTCGGGTTCCCCGGGGACCGGAATATCTCCCGGCCGGTAATCTCCCCGAAATACGGGGTAGCTTTCAGGTTCGGCACCGTCACGGTGGGTGCCGCAACACCTCAAGCTAGTAGCGGCCCCGGTTGGAGAAGAAACCTTGACGATCACCTCGAGTGGGATCAGCACCAGAATCATTCCCAGAGATGCGGCTGGGCTCCAGACCCGTCTGCTCATGGACCTCGAGCCGGTCGTCGAAGAGAACCTCAACCGTCATCTTTCCGTTTTCAAGGACTGGATGCCGCACGACTACATCCCGTGGAGCCAGGGCCGGGATTTCCAGATGCTGGGCGGTCAGGACTGGTCGCTCGAGGATTCGCGCCTGGATCCGACGGCCCGGACGGCGATGATCGTCAATCTCCTGACCGAGGACAACCTGCCCTCCTACCACCGCGAGATCGCCACTCGTTTCGGGCGTGACGGCGCCTGGGGCCAGTGGGTCGGACGATGGACCGCCGAGGAGGGTCGGCACGGTATCGCCCTGCGCGACTACCTGGTGGTCACCCGAGGTGTCGACCCGGTCGAGCTGGAGAACCTGCGGATCGCCCACATGACCGCCGGCTACGACTCCGGGGACAAGTCGGTGCTGCAGACCGTCGCCTACGTCTCCTTCCAGGAACTGGCGACCAGGGTCTCGCACCGCAATACCGGCAAGGCGTCCGGCGATCCGCTGGCCGAGGCGCTGCTGGCCAGGATCGCCCTCGACGAGAACCTGCACATGATCTTCTACCGGAATCTGGTTGCCGCCGCCTTCGACATGGCACCGGACGCGACCATGGAGGCGATCCGCGACGAGGTCGTCGGGTTCGCGATGCCGGGCGCGAACATGCCCGGTTACACGCGCAACGCTGTGACGATCGCAAAGGCCGGTATATACGACCTGCGGCTGCACCACGACGCCGTGGTCCAGCCCGTCCTGAAGTTCTGGCGTGTCTTCGACCGTGCCGACCTCGGGCCCGCCGGCGAACAGGCGCGCGACGAGCTGTCGGCGTTCATGACGGGCCTCGACGCCCAGGCGAACCGGTTCGTCGAGCAGCGCGAGACCATGCGCGCGCGGATGGCCGCCAAGGCCGCCAGGTAGACCTGGCCCGGATGCCCGGCCCGGCCGGTGGCGACCTCTGTGCCCGATCCGCCGGCGACGGTAGCTTTGGCGGCATGACGAGTCCGCATCCGTTCGCCGCCGGGGCGGCGCCGGCAGCGCGTACCGGCGTTCTCACGCTCCCATCGGCGGTGCGGCAATGGCGCGAGGACTCCGCTGCCTGGCTGCGGGTCGACGACCCGGACGGGGCCGCGAATCTGGCGGCCCGCAAGACCTCGACGGAACTGCCAAGGGTGGTGGTCGTCGGTGAGACGAACCGCGGTAAGTCGTCGCTGGTCAACGCGCTGCTGGGGGTCGCGGGCCTCTCCCCGGTCGATGCCGGGACGGCCACCTGCACCTATCTGGTCTTCACCCACGCTGCGACCCCGTACACGGTGGCCAGGTTCGGCGGCGGGATGGCCGACATCGCCTTCCCGCCCAAGGATCTGCGCGCCTGGGCGACGGTGGACGGCGAGCCCGATATCGACATCCCACCGCCGCGATGGATCGAGGTGGGTCTGCCGTCGGCGTTGACCTCGGTGATGACGGTGGTGGACACGCCCGGTGTCGGCGGTCTCGTCGCCGCGCACGCCGAGCTCGCGGCCGAGGCTGCGGCGTCGGCGGCCGCGCTGGTGTTCGTGGTCGACGCCTCGGCCCCGTTCGCCAGAGGCGAGCTCGACTTCCTCGCGCGCGTGTCCGACCGGGTCGAGGCCGTCCACTTCGTGGTCACCAAGACCGATGCCTACCGCGGCTGGCGGGAGATCGTCGAGGCCGATCGGCTGCTGCTGGCCCGGCATGCGCCACGTTTCTCCGCGGCCCACTTCCATCCGGTCTCCTCCAGGCTGGCCGAGGCGGCCGCCGCCCAGGCCGATCCGAACATCGCCGAGATGCTGCTGAACCAGTCGGGGGTCGTCCAGCTGCGCGCGGTGTTGCAGGCAGAGGTGGCTGCGGCCGCGGAGATGGTGTCAGAGTCGAACATCCTGCGCACCGGCGTCACCGTGCTGGCCGGGGCCATGGTCAAGCTGGAGGGTCGACGTCGGGCCCTGACCACCGGTGCCGCCGAGGCCGATCTGCTGAAGCGGCGCCGCGAGGAGCTGCTGGGCCGGCGGAAGGCCGGCACCCGGGGGTGGCAGGTGATGCTCCGGGCCGAGATCCAGCGTGCCCGAGTGGATCTGACCCACGAGACCGCCCGCGAGGTCAGGGAGGCCTCGCAGATCTTCCGCGCGTCGATCGACGCGGCGGACAACAACGAGCTGAAGAACATGGCCTTCCACATCGATGCCTACGCGCAGGCGATGACGGCCAGGGCGCACCGCCGCCTGATCGAGGCGATGGGCCGCATCTGTCACACCGTGTTGGCTGAACTGTTCACGCCGCAGGAGATGACGGTCCTGGTCTCCCAACTGGCCACCCGTCCGTACGCCGCGCTGGTCACCAGGCCGCCGGACCGGAGCAAGAACGTCGACGACACGATCATGACGTTGTCCGGTGCCAGCATGGGCTTCTCGCTCTCCCGCCTGATCACCATGGTGCCCGCGGCGGCCCTGCCGGCCGCCTTCGGCATCGCGATGGCGCCGGTCTCCATCGTGCTGGGCGGCGCAGCGGCCTTCTACATGATGAAATCCCGTCGCCGGGTGGCCGACAAGGGTCACCTCAAGCAGTGGCTGATGGAGGTCCTCGGGGAGGCCAAGGCCCAGATCGACCAGAACATCGCCGAGCAGTTCATCGAGGCGGACGAACAGCTGACCCTGGCTCTCGACGATGCGCTGACCCGGCAGGTCGCGGCGTTGGACAACGAGATCAGGGCGGTCGACGGGGCGTTGAAGCTCGACGCCACCGAGCGGGCCGGTCGCCTGCGTGCGCTGGACGAGCGCCGGGCCGCCGGAACCGCAGTGATCAACGCCGGAGAGGCTGTGCTGCAACGGATCCGGGCGACCCGGACGGGAGCCGCGGCCCCGGTTGAGACGAACTTCGGCCTGATCGACCGAGGTCCGGTCGCGCCCTCGTCGGGCCTCGCGGTGCCGGCCGTCGGGCCGCGTGCCATCCGACTGCCGGCCGGGCTGCCCGAACTCGTCGTCCGACAGCAGCGCGGCGGGCCACCCGACCCCGGGTGGCAGCCACCGACCGGGTCGGCCCCGGCCCCGCCCGTCAGGTCCCCGTTCGAAGGTCTGAACCTGTCCGCACTGCGCGCGGCGGTGCGGGATCCGGTCGTCGCCGCGGGTGCCGGGGGTGCCGCGGGTGCCGCCGGTGCCGCGGGTGCCGCCGGCGCTGGAGACCCGGCGGGCGAATCCGTCCGGCCGCCATCCCGGGAACCCCCGTCGCTCTGATCCCGCCGATCGGGAACGGCCGGGCGGAGGTTCTCGGCCCCGGGAACCGAATTCGTGCTCCGCGAGTCGGACGGGAACGCCGTCATCGCACGACAGCGTCACGACAACGCACGACAGAGCAACGGGAGCGCGATCATGTTCACCGATTCGGACCTGTCCGACGAACCCCTGCAGGGGGCGGACGGACTGTCGTTCGGCGACCAGGGTGCGGCGTCCCACGACGACCTGGCGGCCGATCCGCACGACCACCTGTCGGCCGATCCGCACGACCACCTGTCGGCCGACCACCTCGGCGACGGTCTACCCCGGTACCCGGGGGTCGGGGGCGGCGCCGTGGCGGCGCACGGCAGGGCCGCCCCCGAAGGCCCGGACATCGTCTACACCGGCGCCGACGGCACCAGGACCGATCTCGGGGCCCCCACCGAGGACCTCGACGGGGACGGCGTGCCGGAATCGCTGGCGGTCCGGACCGACCAGGGCGATGTGCTCGTCCTGTCCGACACCGATGCGGACGGACACCCCGACCAGCTGATCCAGGTCGACGCCCAGACCGGCGAGGCGACCTGGGCCGTTCCGGACGGTCACGGCGGGTGGGATGTGGTGCAGACCGGGCACGTTGCCCACGACGGCACCTTCGTGGTCGACCACCCGCAGCAGCCGGTGGCGGACCCGCCGACCCACGTCCAGCCGGTCCACCCCGGCGGGCCCGGCAGTCCCACCGCGCTTCCCGGCAGTCCCACTGCGCATCCCGGCGACCCCGGTGCGCATCCCGGCGACGTGGAGGTCGAGGTGTCCGGACGGTCGTTCGACGCCGGCCAGGCGACCATCGACACCGATGGCGATGGGGTACCCGATACGGTCAGGGTCGCCGGCCCCGGTGGGTCGACGCTGTACTACCAGGACACCAACGGTGACGGGGTTGCCGACCGGGCCTGGACCACGGACGCCGCCGGTCACCTGACGGCCGACTACACGCTGGACCCCGGCGGCAACTGGGTCACGGTCCCCGGCCGGACGCCCTGACCAGCGGGGTCGGTGGAGCCGCACCGGGATGCATTGCCCGGCCCGACCGGGAACCGAACGTCAGCCGTCGCCGTCACATCCGCGCCGTACCCCCCCAAGAGCCGCAAGGAGCGCCCCATGGAATTCGACACCGGTCCCGACGTGCAGCCCGGACACGACATCACCGTGGGCTCGGGTAGCTCGGCGCAGGATCTGGGCCAGGCCACCTACGACTCGGATCACGACGGGGTCGCCGATTCGGTGATCGTCTTCGAAGGCGACCACGAGTACATCATCACCGATGCCGATCACGACGGCCACGCGGACGCGATGCACGTCTACGACGCCGACGGCCGGGAGGTCGACCCCAGCACCGGTGCCCCGGTCGCCGGCTCCTCGGGTGCCGGAACCACCCCCAACACCGGAACCACTGCCAACACCGGTACCACCACCAATACCGGTACCACCTCGGACACCGGGACCACTTCCCACACCGGCACGTCCTCGGGCGGCGCTGCCACCGGACACGACCTGACGGTGACCGGTGACGACGGGTCCGCCCATTCGCTGGACGCCCCGACCGTCGACATCAACCAGGACGGCTCACCGGACACGGCGGTCGTGCACAACACCGACGGTTCGGTGACCGCCTACACCGACCGCGACGGCGACGGCAGGGCCGACCAGATCACCCAGATCGGTGCCGACGGCAAAGTGGTGATCGCGGTCCACGGCGCGGGCGGCGAGTGGGAGGTTTCCACCACCGGGCACCTGGACGCCTCTGGCCACCTCGTCCCCGACAGCACCCCGAACACCGCGGCCGGGCTGAACCCCTCCGACAGCGACGGTGTCACCACCGGCCACCCGAGCACGGGGACGGCTTCCCACCCGGGCACGACGGGCGCTGCCGGCACCGGCACCGAGCCGGTCCCGGCCGGCGCGCCGATCAGCGGAAACGCTCCCGCCGGCGACATCACCTTCACCGACGGCGGCAAGAACTACGACCTCGGCCATCCGACCACCGACATCAACGGCGACGGGACCCCGGACACCGTCGTGACCCACCTCCCGGACGGCACGGTCGTCGGGTACTCCGACACGGACGGCGACGGCGCCGCCGATCAGGTGACCCGGATCTCGCCGGATGGACACGTGGTGATCGGCGTCTCGGACGGGCACGGCGGGTGGCACCAGGCGGCCACCGGCCGCCTCGATCACGACGGCAAGTTCGTGCCGGACGGGTCCACGTCCGGGGTCCCCGCGGCTAGGGCGTGTCCCGCGGATCTTGGAGGTCGGTTCCGACAGACTCTGATTTGTGCAGAATCGTCATGATTTGTCGGATGAGCAGTGGGCCCGGTTGGAGCCTTTGCTACCGGATCGGACCCCGATTCGGGGTGGTCGGTGGGTCGATCACCGCAGGGTCGTCGACGGGGTGCTGTGGCGGACCAGGTCCGGTTCGGCGTGGCGGGATCTCCCGGAGTGTTACGGCAATTGGAAGACGGTGTACAACCGGCATCGTCGCTGGTCAGGGGACGGTACCTGGCAGCGGGTGCTGTCGATGCTGCGGGCGGACTGCGATCACGGCGATGTCGGTGAGTGGGCGTTGGGGGTGGATGCGACGGTGATCCGGGCGCATCACCACGCGGCAGGTGCCCGGCACGAACCGCCGAAGGACATCCCCGCCGCCGTCCTTGCCAGCGTCGTGTTGGAGGCTCCGATCAAGGCCCTCAAAGACACAGGGGGCACTATCGAACTACAAGAATTCTGCGGATCGGCCGCCGCCGGTCGTTGATCGGGAGGGTTTGGGGCGTAGCCGCGGCGGGGTGACGACGAAGATCCACATGGCGGCTGATTCGAAGTGTCGGCCGGTGGGGCGGGTCATCTCGGCTGGTCAGCGGCATGACGCGTTGGCGTTCACCGCGGTGCTGGCCGATATTCGGATCGTGCGCGGCCGTGATGGGCGGCCTAGGACCCGACCGGATCGGGTGTTGGCGGACAAGGCGTATTCCAGCGGCAGAATCCGTAAGTCGTTGCGGCGTAGGGGTATCAAGGCGACCATCCCGGAGCCGGTGAACCAGATCAACGGTCGCCTGTCCAAGGGTTCCCGTGGTGGTCGGCCACCCAAATTCGACAAGGAAATCTACAAGGACCGCAACACCGTGGAGCGGACGTTCAACCGGCTACGCGGCTACCGCGCGGTCGCCACCCGGTATGACAAACGGGAGTTCGTCTACCGAGGCACCGTCGACGTCGCCAGCATCGGAATCTGGCTCAGGCATCTAACGGAGAACGATCCACGGGACACGCCCTAGCCCGGCGACCGGCTGACCGGCGACGCCGCGCTTCGAGCCTGGATCGTCTCGTCATACAGTGTCGGACGTGCCACTCGATCCCGCCCCCGCCCCCGCCGTCCGCACCGTCGATCAGGATTTCCTGGACCTCCCGCTGCGACTGCTGTCCGATGCCGCACTCTCGGCGGCCACCTCCGCCGGGGCCTCGTTCGCCGACTTCCGCTTCGAGCGGTTGATGACCGGGTCCCTGAGCCTGCGCGACACCGCCGTGCAGTCCGCGGTCGATTCGGTGACGACCGGGTTCGCGGTCCGCGTGATCGTGGACGGCACCTGGGGTTTCGCGGCCGCGGTCGTGCCGACCCCCGAGGTGGCGGCGCGCACCGCACGGCAGGCGGTGGCGGTGGCCAGGGCGCTGGCCGGCGTCGTCGCCGAGCGGGTCGAGCGCGCCGACGAGCCCGTCCACCGCGACGTCACGTGGGTCAGCTCGTACTCGATCGACCCGTTCTCGGTACCGACCCAGGACAAGGTGGCCCTGCTGCTCGATCGCTCGGAGCGACTGCTGGCCGCCGACGGCGTCTCGCACGCCAGAGCGGGCCTCCTGTCGGTGAAGGAGAACAAGTTCTACGCCGACACGGCCGGCACGACCACCACCCAGCAGCGCGTCCGGTTGGAACCGACCCTGTCCGCGGTTGCGGTCGACTCCGACTCGGGCGGGTTCGAATCGATGTCCTCGCTGACGCCGCCCGTGGGTCGGGGCTACGAGTACCTGACCGACGGCACGTGGGATTTCGATGCCGAGATCGCCTCCCTGCCGGTGGATCTCGCGGAGAAGGTGAAAGCGCCGTCGATCGAGGCCGGTCGGTACGACCTGGTCATCGATCCGACCAACCTCTGGCTGACCATCCACGAGTCGATCGGTCACGCGACCGAGTACGACCGGGCGATCGGCTACGAAGCCGCCTATGCCGGAACGTCTTTCGCCACGCCGGACCAACTCGGCACGCTGAAGTACGGTTCGCCGGTGATGAATGTCGTCGGGGACCGGACCGTCGAGCACGGCCTGGCCACCATCGGCTACGACGACGACGGGGTGGCCGGCCAGTCCTGGGATCTGATCAACTCCGGTGTGCTCACCGGTTATCAGCTGGACCGCGTGTTCGCGCGCCGGCTGGGACTCCAGCGTTCCAACGGCTGCGCCCACGCCGATTCGCCGTCCCACCAGCCGCTCCAGCGGATGGCGAACGTGTCGCTGCTGCCCGATCCGGCCGGGGGATCCACCCTCGACCTGATCGGCGGCATCGACGAAGGCATCTACGTCGTCGGCGACAAGTCCTGGTCGATCGACATGCAGCGGTACAACTTCCAGTTCACGGGGCAACGGTTCTATCGCATCTCCGGGGGTGAGATCATCGGCCAGGTCAAGGATGTCGCCTATCAGGCGACCACCACCGACTTCTGGGGGGCGATGGACGCCGTCGGTGGTCCTGAGACCTACCTACTGGGCGGTGCTTTCAACTGCGGAAAGGGCCAACCCGGCCAGGTGGCCGCGGTCTCGCATGGCTGCCCGTCCGCCCGCTTCCGCGGCATCTCCATCCTCAACACCGTCTCCGAAGGTGCCGCATGAACGCCCCCGGCCTCGTCCGCAACGTCCTGACACCCGACCAGATCGTCGAGACTGCGCTGGCCGCCTCGCTGGCCGACGGCTGCATCGTCGTGGTGACCGCCGAGAGCACCGCCAACGTCCGGTGGGCGAACAACACCGTGACCACCAGCGGGGTGTCGGACACCCTGTCCTGGTTCGTCATCTCCGTCGTGGGCGGTGCCTCGGCGACTGTCAACGCGTCGGTCTCCGCCGCCTCCGGCGCCGCGGCCGTCATCGAGGTGGTCCGGCAGTCCGAGTTCGAGGCGGCCGCCTCGGCGTCGGCCGGCCCGGCGCAGGATCGCGCCGACCTGGTCACCCCGGAGCAGGCGGGCGGCTCCGACACCGGATTCTCGCTGCCCGGTGAGGGCACGTCGTTCGACGTCTACTCGCGACTGCTGGCCGATCTGGCCGCAGCCTTCGACGGTGCCCGTTCGCAGGAACGCCTGCTGTTCGGGTTCGCCCGGCACGAGGTGCACACCATGTACCTGGGGACCTCCACCGGAGTCCGTCGCCGCTGGGTCCAGCCCACCGGCGCCGTCGAGGTCAACGCCAAATCGGCGGACCTGTCCAGGTCCGCGTGGGTGGGCGCCTCGACCAGCGACTTCCGTGACGTCGACCTGCTGCAGCTCACCGACGGCCTCACCCGGCGGCTGGACTGGGCCCGCCGGTCGATCGATCTGCCACCGGGCCGCTACGACACCGTGCTGCCCCCGACGGCGGTCGCCGACTTCATGGTCTTCCTGGCCTGGTCCGCCGGTGCGCGGTCCGCCTACGAGGGTCACTCCGCCTTCGCGGCACCCGGCGGTGGTACCCGGATCGGAGAGCGTCTGACCGATCTCCCGCTGTCCCTCTACTCGGACCCGGCCTACCGGGGACAGGAGGCCGCGCCGTTCGTCGTCGCCGGGTCGTCCTCGGAGGACTCCTCCGTCTTCGACAACGGAGCCAGGATCGATCGGACCGACGTGATCGACGGCGGGGTGATCGTCAACCTGATCCACACCCGGGCGCTGGCGGCCGAGAAGGGCACGCCCTTCCGGGCTCTCGCGGACAACCTGATCCTGGACGGCGGTGACGAGGGGACTGCTACCGAGGATCTCGTCCGCGGCGTCGATCGCGGCCTGTTGGTGACTTCGCAGTGGTACCTGCGAGTCGTGGACCCGATGACGTTGCTGATGACGGGCCTGACCCGGGACGGGGTGTTCCTCGTCGAAAAGGGCGAGATCACCGGTGCGGTGAACAACTTCCGGTTCAACATGTCGCCGCTCGACGTCCTGCGGCAGGCTTCCGCAGTCGGGCGGACGCAGCCGGGACTGTCCCGGGAGTGGAGTGACTACTTCACCCGCTCGGCCATGCCACCCGTCCGGGTCGACGGGTTCAACATGTCGTCGGTGTCCAAGGCGCAGTAGTCGTCGATCGTGACGATCGAGGCACGCGTGATGTCGGATTTCTGAGCACAACGGTTCAATATCCAACAATGTCGAACAATTGTGTGTGCCATCACGTGTTCTGAATCGATCTCTTTTACGATCAAGTGGCGCGCACCTCATCGGAAAACCGGCGAATAGGTAGCCCCGGTGGCTAATGTCGTCGGAATCCTCTCCGGTAATGGCCGGATGCCGTCGGGATTTCCCGTCGGGCGTCCTCGACCGAACCGGTGCAATCGAACGAAAATCAACAGGAGATGGTGTCGATGACCGCCGTTGTCAAACCGCCCCTCGAACACCTGCTCACCCGCCCGACCGCGTCACCCGGGCGCACCCGGCTGGCCGGCCTGCCGAGCCTGCTGGACCGGAGGCCGCAGCCCGTCGCGACCGACGAGGCATTGCTGGCCTGGGTCGCCGAGGTCGCCGAACTGACCGAACCCGAGCGGGTGGTCTGGGTCGACGGGTCCGACGCGGAGTACAAGGCGATGACGGACAAGCTGGTGGAGGCCGGGACCTTCGTCCGACTCCAGGGCAAGCCGAACTCCTTCTACTGCGCATCCGACCCGAGCGACGTCGCCAGGGTGGAGGACCGCACCTTCATCTGCTCGGTGGCCGAGAAGGACGCCGGGGCCACCAACAACTGGATGGACCCGGCCGAGATGAAGGCCGTCATGACGGAGCTGTACCGCGGCAGCATGCGCGGGCGGACGCTGTACGTCGTGCCGTTCTGCATGGGCCCCTACGACGCGGACATCCCGATGCTCGGCGTCGAGATCACCGATTCGGAGTACGTCGTCACGTCCATGCGGGTGATGACGCGGGTGGGCACCGCCGCCCTGGAGCTGATCAACTCCGGCGCGCCCTGGGTCAAGGCGCTGCACTCGGTGGGCGCTCCCCTGGCCGACGGGCAGGTGGACGTGGCCTGGCCGTGCAACGACACCAAGTACATCACCCAGTTCCCGGAGGAGCGGACCATCTGGTCCTACGGTTCCGGCTACGGCGGAAACGCGTTGCTGGGCAAGAAGTGCTACTCGCTGCGGATCGCCTCCGCCATCGCCCGCGACGAGGGCTGGCTCGCCGAGCACATGCTGATCCTGAAGCTGACGTCGCCGAGCAAGGCCGTCCACTACGTCGCCGCCGCGTTCCCCAGCGCCTGCGGCAAGACCAACCTCGCGATGCTCCAGCCCACGATCCCCGGGTGGGAGGTCCAGACGTTGGGTGACGACATCGCCTGGATGCGCTTCGGTGACGACGGCCGCCTGTACGCGATCAATCCGGAGTTCGGCCTCTTCGGCGTCGCGCCGGGTACCGGCTGGGCCACCAATCCGAATGCGATGACGGCCATCGCGGCCGGCAACTCGGTCTTCACCAACGTCGCCCTGACCGATGACGGCGACGTCTGGTGGGAAGGCATGACGAAGGAGCCGCCGGCTCACCTGACCGACTGGAAGGGCCGCGACTGGACCCCGTCCGGACTGGACGCCGACGGCCACCAGCTCGAGTCGGCCGGTCAGCCGGCCGCCCACCCGAACTCCCGGTTCTGCACACCGATCACCCAATGCCCGATCCTGGCGCCGGAGTTCGACGCCCCGGGCGGCGTACCGATCTCGGCGGTCCTGTTCGGAGGGCGCCGCAAGACCACCATCCCGCTCGTCGCGCAGGCCCGCGACTGGGCGCACGGGGTGTTCATGGGTGCAACGCTCTCGTCGGAGACGACGGCCGCGGCGACCGGCGCAGTAGGCGTCGTCCGGCGCGACCCGATGGCGATGCTGCCGTTCATCGGCTACGACGCCGGCGACTACTTCAAGCACTGGGCCGACCTGGGCGACCGGGCCGATGCCGACAAGTTACCGGCCGTCTTCTACGTCAATTGGTTCAGGCGGGCGGCCGACGGCGGCTTCCTGTGGCCGGGCTTCGGCGAGAACTCGCGGGTGCTGAAGTGGGTCGTCGACCGGCTGGAGGGCGAGGCCGACGCCGTCGACACCCCGATCGGTCTGGTACCGGCCCCCGGCGGCCTGGACATCGACGGCCTTGACGTGACGCCGGAGGACATCGCCGCAGCCCTGGCGATCGACACGGAGGAATGGAAGAGGGAGCTGCCGCTCATCGACGAGTGGTTCGACTTCATCGGGGAGACCGTGCCGGCTTCGCTGCACACCCAGCTGGACATCCTCAAGGCTCGCCTCGGCCTCGCCTGAGCCGCGCTGGACTGCCGCCGGCCCCGTCGCGCTGATCAACTTCGCCCGCGCTGATCAACTTGGCCCGTTTGGGGCTGGTGTGACAGGAGTCGACGAGTTCGTCAGCGCCGTCGAAGTTGATCAGCGCGGGTGGGCCCAGCTTCGCCGCGCGCCGGTCGGTCGCCGCGCGCCGGTCGGTCGCCGCGCGCCGGTCGGTCGCCGCGTGTTGGTCAGCGGCCGCGTTGAACAGTTGCGGTCGCGTCAGTCGGTTGCGGCCGCGTCAGTCGATGACGGCGGCGGCCCGGGCGGCGCGGCGGCGCTTCGCCGAACGTCGCAGCAGGACGAACGCGAGGATCCCGAGAATCACCGGCGCCAGGCGCTTGAGGACCGGGGCACCGGCCGTCTGGATCAGGTTGATCGGTTCGGGCGCCGGGCCGGTGGGTACCCGGTGTGCCCCGACCGAGCGGTAGGGCTCCGTCGAGCCGCTCGCCGCCACGGCCTCGGTCGCGGCGGTGACCTCGGCTGCGACCTCGTCGGGATTGACCTCCATCAGGAGTTCGGCCCCACCGGAGGTGCGGCCGGCGAGCTGGGTGGAGACCGCATCTGCGAACTGGCCGATCATCTTGTTGCCGACCTCGACCATGACGCCGCGCCCGAACTGCGCCGGGCGTCCGGTGATCGAGAGCGTGGTGACCAGATCGACCGCCGTCCGGCTCGGCGAGATGGCGGTGGCGGTCGCCGTCACGAGCATGGCCGCGGTGGAGGCCGATCTCGCGGCGTTGCCGGACGCCTCGATCTTGGCGCGGTGCGCCACCGGATCCTTCTCGACGATCGTGGCCTTGCCCCTGTAGGTCAGCTGGATCGGGCCGAGCTTGATCTTGACCGATCCGGTGAAGCTGTCGCCGTCCACCGTCTCGAGCGTGGCGCCCGGAAAGCACGGTCCGACCTTCTCCATGTCGAGCAGCGTGTTCCAGGCAGTTTCGATGCCCACCGGCACCTCGAATCGGTGTTCCAGCTCCATGGTCAACCTCCGTCGTCAGCAAACATTGCGCCAAGCCGGAAACCTCGGCCGCCCTCGTTGGCCGCTCCGCTGCCTGTGATCGTAGGGCGGGAGCGGGTGTGCTGCGAGGAGAGGGTGTTCCGGCATGCGATATTCGGTCCTCCGATGGTCGGAGGTGGCCTGGATCACGGGACCGTTCGATCCATGCCAGTATCTGAAGGTACTTCCCGCTTCCCGGCCATCTCACCCGGCGGCGCGGAAGCGGAACGCAATGCTGACCGTCAACGCCGACTTCGGTGGCGCAGCGGCTCCACCCATGGGCCGGTCCACCACTGCTGCTCGGCGCCCAACACCCCCCGGCGATCCCGGGGGACGGGACCCAATCGACGAGGAGATGCACCGGTGGTCAATCAGCAGTGGATCGACAGCCTGACGACGGCGAGAGGCGTGAAGGAACGCGGGGTCACCGGGATCGGTGCCGCTCCCGCCCCGACGACAGCCCCCTCGCCGGACCAGGTGATCGCAGGATTGAAGGCGACGAGCGGCGGTGTGGACCAGATCCAGCTGCTGAGTCCGGAGGGCGAGTACACCCCGCATCCGGACTATCCGCTCGAGATGTCCGCCGAGATGCTGCGCGGCCTGTACCGGGACATGGTGCTGGTACGGCGGTTCGACCGCGAGGGCAACGCGCTGCAACGTCAGGGCCAGCTCTCGATCTGGGTGCCGCTGCTGGGCCAGGAGGCTGCCCAGATCGGCGCCGGCCGGGCGTTGCAGCCGCAGGACATGGCCTTCCCGTCCTATCGCGAACACGGTGTCGCCTGGTGCCGCGGCATCGACCCGACCCAGCTGCTCGGCATCTTCCGGGGCGTCGAGCACACCGGCTGGGATCCGCACGACTACGGCTTCAGCGGCTACTGCATCGTCATCGGCAACCAGGTCATCAACGCGACCGGATATGCCATGGGGCAACGCCTGGACGGAGCGGTCGGTGCGTCGCCGGACGCAGGCCGACCATCCGAGGCCACCATCGCGTTCTTCGGTGACGGCGCCACCAGCCAGGGTGACGTCCACGAGGCGATGGTCTTCGCCGCCGCCTACGACTCGCCGGTCGTCTTCTACTGCCAGAACAACCAGTGGGCGATCTCCGAGCCGGTGGAACGCCAGTCCAGGGTGCCGCTGTTCAACCGGGCCCACGGCTACGGCTTTCCCGGGATCCGGGTGGACGGCAACGACGTGCTGGCCTGCCTCGCCGTCACCAGGTGGGCGATGGACGAGTGCCGGTCCGGGAACGGCCCGGTCCTGGTGGAGGCGTTCACCTTCCGGATGGACGCCCACACGACCTCGGACGACCCGACCCGCTACCGGCAGGCCGACGAGGCGCAGGCCTGGAAGCTGCTCGACCCGATCGAGCGGGTGAAGGTCCACCTGGCCCGCACCGGGATGGCCGATTCCGCCTTCTTCGACTCGGTGGACCGCGAGGCGGACGAACTCGCCGCCCGATTCCGGGCGTTCTGCATCGCGATGGAGGTGCCACCTCCCGAGCGGATCTTCAGTCACGTCTACTCCGAGCCGAATCACCAGATCGAGCAGCAGCAGGCCGAGTTCCTCGGGTATCTGGCCGGCTTCGAGGACGAGGTGTCCGTATGACGACCACCGCGGCCGCCTCGCACACGACGAACGGCACCGGCACCCCGGCCTCGGCGACCCCGGCCTCGGCGACCCCGAGCCCGACGACCCCGAACCCCACGACCCCTAGCCCGACCACGCTGGCCAAGGCCATCAACATGGGTCTGCGGGCCAGCATGGAACGGGACCCGAAGGTCCTGGTCATGGGCGAGGACGTCGGGAAGCTGGGTGGGGTGTTCCGGGTCACCGACGGGCTGCAGAAGGACTTCGGCGAGCACCGCGTGCTGGACACCCCGCTGGCCGAGTCGGGGATCATCGGCACGGCGGTCGGGCTGGCCATGCGCGGCTACCGGCCGGTCGCCGAGATCCAGTTCGACGGGTTCGTCTTCCCGGGCTTCGACCAGATCATCTCGCAGCTGGCGAAGATGACGTTCCGTACGCAGGGCACCGTCCGGATGCCGGTCGTCGTACGCATCCCCTACGGCGGCGGCATCGGCGCGGTCGAACACCACGCCGAGGCGCCGGAGTCGTTCTTCTGCCACATCGCCGGCCTGCGCGTGGTGTCGTGCTCCAACGCCTCGGACGCCTACTTCATGATCCAGGAGGCCATTGCCTGCGACGATCCGGTCGTGTTCTTCGAACCGAAGCGCCGGTACTGGGAGAAGTCCCCGCTCGACGTGGAGACCGATCCGGGGAGCACCTTCTCCTCGGTCGTGCGGCGGCCGGGCACCGACGTCACCGTCGTGTCCTACGGCCCGTCGATGCCGGTGCTGCAGGCGGCCGCCGATGCGGCGGCTACCGAGGGCCGGTCGTTGGAACTGATCGATCTGCGCACGCTGTCGCCGCTCGACCTGGCCCCGGTCCTGGAGTCGGTCCGCAAGACCGGGCATCTGGTGGTCGTCAGCGAGGCCCCGCGGGAGTCGTCGATCACCGGTGACATCGCTGCCCGGGTGATGGAAGAGGCCTTCTACTCGCTGGCCGCGCCGGTGCTGCGGGTGGCCGGGATGGACACGCCGTACCCACCCAGCAAGCTCGAGGAGTACTACCTCCCGGACCTGGACAAGGTCCTGGACGCCGTCGACCGCGTGCTCGCGTACTGAGGGATGGAGGATCACATGCCGAGAATCCGGACATTCCCGATGCCCGACGTCGGGGAGGGCCTCACCGAGGCCGAGATCCTGACGTGGCACGTCAGCGTCGGGGATACGTTGACCGTCAACCAGATCATGGTGGAGATCGAGACGGCGAAGGCAGCCGTCGAGCTCCCGTCGCCGTTCGCGGGCCTGGTGACGGCGCTGCTCGTCGAACCCGGCGTGACGGTTGACGTCGGCACGCCGATCATCAGCATCGACACCGATCCGGGCGGGGTCGAGGTGGCCGATGTCGCTGGTCCCGTTGTTTCGGGTGCTGGAACCGGTTCTGGTGTTGCCGGGGGTGCCGCCGAGGAAGCCGGCGCGAAGATCGGCGAGATGACGGCCGACGGCCGGATCGCCACTCTGGTCGGGTACGTCTCGGCCAGCCCGGGCACCGCGCGCCGGGCCCGGCGGAGCGGAGCGATGCGCACCGTCGACGACCTGGGATTCGACCTCGACCGCATCCCAAAATCAGCGGCTCCGGCTGTCCAGCAGCCGGTGGTGGCCGAGCCGGAGCCCGTGGTGCAGCTGCCGGTGGTGGCCGAGCCGGAGCCGGCGGTGAAGCTGCCGGTGTCGGCTGAGCCGGCTCCCGTGGTGCAGCTGCCGGTGGTCTCGCAACTGGCCCCGAAGGCGACCCCGCCGGTCCGGAAGCTGGCCAAGGATCTCGGGGTCGACCTGATGATGCTCAGCGCCGGTCGGGCGGACGGCGTGATCTCCCGGGCCGAGGTGGAAGCTGCGGCCGCCCCGGCAGAACCGTCGTCACTGGTAGCACCACTGGTAGCACCCTCAGTCGACTCGTATGACGCTCAAGCGTCATACGAGAGGGTGCCCGGTGCTACGAGTGAGCCAGCAGCGGCGGCAGCGGCAGCCGCGCCGGCCGCGCCGGCCGCGCCGACCGTGAAGCCGCGCGAGACCAGGGTCCCGATCAAGGGCATCCGGAAGATGACGGCGCAGGCGATGGTGGCCTCGGCGTTCACCGCTCCACACGTCACCGAATTCCTGACCGTCGACGTCACCCCGATGATGGAACTGCGCGACAAGGTGCGCAAGCGGCCGGAATTCGCGGACGTCAAGGTGAGTCCCCTAGCGTTCGCAGCGTTCGCGGTGTGCCTGGCCTCGCGACGGACGCCCGAGATCAACTCGGTCTGGGACGGTGACGCCGGCGAGATCGTCATCCGGAACTACGTCAACCTCGGGATCGCCGCGGCCACCCCCCGTGGGCTGATCGTCCCGGTGATCGGCGACGCAGACCAGCTCGATCTCCGCGGGATCGCGATGGCGCTCGGCGCGCTCACCGACAAGGCGCGGGCCGGCAGGACCCCGCCGACCGAGATGACCGGCGGCACCTTCACCATCACCAACGTCGGGATCTTCGGCGTGGATACCGGAACGCCGATCATCAATCCGGGGGAGTCGGCGATCCTGGCGATCGGATCGATCAAGGACGCACCCTGGGTGGTCGACGGCCAGCTGGCCGTCCGGAAGGTCTGCCAGCTCTCGCTGTCGTTCGACCATCGGGTGATCGACGGAGAGCAGGGCTCGCAGTTCCTCGCGGATGTCGGGGCACTGCTGGCCGACCCCGGCCTGTCACTCGTGTTCTAGCCTCGTGGACCTTCAGCCGTGAAGCTCAAGCTCGATCTGCACGAGATCTACAACAAGGGACAGGACATCGACCGGGCGCTGCGGGCGATCATCGACGAGGCCGTGGCCAAGAAGGCGCCGCTGGTGGAGATCATCCCGGGCAAGGGAACCGGAGCGCTGAAGAAGCACGTGCTCCGGTTCCTCGCCCAGAAGGAGATCAAGGCGCTCTACCACCGGGTCGAGAAGGACTCCGACAACTTCGGCCGCGTCTTCGTCCACTTCCGCTGGAAATGACGCGCTGGAAATGACGCGCTGGAAATGACGAGGGAACCCCGGTTGCGTCCTGCAGAGTGCTCGCTATCGCGAGCACTCTGCAGGACGTCCGGGGTCTACCGGTGGGCCGGCTGACGCAACAGGCTCGTCATCGTGATCGCCGCAGTCAGGTGGTCGAACACGATCTCGAGCTCGTCGTGCAGGGCCTCGGTGGACGCCCGGGCGCCGATCAGCACCGCGACCTGACGAAGTGCGGCCTCGGCGGACCGGACGTGACCGAGCAGCGTCAGATCCTCGGCGGAGGCCCGGAAGACGGCGAAGCGGCGCTCCATCATCACCTCGATCTGGGCGCAGACCACGGCAGCCGCCGTCGAGAGCGTGATCTCGTTCCGCCCGGGCTCGCTGGTGGCGATGGCGGGCCCGAAGGTCCGCGAGCTGAGGCGGCTCACGTCGAAGAGGTGGCGCTCGATCTTGGCGGTCAGGGTGGTGTTCAAGGCAGTCATCGTGTCAGTCCTGGTGGCGGGGGCAGAGGGCGTGATGCGGGTCGAGATCTGGCCCGACATCAGATAGACGTTCGGAGCCGCCCGCCATCACGCGTGGTCAGGTACCCAAAGTGCGCGGACGTGCAAGCACAACGTGGGCGACACCACTCCGTCGTCAGGGCGTGCCTCTCCGGTCGGGACGTGACTGCTCGTCATGGACGTCGCGAATGGCCGTCCGGGCCTGACAGCATGGAACGCATGATAGATCCGCACTCGGCGCCCCTTCCGCCGCCGGCGACCCCCACGCCGGAACAGCAGTCCCCCGAGCACCAGAACTCGGCCCTGGCCGTGCTCAGAGCCATCGACAACAGGGCCGAACCCGACCTGAAGCGGGCCATCCCCGCCGTCCTGATCACGCTGGTGGCCTTCATCGTGGGCGAGCGGCTGGGCGGCATCGGCCGGACATCGCCCGGCAAGTTCAACCTGTTCGGCCGGGATGTCGTCGTCCAGCCCGGGTACCTGACCATCATCGTCGTGGTGATCGCGCTGGTCTTCGTCCTGGCCGGGGTGATCGCCACCCGCGCGGTCGCGAACGAACTGGCCAGGGTGAGCAACCGCAGGGCCGGAGCGTCGGCGGCGTCGGCGATCCGGCTGATCTGCATCATCGTCGGCTACCTCTCGGTCGGTCTCGGACTGCTCGGGCTGCTGCGGGTGGACCTGGGCAATCTGCTGGTGGGAGGCGCTGTGACGGGTGTCGTGATCGGCATCGCGGCGCAGCAGACGCTGGGAAACTTCTTCGCCGGCCTGGTGCTGCTGTTCGCCCGGCCCTACACCCCGGGTGAGCGGGTCAAGGTGCGGACGGGCGCCCTGGGTGGACCGTTCGAGGGTGTGATCGTCTCGGCCGGCCTGATGTACACGACCATCGAAACCCAGGAGGGACCGGTCCGGATGCCGAACGCCGGTCTGCTCGGCGCGGCCATCGGGCCGGCCCCGGAACCGGTGGAGAAGTCGTCCGACGACCTGGCCGACGAGCCGTTCCACGGCTCCGAAGAGGTCCCTGACGTGATGCCGGCCGAGGCGCCGAAGGCGGCGGGACAGGGGCCGGACGGCCGCGGCCCCAGGTCTGCAGCGGACGGGACCCAACAGCGGTAGGGGTGATGAACGACAGGACGGATGGGGGTGCAGACGCTCTTATGCCGTGGAATCAAAGGCCTGTGATCGGCTTCACCGGCGAATCGGGTAACGACCGGGGTGTCCGGGGCGTCATACAGGGTGTCAAGCATTCAAGACCGGAAGTGCCGGCAGTACAGATCGACCCAGCAAGGACGGAACGACCATGAGCCGCCTCACCAACGCCATCCGCAACAGCCGCGAAGTTTCCCGCAACCGTCGTGCGATCGGCCGCGCCATCGAACGCGCCGCCACCCCGGCCATGCGCGACGAGATCATCCTGATGGCACAACGCCAGGGCTACAACCGCTGAGCGGTGGTGCCGCGTAGTGCCACCGAGTATCCGATCGCGCACTCTGGGTAGAGGGTGCGATCTGCGCCGTTGAGGCCGTTTCGGGTGCGTCAAAGATTGTTGAAGTCTCTTGTAACGCTTCTGAGGTGTCCAGCGACATCACCCATGACCCCGGTTGCTGCCGGACCCCCGACCTGGCAGCCCCCGGGGTCCTTTGCGTTCTCGGCCGGTGACCGCCGAACCGAACGAAATCTCGGTCGCCGGCGCCCCGCCGTCGCGCAAACCCCGATCGTGCCGGCCCGGTGGAGAGCTGCTCTGGCAGACTGGGCCGCGGTGAATCTGCCGGCGTGGCGCCGGGTCTGCGGTGCACGAGCGGGTGTGCGGGCGGTTCGAACTGGGAGGCGTGAGTGATCTCGCGAGAGCTGGCGGTGGCCCTGCGGGATGCGGGTGTCCGCTGGACCCCGGTGATGGGGGACCGGTTCAGCCTGGTCGACGACAACTTCGACGGCGACGTCTTCACCCTCAGCGACATGACGATCGAGGCCCACGGACCCGCAGACGCGCGGGTGCTCGGATTCAACGGCACCACCGAGTGGGCGCTGGACTCGGTAGGTCTGGAGGACGCCCTCTGGTTGCCCCGCGAAGACCAGCTGCGCGAACTGATGGGACCGACCTTCGTCAGCCTGCGGCGAGTCGACGGGGCGGACGGTACCGACCGGACCTACCTCGTGACGGTCCGGCTGCCGCCGAGGCCCGACGAGGAGATCGAGGCCGACTCCGTGGAAGAGGCCTACGCGCTCGGGGCCCTGGCTCGCATCGCCGCGGCCAACGAACGACTCGCGCCGCCGCCACCGGACACGCAGATCGACTGAGCGGCCGGCGGCCCGCGCACTACGCTCGGAGCCGTGCCCGACCATCCCCGCTCCATCCAGATGCTGCACGACAAGATCCTGATCAAGCTGTCCGGTGCGGCCGGTGAGCGCACCTCACGAGGTGGGATCGTCATCCCCGCAACGGCCGAGGTCGCCAAGCGACTGATCTGGGGCGAGGTCCACGGGGTCGGGCAGCACGTCAGATCGGTCAAGCTGGGGGACAGTGTGCTGTTCGACCCCGAGGACCAGTTCGAGGTCGAGGTCGGCGGTGAGACCTACCTCGTGCTGCGCGAGCGCGACCTCCAGGCCGTCGCCAGCGAGGCCGCGGCCGGCGGGGCGGGGCTCTACCTGTGACCGCGGCCAGGATCGACCCCATCGCTGCGAGGTCACCCTCGGAGAACGCGCGCAGAGGGACCACCTCGTCCTGGAGTTCGGGCCTGCCACGCGACGGTTCATCGTGAAGCGGGAGACCTGAACACGAATCTTCCGTCAGGATCCCAGGTGTGTTGTCCTCGACCGGGTCTGGGAGACAATCAGGGATGACCTTCACGCCGCCCGCGGTGGCGCACAGTGCCCGACCGGCGGAATGGGTGACCTCGCGGATCGATGTCTTCGCCGAGCCGTGGGTGAGCGGGATGGTCGGGCCGGACTTCCGGGCCCACGCGCGGATCTTTCATCCGCTGGACGACGGACCGGACGCCCTGCGGTGGGCCGACGTGGCCCGGATCCGGGGGCGGACCATGCATGCGGGCGCGCAGTGGTCCCAGATCAACCCGGCCCCGCCGGAACTGCGTGACGGCCGCAGCTTCCCGGGTGAGCCGCGCACGGGGAACCTGGACGGTGAGGCCTTGACCGCTCTGTGCTCCATCCTGGCGAGCCACACGGACACCCCGGCACGATGCTGGTTCGCGGTGTGGGACGGCTGGGGGTGGCAGCATCCGGGGGGAACCACCCTGGTGCGGTCGACCGATTCGGGTGAGCTACCGCCACCGCCGGAGATGGCACCGCATGGGTGGCAGCTGGATCTCACCGGGCCCACCTTCGCTCTCCCCGGGCGCGGATACCGCTTGTTCGGTGGCCCCGTCGACGCGGCCACCCGGATCGGTCGCTGGGTCACTGCGGACTGGTTCGATCCGCAGTCACCGAGCATTTTCTGGCCTGAGGATCACCGCTGGTGCGTGGCCACCGAGGTCGACGCCGACACCACCTTGATCGGCGGCAGCCGCGCCCTCGTCGACGAGGTCGTCAACTCGCAGTTGCTGGAGGCGCTGCCCATTGCACGGCATGCTTCCCGGCTGGACACGGTCAACCCGTGGTGACGTCGGTGACTGCCGGTCTCAGACGCGCACCTCCTCGATCGTGACCGGACGATGCTCCCGGCGTGACAGGGTGCAGGCCTCGGCGATCAGGCCGACCTCGACCGCATCTGCGATGGTGCACGGCGACGGGCGGATGCCGGCGACCACTTCGGTGAACGCTACGAGTTCGGCGCGGAAGGCCGGCCCCAGCCGGTCCATGAAGAAGTCGTACGGGACACCCGCCGGGAACGTCACACCCGGTTCGACCGATCGCAGCGGCAACCGGTCCTCGAGGCCGACGGCGATGCTGTCCTTGGAACCGTGCACCTCCAGTCGCACGTCGTAGCCGCGCGCGTTGTAACGGGAGTTGGACACCACGGCGATGGTGCCCCCGGACATGGTCAGGATGGCCGAGGCCGTGTCGACGTCCCCGACCTCGGCGAAGTACGGATCGCCCTGATTGCTACCGGTGGCGAACACCTCGACCACCTCCTGGCCGGTGACCCAACGGACCGCGTCGAAGTCGTGGACCGAGCAGTCGCGGAAGATTCCGCCGGAGCCGGCGACGTAGCCGTGCGGCGGCGGTGACGGGTCCAGCGTGGTCGAGCGGACGGTGTGCAGCCAGCCGAGTTCACCGGCGGCGACGGCGGCGCGGGCCACGGCGAAGGCCGGGTCGTACCGACGCGGATAGCCGATCTGCACCGGTACGCCCGATCCGGCCACCGCGGCGAGCACCCGCGCGCTCTCGGAAGCCTCACGGGCCACCGGCTTCTCGCAGAAGACGGGAATCCCGGCCTCCACCGCGGCGACGATCAGGGACGGATGTGCCTCCGTCGCGGCGGCGATCAACACGCCGTCGATCCCGCTGCGCAGCAGAGCTTCCGGGCTGTCTGCCGTCTCGAAGCCGAACCGCTGCGCGACCTGCGCGGTGACCGCAGTCAGTGCATCGGTGACGACGAGGGACTCCACCGTCTCCATCCTGGCGAGGTTCTCCGCATGGTAGGCACCGATCCGGCCGAGGCCGATGAGGCCGAGTCTCACGTGATCACCCTTTCAGCAGGCTGTGCAGGATAACGACTTTCGCGGATTCCGGTGATGGTCAGTCCATTCCGCCGAGTACGTTCTGATCCCAGTCGATGACCGAGCCGGTGACGACACCGCTCCGGTCGGACAGCAGGAACACGGCGAAATCGGCGATCTCGTCCACTTGGCCGAGCTTGCCCATCGGGAGCCGAGCCCCCGCCTTGGCCTGCCAATCGTCCTGTGCGCCATGGAACTGCCGCTGTATGGCGTCCTCGCCCTCGGTCTCGGTCCAGCCGATGTCGAGCCCGTTGATCCGGATGCGGTCGAACCGATGGGCGTGAGCGGCGTTGCGGGTGAGCCCGGCCAGACCCGCCTTGGCGGCCACGTAGGGCGCGAGGTAGGGCTGGCCACCGTGTTCGGAAGAGGAGATGACGTTGAGGATGGTCCCGGAAGCCTTGCGTGAGAGCATGTCCCGCACCGCAGCCTGCATCAGGAAGAACGGTGCGCGCAGATTGATCGCGATGTGGGCGTCGAACAATTCGGGGGTGGTGTCCAGCAGTGTGCCCCTGGTCGTCAGGCCGGCGCAATTGACGAGAGCGTCTACCCGTCCGAACTTCTCGACCGTGGCGCTCACGCTGTCCCGGGCCTGAGCGAGGTCGCTGACGTCGGTCCGGACGAACAGGGCCTGCGCGCCGGCGGCGATCAGCTCGGCGACCAGGGTGTCCCCCGCAGCCCGGTTGCGGCCGGTGACGACCACGGCGCCGCCCTGCTGCGCTGCCGCCCTGGCGATGCCGGCTCCGACCCCCAGCGTGCCACCGCTGACGAGTACCACCTTGTCCTGCAACAACATGTCCTGAAACAACTTCTCGTACATCGGCCTCATTCCAACGGTCGAGGGGATCCAGCGGCGCGGCGGCGGAGTCTCAGGAGAGGCGCCGCCCGTTCCAGGCCGTCAATTCGGACTCCAACTTCTCCTCCGGCCACTGCTGCTCCACTGCCGCGGCGAGAAGTTCGGCCTGGTTGGCCGGGGCGAGCCCGTCGACCGGCTGGTCGCGGTCCAGGTTCGTCGGGAACGAGTAGCCCTCCGCCGAGGACGCGATCACGTTGGCGATCTCCGCGCCGGTCGCCCCGTTGGCCTGCATCTTCAGTAGAGCGGGATAGAGCGCGGTCGACATCGCTTGTCGATCAACGGTTTCCATCGCGCGCCCGAACGCCGAGGAGATCTGCAGCAGGTTGGCCATGCGCCTGATGTCGGTGGTGTGATTGGTGCCGGCGGCGTGGAACAGGGCGGGGTTGAAGAAAGCCGCGTCGCCCTTGGCCAGCGGTAGCTGGACGAAGTTCGACTCGAAGAACTCGCGGAATTCCGGCCGACGCCAGGCCAGGTAGCCGGGCAGGTACTTCTGCGAGTGCGGCAGGTACTGGGTGGGTCCGGTCTCGACCGGCATGTCGGTGTGGGCCACTGCGCCCTGCAGGGTGAGGACCGGCGAGAGCCGGTGGACGTGCGCCGGGTAGCGGCCCGCCTGCTCGTTGGTCTGGAAGCCCAGGTGGTAGTCGCGGTGCACGCTCTGCGCCCTGCCGCCGGGGTTGACCACGTTGACCTGCGAAGTCACCTGATAGTTCGGTCCGAGCCAGGCCGTGCTGATCGCCGCGATGACGTCATTGGAGTAGTAGGACGCAAACACCTCTGGATTTCTGACGGCGAGCTTCTCCAGCGCATTCCAGATGCGGTCGTTGGCGCCGGCGGTCGCGAAGTGGTCCCCCACCGCAGTGCCGGCCGCATGTTGCTCGGCGATGATCGCCTGGAAGACCTCGGTCGCGGCGTCCACGACGCCGGTGTCCGGGAAGGCGTTCTTGAACACCACGATGCCAGGACCGTCCATCAGTGCCCTGGCCAGTTCCGCGTGGAAGTCGTTCGTACCGGGCTCGGCGCCGGATGCCGGGCGCAGGGCGGCACTGTCGTAGACCAGGACGCCCTCCTGCACCGAAGAGGCGAGCGGGTACTCGGTGAGATCGGTGGTCCGGCCGACCAACTCGACGAAATCGTCCAGCCTGCAGTCGGCTTCGGCCAGTGCGTAGGTCCTGCTGGGCAGGTAGGTCGTCATGCCGTCGGCTCCTCGTTGAACTCGGTTCGTCGTCGAACTAGGCTCGTCGTCGAACGCTCTGCCTACAGGCTGACCCAGCCGCCGCGCTCGACCGACGCTACCATCGCGTCCAGCGTGACCGCGCTCCGGACTGCGTCGGAAATGCTGGCGCCGTAGGTCTTTCCCTCCGCAATCGATCGGAGGAACCTCGCGCACTCGATGACCTTGAGATCGTCGTAGCTCATCGATGACGCCGCACCGGGCTGGAACGCGGCGTAGTCGCCGGCGCCGGGTCCGACGAACTTCGTCACCACGCTCTGGTCCTGGTAGTCGGTGCCGAGGCTGAGGCCGAGCTCGTTCATCCGGCGGAAATCCCAGAACACTGCGCCTCTGGTGCCATGGATCTCCAAGCCGTAGTCGTTCTGCGAACCGACGGAGATCCGGCTGGCCTCCAGCACGCCGCGGGCACCCGAGGTGAAGCGCAGCAGGCTCGAGACGTAGTCCTCGTTCTCCACGTTGCCCCGCTCGCCCCCGGCCGCCCGCCCATGGCCCGTGGTGGCGGCCCCCGGCCTCGATCGCTGGGCCAGGAAGATGGCGGTGTCGGACACGACCTTTTCGATGTCGCCCAGCAGGTACCAGGCCAGGTCGACGCCGTGCGAGGCCAGATCGCCGAGCGCGCCGGCACCGCCGAGCTTGCGCTCGAACCGCCAGCTCAACGCGCCGTCCGGATGGGCGGCGTAGTCGCTGAACAGCCTGATCCGCGCGTGGGTGATGGCGCCGAGGTCGCCCTGCTCGATGAGCTGCTTCGCCAGTTCGACGGCGGGCGCATTGCGGTAGTTGAAACCGACGGCCGCCTGCACACCGGCCTTCGCAACTGCGGTCTCGACCGCACGGGCATCGTCGGCGGACAATCCGACCGGCTTCTCGATCCAGATGTGCTTGCCCGCGGCGGCGAGCGCGGTCCCCATCTCGCGGTGCAGGAAGTTCGGGGCGGTGATGCTGACGGCCGAGATCGTGGCGTCGTCGGCCAGGTCCCGCCAGTCGGGGGTGGTGGCCGCGAAGCCGTACTGGGCGGCCGCCTCCTCCGCGCGGCCGGGAACCGCTTCGGCGACCGCGACGAGCTGGGGAGAGAGGTCCAGTTCAGGGAAGTGGTGCCGCACGCGCAGGTAGGCCTGCGCGTGCACCCGGCCCATCCATCCGAAGCCGGCCACCGCCACGCCCAGTCGGGTGGCCGTTGCTCGGGGTGCGGGAGTGAACGCCACTGGACCTCCGGGTGCGTGCAGGGTTCGGTTGCGGCCGGGACGAGGATCGGGCCGGGATGGGGGCGTGGCCTGGAACGAGGAGACGGTCGGTATTGGACCGGTCCAAGTAGTCTGGCGCGCAGAGCGCCCGGATGTCAATGCACCGTGATGTCCCGGGCGTCTGGTGTCCAGGTCCCGTTTTCACCGTTCGCGTCAGGGTGACCGGGCCGCTATGGCCGGTCCCCTCGCAGCTTGGAGCATCGTCCTTCCTCCAAGTGGCATCACTGCAGGCGTTCGGTGCCCGTACTCAGGCACCGAACACCTGCGATGATGACGATTCGCCGACGCCCGCGACCGTCAGGCGTGGTCACTCATGCCCGGTCCGGATCCGTTCGGGCCGCAGCAGCGATCTCAGGGCCTCGCCCAAAGGTGTCCCCTGCATCTGCGCTACGGCCCCCGCGCCCGCGTCAGCACGAGAGGGCGTCGAGTGATGGAAACGGAGCGCCTGGCGGTCGATTCCCGACGGATCGGCCCGGGCCGGCGGGCGTCCGGCACGTCACGGCCGTGTGTCGGGCAGGCAACATCCAACTCCCGCCGCTGCGGCAGTGCTGTGCGATAGGCGAAGATGGCAACCGGTGCCGGCGCCGGGCACCCGACCAGGCCCCGATTCGCGTGCCGCCCCGCGCCGGGTCCGATCGCACCGACAGGAAAGAGCCATCATGGATCACTTCGACCTGATCGTCATCGGGTCCGGCCCGGCCGGCCAGAAGGCCGCCATCGCAGCCGCCAAGCTCGGGAGGAAGGCGGCTGTCATCGAGCGCCGCAACATGGTCGGCGGCGTCTGCATCAACACCGGGACCATTCCGTCCAAGACGCTGCGCGAGGCCGTGCTGTACCTGACGGGTCTGAACCAGCGCGAACTGTACGGCCAGGCCTACCGGGTCAAGGACGACATCACCGTCGCCGACCTGTCCGCCCGCACCCAGCACGTGATCAACCGCGAGATCGACGTGATCCGCAACCAGCTGTCCCGCAACCGGGTGGCGCTGATCGCAGGCACCGCGAAGTTCACCGACGCGCACAGCATCGAGGTGGAGAACGAACACGGGATCAAGCAGAAGCTGACCGCGGACAAGTTCGTCATCGCGGTCGGGACCCGGCCGGCGCGGCCGAGCAGCGTCGAGTTCGACGGCGAGACGATCGTCGACTCCGACCAGATCCTCAACATGAACAAGGTGCCGGCCTCGATGGTGGTGGTCGGCGCCGGCGTCATCGGCATCGAGTACGCCTCGATGTTCGCGGCGCTGGGGACCAAGGTGACCGTGGTGGAGAAGCGGGCCGCCATGCTGGACTTCTGCGACGACGAGATCATCGAGGCGCTGAAGTACCAACTGCGGGACCTGGCCGTGACGTTCAGGTTCTCCGAGTCCGTGCGCACGGTCGAGCGGCACGCGAGCGGCACCCTGACCATCCTCGAATCGGGCAAGAAGATCCCGGCCGACACGGTGCTGTACTCGGCGGGCCGCCAGGGCGCCTCCGACGAGGTCGACGTGCTGGTGGCGGGCATCGAGCCGGCCGAGCGCGGACGGCTGGAGGTCAACGAGAACTTCCAGACCTCCGTCGACCACATCTACGCCGTCGGTGACGTGATCGGCTTCCCCGCGCTGGCCGCGACGTCGATGGAGCAGGGCCGGCGGGCCAGCTATCACGCGTTCGGCGAGTCGGTCGGCGGCAAGCTCGGAGACCTGCAGCCGATCGGCATCTACTCGATTCCGGAAATCTCCTACGTCGGTCGCACCGAGAAGCAGCTGACGAGCGAGAACGTGCCGTTCGAGGTCGGTGTTTCCCGCTACCGCGAACTGGCTCGCGGCGCCATTCTCGGGGATTCCTACGGAATCCTGAAGCTGTTGGTGCACGCCGAATCCCGTGAGCTGCTCGGTGTGCACGTGTTCGGGACGAACGCCACCGAACTGGTGCACATCGGCCAGATGGTGATGGGGTGCGGCGGTACTGTCGACTTCCTGGTCGACGCCGTTTTCAACTACCCGACCCTGGCCGAGTCCTACAAGGTGGCCGCGCTGGACGCGGTCAACAAGATGCGCGCGATCGCCCGGGTCACCCAGGCCTGACCGGGTGGTCGCTGTGATCCGAGCCCTGCGCAGGTGCATGTCGAAGGTGCTCGCCCGGATCGACGAACGCGTCGATCGACCGCCGGACCCGGACGCCCTAACCGGCCGGCGGAGCCCCCGACGTCGCGGGCGGCCCGTCGACGGGTCGCTCCCGGACCGGTCCACGGATCGACCCCCGCACGACGATGCGCCGCCGGCCGAGCCGCCGCGGTCCGACGACGGTGACCTTCGATCAGGCGACGCCCTGGATCGGATCCGGGCCGACCAGCATCGGCGGATGCGTCGTGGCTCTCTCGGGCGACGGTCGGACCCCGGGAGCGGTTGACGGGGCCGGCCACCGGCACCGCCGTCCCCGGGGCCGAAGCGCTCATCCGGCTCCCAGCGCGCAGGAGTAGCTTGGCGACGCCCGACCATTCGGGTCCGCTTCCCGACCGATTGCGGGCAGGAGACGGTGCCAGCAGGACACGGTGCCAGCAGGAGGCGTCATGACAACCGGTGCGGGACTTCCCCAGGTTGCGCTCGACCGGATCGCCAGGGCTTCTGCCTCCGGCGTCCGCACGTCACTGCTGTCGGTGCCCAGCGCATTCAGTGCCCGCGCGGTCGGTTTGACGCCCATCGGCGAGGTGATGGGCTGCATCGTGCAGCACATCGGCTGGCAGGGCTGGGCCGGATGCGGCTACTGGGGCAACAACTACCGTCAGGCGCGGGTGACGACCTTCGGCAGTTACCAGCCGTACGTCGATTCCGTCCGTCACGGCTATGACACCGCGCTGCAACGACTCTCGCACGAGGCCAGGCTTCTGGGCGCCGATGGCGTCATCGACGTCCGCATCACGGTGACCTCGCTGGGGACGGACAACCACGAGTTCGTCGCGCTCGGCAGTGCGGTTCGGCTCGGTGACGAACGCACCGGGATCGGCAACCTCCCCCAGTCGCTCCCCGAGCCCTTCCTGACGGACCTGCCCGGTGCCGACGTCGCCAAGCTGATGCTCAACGGCTGGATGCCGATGTGCATCGTCTACGGGATCTCGCTGGCCATCCGTCATGACGATTGGGCGACCTACGCGCAGACCCGTAGTTGGCTCAACACCGAGGTTTCCGGATACACGGAGCTGACGAACAACGTCCGTCACCAGGCCAGGCAGGTGCTCTCGGCGCAGGCCGCCGGCAAGGGCGCGAGCGGGGTGTTGCTGAATTCCTCGACGATGCGGGTCTGGGAGCAGGAACCGTCCGACGGGCACCGTGACCACCTGGCCGAGGCCACCATGTTCGGCACCGGTGTTCTGCCATTCCCCCGGCTGGGTGTGAAGCCGGCCCCGGTGAAGACCCTGACGTTCCTACCGCTGCTGTGACGGCCGAAGCCTTACTTCCACGACCACCCATCTGGACGAACACCCATCTGAACACATCATGACCATTGATCCGAATCCCATGGGCATCCCGCAGGACGCATTGCGCCGATTGTCGGCGATGCGCCCCGGCCAGCCGACATCCATTTTCACCTCGGACCTCTCGGTCAACGAATTCCTGCTCGTGAGGGAAGCCGGATTCCGCCCGCTGGGGCTGGTGTTCGGTTCCAGCATCTACCACGTCGGATTCCAGGCCGGCCGGTGGAGCAAGAACCAGGAGATGGGCACCCTGTCGGCTGCGATGTATCACGCGCGGGAACTGGCGATGACCCGGATGGAGGCCGAGGCCGACGTTCTGGGCGCCGACGGGGTGGTCGCCGTCCGGCTGAACATCGAGTTCAAGGAATTCGGTTCGGATCTGGCTGAATTCACCGCAGTCGGGACGGCCGTGCACGCCGATACCGCCCTTGCCCCCGATGGTTTCGGGTGGAAGCCGAACACCGGCAAGCCGTTCACCTCCGACCTGTCCGGGCAGGATTTCTGGACCCTGCTGCAGGCCGGATATGCGCCGCTCGGAATGGTGATGGGCACCTGCGTCTATCACATCGCCCACCAGAAGTTCGGACAGTCGTTCTCCAACATCGGCCAGAACGTGGAGATCCCACAGTTCACCGAAGCCCTCTACGACGCAGGGGAACTGGCCATGAGCCGGATGCAGGCCGAGGGGGAGGCGCTGCACGCCGAGGGCATCGTGGGGGTCAACCTGCTGTCCCTCCCGCACCGCTGGGGTGGCCACACCACGGAGTTCTTCGCCGTCGGGACGGCGGTCCGCCCGCTCCGCGCCGACCACTCGATCCCCACCCCGCAGCTGATGTTGCCGTTGGCCGACCGATGACGGGCGGCGGCGGGCCGGACCCGCACGGCCGGCCCGGGATGCCCTCTGTCCCAGGCATTCCGGATGTTCCGGCTGTTCCGGATCTTTCGGATGTTCTACCGGGAAGCGCGCTCGGGGTTCCGCCGGCCAGCGGGCTCGGGGCCCTCGGGGACGTCCAGCTGCTCGCCGTCATGCTCCGCAACGATCGCAACGACGTCGCGTCCTAAGCCAGGGTGCTGACCGGTTCGCCGGGCGATGCCCTGCCGCCTGGTGTGGTGGACGTCGAGTACCAGCGATCCCTGGGTGACCGGATGGCCGGCCGGCCCGGTCGGCCGGTCCGTCTGATCGTGCGCGGAACCGACCGCGAGCTGGAACTGGCCGAGGGTGCGCGGGGCACGGTCCAGGCGCAGACCCGCAAGGTGGTCGGGGGTGTCGTCATCGCGCGCAAGCAGATCGGCATCGACGAATGGGTGCAGCAGTTCGCCGCCGAGCTGTCGGCACTCGCCGCGGCCAACGCCTCCGCCCGGCAGGCCCTCGCCGCGCTTCTGGGGATGTAGAAGGAGGGCCGCGCTGATCAACTCGTCGACTCCTGTCCCACCCGTCACCAATGGGGCAAGTTGATCAGCGCGGGCGAAGTTGATCAGCGCGAGCCAGGACGGCGTCGAGCATCGCCGGGGTCAGGCGTCCGGTGAAGGTGTTCTGCTGGCTCACGTGATAGCAGCCGAGCAGAGTCAGCTGCTGTCCGTCCGGCGACGTCACCTGGACCTCCGCCCCGTGTCCGAACTTCGGGCGGGGTTTCGGGATCACCCACCCCAGGCCGCTCAACGTCGACAGCAGCGCCTGCCACCCGAAGCCGCCCAGCACCAGCAGCACGTGGACACTCGGCGTCATCAGGTGGAGTTCGCGTGCCAGGAACGGAGCGCAGCTGTCCCGCTCGGCGGGCGTCGGTGCGTTGTCGGGCGGCGCGCAGTGCACCGGAGCCGTGATCCGCACGCCCGTCAGCGCCAGACCGTCGTCGATGGCCACCGAATGCGGCTGCGAGGCCAGGCCGGCCCGGTGCAACGCCGCGAACAGCACGTCCCCGCTGCGGTCACCGGTGAACATCCGGCCGGTGCGGTTGGCGCCGTGCGCGGCGGGGGCCAGCCCGACGATCAGCAACCAGGCGTCGGCCGGACCGAAGCCCGGTACCGCACGGCCCCAGTAGGTCTCGTCGCGATAGGCCGCCCGCTTCTGGACCGCGACCGACTCGCGCCAGGCGACCAGGCGCGGGCAGGCCCGGCACTCGCTGACCAGGAGATCGAGCCGACGCATCTCCCCCGCCGTCGAGCTCATCGAGGACACCGCCGATGTATCCGGGAACACCACGATCGACCTCCGATGCTCCGGCTGAGAGGACGCCACCGGTCGCCGGTGAGGACGACACGGTCGTGTCGGAACGCCAAGCTACCCGCCTACGCCGCCGCCCCGGCGAACCGGAGCGGCGGCGTCATCGGCAGGACGCCTGGATGATCGTGCCCGACCCGTTCCTACAGGGCGGACAGCGACTGCCAGGTCGGCCAGGAAAGGGCCCAGTCGTAGATGTCGCCGTCGGCCGGGGAGAGCTGCACGCTGGTGCCGGTGATCTCCACCGGGTCACCGTAGATCGCGGAGTTGTAGTAGGCGATGGCGCTGGATTCGGACAGGTTGATGCAGCCGTGGCTGACGTTCGTGTTGCCCTGATCCCCCACGGTGTTGGGGTTCTCGTGGATGAACTCCCCGTTGTCGCTGATCCGCACGGCCCAGTGCTCCACCGAGTTGGTGTAGTGGTACTTGGGGTTGCTCATCGAGACGGTCTCCTGCTTGTCCATCACGATGTGGATGCCGGAGCGGGTGACGAGGTCGGGGTTGATGCCGTAGCGGCTGTTCGGGTCGTCGCCCATGCCGTAGGACCCCGGGTACGTGGCCACCGTCTGGCCCGAGCGCTGGACCACGATGTCGTACTTCTTGGCATCGGCGATCACCACCTGGTTCCGGCCGATGGTGAAATCACTGGTGGTGTCGGCTGATCCGTAGACGTCGCTGGAGAACGCGGCGCCGTAGACGTCGGCCTCGACGTGCACCCTGGTGAACTGGGGCCAGTAGGCCTTGGGGCGCCAGTCGAGGGACGGGTAGGTGTCGCCGTCGTGGGTGATCCAGGCCCAGGCGCCCTGGACGGCCGGGGTGGTGACGACCTTCATCCGCTTCTGGATCGCGGCCTTCTGCGCCGACGGATCCGAGCTGAACCGCACGATGATCGGTGCCGCGACCCCGACGACGGCGCCGTCACCGGGGGAGATGCTGGACGTCGCGGTGTCGGCCGGTGTCAGGGTCGAGTAGGTGCCACTGATCGGGACGCTGCGGCCGTCCTCGCCGACGGCGGTACCCCTGACGGTGTACGTCTTGCCGTACCCGAGATCCTCGCCGAGGGTCCAGCTGGCGGCGTCGGCCGACAGCTTGCCGGTCACCGTCTTGCCGGCGGCGTTGACCAGGGTCAGGGCCTTGATGGTCCCGTCCTTGACGTCGATCATGATCGGGGTGGTCGGGGAGATGCCGCTCGAGCCCAGGGCCGGCGAGGCGACGACGGCGGCGGCCGGCTTCTTCGGCGCCATCGAACTGGTCGTCGTCGGTGCCAGGGCGCTCGACACGCTCGGAGCCGTCGCGGCGGCAGTGCTCCCGCCGGACGGTTCCGCGACGTGGACGGACGCCGAGGGGGCCGGCAGCGACGAACCGGGGGCGGACGTGCCGGAGCTGCTGCTCCCGGCGGAGGAGGCGCTGGGGGCGACGGTGGCCGACCCCCCGGCAGAGTTGGCGGACGTGCAGGCGACGGCGCCGGCCAGCAGGCCGACCGTCATGCCGATCAGGGCCGTCCGGCGGCCCCAGGTCCTCAGGTGCGTGGTGATCCTCATTGCGTGTCCCTATGGCTAGTGTGCTTCCCAGATGCCGACGCCGGGCGCTGCGATGAGGCTTCGCCGTTGCGGGTGGTCCGGTGGGGCCGCCCCTGCCCATCGGGCAACCTGCTTGCTGTTGCTGTACTGACGCACGACGATAGGTCCATGTTGCGTCCGCTCCTGGCCGTATTCGTCGAGTTCCCTGCTGTGTTTTGGCCATGAAAGCGGTGAACGTTCCGATGAGATATCGGTGTGGCAGTTCCGCCACCCCGCGGCGCATCGGTCCGGTAGCCTGCGTCCTCGCGGTGAGGTTCCCCGATAATCCGCTGGCCGACCCGGATACGGTGCGGACATGCAGCTGGACCTCCACTACACCGACGAATTGCTGGTGTCCCTGTATGACATCGAGAACAGCGGACGTCAGGACGTCGACTTCTATCTGGCGCTGACGGCGGAGCTCGGCGCCCGGAGCGTGATCGATCTCGGCTGCGGAACGGGCGTGCTGGCCTGTGACCTGGCCGCGGCGGGCGCGATGACGACCGGCGTCGATCCGGCGCGCGCGATGCTGGAGTACGCCAGGACCCGGCCGGGCGGGGAGCGGGTCGACTGGGTCTGCGGGGATGCTTCGGCGCTGGCGCCGGAATCGGCGGACCTGGTGGTGATGACGGGCCACGTCGCGCAGGTCTTCCTGGACGACGACGACTGGGACGCAGCGCTCCGGAATTGTCTTCGTGCGCTCCGCCCGGGAGGCCACCTCGCGTTCGAGACGCGCAACCCGGAATCGGCGGGATGGAACCGGTGGAACCGGGATAGCACCCTCGGCGAGTATCCGCTGCCCGACGGAGGGTCATTCCAGTCGTGGGTCGAGGTCACCGGCGTGCGCCCCGGGCTGGTCGATTTCGAGGGCCACAACATCATCAGCGGGCCGGGTGATCTCTCGGATCTGCCCAGGGAACTGACCGCGACGAGCACCCTGCGCTTCCGGACCCGGTCCGAGGTGCAGGAGTCCCTGTCGCGGGCCGGCTTCGAGGTCGGTGCGCTCTACGGGGACTGGAGTCGCGGTCCGGTGCACCCGGCGAGCCCCGAGCTGATCTTCGTGGCCGGGCGCCCCTGATCTGCGCCCGGCCCACCGCGAAGCAGCGTCAGAACGCGCCTTCCGGCACCTCCATGAGGGAGCTGTCCGCCGCCTCCAGGATGGCCCGGCGGGAGGCGAGCTCCGGCAGGACGTTGCGTGAGAACCAATGCGCGACCGCCAGCTTGCCGGCGTAGAAGTCGAGATCCTTGGCGGCTGCGCCGGCGTCCAGCGCCGCCTGGGCGATCACCGACTGCTTGACGAGCAGGTAGCCGATCAGCAGATCGCCGGCGCTCATCAGGAGCGACACCGCGTGCTCGCCGATCTTGTACAGACTGGCCGGATTCTGGCCCGAGGCCATCGCGTAGCCGATGAGAGCGCCGACCATGCCCTGGAAGTCGGTCAGTGCCGTCCCCAGCAGGGCCAGTTCCTCCTTGTGCCGACTGCCCTCGGTGCTCTGCGTCGTCAGGAAATCGCCGATCTCGCCGGCGATCACCGACAGCGCGGCGCCGTTGTCCTTGATGATCTTGCGGAAGAAGAAGTCCTGCGCCTGGATCGCGGTCGTGCCCTCGTAGAGCGTGTCGATCTTGGCGTCCCGGATGTACTGCTCGATCGGGTAGTCCTGGGTGTATCCGGAGCCGCCGTAGACCTGGAGCGACAGCGCGAGGTTCTCGTAGGCACGTTCGGACCCGACGCCCTTGACGATCGGCAGCAGGAGGTCGTTGACCTTCTTGGCCAGTGCGACATCGCCCTCCTCGCAGGCGATCCGGTCCTGCCAGCTCCCGGTGTACAGGTAGGTGGCACGCAGACCCTCGGCGTAGGACTTCTGCTTCAACAGGATTCGGCGTACGTCCGGGTGCTGGATGATCCGTACCCGCGGCGCAGTCTTGTCGCCGGACCTCGTCAGGTCCGCGCCCTGGACACGCTCCTTGGCGTATTCCAGAGCGTTCAGGTATCCGGTCGACAGGGTGGCGATCGCCTTGGTGCCCACCATCATCCGGGCGTACTCGATGACGTGGAACATCTGGGCGATCCCGTCGTGGACCTCGCCGACCAGGAGGCCGACGGCGGGCGTGCCGTTGAGTCCGAAGCTGAGTTCGCAGGTGGCCGAGACCTTCAGTCCCATCTTGTGCTCGACACCGGTGACGAAAGCGCCGTTGCGCTCGCCACTCTCACCCGTCTCCGGGTCGAAGTGGCACTTCGGCACGATGAAGAGACTGAGACCCTTGGTGCCCGGCCGGGTCTCGATGCCGGGGCCCTCCGGGCGAGCCAGCACCAGGTGGATGATGTTCTCCGTCATGTCCTGGTCGCCCGACGTGATGAACCGCTTGACGCCCTCGAGGTGCCAGCTGCCGTCCTCCTGGAGGATGGCCTTCGTCCGGCCGGCGCCGACGTCGGAGCCCGCGTCGGGTTCGGTGAGCACCATGGTGGAACCCCAGAGGCGGTCCCACATCAGCTGGGCGATCTTCTTCTGGTCCGGTGTCCCCAG
The DNA here is from genome assembly GCF_014303395.1 of Nakamurella sp. PAMC28650. Classification (GTDB taxonomy): domain Bacteria; phylum Actinomycetota; class Actinomycetes; order Mycobacteriales; family Nakamurellaceae; genus Nakamurella. Next base: position 1,435,115 of record NZ_CP060298.1, read on the forward strand.
ATCGTGGACGACCTTGGCGAAGTTGGGCCCGGCGCCGTACATGAACAATCCCGGATTGGCGCCGAGGATGAGCTCGGCGGCGGCCCAGCGCATCGTCGGCGGTGCACCGTAACCACCGAGCTCCGACGGCAGTTCCAGCCTCCACCAGTCGCCGTCCATCATCGTCCTGAACGACTTCCGGAACGACTCGGGCAGGCTCACCGAGTAGGTGGTCGGGTCGTAGACGGGCGGATTGCGGTCGGACTCGACGAAGGAGGCGGCGAGGGGGCCGGAGGCGACCTTCTCCAACTCGGTCAGGACGCTGCGGGCGGTTTCCGGGTCCATCTCGGCGAACGGGGCCGTGCCCATGCGATCACCGGACCCGAAGACCTCGAAGAGGTTGAACTCCAGGTCGCGAAGGTTGGAACGGTAATGACTCACGATGCAATGCTCCTGTCATCAATTCACTTGCCGTCAGCAACGGGGAGCGCCGGACGGGTCGAAGCGACAAGTTACCGGCGAGTAGCAACAGGTTATTACTGGCGAGTAACTTAGGCAAGGTCGGTCGCATGTGACCTTCCTGGGTGATCCTGGCCACAGCGCGGATGCAAGACTTGCCGTCATGGATCTGGACCCGGCACTGCAGGCCCTGTTCGACAGGGTGACCTTCGATCACATCTCCGACGTGGGGGTCGAGCGCTTCCGGGCGTTGTACCTCGAGCGGGCCGCGCTGACCCCCAGTCCGGTCGTGATCGCCGATGTCTCCGACCGCACGATCTGCGGTGGTCTCGGGGCGCGGATCTACCGGCCGGATCCCGGGGCGACCGGCGCTGCGGTGGTCGTGCTGTTCCACGGCGGCGGCTGGACGATCGGCAACCTGGACACCCACGACCACCTCGCGCGCGAGGTCGCCCGGCAGACCGATGCCGTCGTGGTCTCGGTCGACTACCGGTTGGCTCCGGAGCATCCGTACCCGGCGGCGGTGGAGGACGCCTGGTCGGCGCTGCAGTGGGTGGCCGAACACGCCGCCGAGCTGGGCGGCGATCCCGCGCGGCTCGCGGTGGCCGGCGACTCGGCCGGTGGGAACCTCGCCGCGGTGGTCGCCCAGATGGCCCGGGATCACGGCGGGCCGGCCCTGCGCTTCCAGCTGTTGTGGTACCCGGCCACGTCCCTGGACCCGGACCTTCCGTCGATGACGGACAACGCGGAGGCGCCGATCCTCAATCGCGCCGACATGTTGCTGTTCCAGCACTGCTACACCGGCGACAGCGACCCGTCGAGCTTTCCGGCCGGTGTGGTCCCGGCCCGGGGTGACCTGACGGGCCTCCCGCCGGCCTACATCGCCACCGCGGGATTCGACCCGCTCCGAGACGACGGAGCTCTGTATGCGGAGCTGTTGCACGCCGGCGGCAGTGACGTCGAACTGCGGCTGCACGACGGGCTGACCCACGGGTTCATCGGCTACGCGCAATGGGTTCCGTCGGCCGCGGCCGCCCTGGCGCGTTCGTTGTCCGCGCTGGAGATCGGCCTGGCCCGGGCGGGGGATGCCGGGTCGCCTAGGCCGCCGGACGCCGTGCCGCCGCCGCTGGACGACGACGAGGACGTGTTCGACGCCGAAATCGTCGAGACCACGACGCCCGGGTCGTCCCCGGCGATCTCGATCGGGTCGTCCCCGGCGGTCTCGCCCGCTCCGGACTACTCCGCTGCGGGGGTTCCGAGCCTGGACTACGTGCGTGACCGGATCGAGGGTCGGCTCGCGACCGCGACCGGCAGCGCCGAACTGGCCGAGGCGGCTGCGGCCCGCGAAGCGGCGAGCAAGGCGGCCGCCGAGCACCGGGCGGTCATCACCGCCGATCAGCAACGCGAAGCGCGGGAACAGGCGGCCAGGGACCGGCTCGCGGAGATCCGGCGCTCCCTGGAGTGAACACGCTGCCGGCGCCTGGAGGTCGTCGCGGGACCGTCAGGTACAGGAAGCAACCGGGCCCGCCGGAGTCCGTCAGGGGGCGGTGGGACGATCGCACTCATGACCTGGATCGATCGCACGCTGTTCGAGCACCTGTGGTCGGCCGTCGGTGGGTCCGCGGAGCTGGTCGAACACGTTTCCTTCGACGGATCAAGGGTGCTGAGTTCGCGCTATCCGGTCAATGACCTGGCCGCTGCCGTGGTCGGCTGCGCCGGGCTCGCCCTCGCCGAATTCGCCGCCCCGTCCGGACGATGCCCGCCGGTTGCGGTGGACCGAGGGCTCGCCGGTGCCTGGTTCGGATCCACCTTCCGGCCGCGGGGATGGGAGCCGCCTCCGCCCTGGGACCTGATCGCCGGCGACTACCGGTGCGCCGATGGCTGGATCAGGTTGCATACCAACGATTTTCGTCATCGGGTGGTGGCCCTGGAGGTCTTGGGCATTGCTGCAACAGGGGCCCGTCCGGCGGACCGGGGGACCGTCGCCACGCGGGTCCTGGATTGGGCCGGCGAACGGCTGGAATCGGCGGTCGTCGATGCGGGCGGGTGCGCGGCACAGCTCCGCACCCCGGAGCTGTGGCGCAACCACCACCAGGGCATGGCGGTGGCCCACGAACCGATCCTGGCCAGGGTTTTCACCGACATCACCGGCTCCCCCACCGATCCCGGTCCAGCGGCCCGCCCGCTGGCCGGGCTGAAGGTCCTCGACCTGACGAGGGTGCTGGCCGGACCGGCCGCCACCCGGTGGCTGGCCGGGTTCGGCGCGCAGGTGTTGCGGGTCGACCCGGTCGACCGGGGCGAATCATCCCTCGAGGTCGAGATGACGATCGGAAAGCATTGCGCTCGAATGGATCTGCGGCGGAATCGGGCCGACCTGCTGGCACTGCTCGCGAGTGCCGACGTGCTGATCCACGGTTACCGACCGGGTGCGATGGATCGCCTCGGTCTCGGCGAGCGGGAGCTGCACGCTGCGCGTCCGGGGTTGGTCGAGGTGATGCTCGACGCCTACGGCTGGTCGGGCCCGTGGCGCGCGCGGCGTGGGTTCGATTCGCTGGTCCAGATGAGCACCGGCATCGCCTGTCCCGTGGATGGCGACGCCGATGCGGCCCCCACCCCGCTACCGGTGCAGGCGCTCGACCACGCGACCGGGTACCTCGCGGCCACCGCGGCCCTGCGGGGACTGTCCGAGCGTCGACGGACGGGACTGGGAAGTGTCAGCCGGGTCTCGCTCGCCCGGACTGCAATGTTCCTGCAGGACTTCAAGTCCGACCGTGACGAGGATTTGATCACGGCGCCCGACCTGGGTGGCGCCATGGCCGAGGAAACATTCTGGGGCCCGGGTCACCGGCTTCCGGGTCCGGTGACCGTCGGGGCCGCCGAGATGTCCTTCTCCGTCAGGGCCGCGCCGCTCGGATCTGCCGTCCCGGCCTGGTGGTGACTCCGGTACGTCGGGTCTCATGATCCTGGGTCAGACGTCGCCGGGCAGGTCCTGGACCTGTCCGGACTTGCCGTTCGCGCGCTCGACCTCCAACGCACAGATCAGCGCCGGCAACCTACCTCGACATCACCCGCATCAATCAGGACAACGGATTTCGGCCCGACGACACCGACCGGGCCCCCGCCGACGACATCACCTGGCTGAGGGCAGGCAACGCCCCGACAGATGCGCGCATCGCTCCGGGGGTGGCCCGAGCGTCAGTGGATCCGATCCTGCCAGTCCTCCGGCACCCGCCCGGCCGGCCCAGGCGTGGGTTGGTCCAGGGGGTGACTGGTCGGCGGCGCGAGTTCCGGGCCTTCGTACATCTGGTCGTCGGCGTAGTTGTAGAACCATTCCTCGCCCGGCTCGAAGCTCCGGATGAACGGGTGCCCGGTCGTCTTCGCGTGAGCGCTCGCGTGCTGGGCCGGCGAGCTGTCGCAGCAGCCGATGTGGCCGCAGTCCGCGCACCGTCGCAGGTGGAACCACCAGCCGCCGACGGCGTCGCATTCCACGCAGCCGGTCCCGGAGGGCGCGGCCGTGACGTTGATTCCTTCGATCTCGCTCATGTTGCATCTCCTGGGTCTCGGCGGTGCTTCGGTTCGCTGCGCATGTGTTCGAACGTCCGTTTCGCTGGCCTGGCGACCGATTTCGGGGCGAATTGGATGCGCCGGGTCCTTCTGGATGCGCCGGGTAGGGGGTCGGGAGGCGGGGGCAGGTGGGTCAGGGGCGTTCGGCGGAGACCAGGGGCAGTCGGATCTGGAATCTGGTGTCCCCCGGAGCCGGGACGAGCCTCAGATCGCCGTGGTGCTTCTCGACGATGATGCGCCACGAGATGTCCAGACCCAGCCCCGTCCCCTGGCCCACCGGCTTCGTGGTGAAGAACGGCTCGAAGATGCGGCTCCTGATGTCCTGGGGCACACCTGGCCCGGTGTCGCCGATCTCGACCAGCATCGAATCGTCCGCACGGGCGGTGCGGATCGTCAGCGTGCCGACCCCGGCCATCGCCTGGATCGCGTTGTCGATGATGTTGGTCCAGACCTGGTTCAGCTCGGAGGCGTAGGCCGAGACCTGCGGGAGGGTCCGGTCGTAGTCCTTGACCACCCTGATCTGCTTGCCGATCTTGGCGCTCAGCATCAGCAGGGTGGCCTCCAGCAGTTCGTGCACGTCGACCACCTGGAACGGAGCGCGATCCAGCTGCGAGTACTGCTTGGCCGATGCCACCAGGGTCGAGATCCGGGTGACCGAGTCCTCGATCTCGTTCATCAGCAGTTCCGTCTCGACGCTGTAGTTGATCCAGCGGACCGCGCCTTCGAGCACGTCCGGCGCAACCACGGCTTCGACGTCGTCGAGCCAGTCGGCGGCGAGCCCGGCCTGCACGAACGTCGGGGCGAGGTCCCAGCCGCCGACGATTCCATGATCGGAGAACCACTCGCCGAGTGCGTCCTCGCGGTCGGAGGCCTCCATCGGGCTCAGGGTCGGGGCCTTGGCCACCTGTTCCACGGCCTTCTCCTGCAGCTTCATCAGCTGCTCCATCGTCATCCGATCCCACGGACCGGCGGCGATCGCGCCCAGCTTGTGACGCATTCCGGCGACCCGGTCGCGCAGAACCGACGTCGCGCGGACCGCCGCGGCGGCCGGATTGTTGAGCTCGTGGGTCAGTCCGGCCGACAGAGAACCCAATGCCAGCAGACGTTCTCGCTGATCGGTCACCTGACGCATGTTCTGCTGGCCCCAGAACAGGCCCTCGAGAAGATGCACCGCCATCGGGAACCAGTCCTGCATGATCAGAGCGAGGTCCCTGGCGTCCAGCACCAGCAGGCGTGACGGGACGACGACGCGCATCGAGTGGTTGTAGGCCTGCGGAGCACGATCGCCCAGGTAGGCCTGCCAGGCGCCCGTGTAGGCACCGACCTGGCCGGTCCTGGTCATCTCGACGTCGCCGCCGCCGATCAGCCGCGACAGCACCAGAGTGCCCTCGAGCAGCACGTAGAAGCAGGCCGCCGTCTCGCCCTCGGTGTAGACCTGGCCCGGCTCTGCGTGAATGGTGTGCCCGTGCTCGCACAACCATTGCAACTGCTCGTCATTAAGCTTCTCGAACAGGAAAAGTGTTCGCAGCTCGTCGATGTCACAGGGAACAGGATCGGTGCGGACGCTCATAGCTTCTCCAGGTAGCGGTGCACGAACATCACGGCCATGGCGCCCTCGCCGACCGCGGAGGCCACCCGCTTCGCCGACTCGGCTCGCGCGTCGCCGGCCACGAACACCCCGGGCACGCTGGTCTCCAGGTGATAGGGCGCCCTGTCCAGTGTCCACCCCGGAGGGCGGCCGTCGGGGGCGAGATCGGGACCGGCCAGCACGAACCCGTGGTCGTCCCGCAGCACGACGCCGTCGAGCCAGTGCGTGTGCGGGGCCGCCCCGGCGAAGATGAAAAGCCATCCGCTTTCGACGGTCTCGGTCTCGCCGGTGTTGCTGTCACGCAACGTCAGGCGCTCGAGGTGGTCGGAACCGGCGGCCTCGATCACCTCGCTACCGGTCCGGACGTGGATGTTCGGGACGGTGGCGATCTGCTGGATCAGGTAGTACGACATGGAAGCCTCGAGCGAACTCCCCCGCACCACGATCGTCACGTTCCTCGCGGACCTGGCGAGATAGATGGCCGCCTGACCCGCGGAGTTGGCTCCGCCGACGATGTAGACGTCCTGCGAGGCGCACCGCGGAGCCTCCGTCATCGCGGACCCGTAGAAGACGCCGATGCCCGTGAAGTCCTGCAGTCCAGGAGCCGTCAGCTGCCGATAGGCGACACCGGTGGCCAGGATGACGGAATGGGCGTCGATCGACGCGCCGTCGGCGAACCGGACGGTGCGGGCCGACCCGTTGACCTCGAGCCCGACCACGTCCCGGGTGGTGATCAACTCGGCCCCGAACCTGGTGGCCTGTCTCCGGGCGCGTTCGGTGAGCTGCGCCCCGGAGACGCCGTCCGGGAACCCGAGGTAGTTCTCGATGAGCGAGCTCTGGCCGGCCTGTCCGCCCGTCGCGGTGCGCTCCACCAGGACCGTCCGCAGACCTTCGGACGCGCCGTAGACCGCGGCGCCGAGCCCGGCCGGCCCTCCGCCGATGACCACGATGTCGTAGAAATTGCCCTCCGGTGACGTGGTCATCCCGACCGTCATGGCCAGTTCGGTGTCGGTCGGCTGGACGCTGACGGTGCCGTCCGGGGAGATGACGATCGGGAGGCGTGTCGAATCGGTCTCGGCGGCGGCCAGCAGGCGGACCCCCTCTGGCTCCTCGCTGGAGAACCACCGGTAGGAGATCTGGTTGCGGGCCAGGAACTCTCGCACCTCCGAGGAGCGGGCCGACCAGCGGTGCCCGACGACCTTGATCTCCGAGACCGGCCGGCGGTCGGCGGCCAGCCACGAATCGAGCTGGGCGTCGATGACGGGATAGAACTTCTCCTCCGGCGGATCCCACGGCTTGAGCAGGTAGTGGTCCAGGTCGACCACGTTGATGGCCTCGATGGCCGCGCCGGTGTCGGCATAGGCGGTCAGCAGCACGCGCCGGGCCCACGGGAAGAGGTCCATCGCCTGCTCGAGAAATTCGATCCCGCTCATCTGCGGCATCCGGTAGTCGGCCAGCAGGACTGCCACCTCGTCGCCGCGGAGCTTCATCTCCCGGAGGGCCTCGAGCGCCGCCTCGCCGGATTCGGCGCGGACGATCCGGTATCTCTCGCCGTAGTTTCTGCGCAGGTCCCTGGCGATCGCGCGGGAGACGGCCGGGTCGTCGTCGACCGTCAGGATGGCCGCGCGCGCCGGCGGGCGGACGCCTGGCTGGACGGCCGGCGAGGTCACGAACGAGGCAGCCGGGTCTGGATGCAGGTCACCGGGTCACGATAGCGGGCCGGTCCGGCAGGTCAGGCGCGGTCCTGACGCGGGAGCCAGACTTCGCGCAGCAGGAGTTGCAGCGCCGCGGCCACCGGGATCGCAACCAGCGCACCGAGCACCCCGAGCAGGGCCCCACCGACCAGCACCGCGACCACCGTCACCAACGCGGGGACCTCGACGGCCCGTCCGATGATCCTCGGCACCAGCAGGTAGTCCTCCAGGAGCCGGTAGACGACGAAGAACGCCACCGTGCCCACCGCCACCGGCAGCGACACCGTCAGGCAGACGAGTGCGACGACCACGCCGGCGATGGTCGAACCCACTACCGGGACGAGGTCCAGCAGGGCGACCATGATGGACAGCAGGAAGGCGTACGGCACTCCGAAGGCCAGCAGCCAACCGAAGGTCAGCGCACCGGCGATCACCGAGATGACGAGGTTGCCCAGCACGTATCCGCCGACCTTGTCGGCGATGTCGTCCCCGATCAGGATGGCGCGCGGTCGCCGGCTGTGGGGGAAGAGCCGGTAGGCCAGCCGCCGGATCCGGGGCATGTCGGCGAGGAAGTAGGCCGTCAGGACGAGCACGATCAGGGTGTCGCTGACGGCGCCGAACACGGCGACCCCCGCGCCCACGAGCCCGTTGGCGATGGTCGAGGACGACGTCTTGAGCAGCGCCTGGATCTTGGTCTCGAGCCCGAACTGGTCGTTGATCCGGCCCAGCAGGGAGTGGTGGTCGTTGGCCTGCTGCACCCAGATCGGGATGCTCTTGACCAGCGACGACCCCTGGCTGACCAGGGCCGGGATGGCGGCCGCGAGGAACCCGCCGATGATCGCCAGGATGACGACGAGGACGATCACCACGGAGGCCCAGCGTGGTAGCCGCCGCCGCACCAGGAACTTGACGGCCGGTTCCAGCCCGACGGCCAGGAACACCGCGAGGCCGATCAGGATCAGGATCGGCCTGGCCGTGTCGAGCAGCAGGATGACCCCGTACGTGACGGCCACGCCGGCCGCCCCGAACATGCCGAAGAAGAACGGTGATCGACGGTCGAACGGCTTTCCCGGCCGGCCCATCGGTTGGTCGTCGGTGCTCATCCGGGCGGCCGCGTACTCGGCGGGAAGCAGGTGCTCGCCGGGTTCCGGCGTGTGCTGTGGGCTCGCACCGACGTTCGTGGACTCGCTCATCATGTCTCCGACCTCGTGGAATGTGGAACGACCAGCAGTACCCGTTGCATAGCATCGCCAACCATCTGTCACCGGGATGGACGCCGCGGGCGGGCGCCGGACGCCGGCGGCCCGGGACGGCCTGCGCACACGGGACAATGAAGGGTGTGATCGTCGCCCTGGCGCCGGCCGGTCCGTCCTGGCAGGTGCAGACCCTCGCCGGCGACGGGTCCCCGCTGGCCGAACCCGAACTGGTGAAGACGGCAGATGCGTTGCGGCGCTGGGAATCCGACGGGACCCGCTGGGTGTGGGACACCACCGAGCCGATCTATGCGCCGTTGCTGGCGGCCGGCTTCACACCCTCCCGATGCCACGACGTCAGTCTGACGGAGAAGATCCTGCTCGGCCGGGCCGGGCGCCACGGGGAGCCCTGGTCCGCGGCAGCCGTCCATGCGCGCCGCCATTCACTCCCTGTTCCACCCGACCGCGTCGGCGAACCGACCGTCGGCGCGACCGCCCGGCACCCGGCGCTGTTCGAGTCCGGTCCGGGCGCCGATGCGGTCGATCCGCTGACCGCCGTCCGTGAGGCGTACGCGGACCAGGTGAGGCGAACCGGGTCGAACAATCCGCTGAAGTTGTTGCTGGCGGCCGAGTCCGCCGCCGCACTGGCCGCCGTCGAGATGGGTCTGATCGGTCTCCCGCTGCGGGCCGACGTACTGGATCGGATCCTGACCGGGGCGCTCGGGCCGCGCCCGCCGACCGGGGTCCGACCTGAGCGCCTGACTGCCCTCGCCGCCCAGATCGTCGAGGCCTTCGGCAGCCCGGTCAATCCCGATTCGGCGGCCGATCTGCGGGCCGCGTACCAGCGGGCCGGCTTCGAGATCGAGAACACGCGCTCCTGGGTGATCCGGGAGATCGACCATCCGGCGACGGCCCCGGTTCTGGCCTACAAGGAACTCTCCCGGCTGTGGACCGCCAACGGGTGGAGCTGGCTGGCGGAATGGGTGCGCGACGGGCGTTTTCACGCCGGCTACCTGCCCGGTGGTGTGGTCTCCGGCCGATGGGCCGCCAGAGGCGGTGGCGCCCTGCAGATCCCGAAGCTGGTGCGGCAGGCGGTGATCGCGGAGCCCGGGCGCACCTTCGTGGTGGCCGACGCGGCGCAGCTGGAACCCAGGGTGCTGGCCGCGATCTCACGAGATCCGCTGCTGGCGCGCTTCTCCCAGCAGAACGACCTCTACACCGCACTCGCCGACGACGGCTTCGGCGGCGATCGGGCCCACGCGAAGATGGCCATGCTGGGGGCGATGTACGGGGCGACCTCCGGCGAGGCCGGCCGACTGCTGCCCACCTTGCGGCGCCGCTACCCGGTCGCGATGGCCTGCGTCGAGGACGCGGCCCGGCAGGGCGAGCTCGGCGGGGTCGTCGCCTCCGTCCTCGGAAGGACCAGCCCCCGGCCCGGACCGGACTGGTGGGACCTGCTGCAGGCCGGGTCGCTACCCGATGCCACCCCGGCCCAGGAGCGTCGGGCGCGGCAGATCGCCAGGGACCGCGGACGGTTCACCCGGAACTTCGTGGTGCAGGGGTCGGCCGCCGATTGGGCCGGGGTCTGGCTCTCCGGGCTGCGCCGGGACCTGCGGAGCGTTCCGGGGGCCGAGCTGGTGTTCTTCCAGCACGACGAGCTGGTCGTGCACTGCCCGGTCGAATCAGCGCAGGAGGTGGCTTCCCTGACGGTCGCGGCCGCCGAGTCGGCCCGTGACCTGGTGTTTCCGGGTAGCAAGGTGGCCACCCCGGTCCGACCGGTGCTGGTCGACTGCTACGCAGATGCCAAGTAGGTCGGGCCCGACGGAAGCTGCCGTCAGGATCTGCGTGACTAGCGGGTCGACACCAGGCTGGCGAAGGCGACGATGTTGCTCTCGTAGCTGCTGATGGACGGGTCGAAGGTGCCGCCGCAGGTGATCAGGCGCAGTCCGGCGTGGTCCAGGTTGCCGTAGACGACGCTCGTCGGGAAGGCGCTCTTGGGATAGGTCCGGACGCCGTCGACCTTGAACACCGCGACCGAGCCGTCCTGACGGTTCACGTCGATCTCGTCACCCGGCTTGAGGTTGCCCAGATCGTAGAAGACGCCGGGGCCGTACTTCTTGGAGTCGATGTGTCCGAGGATGATCGAGGGACCGACCGACCCTGGGGTCGGCGAGTTCTTGTACCAACCGGCCTTGGAACTCGGATCGTCGAGCGAGGGCACCTGCACGGTGCCGTCTGGGTTGAGTCCGAGGGTGACCAGGTCGGACTTCACGCCGATGGCCGGAACGCTCAGCGACACCGGCTGCGACGGAAGCATGACCGGCCCCTTGGCCGCGTTCGCGAACGACGGCGGCGCGATCTTGGTGGTGGGACCGGCCGGGCCGACGCCGGTCTTCGCAGGGGATGAAGAGTTGACCTTGCTGGTGGACGGAGCTGGAGAGCTCTTGCCCACCGATGCCGACGATTCCGAGGAGCCCGGCGTGGCGACCGGGGACGTGGATGGTGCCGCCGAAGCGGAGGCCGCGGTCGCGGGAGCGTTCGCCGAGCTGCCGTCGCTGGTGCCGCCGATGGTGCCGGCCGCCGCTGCCGAGGGCTGCGGAGGGCCCGAGCGGGAGCTGCAGGCGGCCAGGGTGATCAGCAGAGCTCCGATGATCGCCAGCGCGAGCGCTGCGACCGCCGGAACCCGCCGACCCTTCGCCGGGGTGAAGCGGTGTCGTGCGTTCGTCATCAGATGGTCCTCCGGAAGCCGTTCGACACCACCACCGGTACGGATTGGGCCGCGTTGCGCCGGCGGAGGGCCACCAGTGCGGCAACGACGGCGGCGAGCAGTGCGGTGATCCCGAGTGTCAGCAGGGTCGGGTGAGAGGTCGCGGACGCCGAGCCGCCGCCGGTATCGGCGGCACCCTGAGGTGTCGTGACCATCTGTGACGCAACGAAGGCACCGCACAGCGAGGGGCCGTCGGCCCGCGTTCCGCCATCGACGACGCCCCTGACGATCAGTACGGCAGTGCCGGCCCTGACGGCTGACACCACCCCCGGGTCGACCGTGAAGGTCCGGGAGTAGGTGAAGTCGGCCGCGGTCGGGTAGCGGGTCGACGCCAGGGCCGAATTCGCCGACGTGTCTCCGGAGGTCGTCAGCGAAGCTGCCACCTCGGCCGGTGCCGCGGCGGTGCACGCACCCCGGGCCCCGATGGCGAGGTGCGACAGGTGCGGGGTGCCGGCCGCGAGCCCGGTGACGTGGAGGGTGAACCTGGCCGAGTCGCCGGTGAACGACACCCACGCCTCGCCACTGGCCGAGGCCGACCGGGAGGCCACCGGACGCAGCATGGAGATGAAATTCGTGCCCGCAGCCGGAGGGGACGACGTGCCGGGCGATGTCACGGGGGCCGCCGAGGCCGCCACCGGCATCAGGAGTGCTGCGCCCAGGAGCAATCCGGTCGCCCCGACCAGCGCGAGTGCCCTCTTGGCCATGGTGGTCCTTTCGTGGGAGGAGGGGTCCTCGGGTTCGTTGGTCGCCGAGCAGCGCCGGACTGTGAGCAGGATCGCAGTGTGACGCAGCACCGCACTGTACTGGTGACCCTCTGCCGATGAACAGACCCACCGGGCGGGGGATGGCCTTCCCCGGGAGGGTCCCGGGATGCCGGTGACGGCCCGCCCACGCCGTCCGGCCGACAATGGGGATAATTCCTCGACGGTGTCGTCGGCACCGTCGAGGTCGTCACCGATCACGAGGTGGACAAGCGACGGGCGGGGACAGGATGCCGAGGTGAGCGGGTCGAGTCGGATGGGTCGGCGGTCGGCACTGCGGACCGGTCTCCTGGTCGCCGCTCTGCTGCTGAGCGCCTGTTCGGGCGGGGGCGGCTCGGCACCCACCGGTGCGGCCACCTCGCCGCTGTCCTCGCCGCGGCCGGTCACCAGCCCGTCCCGCACCCTGGGTGTCGGCCCGCTGGTCTCGGTCACCGACACGACGGCGGGGGCTCCGACGTTTCCGGCCGCCGTGTCGCTGGCGTGGTTGGACGGCGTCAGCCAGGAGCCGGCCGTCAGGTTGCCCGGCAACGGGCTGGTGCGATGGCAGGGGTCCAGGCCCGGTGCGGCGGCGGAGCTCCTGCCTGACGGCGCCTACCGCTGGGTCGGGCCCGACGGTTCGATGGTCGGCTGCGGTCCACGTCCGAAAGTTGGCCGTGCGGCCTGCATCGGCGTCGATCCGGCCGGCGACACCGCGGTCACCGGTGGCACCTCGGCGGTGCGGGTCGTCTACGGCCCCGGCGGCGACTGGCTCGGAGATTTCGAGGTGGGTGGGGATCACACGGCCGGAGCCCACCCGACGCGGACACGCGACGAGGCCGTGAGATCGACCGGCGTCGACATGGGCGCTCTGGTCGATTTCGTCACCAGACGGGCGCCGTTCGCCGGTGGCGTGACCGGCGATCCGCACCTGATCACCGCGGGCGGGATCCGGGTGACCAGCCAGCAACTCGGAGATTTCGATGCACGAACGGGTGATCCGGCCCACCAGGTACAGATCCGGACCGAAGCGATGCCCTACCGGACCGACGTCGCGGAGGTCACGGCCGTCGTGGTCGGCGCGTCAGGACACCGGATCGAGTTCCGGCGGACCGGAGAGCTCCTGGTCGGGGGCGTCCAGATCGTCACCAGAGGCAGCTTCCGGCAGATCGACGTCCCTGGTGGAGTGGTCGTCGGCTGGTGGCCGCCCGGCCCCGACGGTGTCGTCGATGTGGTGGTGCTGTGGCCCGGTGGCGAGACGGTCTCGATGGCGGCGGACTCTGCTCTGGGCATGACCGTGGTCGACCATCTGCCGACGGCTGCGGTGGGTGGGCTGTTCGGAACCGAGCAGGCCGGCCCGATGGCCGCGCCGGTGGTGGCGAGTACAGCGCCGGAGGTGCCGGACCCGGCCGCCACGGGTTCGCGCGGAGATTTCCTCGGTCGGGCGACCTCGTCGGCGGTCCTGACGACGGACGCCATCGTGCAGAGCTGGCGGGTCAGGGTCGGCGAGTCGATGTTCGCGGATGTGCCGCCTGCGCCGGTACCCCAGGCCGCCGGCCCGGCGATCGGTGCCGCCGCGTCGCTGGCGGCCGAGAAGTACTGTGCTGCTGCCGAGATGACCAATACGAGCGACATCGCGAGCTGTGTCTTCGACGTGGCGCGGACCGGCGACTCGGGCTACGTGGAGTATCACGGCGAGCTCGCGGCGTCCGCCGAGCAGCCTGCGTTCCCGGCTGCGATCGCCGCCCACTGGCCGGCGCTCCAACTCGGCACGGTGGGGACGCCGGTGGGTCTCGAGCTGGGGACACAGGTGGACACGTCCGTGCCGGCCGGCGGCCGGCGGGTCTACCTGCTGGACGTGACATCCGCTGCTGGGCTGTCGATCCGGGCTGCGCCCTGCCCTGGTGGCGGTCGCGGCGACGAGGCCGCGAGCGACGCTGCGGCGCTGCGCGTGTTCGACGGCGGCGGGCATCCGGTCTCGGAGCGGCGCTCCAACTGCGGTCGCGGACAGACCGACGTTCTCGCGGCCGGAAGCTACTACCTGGTGCTGGCCGGGCCGAACGCCGGTCCCGCGGCCAACTTCAAGCTCCGTGTGTCCCCGAACTGAATCTGCACCTCACCGAATCTGCACCTCACCGAATCTGCACCTCACCGAATCTCGACCTCCGCGAATCTCGACCTCACCGAATCTGCACATCAGTGAATCTGCACGTCACCGCTCAACCTTGCGGTCGTCAGGCGGCTGGCGCCGACTATCGTTCGGCCCATGACCACCGGCCCCGCCGTCCCGGATCCCGACGACAAGGACTGGACGTGGGTGCTGCAGCGGGCCTGTCCCGAGTGCGGCTTCGACTCCGGTTCAGTCGGACGTGCGCAGATCGCCGGACGACTCCTGGCCGCGAACCCCCGATGGCAGAGCGTGCTGCGGGGTCCCCGCGTCGCGGTCCGTCCGGCCCCGCAGGTCTGGTCCGCTCTGGAATACGCCTGCCATGTCAACGATGTACATGCCCTGTTCGCACAGCGCGGGAAATTGATCCAGGACTCCGTCGATCCGGCCTTCGTCAACTGGAACCAGGACGAGACGGCTCTGCAGAAGCGTTACTGGGAGGCCGATCCCGCCGAGGTCGCGGCTCGGATCGAGGAGGGGGCCAGGACCGCCGCGTCCGTCTTCACCGACCTTTCGCCCGAGCAGTGGTCCCGGTCCGGCCGGCGGAGCAACGGTTCGGTCTTCACCATGGAGACCCTTGGCCTCTACTACCTGCACGACATCGAGCACCACCTGTACGACGTGGAATGCTGAGGGCGTGCCACTGCTCGGGATTGCTCGGGATTTCTCGGGATTGCTAGGGATTGCTAGGGATTTCTCGGGTCTCTACTTGTCGGTCGATCCGGCCGCAACTGCCGCGCGAACGTCTTCCATGTCAAGGCCTTTGACTCCGGCGATGACCTCGTCCAGCGCTTTCCGGGGCAGCGCACCCGGCTGGGAGAACACCAGGATCCCTTCGCGGAAGGCCATCAGGGTCGGGATGGAGGAGATGCCGGCGGCGCCGGCGAGGGCCTGCTCGGCCTCGGTGTCGACCTTGGCGAAGACGATGTCCGGGTTGTCGGTCGCGGCGGCTTCGTACACCGGGGCGAACTGACGACACGGCCCACACCAGGACGCCCAGAAGTCGACGAGGACGATGTCGTTGCCGAGCACCGTCTCCTCGAACGTGGTGCCGGTCAGGGTCGACGTACTCATGTGGTGTTCCTCCAGGGTCGGGTGCCTCGCTGATCGGGTTCAACGCCGGTGGCGCCGGTGCGCATTCCCGGTGCTGGGAGAGTCCGCGAGCCAGCGGTCTCACCTGGTTGACCTGCGTGCGCCCCTCTCGCGACGTAATGCCGTCGGGACTGTCGTAGCACCCGTTTCGGGGGCTTTGTCCGATTACCAGAGGTTGTATGGCATTACGTGGCTCAAGGGAACGAGGCATGAGCCCTCGACTGCGGGCGGGCGCGGGGCGAGCGGGGCGGGGCGGGGCGGAGGGAGGGAGGGCGTGGCAGGGAAAAGGGGCCGGGGCCCTACCTCAGGAACGGTGGAGCGGGTGACGAGAATCGAACTCGCGCTATCAGCTTGGGAAGCTGAAGTTCTGCCACTGAACTACACCCGCATTGTGGGCCAACTATAGCGAACACGCGACGGCTCGTCGGACCGCGCAGGTGCCTGATAGCGGGGCGGCTGACATGCTGACATAGGGTGACCGGCATGTTGCTGTCCGACCGTGACCTGCGCGCCGAGATCGAGGCCGGCGCCCTCGGCCTCGATCCTTTCGATCCGACGTTGATCCAGCCCGCCAGTATCGACGTGCGTCTGGATCACTTCTTCCGGGTCTTCAACAACCAGAAGTACACCCACATCGACCCGGCGCAGCAGCAGGACGAGCTGACCAGCCTCGTCGAGGTCGAGCACGGTGCGGCCTTCGTCCTGCATCCGGGGGAGTTCGTCCTCGGCTCCACCTTCGAAGCGGTGACCTTGCCCGAGACACTGGCCGGTCGGCTCGAGGGCAAGTCGTCCCTCGGCCGTCTGGGGCTGCTGACACATTCGACCGCCGGCTTCATCGATCCGGGGTTCACCGGTCACATCACCCTGGAACTCAGCAATGCGGCCAATCTGCCGATCACTCTGTGGCCTGGCATGAAGGTGGGCCAACTCTGCATCTTCCGGCTGTCCTCGGCGTCGCTGCACCCCTATGGATCGTCGGTCTACGGGTCCCGCTACCAGGGACAACGCGGGCCCACGCCATCCCGTTCGCATCTGAACTTCCGTCGGGACGACACCCGGCGCTGATGCTCCCGGGCCTGCGCGCGTGATGCCCGCCACTGGCACGATCCGGTCGCTCGATCGAGCACCTTCTACTCGCCGGTAACCTCGTATTGTCCGAGCCGATCGACGTGCCGCAGCGCACGCTCGATGACCACGTCGGGCCCGCAAAGGAGCGACCACGCGCATGTACGTCCTGCGTTCGAACTGCGACCGTGTCAGCAAGGATCTTCGATGAATACGCTCCAGTGGTTCACCGGCTTGATCAGTGCGGCGTTCATCGTCGTCGGCTTCGCGATGCTCGGTCAGGCGTCGCTGAAGATCTACCGCATCGTCAGGTTGGGCCAGCCCGATCCGACGCGCGGTGGTCCGGTCGTGGCCCGTTCGAAGACGCTGGTCAAGGAGTTCCTGGGACATACCCGGATGCTCAAGTGGGGCATCGTCGGGGTCGCGCACTGGTTCGTCATGGTCGGCTTCGGGGCGCTGGTGCTCACGCTGGTCGAGGCCGTCGGTGAGACCTTCTACCCGCGGTTCGAGATCCCCTGGCTGGGACATCAGGCCTGGTACGGGCTGTTCGTCGAGCTGATCGCGCTCACCACCGTGCTGGGCATCGGGACCTTGATCGTCATCCGGCAGCTCGCTCACCCGCGCCGGTCGAACCGTCGGTCACGCTTCGCCGGATCGAGCTTCCCGGCCGCGTACTTCGTCGAGGCGGTGATCCTGTCCATCGGGTTCTGCATCTTCCTGATCCGCGGGTTCAAGGCCGCGACCGGCAACCTGCCCTATCCGACGTGGGCCGCTCCCATCTCGCACGGGCTGGGCGACATCCTGCCGGCCTCGCTGGCGGCGGTCAGCGTCGTGGCGTTGATCAAGGTGATCATCTCGATGGCATGGGCCATCGTCATCGCCCGCAACCTGACGATGGGCATTGCCTGGCACCGGTTCCTGGCGTTCTTCAACATCTACTTCAAGCGCGAGGACTCCGGACGGACCACCTTGGGCGCGTTGCGTCCGATGATGAGCAACGGTGCCCCGCTGGACTTCGAGAAGGCCGATCCCGAGAAGGACACCTTCGGCGCGGGCAAGATCGAGGACTTCACCTGGAAGGGCTGGTTGGACTTCTCCACCTGCACCGAGTGCGGTCGTTGCCAGTCCCAGTGCCCGGCCTGGAACACCGCGAAGCCACTGTCGCCGAAGATCGTCATGCTGGCGCTTCGCGATCATGCGTTCGCCAAGGCGCCGTACCTGGCCGCCGGTGGTGGCACCGACATGGGCGGCGTGGAAAAACTCGGCGAAGCCGAACTGGCCGCCTTCGCCCACGCCAATCCCTTGGCCATGCTCGAGGCCGGTCGTCCGCTGATCGGTGGGCCGGAGGTCAACGGCATCATCGACCCAGAGGTGCTGTGGGACTGCACGACCTGCGGCGCGTGCGTCGAGCAGTGCCCGGTGGACATCGAGCACGTCGACCACATCGTGGACATGCGGCGCTACCAGGTGATGATCGAGTCGGAATTCCCCTCCGAACTGGGCGGCCTGTTCCGGAATCTGGAGAACAAGGGCAACCCCTGGGGTCAGAACCAGAAGGACCGGATGGACTGGGCCAAGGGGCTGGATTTCGACGTCCCGGTGATCACCGACGTCATGAGCGACGACCACGAGTACCTGTTCTGGGTCGGCTGCGCCGGTGCGTTCGAGGACAAGGCGAAGAAGACGACGCGGGCGATCGCGGAACTCCTGCACATCGCGGGGGTGGGCTTCGCGGTGCTGGGGACCGGCGAGACCTGCACGGGCGACCCGGCCCGGCGCGCGGGGAACGAGTTCCTGTTCCAGATGCTCGCGCAGCAGAACGTCGACACCATCAATGCAGCGTTCGGCAGTCGGGCGCAGAAGAAGATCGTCGTCTCGTGCGCGCACTGCTTCAACACGCTGCTTAACGAGTACCCGCAGCTGGGCGGGCAGTACGAGGTGGTGCACCACACGCAGTTGCTGAACAAGTTGGTGCGCGACAAGCGGTTGGTGCGGAAGGTGGAGGTCGAGGCGACCAACGTCACCTACCACGACCCGTGCTACCTGGGTCGGCACAACAAGGTCTACTCCCCGCCCCGGGAGCTGATCGGTGCCGCCGGAGCCAACCTGACGGAGATGCCACGGAACTCGGCCCGCTCGATGTGCTGCGGCGCCGGCGGTGCGCGGATGTGGATGGAGGAGAAGATCGGGAAGCGGATCAACCTCGAGCGCGTCGACGAGGCGCTGGACACCAAGGCGCAGAAGATCGTCACCGGCTGCCCGTTCTGCCGCATCATGCTGACCGACGGGCTGACCGCCCGGCAGGGTCAGGAGGAGCCGGCCGGGGAGAACGTCGAGGTCGTCGACGTCGCGATGATGCTGCTCGCCGGGGTCAAGGGGAGCTGATCCGTTCCCTCGCCCGTCACCCGTCACCCGTCGCCCTCACCCCCCGCCCTCATCGACCGGATGGCTATCGTCAATTTCTGTCCGAAATGCCCGCTTCAACCATCCGCTCGACGCGCGGGCCCATGACTCGACGTGCGGGCCCATGACTCGACGCGTGGGTCCATGAGCAGCCCGGCCCACCAGGAGCGGAAAGTCGTCACCCCTGCCGGTTGGCCGGGTTGAAGCCGGAGGCGTGGGAATTCTCCTCGGCCCGGATGACGTGGGTGACGGCGTTGATCAGGGCAAGGTGGGTGAAGGCCTGGGGAAAGTTGCCGAGGTGCCGGCCGGTGATCGGGTCGAGTTCCTCCGCGTACAGCCCGAGACTCGAGGCATGCGAGAGCAATCGCTCGCACAGCGCGTGGGCCCGTTCCACCTCCCCGATCTCGACGAGCGCCGACACCAGCCAGAACGAGCAGATCGTGAACGTGCCCTCCTCGCCGGCCAGCCCGTCATCGGTCTCGTGGACCCGGTAGCGCAGCACCAGACCCTCGTGCGTCAGCTCGTCGGCAATGGCCAGTACGGTGGCGCGGATCCGCGGGTCGTCCGGTGGCAGGAACCGCACCAACGGTGCCATCAGCAGCGATGCGTCCAGTGCGTCGTCCCCGTAGCGCTGGACGAGCACGCCGCGCTCGTCGACGCCGTTGGTCAGGATGTCCTCGTGGATCTCGTCGGCGATCGCCTGCCACTTGTCGGCGGTCGCGTTCGAGTCGTGCAACCGGGCCAGCCGTACCCCGCGGTCCAGCGCCACCCAGCACATGATCTTGGAGGACGTGAAGTGCTGCGGTTCGCCGCGCACCTCCCACATGCCGCGGTCCGGGGCACGCCAGTGCGCACTGGCCTGCTCGACCTGGCCCACCACGATCGGCCACAGTTCTTCCGGCATCTGCTCCCGTGAGCGGGTGTGCAGGTAGATGGAGTCCAGCAGCGCGCCCCAGACGTCGTGCTGCTGCTGTCCGTAGGCGCCGTTGCCGATCCGGACCGGGCGGGCGTCGTCGTAGCCGGAAAGGTGGTCCAGGGTGGACTCCTCCAGGTGCCTCTCACCGCCCACGCCGTACATGATCTGCAGGTCACCGGGGTTGTCGCGGGTGACGTCGTGGATGAAGAAGAAGAAGTCGTTCGCCTCGCGGTCGAAGCCCAGCGTGTACAGGCCCCACAGGGCGAAGGTGGAATCCCGGATCCAGGTGTACCGGTAGTCCCAGTTGCGCTCGCCCTGGGGAGTTTCCGGCAGGGACGTGGTGGCCGCCGCCAGCAGCGCCCCGGTCGGCGCATAGGACAGACCCTTCAGTGCCAGCGCCGACGACTGCAGGAAGACCCGCCACGGGTGGTCCGGGAACGAACCCTGGGTCAGCCACTCCCGCCAGAACTCGCCGGTCTCGTCGATCTTTCGGTGGGCGTGGGCGGTGTTCTCCGGTGGCGGGAGCTCGGAGAAGGTCAGCGCGACGAAGTGCGAATCGCCGACGGACATCTTCGTCCTGGCCATCGCGGCCCGTCCTTCGACGCCGATCCGCAGCGAGCTGGTCAGCGTCAGGCTGGGCTGCCCGTCGGCCTTGGCGATCACCTGGCAGTAGTCCGAATTGGGGTAGACCCAGGTGGCCCCGACCCTCGCGTAGTCGAACACCGGCTCGCAGTTCATCGAGAGGTCGACGGTCCCGTAGATGCAACGGATGGTCCGCAGCAGGCAGTGCTCTGCGTCGTTGTCCGTAGGCGATCGGCGGTGCGTCTTGGACCGCTCGTCGACGTTGTGCCACGGCCCCATGGTCAGCGCATCCCGGACGACCAGCCATCCGGTGGGCGTCTGCCAGGTGGTTTCCAGGACCAGCGTGCCGGGGAGATAGCGGCGCGCGGCCGGTACCTGGACGCCGAACGGACCCACCCGGAACGATCCGCCGGATCGGTCCAGCAGTGCGGTGAACACGCTGGGTGAGTCCGGGCGGGGCAGGCAGAACCATTCCACGGCACCTGACGGGGCGATCAGGCAGTTGGTCTCGCAGTCGGAGAGGAAGGCGTAGTCGGCGATGTTGGGGAAGTTGCTCGTCGCGAAGTGCTGCAGCATGATCGTGTCGTCGGCGATCCCGGTGGAGGCCGTGGAGCTGAAGGTGCCCTGTCCGGGATCGGCCGGGTAGGCCGGATGCGCTGGTTCGTACAGCCCGTTGGTCGTCAGGGGCTGGGCGTCCGTATTGATGTCGTTCACCCGAACATTGTGGCGGCTGCGAGCGCCTGGAGATCCACTTCCGTTCGACAAATCTCATCACCGGTGGTGCGACACGGTGCGGCAGGGTGAAAGGGACCTCATGACGGTGGTCAGATGCGTGGCCCTGCTCAAAGGCGTCAACGTCGGCCGGGCCAAGCGGGTCGCGATGGCCGACCTGCGGGCGCTGCTCGGCGATCTCGGCTACCGGGACGTCGTCACCCATCTGCAGAGCGGCAATGCGGTCTTCACCACCACCCGGCCGGTCGGCGCGGTGATCAGCGCGATCGAGCAGGGCCTGTCCGCCGAGTTGGGGGTCGACGCGCGGGTGGTCGTGCGGACCCACCGGCAGCTGGTCGAGGCGATCGCGGCCGATCCGTTCGCAGAGATCGCGACGGATGAGTCCCGACACCTGGTGGGCTTCTTCTCCGCGACACCCGAAGCGAGCCGGCTGACCGCCTTCGAGGAGTTCGTCGCGGCCAGGAACCCTGATCCGGAAGTAGTGGGGCTGCACCGGATCTCCGACGATCACTGCTACCTGTGGTGCCCGCAGGGTGTGCACGGATCGCTCTTCGGCGCCGTCGACTGGGATCGGAAGCTGGGCGTCACGGTGACCATGCGGAACTTCGCCACGGCGCGCAAGCTCGTCGAGCTCAGCGGCTGACCGCCAGGATCCGGTCGCCGGCGGCCGGCTGTCGGATCCATCCGGCGAGCACCACGATGCAGACGGCCGCGCCGACGAGGATCATCAGCGCGAACCGCAGACCCACCAGGCCGGCGATCACCCCGATCAGCGGAGGGCCGAGCAGCATCGCCGGCCACTGGCCGAAGGCGACCACCGAAACGCCTCGACCGGTCGGGATCCCGGGCTGATTGCCGGCCAGGCTCATCACGCCGGGCACGATGCAACCGGACCCCAGTCCGAGGACGGCGAACCCGACGAAGGCTGCGACCGGGGTGCCGACCAGCAGCGCCACTGCGAAGCCGATCGCGACGAAGGCCTCCGACAGCCGGATGAACCGCCGCTGTCCGAGCCGGTTGACCAGGCGGTCACCGGTGCTCCGCGAGATCGTCATCGCAATCGTGAAGCAGGTGTAGGTGACGGCTCCGGCGGCAGCGCCGGCCCCCAGCGCGCCGGCCGTGTACTGGGCGCTCCACTGCGACGCCGCACCCTCGTTGATCGAGGACAGCAGTGCCACGGCGGCCAGCAGCAGTAGCTGCGGGGTGATCCGCCGGGCGCGGGCCGATAGCTCCGGTGGGTTGACCGTCCTCGCCGTCCCCGTCGGTGGGAGCGGGGCCGGCGAGAGCGGGTCCGGGGCGACCGCGGCGTGTGGCGTCGGCGGGGCGAACGGCGCGAGCGGGGCGAGCGGGGCGGTGTCGCGGGGCAGGCCGCGCCGGGTCAGCAACAGGACCACGGCCAGCACTGCACCGGAACAGGCCAGTTGCAGCGACGGGCTGACGTCCGCCCTGGCCGCGAACGTGCCGATGACGCCGCCCGCCAGTTGCCCGAGGCTGAAACAGGCGTGGAAGCTGGACATGATCCGGCGGCCGTAGCGGCGTTCCACCTCGACCGCCTGGGCGTTCATCGGCGTGGCCAGCAGCCCGGTGGCGATGCCCTGGGTGAACAGCCCCGCCACCAGCGCGGGGGTGCTGTGCGAGCCGGCCAGCAGTGGTGCGTTGATCAGCAGCAACGGGCCACCGACCAGGGCGAGCCGGCGTGGGCCGGTCCGGACGATGAGGGTCGTCACCAGCGTCAGCGAGATGAGGCTCCCGGCCGTCGACCCGAGATTGGCCAGGCCCCACTGGGCATCCGTGACCGTCAACTGGTGGCGGACGCCCGGGATCCGGGCGGCCCAGCTCCCGGTCGTCAGGCCCATCAGCACGAACAGCACGATGACCGACGACCTGGCGCGGCGCAACGTCGAATCAGGGCGCGGAGCAGGCACGGCGTCCATCATCGTCGCTCGCCCCGTCGTCGTGGTTCCTGATGTCCTGCACATCGCTGCCTATAGGCAGCGATGTGCAGGACGCAACGGCCGCAGGACGCAACGGCCGCAGTCGCAACGGCCGTCGTCAGGCGGTGGTGACGAGGAAGACCGGGTAGCCGGAGGCGATGGCCAGCAGTTGCTCGTCCGAGGCATCGGGGCCGACACCCTGGAAGAAGGCGCCGATCTCGAACTTCCACCGCTTCAGGTAGGCGCGGAGGATGGCCGGCTTCTGCTCGTCGGCGAGCTCGACCGGGATGAACTTCTCGATACGGCGGCCGAGGCGGAGTTCGCCCTCGCCGGCGACCCGGATGTTGCGCACCCACTGGGTGATGCCGCGCGGGGCGACCAGGTAGCGGCGGCCTTCGAAGGTCAGCAGGTTGACCGGCGTCTGGCGCAGTTCGCCGCTGGAGCGTCCGCGGACGTAGAGCTGGCGACTTCCCCAGACGGTGACGCCGAGGCGGGTCGCCAGGGCGACCATCGAGTTGAACACCCTCGTCCAGATGCCGGGCTCGATGTAGCGGGTGTCGGTCATGTCGGTTCTCCCGGTCGGTGAGATGTTCCATTGGTCCTGACGAATCGAGAGCGCCGCTCTCGTTATAGATCAGTGAACTCCGCAGTGCAGGCTCTGTCAAGAGCATTGATCTCTTTCTTGATCGATGCTCTCGGCTAGGGCATCCTGAAGACATGAACGCAGGCGTGACGGCACGGGAATTGGCCAGGGCGAACCTGACGCAGGCCATCAGGGACGCGGCGAGAGGGCAGTTGGCGGTACAGGGTGCGGGTCATCTGTCGGTCCGCGCGGTGGCCCGGGAGATCGGCATGGTTTCCTCCGCCGTCTACCGCTACTTCCCGACCAGGGACGACCTGCTGACGGCCTTGATCGTGGATGCCTACAACGCGCTGGGTGCGGCGGTCGAGAGGGCCGATGCCGGGGTCGAGCCGGATGACGTGCGCGGTCGGTGGCGGGCGATGTGTCACGCGGTCCGCGCCTGGGCGGTGGGGCATCCGCATGAGTACGGACTGATCTTCGGCTCGCCGGTGCCGGACTACCGCGCGCCCCAGGACACCGTCGGGCCGGCGGCCAGGGTGCCGATCGCCCTTTTCGCGGCAGTGCACCACGGCGTTTCCATCGGGGCCGTCCTGGTGGCGGACAGCTCGCGCGGGCCCGCCGTTCCCGCTGCGCTGTCCGCACAGATGGCCGTCGTCATCGCCGAAGTTGCACCCGGGGTGCCCGAGACGGTGGCCCTGCGCGCGGCGATCGCCTGGACGCAACTGTTCGGCATGGTCACCTTCGAGCTCTTCGGCCAACTCGTCGGCACCATGGATCCGGCGGACGACTTCTTCGCCACCTCCGTCGATCTGATGGCGGAACTGGTAGGGATCCGCCCGCATCCCACCCGGTAGCACCCCGGGGTCCGGACGGCGGCTGGTCGTGAATCGGGTCGAAGACGCCTCCGGCCTCGAAGGTCACCATGCGCATTGGAAGTTGGCGCCCTCCTGCACCCTTGATCTCGGAGCACAGGTCGACGGTTGCAAGTAGCTGCACCGCAACATCTTTCGTCTCAGCTACCGGCTGCTTCTCGCTGATCTGGCTCTCGTCTGCAGTCGCCGCTGAGGTTCGACCTTCATGCCCCGCGGCGCAATGGGATGGCCCTTCGCGAGAGGGGTCATCCATTGGTCCCGGCAAGGGGATCGAGCGAAGGCTCGGTGGATTCCGGATATGGCTTCATCAGGTCGCGGTGATGGGCTGAGACCACTACGAGTGCGGGCGGTCCATCACTTGGCCGTCGCCCCGAGCACCTGGAAGATCTGCCCCTGCTGGCAGTAGCTCATCAGGTCCTTCCTGATGATTCCGACGACCGTCAGGGTCGCACCTGGCTTCACCACGGCCGCGTTACCACCCGTCAGGTTGTACCGCAGCCCCGTGGCGGTGTCCTTCAGCAGCAGGCAGCCACGTTCGACCCCCTCCTCCACGGTGCCGTGCAACGTCAGTCTCTGGGTGGTCGGAAGGGTGACCGGCGCTGTGGGGGGCGACGTCGGAGCCGAGCCCGGACCGGTCGGGACCGGCGTCGGCGTCGCGGGGGTGCTCGACCCGATCGGCCGGCCGGTCGCACCCGGGGCCGACGTCGAGGCCGCCGACGTCGAGGCCGCGGACGTCGAGGCCGCGGACGTCGAGGCCGCCGATGTCGACGCCCCCGGCGCAGAACTGGCGGTCGGACCCGACGCCGGAGCCGAGGTCACCGGTGCAGGCCTCACCAGGACCGGACTGCTGATGGTCGGCATGCCGGCGACCGTGGACAGCGGCGCCGAGACCGTGCCGGTGCCAGATGGGCCGGTCGACGTGGACCCGCCCGTAGAGGTTGTTCCCTGCCCGGCGCAGGCCGTGAGCACCGTCACCGCCAGCACCCCGATCGCAAGCTGTTCGATCCGCTTCATCGCTCTCTCCTTGCCCTCCGGCCACTTCGAACCGACGTGGCCACACTGCTCGGACGCGATCGCCCACCCCCAGGGTTGCACCCGCCCCCCGGACGTCCTGCAGAGTGCTCGCTATAGGCCGCACTCTGCAGGACGCTGCGGCAGGTCGCGGGCGCGTCCAGGAGTCTCGGCGAAGGGTACGGATGTCAGGTCAGCCGGCACCTGGACCCAACCGTTCTGGCCCCGCTATCCCGGTGCCGCCGACTTTGCCGGCCGACAACTGCACACCCACGACTACCGCGGCCCGGAGGCCTTCGACGGATCGCGCGTCGTGGTGATCGGAGGAGGGATCTCGGCGGTGCAACTGCTCATGGAGATCGCCCCGCACACGGCAGCCCACACGTGGGTCACCAGGCGTCCGCCGGTCTTCGTCGAGCGGGAGTTCAACTCGGAACTGGGCCGGTCCGCCGTGGCGATGGTGACAGAGAGGGTCAGCCGGGGCCTGCCGCCGCTCTCGGTCGTCTCGGTGACCGGCCTGCCCCTGACGCCGACCATCGCCGCCGCCCGTCGGTCCGGTGTCCTGGTGCGCCGGGTCATCTTCGATCGCATCGTCCCGGACGGCGTGACCTGGGCGGACGGCCGCTTCGTGGCGGCCGACGTGTTGTTCTGGTGCACCGGGTTTCGCGCGGCGCTGCACCATCTGGGGCCGCTGCACCTGCGGAGCCCCGGCGGGGGGATCGTGATGGACGGAACCGCGGTGGCCGCCGACCGACGGGTCCACCTGATCGGCTATGGGCCTTCGGCCTCGACGATCGGTGCGAATCGGGCCGGACGGCTCGCGGTGCGCGACATTCGTCAGCTCCTGCAGCTCTGAATGTCGCGGAGACGGCCATCGGTGCCGACTCGGGTGGTACGGCTGAGTGGCTGGCCGGGGCGGTATGACCGTCGCTGTGCTGGTAGGACGCTTGAGCGTCATACGGCCGGGTGCCCGGTCATACGAGTTCCGTCGGGGCCGCAAGTCCCGTCAGGGCCAGGAGTCCCGTCAGGGCCGCGAGTCCCGTCGGGGCCCCAAGCCGGGCCCCGAACGCACTTCAGGGTGCCACTTACGAAGAAGTGACACCCTGAAGATGAAGGTCTAGGACCCGAGGGGCCTGGGATCTACGCAGATCAGACGGCGGTGACGCCGGTGGCCTGCGGGCCCTTGGCACCCTGGGTGACCGTGTAGGTCACCTTCTGGTTCTCCTCGAGCGAGCGGTAGCCGCCCGACTGGATCTCCGAGTAGTGGACGAAGACGTCCGGTCCGTCACCCTCGGGGGTGATGAAGCCGAAGCCCTTTTCAGCGTTGAACCACTTGACGGTTCCCTGTGCCATGTTGTTTCTCCTTGCATGTGACCGAGCAGAGCGACGTGTTTCGTCTCTCCGGGTTCGTCGACGAGTGCGACATTTCGGACACAAGATCCGAGAGGCCCCAAGACGATTCGACTGCCTTGGGACCGCTATGACACGAACTCAAGAACTGTAACCAGGAACCAGTATTCCATGACACGGACTGAACACCGAATCCGGGCGGAAACTTCGGACTCATTACACCCATCCGGAGCAGTGGATCACCCTGTGATCACGGTCCGATGACCCAACGACGATCGTGCCCGCGCCGAGGCCGGGCGGCAATGCCGAGGCCGTAGGCCGTGCGGGGCCGATCCACGGCCACCACCCAACGATGCTCCGTCTGGGCATGCATCACCCGATTGCACGTGACCTGTCGGTGGTTCGAGCCTCGCCGACCCTCTCCGATCCCGTTGCGCGGCTCGCCGACCCGGGACGGAGTCCCTGATCCACGGATGCCGGCTGATCAGAGCTCGTCGAGCAGCCGCACCTTGGCGGCCTGGAAATCGCTCTCGGTGATGGTCCCGGCCGTCCGGCGTTCGCGGAGTTCGAGCAGTTCCTGCACCGGGTCGCGCTCCGGGAGTCGCGCCGGGTCGGCGAGTTGTGCCCGTAGATCCTGAGCGAACTGTGCGGCCTGGACCCCGAGGATCTTCGTCATCTCGATCTGCCCCTGCGCGCAGCTGACGACGACCCGACCGGTCATGCCCCTGGCCCGATCCGATACGTCGGAGACGTCGGCGAGCCCGATCTCGTCGGCGGCACCCGGCGCGGCGCCGTGCCAGCGGTGCACCACCCGTTCGGTGGTCAGCGCCAGGAAACCCAGACGTCGGGCCCGATCGCCCTCGACGACGGTGATCACCGACTCGGTGTCGGTCAACAGGGCCTCCAGGGCGACGATCTCCCGGTCCGAGCGCTCGTCCGAGACCATCTTCAGCGCCGCTCTGGCCAGGTCGGGGCGCAGATCGAGCCCGGCCAGCCGCTGTTCCGCGGTGGGTACGCCGAACAGCTTCTTCAGGTCGAAGGACACCATTGCGCTGCTCCTTTGCACTGCTCCCTGCCGAGGTTGGCGGACCAAATCCGAGTGTGGCACGGCTGTATGCCGTACGGTGCCCGCGGTCGGTTGGTCGGGGTCGGCGCCATGGGCGGCTACCGTGCGGGGGCGCGGATCACCATGTGCGCCATGAGAGCCACGCCGAACGCATCGGCGCCGTTCAGGTACCGAGGAGGACGAGATGATCAGTCTGGCGAAGAGAGCCGAGGCGCTGGCCCGGTCGGCCCACGCCGATCAGGTCGACAAGGCGGGGCTCCCCTACGTCGATCATCCGGCCCGAGTGGCCGCGAGGGTCCGGATCTCCCTCCCCGGCGACGGCCCGGCCGAGGCGGTGGCCTGGCTGCACGACGTGGTCGAGGACACCAGCGTCACGCTCGACGACCTGGCCGACGAGTTCGGCTCGTTGGTGGCAGCCGGTGTGGAGGCCATCACCCGCCGGCCGGGCGAGGACCAGGACCGGTACTACCGCAGGGTGACGGCGAATCGGCTCGCCTCGGTCGTCAAGGCCGCCGACCTGGAGGACAACACCGATCCGGCCCGCCTGGCCAAGCTCGATCCGTCCGTTCGTGCACGACTCGAGGCCAAGTACGCCCACGCTCGCAACGTCCTGGCAGGAATGGCCGAATAGGCCGGGTGGGATGACAGGGCCGAATAGGCCGGGTGGGGCGGCAGGGCCGAACAGCCGGGGGAGGACTGCGCGCCACCTCGTCCGTCGCGGTGCCTGGTAGGAAAGAGGGGACCACAGCAGGTCTGTCGAGTGCGAGGGGTTGTTCCGCGATGAATCGGATGGACGTCGTCGAGTTGATCGTGGCCGCACGGCTGCGAAAAGGCATGCAGTGGGCCGAGATCGCCGCCGCGGTGGGAGCCAGCAAGGAATGGGTGACGGCGGGTTGTCTCGGGGAGATGACGTTCACCGCCGAGCAGGCCCGCGTCGTCGGTGAGCTCTTCGACCTACCGGCCGAGGCCGTCACGCTGCTCGGCGTCCCGCCCTACCGCGGGTCCCTCCCGACGGCCGTGCCGACCGATCCACTCGTCTACCGCTTCTACGAGCTGGTCAGCGTCTACGGGACGACCTTCAAGGAGCTGATCCACGAGGAATTCGGTGACGGCATCATGAGCGCCATCGACTTCCGGATGAACCTGGTCCGCGAGCCCGACCCGGCCGGCGATCGCGTCAACATCACGATGAGCGGCAAGTTCCTGCCCTACCGCCAGTACTGACGCTCCGAGCCGCCGGGTCCGGTCCCTGCACTGCCCGATCCCCGCCCGATCCCAGCCGTGCGACGTCTGCCCGTGCGGAGATCGAGGGAGCCGTGGAACCCGCCCCGGCGATCCGGCGTCGGACGTCCGTGCTCCGGTGTGCCGGCCGGAAGCGCCCGCCCAGGGCCAGGGATCAACGGAGGTCGATCGCACGATGAGTTCACCGCAGCCAGATTCGAACCCCGCCCCCGGGGGCTACGGTCCGGCCGGCTATCGGCCGCCGGGACAGCCGCCTCAGCAGTCCGGACCTCAGCGGTCCGGACCTCAGCAGTCCGGACCTCAGCCCCCGCCGGGCCCTTCGGGTTCCTACCCGGGCGCGCCCTATCCAGGCGTGCCCTACCCAGGTGCGCCCTACCCGCCCGGCCCATTCCCGCCGAACCCGCCCGCGGGTCAATTCCCGCCGAATGCAACCCCTGGTCAATTCGCGCCGAACCCGCCCCCGGCGGTATCGAATGCTTCGTCGCAGTCCCTGCTCGCCCTCTGCGGGCCGCTGTCCGTACTGGTGGTGGCCCTGGGGCTGTCGATCCCGTTCGACTCGTCCAACGCCTGGACCACCCAGCTCGCATGGGCGATCTTCGCGCAGTGCGCCGCCATGGTCGCGGCCGCTCCCGTACTGGTGACCGGCGCCGGACGGTCGCCGGCAACCGCCTGGCGGGTGGGAGCGGCGGGCAGCGTCGCCCTCGCTGCGCACTGGCTCCTCGTCGTCCTGCCCTCGGTCGGGTCGAACGCAGGCTTCGTCCTGACGGTCGGCACCGCACTGGCCGCCGCTGCCACCTGGTTCTCCCCGCACCGCCCACGCCGATGACGACACGCAGGTGGGTCGTGCTGGGCATCGCGCTCGTGGTGGTCGGTCTCGCCCTGCCCTGGCACGCATCGAGGTTGGACGTCCATCTGCTCCCGGTCTACCTGCCGGGAGCGTGCACCACGAGTTCCTTCGACGGATCCCTGGATTGCGGCCCCGGCTCCACCGGTTTCAGCACGGTGGCCTCGGTCCGGCCGGCGGTGATGGGATTCGGGCAGCCGATCAGGGTTTTCGCCGTCGTCGCAGCGCTGCTGGTCGGGTCGGGATGGCGGCGTCGGTCGACCTCGACGGTCGGCTGGGGGCTGGGGGTGGCCGCTCTCGGGGTCGTGGCCGCAGGCGTCAGCACACCGTCGGGTCCGGCGGTGTTCGTGCTGGGCGTCCTCGTCATCGCGCTGGTCCTCCGTCGGGAGGACCTGTTGCCGCGACGATGGGCGCCCGCCGGTGGTCGCCGGACCTGACGGGCCCACGTCCGGACCCTTGCGTCAGGAGCTCTCGACGGCCATCCGGCTGCCCGCGTCGTGGGCTTGCGTGTGACGAGCCCCGGGAGTCATCAGTGGCCCCGCAGGGATGGCGGAGAAATGCGCGAGCGCGACCGCCCCGGAGATGGCCAGGACGAAGCCGAACGCGGCGGGCACCGCCCAACCGTCCCGGATGGAATCCCCGAGCAGTGTCAGACCGATGACCGATGGCAGCACGGTGTTGGTGGTGAACATCACGGCCGACATGGTGGTGGCGGTGCCCTTCTGCAGGGCCAGGGCGAAAACGGCGGTCGCGGCCACGCCGTTCAGGATGATCGCCCAGACCGAGGGATCGCGGAACCACTGCAGGAACTCGTGCGGAAGGTGCAGCGTCCGGGCCGACACCGCCACTGCGGTGAAGCCGAGTCCGGCCCCGAACGCCAGCGCGGCAGCGCACCACCGGGAGCCCGATCGACTGCCGTAGAAGCCGATCAGGCAGACCGGGATCACCATGCCCAGGATGATCCAGCGCCAGCCGGGCGGCAGCGAATGGGCGGGTCCAGGTTGCGCGGACAGCCCGAGCGCGACCAGGCCGGTGGCCGCGACACCGAGGCTCGTCCAGCCCATCCGGCCGAGCCGGGTGCCCATGATCGCCGAGATGGTCGCCGTCACCCCGACGCTGAACGCCAGCACCGACTGGACGAGGAACAGGGGCAGTCGATGCAGTGCAGCCGCACCGGCGACGAATCCCAGGATGTCGATGGTGACGCCGGTGAAGTAGAGCGGCTGCCGGCCGATCTTGCCGAAGTCATCGGAATCGCCGCCGAAGGCACCCGCCCGGCGGATGCCCGCCGACTCCAGCACCGAACCGACCCCGGACCCCAGGGCCGCCATGGCGGCGAGCAGGTAACCGATGATCAACAGCCGGCCTCTCGTTGCGGGGGTGCGTTGCGTGCGTACGTCCTGGCCGGGAGCCGGCTGGGCCGCCGGGCAGGATCGGGGGTGCGATGGCCCCGGGTCCATTGTCTCAGAATGTTCCGGGCCGATCGGTGAGCCTCGCGCCGATCGGCTACGCGGAGAGATAAATCGACCGGCCCCGGAAGCCGGCGACATATTCTGGCCAGGACATGGATGAATCTCCGGTGCCTCCGGTGCCTCCGGTGCCTCTGGCGCCTGACGGGGTGGTCGGCACGAACCGCGGCGCCGGTGCAGTCGGCACCGTCGGCGAGCTGACCCAGCGCCTCGACCTGCTGATGACGACGGACGCCGCCCGGCTGGGCCGGCGGCTCGGCGGCCTGCGACGCATCTCGGACAAGGGCAAGCGGGCGAGGGCGCTGGCCGACCTGGACACGCAGATCGGCCGCGCGGAGCAGAAGCTCGCCCGCCGGGCCGCGGCCGTCCCGCAGATCTCCTTTCCCCCGGAACTCCCGGTGTCCGAGCGCGTCGACGACCTGGCCGCCGCCATTCGGGACCACCAGGTGGTGATCGTCGCGGGCGAGACCGGGTCGGGCAAATCGACGCAGCTGCCCAAGATCTGCCTCTCCATCGGGCGGGGGGTGCGCGGGTTGATCGGCCACACGCAGCCCCGGCGGATCGCCGCCAGGGCGTTGGCCGAACGGATCGCCGAGGAGACCGGGACCGAGATGGGCCGGGCGATCGGCTACACCATTCGGTTCGGCGACCACACCGGTGAGGACACCCTGGTCAAGCTGATGACCGATGGCATCCTGCTCGCGGAGATCGGCCGGGACCGGCTGCTGTCCGCGTACGACACGATCATCATCGACGAGGCCCACGAACGCAGCCTCAACATCGACTTCCTGCTGGGCTATCTCGTCGAGTTGTTGCCCCGTCGACCCGATCTCAAGGTGATCATCACCTCGGCGACGATCGATCCGCAGCGGTTCTCCCGTCACTTCGGCGACGCCCCGATCGTCGAGGTGTCCGGCCGCACCTACCCGGTCGAGGTTCGTTACCGGCCGTACGGGGCCGACGACCTGTCCGACGACGAGGACGAGCAGGAGACGCCGAAGCCCAGAAATCCCAGGGCCGCGCGGGACGACAGCAGTCGGGATCTGGCCCAGGCGATCTGCGACGCCACCGACGAGCTGGCGCGCGAGGGTGACGGCGACATCCTGGTCTTCCTGTCCGGTGAACGCGAGATCACCGATACTGCAGAGGTTCTCCGCGGCCACCTCGCTTCCCGGCCGGGGGTCACCGAGGTGCTGCCGCTGTACGGGCGGCTCTCCGCCGCGGATCAGCACAAGGTGTTCTCCGCCCACGTGGGACGGCGGATCGTGTTGTCCACCAACGTGGCCGAGACGTCGCTGACGGTTCCCGGCATCCGCTACGTCATCGATCCCGGTACGGCGCGCATCTCGCGGTACTCGCCCCGGACCAAGGTGCAGCGGTTGCCGATCGAACCGATCTCGCAGGCCTCGGCCGGTCAGCGGGCCGGCCGGTGCGGGCGGGTGGCGGACGGCATCTGCATCCGCCTCTACCCGGAGGAGGATTTCGACGGCCGTCCGGAGTACACCGATCCGGAGATCTCCCGGACCTCGCTCGCATCGGTGATCCTGCAGATGGCCTCGCTCGATCTGGGCGACATCGCGTCGTTCCCGTTTCTCGAACCACCGGATACGCGTCAGATCACCGACGGCGTAACGGTTCTCACCGAGCTCGGCGCGCTGGACAAGTCCCAGGACGACGGTCGCGTTCGGCTGACGCCCACCGGCCGGTCCCTCGCCGCCCTTCCGCTGGACCCACGGCTGGCCCGGATGATCGTCGAGGCGGACCGGCTCGGCTGCCTGGCCGACGTCCTGGTGATCACCTCTGCGATGGCGATCCAGGACGTCCGTGAGTACCCGTTGGAGGACCGCGATCGGGCCACCGCCTCGCACCGTCGCTTCGCTGATCCGAAGTCGGACTTCCTGTCCCTGCTGAACCTCTGGAACTATCTTGCGGACGAGGCGAAGTCACGGTCGGGCAACGCGTTTCGCCGGATGTGCCGGGCCGAGTACCTGCACTACCTGCGGATCCGGGAGTGGCAGGACCTGCACGCGCAGCTCCGTCAGGTCGCCCGGGGCCTGAAGATGGACACGGAGTCGCGGGCGATGATCGGCGTCGGGCAGGTGAAGCTCGATCCGGATTCGCCGGACGGACCGGCTGCCGGGGTGGGGCAGGCTGCGACATCCACCGGGCCGCAGCAGGGATCGAGATCTGCCTCCGGTCGCAGCTCCGCCGCCGGCGGGCGTCGGCGTGGCCGCCGTCCGGTGGAACACGACCCGGCGAGGGTGGAGGCGAAACTTCCCGCGGTCACCCAGGTACTCGCCGACGCCCGCCAGGGGTCGCTGGTGGCGTTCGTCGACACCGAACGTGTGCACACGGCCCTGCTGTCCGGCCTGCTCTCGCACATCGGTCTGCGTCTGGAGCCGGGCAAGGAATACCAGGGGACCCGGGGGACGAAGTTCGTCATCTGGCCGGGGTCGGCGCTGGCGAAGTCCGGGCCACGTCTCGTGGTGGCCGCCGAACTGGTCGAGACGTCACGGCTGTGGGGCAGGGTGGTGGCCTCGATCGACCCGCTGTGGGTGGAGAAGGTCGGTGGAGACCTGTTGCGGCGCAGCTACTCGGAGCCGCGGTGGGACGCGCGCCGGGGTCAGGTGACCGCGACGGAGAAGGTGACCCTGCTCGGTGTCACGCTGATCGGCGCCAGATCGATCCAGTTCGACCGGATCGATCCCGTCCTGAGTCGCGAGATGTTCATCCGACATGCCCTGGTGGAGGCGGACTGGGAGACCCGGCATGCGTTCTTCGCGGCCAATCTGGCTGCCCTCGACGAGGTGGCGCAGCGCGAGGACCGGGCCCGGCGTCGCGACATCGTCATCGACGACGAGTCGCTGTTCGCGCTCTACGAGGAGAGAATCCCGGCCGAGGTCACCTCCGCACGCCACTTCGACAGCTGGTGGCGCAAGGCTTCCCGGGACAATCCGGCGATGCTCACGTTCACCCCGGACATGCTGCTGGCCGCCGGTGCGAAGGATGTCGACACGGCGGCCTATCCGGACACCTTCAGTGCCGGACCCGTCGATCTCGGTCTGGACTACGTCTTCGAGCCGGGCCGATCCGACGACGGCGTGACGGTGACCATTCCGCTGGCCGTGCTGGCCCGGATCGACCCGGCCGCGTTCGAGGCCCAGATCCCTGGCCTGCGCAAGGATCTGGCGATCGCGCTGATCAGGTCGCTACCGAAGACGCTCCGTCGGAACTTCGTCCCGGTCCCGGATTTCGCCGCCGCGGCGCTGTCGCAGATACCGGACGACGGCGTCGCCGCACTGGGGGCCTCGCTCGCCGCCACGCTGACCGCCATGACCGGGATCGTCGTCAGGGCAGCGGATTTCGACCCGGAGAAGGTCCCGGATCATCTACGGATGGGCTTCAACGTGGTCGACGACTCCGGCCGCTCGGTCGGGGCGGGCAAGGATCTGGGGGCACTGCAGGAGGCGTTGCGGGCCGACGGCCGCAAGGCGGTCGCGAAGGTGTCCGGCACCGTCGAGCGCACCGGGCTCACCACATTTCCGGCCGATCCGATCCCTAGGACGACCACGACCACGGTGGGCGGCCATCAGGTGCAGGGCTTCCCCTCCCTGGTCGACGAGGGTGCGAGCGTGGGCATCACGGTGTTCACCTCGGAGGCCGATCAGCGTCGGGCGATGCGCGGAGGTACCCGTCGACTGCTCGCCCTCGGGGCCAGGAGCCCGCTCGCCCACGTCAGGAACGGGCTCTCCCGGGCGCAGATGCTGACGCTGACCGTCACCCGGCACGGCAGCGTCGCGGGGGTGTTAGCCGACGCGACCGAAGCGGCGATCGACGCGCTCCTGGACTGGGCCGGCGGGCCGGCGTTCACCCCCGCGGGGTTCGCAGCCCTGGTCAGGAAGATCTCGCCGCAGCTCGATCGTGCGGTACTGGACATCGTCGTCGCAGCCGAGCTGGTACTCGCCGAGGCGCACGAAGCCGAGCGCGAGATCGACGACGTGCGCGGTACCGCTCTGGCGGCACAGGGGGCCGACATGCGCGCCCAGCTCGGGAGGCTGGTGCACCCGGGATTCCTGACGGCCACCACCGCCGCACATCTGCCTGATCTGGTCCGCTACGTGCAGGCCTCGAAGATCAGGGCCGGGCGCGCCCGGGAGAACCCCGAGCGGGACCGCCAGCGGATGGATGAGATCAACGCGCTGGCCTCGGAGATCGAGCAGATGGTCGGCACCCTCCGGCCGGAGCGCTCGGGTGACGCGGACGTGGCCGACGTGCGGCGGTTGTTGGAGGAGTACCGGGTGGCCAGCTTCGCCCAACCGATGCGGACGGCCGTCCCGGTCTCGGAGAAACGGCTCCGCACCGCCATCGCCGCTCTCGCTCGCTGAGAATCCGCTCTTGCTCGCTGAGAATGCGGGGGTGCCTCGCGGTGCCTTCGTCTCGTATGACCGGCCACCCGCGGTATGACGGGCCACCCGGTGGTATGACGCTCGAGCGTCCTACCACCGAGGCTCCGGTGCTACGAGCCGCGCCCGGTGCTACGAGCCGCGACTGGTGCTACGAGCCGCGACTGGTGCTACGAGCCGCGCCCGCTGCTAGGAGACGAACGAGCGGAACCCGATCAGACGGCGGGCGGGGCGGGCGTCTCGCCCGCCGGCTGGTCGCCGAGGGTGTCGACGTAGTCGGTGAGCTTCTGCTCGATGCCGTCGACCTTGTCGTGTCCGATCTTGTTGCCGACGAAGTCACCGACCTTGCCGATGCCCTGCTTGACCTGATCGTCGTGCTCGGCCACGAAGTCCTCGGCCTTGGCCCTCAATTCACCGAAATCCACCATGATGCACCTTCACCTTCGCTGTCGGGGGCCGGGAGGTCGCGGACCGAACTGCTTTGCCCGGCCTTTACGTCCCTCTACCGTAGACGATCCGACAGACCGGGGAAGTGGAGCACGAAGCCGTCGGCGTCGACGGTCAGCTCGCGCTCGCCGACCGGGCCGGTGTAGAGGATCACCGCTCCGTTGGCATCGGCCGAGACGGTGCGGTAGACGTGCTCGACGGGTGTCACCTCGGGATCCAGCCCGCCGATCGAGGCCACCGTCAGGGTGGCCTCGCCGACGTTGCGATGCAGTCCCAGACGACGGATGGCCAACGAGTTGGTGAAGGCGGAGGCGACCAGGTCGACGTCGACGGCGGCTTCGACCTGCGTCATCGAACGGGGTCCGCTGCCGTGATCGGCCACCCACTGGCCACCGGGGACCCGGGAGATCGACAGGGTGCGCTCGCCGGTTCCGGAGTCGCTCTGCACCGTCAGCCGGCGGCTGCGGCCCTCCGGGTCCACCAGCAGCGTGTGCGAGACGCCGAAGGCCTCGCCGACGGCGCTCACGATGTGCCCGCTGGCCCGGAGGCCGCGATCGGTCAGGACCACCCGGACGGTCTCCAGCCGATGCTGGTCGTCCGAGGTCCAGGTCAGCATCCGGGTGGACGTCGTCGTATTACTCACAGGGACTGACGTTAATCCTGTTGCCGCGCTGCGCAAGACCCATCGCGCACGATGGTGAAGATCTTCACTCGAATCCGCACTTCCGGCCAGTCATCGGCGTCCGGACGCCGACCGTCATCGTCGCCGCGCCGCTATCCGGTTGACGCGGCCGCCTGCTGTCGGCGACTGTCAACGTCGTGGGACACCTCGAGGTTGCCGGCATCAGCTACTCGCTCGCCGACGGGCGGCCGCTGCTCGCCGACATCAGTTTCCGTCTGGGGCAGGGCAGCGTGACGGCCGTCATCGGGCCGAACGGGACCGGCAAGACCACGCTGCTGCGGATCATCACCGGTGAACTGGACGCGGAGGACGGGGCGATCACCCGTTCCGGGGGGCTCGGCGTGATGCCGCAGTTCATCGGATCGGTGCGGGACGAATCGACCGTCCGGGACCTGTTGCTGACCGTGTCACCGCCGCCGATCCGGAAGGTGGCGGCGGAGATCGACGCGGCGGAGCTGGAGATGATGACGTTGGACGGGGGACCGGACGACGACCGGAAATCGATCGTCTACGCGCAAGCCCTGGCCGACTGGGCGGACGTGCACGGTTACGAGCAGGAGAACGCGTTCGACTTCGCCTGCGTGGCCGCGCTGGGAATCCCCTACGACCGGGCGAAGTTCCGGGCCGTCACCAGCCTTTCCGGCGGCGAGCAGAAGCGGCTGGTGCTGGAGCTGCTGCTCGCCGGGCCGCAGGAGACGCTGCTGCTGGACGAGCCGGACAACTACCTCGACGTGCCGGGCAAGATCTGGCTGGAGGGCAAGCTGTCCGAGACCACCAAGGCCGTCCTGCTGATCAGCCATGATCGCGAGTTGCTGGCCAGGGCCGCCGACCGCATCGTGACGCTGGAACCCGGTGTCGCAGGCGCGGTCTCGTGGGTGCACGGCGGTTCGTTCGCCACCTACCACCAGGCCAGGATCGACCGGAACTCCCGCTTGGAGGAGTTGCGCCGCCGCTGGGACGAGGAGCACGCGAAGCTCAAGGCCCTGGTGCTGATGTACAAGACCAAGGCGGCTTTCATGGACAGCCTCGCCTCCCGGTACCAGGCGGCCAAGACCAGGCTGTTCAAGTTCGAGGAGGCCGGCCCGCCCGAGGAACTGCCGCTGAGCCAGCAGGTCACCATGCGGCTCAAGGGCGGGCGGACGGCCAAGCGGGCGGTGGTCTGCACGAAGCTGGAACTGACCGGTCTGATGCAGCCGTTCGATCTGGAGATCTTCTACGGCGAGCGGTTGGCCGTCCTGGGCGCCAACGGGTCCGGGAAGTCGCATTTCCTGCGACTGCTGGCCGCCGGCGGTTCCGACCCGGACATCGAGCACCAGCCGGTCGGCGATGCCCCGGTCGATCCGGTACGCCACACCGGGACGGTGGTGCTCGGCTCGCGGGTGCGGCCCGGCTACTTCCGGCAGACGCACTCCCACCCGGAGCTGTCCGGGAGGACGCTGCTGGAGATCCTGCACCGCGGTGACGACCATCGGTCCGGGATGGGACGTGAGCAGGCGGCCAGGGCGCTGGACCGGTACGGCCTGGCCAGGTCGGGGGAGCAGACCTTCGACACGCTGTCCGGTGGCCAGCAGGCGCGCCTGCAGATCCTGCTGCTCGAGCTTTCCGGCGCCACCCTGCTGTTGCTGGACGAGCCGACCGACAACCTTGATCTGCATTCCGCGGAGTCCCTCGAGCAGGCCCTGGACGCCTTCGACGGGTCGGTGGTCGCGGTCACCCACGACCGGACCTTCGCCAGGACCTTCGACGCGTTCCTGGTCTTCGACACCGGTGGCGAGGTCGCCAGGTACGACGAACCGCGGTGGGAGGTCTCCCGGGTGCAGCGGGCCCGTTGAACCAGGATCGTCGGACGACTGCCCGCGTGCCACGATGAACCGGTGATCGACACTCGGAGCAGCCGGCGGGGTCCGGCGGCACAGCGCGGCCGGACCGCGATCCCGGTGCGCCGTAGACCGGTCGAGGGCCCCGGTTCCGTACGGGGGCCGGTACCGAGATTCGCGGGCCTGCTGACCTCGGCCGGCTGGTTCACCGTGCTGGTGGCGGCCGCGGCGCTGCTGGTGAACGTCATCGGCACCAGGGTGACGGAGCCGGGTGCGGTGATCGGGATCGCGTCGCCGCCGTGGATCGTCCGGATCGGGGTGCCTGCCGTCCGGACGCTGCTCGACCTCGGGGCGGTGGCCGCGGCCGGGCTCTCCCTGCTGTCCAAGCTGGTCGGATTCGACCGTCCCGAACGCACCGAGGCCGTCATCCGCCGGGCCCGCCGGTATGCGGTGTGGGCGTCGGGGGTGTGGGGTGTCGCGGCGCTCGTCTCGATCGTCCTGCTGTCGGTCGAACTCGACCCGACGCAGACCGTCACGCTCGCCTCGGTCTGGTCGTACGTCACGAACATCGCGGCCGGGAAGGGCCTGCTGATGTCGGCCGGCTGCGCGGCGCTGTCCTTCTGGCTGGCCAGGTTGGCCGTCCGCCACGGCGAGAAGGTTCCCGCGGAACTGCGCATCGGCATCGCACTGTTCGGGTTGCTCCCGCTCCCGCTCACCGGCCACGCGGCGAACTGGTACTACCACGACCTGTCGATGGTCTCGATGGAACTCCACGTCGTCGCCGCGACCGCCTGGGCGGGGGGCCTGTTCGCGCTGGTCGTCTTCCTGGCCCGCGAGCCCGTCCTGCTGGCCCTGGCACTGCCACGGTTCTCGACGCTGGCCACCTGGTGCGTCTTCACGGTGGGTGTGACGGGTGTGTTCAACGGCCTGCTGGAGCTGGCGCTGTCACCGATCACCCACCTGCCCGGCTCGATCTTCAGCACCCGCTACGGGGTGCTGCTGCTGGCCAAGGCGTTCTGCATGGTCGTCGTCGCGGTCATCGCGGTGCACGTCCGTCGCCGTGTGCTGCCACGGGTGCTGGAGAAACGACGTCACGCGGTCGCGCTCTGGTGCGGGTGGGAGGTGATCACGCTGGGTGCGGCCTTCGGCATCGCAGTCGTGCTGACTAGGGCGTCGGTCACCACGTTCTGACCAGCCACGATGATGCCCGTCAGGTGACTGGAGCGATGACGCCCATCTCGGTGAGCAGCTCGGTGCTCGCCTGGATCTCGCGGTCGATGGCCGGAAGCGGCCACTCCGGAGAGCCCCCGAAGGCCCAGAGCCAGCACCGCTCGGCGACCCCGGCCGCAGTGTTGGCGATGGCGGTGGCGGTGGGCTTGCTGCCGTTCCACTCGATGTCGGCGGCGAGCCGGCGGGGTTCCCGCGCCATCCGGTTCCGGTGTGGCGCCTCGATGACGCGGGGTCCGGTCTCACCGCCGTGCTCGCCGAACGAGAGGTACAGCTCGAAGTCCGCCGCCGACGGGGAGCCCTGCCGGGAGGCTGTCCGGAACGCTGCGCAGGCCAGCTGGCGTACCGGTTCGTAGAGGGTGTGGTCGCCGGTGAACGGCACGTCCCGCAGAATTCGGGATCCCTCCAGCAGCACGTCGTGGGCGCCGTGCAGATCGAGGATGATCAGGGCGCTGACCAGGTCCTGGGTGGGCCGCACGGCCGAGGCCTTGAACTTGGCGATCGCGGACCGGACTGTCTTGTCGCCGGTGGGTGGGAGCTGCGCGCCCGCCGCCGCGACGAGCGCCTCCACCCGGTCGTGGACGGAGCCGGTGATCTGGTCCCACTCGGTTCTGGACGGGTGGACGATCACCGGTCCTCGCCGATCTGCACGGCCGTCACCCTGGCGCCGTTGGGAGCGGAGGCGACCTGCTCCCAGAGCTGGGACAGGACCGCCAGGTGGACGGACAGATCGCCGGCCTCGAGATTGCCGACCGTCGGCGTACCGCCGAGGAATTCCGGTACCTTTTCGCCGGCGCACTGATCGAAGGGCAGCCCGGACAACGACACCGCGGTGCGCCAGCGGTCGAAGAGATCAAATTCCAGCAATTGGAGCATCAGTGGTGTCTGGAATGCCTGCAGAAACTCGTCGGGCTCCACCACGCTCTCGACGGAATGACCATGGAGATCGAAGAACGCGACGTCGTCGGCTCCGGTTTCGGAATGGCCGGCACCGATGACCGCGAATTGCCGGCCCAGCCAGTCGAAGGCAAAAACTGCGACGTCTCCGTCCAGTTCCGGCCACATCGAGATCACCGTCTCCTGGGCGTCCACCGCTGCGGTCGAATCGTGGAAACGCAGTAGACCTCGCCCGAAGGAGCGACCACAGGCACCGATCTTCGAGAATCGATCCGCGATCAGGGGGGGAGTCCACGGACCCGCCGTGCCGATGAGATCGGAATCAATGGTCAGGCCCATCGTCCACCTCCTCCAATCTCTGTCGTGCCCTCCGGGGCCCGTGCGCCGTAGCCTCTGGTGGTGCGATGGTGGGTCTTCACCGTTCGGTGCTACCGGCGCGGAACGATCGACACGCCACCATACCTGGTGCCCTCCACGTGATCCTTGATCTGGTGGCGGATCTGGGATCCGACGCTCCGGTTCACGCTGCGATCCAGGGCCTGCACGTTCCCGAGCTCGTCACGGCCGCCGAGCTGCAGCTCGTGGATGTGGTCGACGTCCTGGTCCTTGGTGACGGCACCGTCGCCGAAAGCCTTCTTGAACCTGGACCGGAGTCCGCTCAGGCGCTCGGGATCCGTCTTCTCCAACTTGCCCTGGAGAGCCAGATCGTGCAGTTGCCGGGCCTTGGTGTCGGCTGCGGCGCGTTGGGCCGGGGACCAGGAGTTCTTGTACTTCAACGTGATGGTCGGCAGGGGGTCGGGGCCGGGGTCCGCGTACTTCGCGTCACC
Organism: Nakamurella sp. PAMC28650; assembly: GCF_014303395.1. GTDB lineage: Bacteria > Actinomycetota > Actinomycetes > Mycobacteriales > Nakamurellaceae > Nakamurella. The sequence goes on from NZ_CP060298.1 coordinate 1,476,724, forward strand.
GGCGTTGCCGGTGACGTCCTTGCCCCCGGTCTCGGCCCGGGAGGCGGCGTTCTTCATCCCGGTCGCCTCGGTCGCGATGGTGTCGGCCTTCCTGGCCTCGCTCGCCACGTTCTCGACGGCCTTCGCATCGTGTGCGACCGTCGAGACGGCCTTGACGGCGCCGGTGGCGGCCTCCGCGCCCTTGACGGCATCGCCGGCCAGCCGTCCACCGGGAATGAGACCGACGGTGTCCATGACGATGTCGGTCCACGACCCCTGTCCGGTGGTGACCTTGACCGTGACGTCGATCAACAGGGCCGCTCCACCGGCGATCAGCGCGATCGGCCCCATGATCGGCGTCAGGCACGGGATCAGGGCCAGCAGGCCGGCGATGCCGGAGATGGTCTTGAGCACCGACGAGATCGTCTTCAACACGTCGGCGTGTTCGGAGATCCAGCCGCTCACCGAGTTCCCCAGGCGCCCCCAGAAACCCGGCGGCTCCTCGAATCTCAGACCGGCGGCCCGGTCGATCGCGTTCACGCACGTCTGGACCGCGGCGTCGTGTTCCTGGTGTACCCGGTTCGCCGCGTCGGTGGTGGCCTGCAGTGCGTTGTTCGCGCCGCTGAGCTCCGAGGACGCATCAGCGGCCTGTGGCCGGTAGGTGTCCGGGGGCAGCGTCTGCCCGGGCGTGAGCGCCTTGGTCTGCGCCTGCACGGCCGTGGTGTGCTGGGCGTCTGCCGTTTTCGCGTGGGCGACCGCATTGTTCGCCGAATCGACCTGGCTCTGCTGGTCCGAGGCCTGCGCCGAGAGCGAGGACAACCGCTGCTGCAGGGATTCCAGCGTTGCCGCGTAGTTCTGCAGTGCGGCGGCCACCGCGGACCAGGCGTCCGAGGTGGTGTCCAGATGGGGCGGGAGGTCCTGGTTCAGCTTGTCCCGGTAGGTGTCGGCCTCGTCCCCGATGAAGTCACCGGAGTCGATCCGGCGGATGTCATCGGCCGCGGATGCGGCCGATGCTGCGAACTGGGACCACCGGACCGATGACGAGCTGATCGAGCCCGCGTCACCGGTCAGCGAGAAGACCGGACCAACCACCATGACCAACACCCCGCTCGCTCGTAGCGGAGACGGACGCGGTCGGCGCCCGGCTCCTGGTTCAAGACCGTTTCTGGTTCAGGACAGCATCTGGTTCAAGACGGCATCTGGTTCAGCAGAGCCTGGTGCAGGACGACATCAGTGCGCGGTCAGCGCGTTGCGGACCTGGCCGCGCATGTCCTTGACGCCGGAAGTCGTGGAGGACAACGACTTCGACACTGCACTCAGGATGTCCTCCACCGTCTTGGCTGCGGAGTCCCACTTGGCCTGGACACCCGAATAGGTGTCCTGCTCGTCACCCTCCCAGGAGGACTTGACGCTCGCCACGAAACCGGAGAGGTCGGACAGGGACCCCTCGAGCCCCGAGATCACCGACCCCAGAGATCCCAACGACGCCTCGGCCGTTGCCTCGTTATAGGAAAAAACAGATCCACTCGCCACAACAATCATCCCCTGATCAAATCGAGAAAAACGGATTGGAAGGACTCAGAACTTGAACTTCGCGCCGTCCCAGTCGGCGGACCCGTTCGCGGCGGCCAGCGACTCGGTCATCTGGGCCTCGTAGGAGTCGTACAGACCGCCGGCATTCTTCACGTTCCCCTTGATGGAGGCCAGTGCGGCGTTCAGGTCTTTCATCGCCGCGGTCCACGCCGCCGTCAGCGATTCCCAGGACGAGTAGGACGAACCCTTCCAGTCCTGCGGGAGCGGCTCGATCGCCTGCAGGAAAGCGTTGGCCTGCGCATTCATCGATTGCTCCGACTGCTCCAAATTCGAAGCATGTACGTTCACCGCATTGTCATGGACTGCAAACTTCGGACCCATGCGAAACACCCCAATCCCGACATGACTGCCGGTGGCCTACCCACCGACTCATCCTCAGACGATAGCGAGTCGACATCGGTTCCGACCGATCCGGAGCAAAAATGTGGACGGGGGCCAGGGTTCAGCCGGCCGCGCGGCCGACGGTCGGCGCACGGGTCGGCACCTGGGCCGGCAGGGCCGGGCCGTCCAGGAATCCGCGGCTGTCCCGGCGCGGTTCGGGCGCGAATCCGACGCTGAGGTCAGGCGGCCGCGGTGAGGACGGACCGGCCGCCCGCTCGGCAAGGGCGCTCACCCCGATCCAGCTCAGGACGGCGACGGGAAGGGCGATCCAGATCGACGTCCACGAGATCGGCGGGGTCAGCAGGTGGGCGCCGCCCGCCACCGCGGCCCTGATCCGGCCGATGTCCATGTCGGCGAGGTCGGTGGGCGTGCCGGTGATCACCGTGCTCAGCCACAGCAGGCCGTCACCGATGGCGGTCAGCGCGACGGCCCCGATCGCCGCGCGCAGATACGGATTCACCCTGACCATCAGGGCCAGGTCGACCGCGGCGCCGACCGGCAGCAGCCACACCGGCAGGTAGCTCGGCGGAAAGGTGCCCAGCACCAGCAGGGGCCACATCACGCACCGGTAGAGGACGTAGCCCAGCACCACGGCCGAAGCGGTCCACCGGAAGCCGACCGTCATCCGGGCCAGCGCCAACAGCGCGACGCAGATGCCGAGAATCCAGACCGGGTAGACCCAGGGTGGGATCGGCATCGCGAAGTGCTCCAGCGCGACATCGTCCACCGGCCGGCCGAGTTGGCCTGCCGCAAAGGTCAGCAGCGACGGTTCGGCAAAGGGAGCGCCTCGCAGCCAGGAGGCGACCTCCATGACGCCGTACTCCTGTTGACCGGTCGGGAAGTAGAAGTCCTCGAAGAGGAAGGTGAACAGCGCGATCAGCCCGAACCTCCACTGCCGGGCGTAGGCCCCGTCACGGGGATACGTGCGGAAGAAGTTCCTGATGACGCCGATGACCATGATGGCCGTACCGGTGTAGAGCATCAGGTGCGAGGGTGACCAGGCCGTCAGGTCGAGGCCGTTGACGCGGTGGTTGATCACGTCGATGGGGCCGGCGACGACGAAGATCCCGGTGCCCCACTGCATGATGCGCAGCGAGCGTCGCTCGACCCCGTACCCGGTGAACGAATGCGCGAGGACGAGGCCGATCGCCGTGGCCGTGCCGATCGTGTTCAGGACGTGCGGCGGCGCGAAATCGTCACGCAGCCACTTGAAGTGCCAGGAGACGTCCCAGGACGAGCCGAGCAGTTTGAGGGCCAGCGCCACCATCCACATGCGCTGCATGAACACGGCCAGCGATTGCGGCGTGGGCCGCCCGGGTTCACCGCGCGTCCAGTAGGTCCGCATGAATCCGGAAAGACGCTGCATGGCACTGCCCTTCACTCCCGTGGACCGGGATCGCCGGCGCCGACCGGGATCGTCACCGTCGACCCGCCACCGCCGCCGCCGATCTGACCGTCGACCTGTGCAGGGTAGGGCCTTGGGCACCGTCGGCCGATGTCCGGCCCGGTCGAGCGGGTGCGGTGTCGCTCACCTCAGATCTCGTCCGGGTACCGCACGTGGACCTGGGTCTGGGCGCCCGAGCCCTCGACGGCGGTGACGTGACCACCGGCCGAACCCACCGAGATCAGCTGGTCCAGCAGATCCTCACCGCTCAGCGTCAGCTCCGTCAGGCCCGCGTACCTGTTGTCGAACGCCTCCCTGGCCTCGTGTCCGCCGGAGGTTATCTTCTGCAGCGAACCGGTCGAGGCCAGGGATCCGCGCGCGACGCCGAGGATGCCGAGCACGTCGTCCATCGCGCTGATCAGCGCCTTCCGGTTTCCCTCGCACATCGCCCTGATCAGTTCCGGACGGGTGCCGGCCACGCGCGTCCCGTCGGCGAAAGACGAGGCCGCCAGGGAGAGCGCGAGGGAGCCCCCGGCCTCCCCGACCTGGGCCAGGGCCAGGGCCAGCAGGTGGGGCAGGTGGGAGACCCTGGCCACCGCCTCGTCGTGGGCCGGCGCCTCCGCCGGGACCACCCGGCTGCCCATCCGCAGTGCGAGGTGGGCGACGTCGGCCCAGACCTGCAGGTCGGACATCTCATCGAGACAGGTGACCCAGGCGGCCCCGTCGAAGAGGGTCGCCGACCCGGCGGCCCACCCGCTGGACGCGGTGCCGGCCATCGGGTGCGAACCGATGTAACGCGCACTGGGACAAAGACTCTCGACCTGATCGGCCACCACGCCCTTGACGCTGGCCACGTCGGTCAACCTGGCCGTCGGGGCCAGTTCGCCGATGCGGGTCAGGAGGGTCTCGAAGGCGGTCAGCGGAGCCGCCAGCACGAGGAGCCCGTCCCGTTCGGCGGCACGCATGATCGTCTCGTCGAGGGTGTCGTGGACGGTGAAGCCGTCGGCGGCCGCCGCGGACCTCGTCTCCGGGCTCGGGGACCACCCGGCCACCGGGCCGAGAGGAGCGGCCGCGCGGACCAGGGACCCGCCGATCAGTCCGAGGCCGAGCACGAAGATTTCGGGCGAGGGGCTGCCATCTCCTGGACCTGTCATCTGCCCATCATTCCTGGGTTGACCTGTGTGCAGAAGCCCGCACCCCGAACTCGCGCGCCGACCGGGTTCGGTCGTCGGTCCCCCGTGATCCGCCGGTGTGCGGGCCCAGGGCCCTGGCCTGGATCGATGACCTGTGCGTGGCCCCGGGGGAAGAACCTGCGTAACGTCTGCATCCGTGACTATCGACGGGTTCGCCGCGGCCGTCGTCCGCGAGGACGGCGCTTGGAAATGCTCGCTGCTCGCCGAAGAGTTGCTGGAGGACCTGGACGGGGTGATCACCGCCCTGCGCAGGGTCGCGGCCACCGGTGCGGTCTTCGGGCTGCTCGCCGTGGACGACGAATTCTTCGTGATCGTCCGGCCGATCCCCGGTGGTGCCTCCCTGCTGCTGTCCGACGCCACCGCGGCGTTGGACTACGACCTTGCCGCCGATGTGCTCGATCTGCTGCAGATCGCAACGCCGGAAGAGGACGAGGTCGACGACGATCCGTGGCCGGAGGGCGACCTGAGCCTGCTCGCCGACCTGGGGCTGCCGGACCAGGAGATGCAGTTGATCGTCGGCGAGGCGGAACTGTATCCGGACGAGCAACTGGCACTGATCGCCCAGCGATGCGGCTTCGGTGACCAGTTCGCCGCCCTGCTGGAGAAGGCGTGAGGACTCGGCGAGGTCCGAGGGGCTAGTTCCTGCCGTGCCGGGCTTCTCGGAACTGCGACGATCGGACGAAGGTCTGATGCGGACGGCCCTGACGGTCGCCGGACGGGCCGCCTCCACCGGGGATGTCCCGATCGGTGCGCTGCTCGTCGACGCCGAGGGGAATCGGGTCGCAGCCGCGTGCAATGCCAGGGAGGCGACCGCCGACCCGACGGCGCACGCGGAGATCCTGGTGCTGCGTGCGGCGGCCGAGGTGGCCGGGACCTGGAACCTGTCCGGGTCGACGCTCGTCGTCACGGCCGAACCCTGCACCATGTGCGCGGGCGCGATGGTGCTGGCCAGGATCTCGGTGGTGGTGTTCGGATGCTGGGAGCCGAAGACCGGCGCCGCCGGTTCGCTCTGGGACGTCCTGCGTGATCGGCGCCTGACCCATCGGGTGGAGGTGCGCGGCGGAGTACTCGCCCCGGAGTGCGCCGCCCTGCTGGTGGACTTCTTCGCAGGCCGCCGCTGACCCGCTCCGCCCCGGTCATGGTCGGGATGCATCCCGGATCTCCCCTATACTTCTCGGCGGTGGCGTGTCCGAGCGGCCTAAGGAGCACGCCTCGAAAGCGTGTGAGGTGAGAGCCTCCGAGGGTTCAAATCCCTCCGCCACCGCCATAGCTCCAGACGCAGAACCCCGTGACGCCACTCGGCGCGCGGGGTTCTGTGCTGTCCGGGGGCGGACCATCCGCCCGTTTCACAGACGGCTCACTGCGAGCGTCCAGGCAGCGAACGCACTGTGGATCTCATGGCCAAACTCATCGGATCCGGACGGCCCAGGATGCGGCACCGTGTCGTCGCGTACCTGGAGTGCGCCGTCCCCACGGCCGGTCGGAGGGTGCCGCGTGCCCCCGGCGGAACCTGGCGCTGGCTGTTCGCCGATGCGGCCGGCGTGGCCGTGCCGGGCCCTCCGGTCTGCTTCACCTCCGAGCAGGTGGCCGAGAAGTGGCTTGCGTCGCAGTGTTCCCAGCTGCGGGACATCGGCGTGAGCGCGGTGACGCTGCTCGATGGTGAACACGCCGTCTACGGGCCGGCGTCGCTGCCCGCCGCCTGACGGGCCTGCTCCCCGCCCGGTGTGTCAGGCGGCGGCGTCGCTGTTGCACTACCTCGGCCGGGACCAGGCTGTGCGGCGAAGGGCTGCGCCGGTCGAGGGGTGGTCGCTGCGGCCGGGTTTGCGCCGGGCGGCTATCGGGTAGTTGACCTCTCAGGTCGCCCACGGCCACGGACGTCCGTGTCGGCGAAGAAGCAGAACGGGGTCCCATGCAGATTTCAGCCGGTATTCACCCTGCAGTGCAACAAGATCCAGCGATACCGGTGGTCGACTGGCCGGTGTTCCACAGCTGGAGTCCGGCAGACGGCGACTTCGACGGGACGGTGTTCCTGTTCGACCAGGACGGCCTGCCGGTCGCCGAGACACGCTGGAATCTGCCGACAGATGTCGCGGCGGACGAGGCTCTGGAGCGACTCGAATGGGTGCGCGCCGAGTCCTGGCACATCGACGACCGGGGGCGGCGGGTTGCTGCGGTCGTACCGCTGGAGCCGAACCGGCCGGTCGTCCTCCCGGCGCAGGGGACCTCCGGCAGATAAATCGATGTCGGAGCCGGGCAGGCCCGGCCCCGACACCCTCGTCCTTTCGTCTGGGTCCGCGTCCTGGGTCTGCGCCCTGGGTCTGCGTCCTGGGTCTGCGTCCGGGACGGCGGACAGTGGTTGGACGGCGGTTGGACGGCGCCGGTGCTCCGACCGGAGGATGGGCTTCGATCAGAGCACCGGTGCCGTGAGAACAACAGTCGTCCGCCGTCCTGTGACGCCGCAGTGCCCACCCTGGGTGCGCGCCATGTGCTGTCGGCCTGCGTCCGGTCTGCGCTGACCGGCCCGCACGATGCGCGCGGGACGTGATCAATGGAACTCGATCGGGCCCGGTGGGATGGGCGGGCACCTGGCCTGCGTTGACCGGACAGTGCCGGTCGCTGGGCGATCGGCAACCAGAAGAGGAACAAGAGGAGAAGAACATGACGAGCACGCAGAACCGTCCCGCGCAGTCCGCCGGAACCTTCAGCATCGGCGGGGACCTGCCGGTCCACCGCCTCGGCTACGGCACCATGCAGCTGCCGGGAAAGGGAGTCTGGGGTCAACCCGCCGACCATGACGAAGCCATCCACGTCTTGCGGCGCTCCATCGAGCTGGGTGTCAACCTGATCGACACGGCGGATGCCTACGGCCCGTTCGTCACCGACGCACTGATCCACGAAGCCCTCCACCCGTACTCCGACGATCTGGTGATCGCGACCAAGGTCGGTCTGACCCGGCAGGGCCCGAATGTGTGGACCCCCGTCGGCCGCCCGGCCTACCTGCGGCAGCAGGTCGAGCTGAACCTTCGCAACCTCGGGGTGGACCGCATCGATCTGCTGCAGTTGCACCGCATCGATCCCGATGTCGCACTGGAGGACCAGATCGGCGAGTTGGCCGAACTGCAGTCCGAGGGCAAGATCCGGCACATCGGCCTGTCCGAGGTCTCGGTCGAGCAGATCAAGGCGGCGGCGGCCATCGCCACGATCGTCTCGGTCCAGAACCTGTACAACCTGGCCGACCGATCGGCCGAGGACGTCCTGGACTACGCCGAGGCCAACGACATCGCCTTCATCCCGTGGTTCCCGCTGGCCACCGGCAAGCTGGCCGAGCCCGGTAGCCCGCTGGAGGAGCTCGCCGGGCAGCACGAGGTTTCCGCCTCGCAGCTGGCGTTGGCCTGGTTGCTCCGCCGGTCCCCGGTGATGCTGCCGATCCCCGGTACGTCCTTGGTGGCGCACCTGGAGGACAACGTCGCGGCAGCCCTGATCGACCTGACCGACGAGGAGTACGACGTCCTGACGAAGGCCGTCTGAGCCTGTCTGTCCCCGGCCCCTGGCGGTGTCAGCGCGGTCGTCAGTGGCGGGGGCGGTCCATGATGTGATGTGCCGGTGACTTCCTTCGCCGTCGGCACCCGTCTTCCAGGGGTGCAGGGTCGGACCGGAGTGCTCACGACCCCGCACGGGGACATCGCCACCCCGGCCTTCGTCGCGGTCGGCACCAAGGCGACGGTGAAAGCGGTTTTGCCGGAGAGCATGTCGGCGCTCGGGGCGCAGGCCGTGTTGGCCAACGCCTACCACCTGTATCTCCAACCCGGTGCCGACATCGTCGAGGCCGGGGGTGGGCTCGGCCGGTTCATGAACTGGCCGGGCCCGACCTTCACCGACAGCGGCGGATTCCAGGTCCTCTCGCTGGGCGCCGGCTTCAAGAAGGTGCTGGCGATGGACGTCAAGGGTCTGCAGTCCGACGACGTCATCGCAGCGGGAAAGACCAGGCTGGCCACCGTGGACGACGACGGGGTGACCTTCAAGTCGCACCTGGATGGCTCGAAACACCGCTTCACGCCGGAGATCTCGATGCAGATCCAGCATCGGCTCGGCGCCGACATCATCTTCGCCTTCGACGAGTGCACCACGCTGATGAACACCCGGGAGTACCAGGAGCGGTCGGTCTCCCGGACCCAGGACTGGGCCGTCCGCTGCATCGACGAACACCGCCGGCTCACCACCGACCGGGTGGGAAAGCCCTATCAGGCACTCTTCGGCGTGATCCAGGGCGCCCAGTACGAGGATCTGCGCCGGCAGGCCGTCCGGGACCTCCTTCCGCTCGGCTTCGACGGGTTCGGTATCGGCGGGGCCCTGGAGAAGGAGAATCTGGGCACCATCGTGCGCTGGTGCTGCGAGGAGATGCCGGAGACCATGCCCCGGCACCTGCTGGGCATCAGCGAACCGGACGACATCTTCACCGCCATCGAGAACGGCGCGGACACCTTCGATTGCGTCTCGCCGTCGCGGGTCGCGCGCAACGGGGCCATCTATTCACCCGACGGGCGCTACAACGTGGTGACCGCCAGGTACCGGAGAGATTTCTCGCCGCTGGCCGACGGCTGCGACTGCTACACGTGCACGCACTACACCCGGGCCTACCTGCATCACCTGTTCAAGGCCAAGGAGATGGTGTCCTGCACCCTGGCGACCATCCACAACGAACGATTCATCGTGAAACTGGTCGATGATGTGCGGCGCAGCATCGACGCCGGCCACTTCTCCGAGTTCAGGACGGACTTCCTGGGTCGTTACTACGCGGTCAGGTGCTAGACCACCGATACCGAAGGTCTGAGTCCCCGACTACGGCGGACGATCACCTTCGTTGTGGACGGTTGTGGTCGGTGGGTCGAACACCCACGGATCTCCTGAGATTTCTGTCGGGTCGAATCGGTCCAGAATTTCCGTCACGGTGACGGATCGGCCCGGTCTGATCGCCGAGATGGACCCGGCGATCAAGGTCACCACGTCCGCCGATGAGAAGCCCAGGACGCGGAGATCGGCCAGGGTCACCGCGCCGTCGCGTTTGGCCAGCCGTGCGCCGGAGGTGTTGAGCGCGAGCGGGACGTGCGCGTATCCGGGTGGGGCCAGCCCGAGCGTGTGGGCGAGGTAGGCCTGCCGGGGTGCGGAGCTCAGCAGGTCATCGCCCCGGACCACCTGGTCGATGCCCTGAGCCGCATCGTCGACCACCACGGCGAGGTTGTAGGCGAACACGCCGTCCCCGCGCCGCAGCACGACGTCATCGACCGGCCCCGTGTGGTCGCCGTGCAATTGATCGTGGACGGTCCACTGCTCGACGGCTGCGCGCAGACGGAGCGCGGGCGGCCGGCCGGAGTTCCGCCGCGCCCGCACCTGTGCCGGGGAGAGGTTCCGGCAGGTGCCCGGATAGGCGCCGTCCGGCCCGTGCGGCGCAGAGGCCGCCCGCTGGATCTCCTGACGCGTGCAGAAGCACTCGTAGACCAGTCCAGACCGTTCGAGTTGCTCGATGGCGGCCTGGTAGGCGTGGGACCGGTCGGACTGCCGGAGCACCTCGCCGTCCCAGTCCAGGCCGAGAGCGGCCAGATCGCGGAGTTGACGGTCGGCGGCCCCGGCGGCGACCCGGTCCAGATCTTCGAAGCGGAGCAGGAAGCGTCGGCCGCTCGCCCTGGCGAAGAGCCAGGCGAGCATTGCCGTCCGTAGGTTGCCCACGTGCAGGTCGCCGGAGGGGCTGGGTGCGAACCTGCCCGCGCCCCTCGTCCCACCCACGCTGGTCCCTCCCACGACTGCCCGGTCCATGTGCTGCAGGGTATTCGGCCGGCGCCACTTGCCGTGGCCGGGACGGGTACGGCCGCGATGGCCGAGCGTAGCGGTGTCGTGTTCGTGATCAAGCCCGCAGTAGCGGCTTCAGCGCCCGGCACGCGATGGCTCTCACGGCGACCGGTGCAGGGCGGCCGGGTCCATCGACGGGTAAGGGGTGCGAGGGGTGCCGGTGCCGGTTCGAACCCGATCGGCGAGCCCGGCGAACAGCCAGCTGATCGTCAGCCAGTCCACCAGCCCCCCCAGCGTGCCGGTGATCAGCCCGGCGCGCCCGAGGCGCATCTTGAGCCGGATGTGCAGTCGACTGACCTCGCCGAGGTCGGTCAGGACCAGGGCCCAGCTCAGCGCCGTCAGGTCGTGCCGATTCTCGTCGGCCGGCCATCCGTGACCGGCCCGCCGGTCCCGCAGCGAGAGGTAGACGATGGCCCGGCCCGGGTCGATCCGTTCGGCCCGGAAACGTGGGTCACCGGGTCCCCAGTCCGGGATCAGGTCCCCGACCTGCAGTTGCTGCCACCGGGGATCGATCACCCACAGGCCGCGTCCGCGGGCCGGGAGCAGGCGCCCGGCCCGACGGGAGAAGTACCACCCGGCGCGTCGTCTGCCCAGCTGGACGAGCCACGGCCAGACGATCTCGGCGCGGGCCGGGAGGGTGACCGCCCGGTCGATGACGTCAGTGGCATCCGGTAGGAGGTCGTCACCGGGGAGTTGCGCGGCGACCTCGGCATCGGTGACCCCCGACCGCAGGGCCAGACGCCGCAGCCGGACACAGGCGAGGGCCGCGCCCGCCGTCACCGCGGCGGTCCTCACGACGGTCCCGACGACGTTCCTACGACCTGCACCCATGGTTGCTCCCGGACGGCGGCTTCGGGTCACGGTAGCCGAATGTGGATGGACGGGGTTCGTTGTCGGCGGATCCGCCTACCCTGCAGAGGCCGGTCGAGTCCCGGCGCACGAGGACGTGGTGACGAGTGGGGATGAACATGAAGACGGACGACATGACGACGGTGGCACTTCGCGGGCGCGCCGAGGAGCACCTGCAGGCGCTGGTCGGATCGGCGGCCGCGACGCTCCGTGACGATCAGTGGACGGCGATCGAGGCGCTCGTCGCCGGGCGCCGCCGGGCCCTGGTGGTGCAGCGCACCGGGTGGGGCAAGTCGGCCGTCTACTTCGTGGCCACCGCACTGCTGAGGGAGCAGGGCTCCGGTCCGACCATCATCATCTCCCCGCTGCTGTCCCTGATGCGGAACCAGATCGCGGCCGCCTCCCGCGCCGGGATCAACGCGGTCACCATCAACTCGGCGAACATCGGCGAATGGGCCGTGGTCCACGAGAAGGTGCGTACCGGCGAGGTCGACGTCCTGCTGGTGTCGCCGGAGCGGCTCAACAATCCGGGCTTCCGGGACGAGGTGCTACCGCAACTGGCCGCGACCGCGGGGCTGGTGGTCGTCGACGAGGCGCACTGCATCTCCGACTGGGGCCACGACTTCCGTCCGGACTACCGCCGCATCCGCACGCTGCTGACCGATCTGCCGGCCGGGATCCCGGTGCTGGCGACGACGGCGACCGCGAACGCCCGGGTCACCTCGGATGTGGCCGAGCAGCTGCAGATCGCCGATGCAGAGCCGGTGCTGGTGTTGCGGGGGACCCTGGATCGGGAGTCGCTGCACCTGGGCGTGGTCAAGTTACCGGACCAGCCGTCGCGTCTGGCCTGGCTGGCCCAGCACCTGCCGGAACTACCGGGGTCCGGGATCATCTACTGCCTGACCGTGGCGGCCACCGAGCAGGTGGCAGACTTCCTGCGTGGCAACGGGTTCCAGGTGGCCGCCTACTCGGGGCAGACCGAGCAGTCCGACCGGCTGCAGGCCGAGGAGGACCTGCTGGACAACCGGGTGAAGGCGTTGATCGCCACCTCTGCGCTCGGGATGGGTTTCGACAAACCGGATCTCGGGTTCGTCGTGCACCTCGGTGCCCCCAACTCGCCCATCGCCTACTACCAGCAGGTCGGGCGGGCCGGCCGCGGCGTCGAGCGGGCCACCGTGGTGCTGCTGCCGGGCCGGGAGGACCAGGACATCTGGAACTACTTCGGGTCCCTGGGGTTCCCGGCCGAGTTCGACGTGTTGCAGACGCTGAGCGAGCTGGAGGCGGCCGGGCGGCCGTTGTCCCTGCCCGCCCTGGAACCTCGGGTCCAGCTGCGCCGGTCGCGGCTGGAGATGATGCTCAAGGTGCTCGACGTCGACGGTGCGGTCCGGCGTGTGCAGGGCGGCTGGACGGCTACCGGGCAGCCGTGGAAGTACGACGCGGACCGGTACGCCCGGGTGGCCCAGGCCCGCCGGACCGAGGAGCAGGCCATGCTGGAATACCAGTCGACGTCGGGCTGCCGGATGAACTACCTCCGGACCCAGCTCGACGACGATCCGGGCACCGTGGGCTGTGGTCGGTGCGACAACTGTGGCGGGCTGAGCCTGTCCACCGACGCCGACGATGCGGGTGTCGAAGCGGCCAGGGCCAAGCTGTCGGTGCCCGGAGTGCCGGTCGATCCCCGCGCGCAGTGGCCCACCGGCATGTCGTCGATGGGGATCCCGCTGTCGGGCAAGATCCCGGTGGGGGAGCGGGCCGAGCCCGGTCGTGCCGTCGGACGGCTGGACGGAATCGGTTGGGGTGCAGCCCTTCGTGACGCACTACGCGCTGATGCGCCGGATGGTCAGACGCCGGTGCCGTTGCGGCATGCCGCGGTCCAGGTGCTCGACGCGTGGCCCGAGGTCGCGGCACTGGACGGTGTGGTGTTCCTGGAATCGGTCACCCGGCGGCAGCTCGTCGAACACCTGGCCGGTGGCATGGCGCGCTACCGGAAGATCCCCGTGCTGACCCGTTTCGAGCTGTTGAACGATTCGCCGCCCCCGCCCTCGGCGGTGAACTCCGCGCAGCGGCTCAGGGGGATCCTCGGGCGGCACGCGTTGTCGGACCCGGCTGCGGTCAAGGGCAGACGCGTCCTGCTGGTCGACGACCGGACCGACAGCGGCTGGACGCTGGCGGTCGCGGCACGGGAACTCCGGCGAGCCGGTGCCACCGCGGTGTTTCCCTTCGTCCTGGCCATCGGCTGACGGGTGCACTCCCGCCGGTGGACCCGTCCCCCCAGCCCGGCCGGTGAACCCGGGCCCGGTCACGGCCGGTGAGCCAGGTCGCGCGTTGCCCGGTCGGGTTCACCGGGCGGCCCAGGGTCCGATCTCGGTGGTGATCGATCGTCCGGTGGCCGCGGACTCGTCGATGGCGAGCGAGATCAGGTGGTCCTGGCAGCCCTCGGCGAGCGGGTACGGCGCCGGTCCCTCCTCGCGGGCCCACCGTCCGGTCGCCAGCATCGACGACGCAATGGCGATCTCCTCGTCCATCAACCGATGTCCGAGGAAGGGGTTGCGGTAGACCACCCGGCCGTCGAAGGAGATGTGCTCTGTGTCGTGACCGTCCAGGTTGAGATCGTGGCCGAGCTGATAGCGGCGCAGATCGGACGTCACGATCGCGTGCGGTTCGGCCAGCCGGATCACCCGGTCGTCGGCGATCTCGCCGAGGCTCCCGCGGATCAGGATGCGCCGGAAGCGCAACTGGTTGTGCCACTGGTTGTCGGTGAAGTCGTACAGGCCGGACCGGCCGTCCCCGAGGTCGACGGTCGCCAAGGTGGTGACCGCCGGCTTGGCCGTGTCGTCGTCGGTCCAACCGTCACGACCGAGCGGGTCGACCAACGGGGCCGTGAACGTCCGCGCCGACACGGTCGCGGCGCCGTGGCCGCCGCCCAGGAAGCCTCGGATCATCGAAACGGCGTGGTAGCCGTGGGTGGACGAGACCTGCACCGAAGTCGGCGTTCCGATGGTGCCGGCCCGGACGACGGCCATCCGGGCGGCATGGGCCGGCAGCAACAGGTACTGCTCGGCGACCTGCACCCGGTCGCTGGAGCCCACCGATTCCCAGAGGGCGCGCAGACCGGTCGCGTCCGGAGCGGGCGGAGTCTCCGTCAGCACCTTCGCGCCCGCTTCGACCAGCGCCGTGATCACACCGGCACTGGCCGCCCACGGGACCGAACTGACCACGAAGTCGGGCTGGTGCCGCCGCTGGAGTTCGGCCGGATCCAGGTAGCCCGGCACTCCCCACCGCGCGCTCGCGGCGTCCGCGCTCGACGGCCGGCGGGCCGCCACGCCCAGCAACGTGAACCGTTCCGGCATCATCAGGGCAAATCTGGCGAAAAACTCTGCGCGCCAACCGGTGCCGACGATGCCGAGCGTGGCCGGGGGAGAGTTGGTCGTCATCCGGGCTGCCCGACGACGGAGGTCTGCGCGTGGGTGTTCATGGTCGTCATGCTCTCAGTACCCCATCAGGACGCAACCGCGGGTCCGGCTTCGCAGGACGTACCGACCCGGCGGAAGCCCACCCGCTCGTAGATCCGGGCCACGTCATCGGAATCGGCCGAGAGAATCGCCGTTCGGACCCCGGTCGCGCGCGCATGCCCGAGGAGGGCGCGGGTGACGGCTGCCGCAAGACCACGCCGGCGAGCGGCCGGAAGGGTGGCCACACCGACGATCTCGGTCGTTTCGCCGACCGGTTGGTGGACACCGACGGCGACGATGCCGGTGTCGTCCATGGCCGCTGCCGTCACGCGGTGGCCGGCGACGGCCCGCTGGTGCATGTGCAGCAGGAGGCCCGGTTCCATTGCGGTGGCGAGGATCTCGCGTTCGCGGGCGCCCGCCGGCCCGATCGCGGTGCCGGGATCACCGAACCCGAGATCGGCCACCGCCCTGGCGGCCGCGGCGGACGCCTCACCGGGCTGGAGAATGCGCGCCACAGAGGCAGTTTCCATCCCTTCGCCGGCTGCGGGCTCCGGACCCAGATCAAGGGCCATCAGGGGGCGGAACGCTACCGTCAGACCGGCGGCCCTGGCCGCGGCGGCCAGCGACGGAGTCGTCTCCTGCACCCACTCGATGCTCAGCGGGACGTGCTCTTCCCGGCACCGGGCCTCCAGCACCTGCACGTCCAGGGCCGTGATCGGCTCGCCCAGCCCGAGCCGCGGGCGGGCGTAGTACGACCACGGGCCCTGTCCGACGAACAGGGTGAACGGCCCAGCCGGTACAGCCCTGGCACCGGTACGCGGAGTGGCGTCGAGGTAGGCCTCGATGACGGACAGATTCCCCATCGGCCCAGACTGTCATCCCCGTCCATCGCAATACCGGGCGTCGTGGCAGCTACGACCTACGGCACCCGCGCGGTCCACTCCGGGGTGGCGAACTTGCTCAGTGCCAGCGCCTCGGATTCCTCGAGGGTGGCGGTGTCGAGCTCGACCGGGGTCAGCCCGTACCGTCCGTCGAAGTGCGCTACCATGGCTCCGATGATCGCCTCCCGGCTGAGGCCGGTCTGGCTGCGCAGGGGGTCGACGCGCTTGTCGGCACTCTTGATGCCCTTGTCCGACATCTTCTCCCGACCGATCCGGAGCACGTCGAGCATCTTGTCTGCGTCGATGTCGTAGGCCATCGTGACGTGGTGCAGGACGGCGCCGCCGGCCAGACGCTTCTGTGCCGCCCCGGCGATCTTGCCTGCGGGAGAGGCGATGTCGTTGAGCGGCACGTACCTGGCGTCGATGCCGACGTCGGCCAGGGTGCCCAGCACCCAGTCGTCGAGAAAGGCGTAGGACGCAGCGAACGAGAGGCCCTCGACCAAGGAGCCGGGGACGTACAGCGAGTAGGTGATGGTGTTGCCCGGCTCGACGAACATCGCGCCACCCCCGGAGATCCTCCGCACCACGGTGACGTCGTTGCGCGCCGCGGCCTCGAGGTCGACCTCGTTCGTCAGCGACTGGAAGGACCCGATGATGACCGCGTTGGACGCCCACTCCCAGATCCGCAGCGACGGGTTGCGGGTACCGGCCCCGACCTGCCGGGCGAGTACCTCGTCGATGGCCATCTGCATGGCCGGGTGCTGCGGACCGGCGTCGACCAGCTCGAAGGTGTGATCGTGCCAGCTGGTCGCCCGGCCGAGGGCGCGGCGGAGGGCGATGGCCACCGACTCCGCGGTGAACCCGACCATCGTCACGCCGGGGCCGACCGACTGCTCGACGGCTGCGGTCAGCGCGGCGGCGTTGGTCTCGGCGGGTAGGCCCGTCAGGGCCGCGTTGATGTCCTCGAGAGCGTCGTCGGGCTCCAGGAAGAAGTCACCCGAGATGGCCACCGAGGTCAACCTGCCACCGGAGACGGTGACGTCGGCGGCGACCAGTTTGCCGCCGGGAACCTTGTATTCGCCATGCATGACGATGCCTTTCGCAGTGCCGATGTCAGGGCCAACCCGGGTCGGGGCCCTGTCATTCCCTGTCCGGCCCTATCCGGCGTCCGTCGATGCCAGGGCCCGGTCGGCCGGGGTGTCGACCTTCAGCACCAGGGCGAGGCCGACGGCCAGCACCAGCAGGATGCCGACGATCCCCGCACGGTCGGCGTGGAAGATCACGTGCGCGAACAGCGCGAACAACAGGGGCGACAGGAACGAGACGGCCCGCCCGGTGGTGGCGTACAGGCCGAACATCTGGCCCTCGTGGCCGGGCGTGATCAGACGGGCCAGGTAGGTGCGGGAGGCCGACTGGGCCGGCCCGACGAACAGGCACAGCAGCAGGCCGAGGACCCAGAACGGACCCTGCCCGGACATGAACATCACGATGGAGCCGCTGATCAGCAAGCCGCACAGCGACCCGACGATGACCTTCTTGGGGCCGAGGGTGTCGTCGAGCCGGCCGGCGACGAGGGCCCCGATGGCGGCCACGACGTTGGCGGCCACCCCGAAGATCAGCACGTTGCCGGCCGTGAAGCCGTAGACCGTCGCCGCCAGGATCGCTCCGAAGTGGAAGATGCCGGCCAGGCCGTCACGGAAGATGGCGCTGGCCAACAGGAAGGTGGCGGCCTGGCGGTCGCTGCGCACGAGGGCGCCGATGTCGCGGAACAGGACCCGGTAGGCGGCCAGGAAACCGACCCTGCGCTGTGCCGGCCCTGGCGGGACCTCGGGGATCTTGAACAGCACCGGGATGGCGGAGACGGTGAACCAGAGCGCGGCGATCAACGCGACGATCCGGATGTTGAGTCCGTCGGCCGTGCTCACCGAGAAGAAGCCGCGGTGGTCGCCGTCGCCGGAGATGAAGCCGTAGTAGCAGATCAGCAGCAGGAAGATGCCGCCGAAATAGCCCATCGACCAGCCGAAACCCGACACCCGCCCGATGTTCGACGGCGTGGAGATCTGTCGCAGCATCGAGTTGTAGAAGACGGCGCCGATCTCGAAGAAGATCGATCCGAGGCCGATCAGCGCGGCTCCGAGGAAGAAGTAGTGGTAGTCGGAGCGGACCCAGAACAGTCCGACGACGGTGATCGCGACCAGGGCCGAGTAGATCGCCAGCGAGCGCCGGCGCCGTCCGTCCGCGTCGGCGCGCTGGCCCGTCACCGGCGCCAGGACGGCGATCAGCAGTCCGGCGACGCCGATGGACAGCGCGTACCAGGTGTCCGCCGACGCGCCCGTGACCTGTTTCAGTTCCTTGCCGACGGACCCCGTCAGGTAGACGGAGAAGACGAACGTCACGATGACGGTGTTGAACCCGGCCGAGCCCCAGTCCCACAGACCCCACGCGGCGATCTGACCCCTGGTGCCGGTGCGCGTTCCCGGAGCGGCGACGATGTCCATGTGCGGGAGGTCCATGTGCGGGAGGTCCATGTGCGGGAGCGTAGGCGGTTCGCCCCTCCGGGAGGTGAGATTCGCCCCTCCGGCGGGTGAACCGCGCCGGGGCCGGGCCGTGCGGATGAACTACTCAGACCCGGGCCGCGCTTATCAACTTCGTCGGCGCTCATGATCGTGGCGGCATTGGGACGGGTGGGGCGCGAGTCGACCACTTCGTGAGCGCGGCGGCAAAATTGGGCGACCTGCGCGAGGGAATCGGCGAGACTGACCCGGTGCTCCTGACCATCAGCATGACCGCCGCCCCGGCCGGCGCCGCCCCGGCCGGCGCCGCCCCGGCCATGCCCGCGGCCCCGTATCCGGCCGCGGACCTGGGGTACCTGCTGCACAAGCACCCCGGCACGGTCCAGGCCTTCGATCTGCCGGTCGGGCGGGCGCACGTCTTCTACCCGGAGGTCTCCGACGAGCGGTGCACCGCGGCGCTGCTGCTGGAGGTGGATCCGATCGCCCTGGTCCGGGGCAAGGGTGGCCGGGGTGCACACCGGTCGTTCGCGCTCGGCCAGTACGTCAACGACCGTCCGTACGCCGCGTCCTCGATGCTGGCGGTGGCGATGGCCAGGGTGTTCAACACCGCGATGACCGGACGCTGCACTGCGCGGCCGGATCTGGCGGCCGGCGCTGTGCCCCTGGAGATCAACGTGCCTGCCCAACCCTGCCGCGGCGGCCCCCCGCTGGCCGAGAAGCTCTTCACCCCCATGGGTTGGACGGTGACCGCCACTGCGGTCGCGGCCGACCCCGAGGTTCCGGGGTGGGGTGACTCCCGATACGTCGAACTCAGGCTGACCGGCGTCGTGCGGTTGGCCGACGCGCTGCACCACCTGTACGTCATGCTCCCCGTCCTCGACGACTCCAAGCACTACTGGGTCGGCACCGACGAGGTGGAGAAGTTGATCAGAGCGGGCGCAGGGTGGCTCAGCGTTCATCCCGAGCGTGAACTGATCATGGCGAGGTACCTCGCGCACCGGCGCGAACTGGTCACCAGCGCGGTCGGCCGCTTGGCCGAGATCGACGACCTCGACAGCGATGTGCTCGACAACGCCGTCCCGGCCGACAGTGACGACGCGCCGCAGCGGCTGCCGACCCAGGTCGAGCATCGTCATGCGGCGGTGCTGGCCGGGCTGCACTCGGCCGGGGCGTCCTCGGTGGTCGACCTCGGTTGCGGTGAAGGGACTCTCGTCAGGGCGATGCTGTCCGATACCGCGTTCCGGCGGATACTCGGGGTCGACGTCTCCCCGCGGGCCCTCCAGGCGGCGGCCCGCCGGCTGCGACTGGACTCCTGGTCCGACGCGCAGCGCGAAAGGGTGCGACTGATCCAGTCGAGCCTGACCTACCGTGACGACAGACTGGCCGTATTCGACGCAATCGTGCTGATGGAGGTCATCGAACACGTCGACCCGAATCGGTTGGAGGCGCTGCAGCGCAATGTCTTCAGCCATGCCCGGCCGGAGAGGTTGATCATGACGACCCCCAACGTCGAGTACAACGTGCGCTATCCGGACCTGCCGGTGGGGAGCTTCCGCCACCGGGATCACCGGTTCGAGTGGACCAGGGCCCAGTTCGCGGAGTGGGCCGGGGTCGCGGCGAAGACGCATGGCTACGCGGTCCGTCACCTGCCCGTCGGTCCGCCGGACGAGGAAGTCGGATCGCCCACCCAGATGGCGATCTTCAGCCGGGCGGCGACCTCATGACGACCATCGGCATCCCGCAGCTGTCGCTGGTCCTGCTGATCGGGGTGTCCGGATCGGGCAAGTCGACGTTCGCCCGTCGGCACTTCGGCGAGTTCGAGGTGATCTCCAGCGACTTCTGTCGCGGTCTCGTCGCCGACGACCAGAACGATCAGGGCGCCACCAAGGATGCTTTCGAGGTGCTCGACTTCATCGTGGGCAAGCGGCTGGCCGCCGGTCGGCTGACCGTCGTCGATGCCACCAATGTGCAGCCAGACGCGCGTCGGCACCTGGTCGAACTGGCCCGCTCGTTCGACGTCCTGCCGGTCGCGATCGTCCTGGACGTTCCCGAGAAGGTCTGCGTGACGCGCAATGCCGACCGCCCGGACCGGACCTTCGGGGCCCAGGTCATCCGTCGTCAGCGGGATCAGCTCCGGCGGTCGCTGCGGGGCCTGGCCCGCGAAGGCTTCCGCAAGGTGCACATCCTCGATGGCGTAGCGGATGTCGAGGACGCCGTCATCGTCCGCGAGCGCCTTCTCACCGACTTCCGTCATCTCACCGGACCTTTCGACATCATCGGTGATGTCCACGGGTGTCGATCCGAGCTCGCGACCCTACTGAAGTCCCTGGGCTACGAGACCCGGGATGACGCCGGCCACCCGGTCGACGCCGCCCACCCGCAGGGCCGGACCGCTGTCTTCGTCGGCGATCTGGTCGACCGCGGTCCCGATTCGCCGGGCGTGCTGCGGCTGGTGATGGGAATGGTGGCGGCCGGTCACGCACTGGCGGTGCCCGGCAACCACGAGAACAAGTTGATCAAGGCGTTGCGCGGACGCCAGGTGCAGGTCAGCCACGGGCTCGCCGAGACCCTGGCGCAACTGGCCGACCAACCGCCGGAATTCCGGAAGCAGGTCGAGGCGTTCTGCGACGGGCTGGTGTCGCACCTGGTCCTGGACGGCGGGCGGCTGGTGGTCGCGCACGCCGGTCTGAAGGAGGCCTACCAGGGGCGGGCTTCGGGGCGGGTGCGCAGTTTTGCCCTCTACGGGGACACGACCGGCGAGACCGACGAGTTCGGGCTTCCGGTGAGACTGCCGTGGGCGAAGGACTATCGGGGCAGCGCGATGGTGGTGTACGGCCACACGCCGACCCCCGAGGTCGAGTGGGTCAACAACACCCTCTGCCTTGATACCGGCTGCGTTTTCGGCGGCAAGCTCACCGCGCTGCGCTACCCGGAGAAGGAGATCGTCGAGGTACCGGCCGAGCGGGAGTGGTACGCCCCGGCCCGGCCGTTCCTGGTCGAGGGGTCGCAGGCGCCCGACCACCCACCGATCAGGCCGGACGATGATCTATCCATCGACGACGTACTCGGCAAGACGTTGGTGCAGACGGTATTTCACGGACGTGTCGGCGTGCGTGAGGAGAACGCCGCGGGTGCACTCGAAGTGATGAGCCGGTTCGCCCTCGATCCGCACTGGCTGCTGCACCTGCCGCCGACGATGGCCCCGACGGCCACTTCGAAGCGCCCCGATCTGCTGGAACATCCGGACGATGCCTTCGCCGCGTTCCGTGCCGACGGCATCGCGCAGTTGGTCTGCCAGGAGAAGCACATGGGCTCGCGCGCGGTCGTCCTGCTGTGTCGCGACCAAGTTGTTGCACAGCAGCGGTTCCGGGCCGCGCCGGGGGTGACCGGCGTGGTCCACACCCGGACCGGGAGGACGTTCTTCGAGCCGCAGGTGACCGAGAGACTGCTGGCCACGGTGCGGGAAGCCGTGGTGGCGCAGGGACTCTGGGACGAGCTGTCGGCCGACTGGCTGCTGCTGGACTGCGAGCTGATGCCGTGGTCGGCCAAGGCCGAAGATCTGCTGCGCGACCAGTGTGCGGGCGTCGGAGCCGCCGCCGGGTCCGCCCTGCCCGCCGCGGTGGCCGTCCTGGAACGGGCGTCGTCGTCCGGTCTGGACGTCGCGGAGCTACTGGCCCGCACCCGTTCCCGGGAGGCGAACGCGCGTGCCTACGTCCGGGCCTACCGTCGATACGCGTGGCCGACCGACGGACTGGACGGCCTGCGTCTGGCGCCGTTCCAACTCCTCGCGACCGGTCGCGGTGACACCGGCGCGACCTACTACGAACGCGACCACGGCTGGCATCTCGACCTGGTCGACCGGTTGGTGCAGGCCGCACCCGACCTGCTGCAGACCACTCGGCGCCTGCTGGTGGACAGCACGGACCCCGCCTCCACGGCCGCCGGCGTCAGCTGGTGGGAGGACCTGACCGCGGCCGGCGGGGAAGGGATGGTCGTCAAGCCGTTCGCCAACCTGACCAGGATCGGGCGGACGGTGGCGCAGCCGGGCATCAAGGTGCGCGGCCGCGAGTACCTGAGGATCATCTACGGTCCGGACTACACCGAGCCGGCGAATCTGGTCCGACTGCGCGACCGCGGGCTGGGGCACAAGCGGTCGATGGCCCTGCGGGAGTACGCCCTCGGTCTGGAATCGCTGGACCGGGTGGCCCGGGGCGAGCCCCTGTGGCGGGTGCACGAGGCCGTCTTCGCGGTGCTGGCGATGGAATCCGAACCCGTCGACCCGCGTCTGTGACCGCGCTGATCAACTTCACCGGCGCTGACGATCTTCGCGATTCTGTGACGGGTGGGGTATGAATCGACCCGTTCGTGAGCGCGCGCCGGTCAGTTCACAGTCAGTCAACGCGTCCGTCAGGCAATACGGGCGGGAAGTTCGCCGGTCAGGTAGTGCTGGAGGTTCGGTCCGACGGAGGCCACGAGGTCCGCGTGCTCCATGGTCGCGAGTGCGCCGACGCGCAGCACGTACCGCCCGATGACGACGCCGAGCACCTGGGAGACGATCAGGGCGCTGCGGCGTTCAGCCTCCGCGGGTGGATAGTGCATGGATCCGAGCAGCCGGGCGACGATCTCGATGGTGACGAACCGGCCGAGCGTCGTCGCCGATCCCGGGTCTCCGACGGCGGTCCGCACTGCGGCGACCAGGGACGCCCCGGCGGGGGATTCCCAGACCTGCAGGATGGCATCGATCATCCTGGTGCCCAGACCGTCCGCTCCGCCGTCGATCAGCTGCTCGACCACCGTCCGCGGATTGATCGACACCTCGACGGTGGCCAGGAACAGGTCGTCCTTGGACCCGAAGTAGTGATGGACCAGCGCCGGGTCGACGCCGGCCATGGCGGCGATCCGGCGGATGGAGGCCTTGGCAAAACCATTGCCGGCAAACGCCTCCCGGGCCGAATCCAAGATCTGCTGCCTGGTGTCCTGGCGGCCGGGGCGACGACCGCTGCGGATGGCGGGAGTACCCGCGGTCGCGGCCGTGCCCGAGTCGGTCATCCGGCTCCGGTCTCTCAATCGGTCATCCGGCGCAGGGTCCCGGAAGCCAGCGACAACGCCAGGACCACGCACCCGAACATGATGCCGAGGTCCCGCCACAGCAGACCGGTCGGGGAGTCGTGCAGCCCGACCTCCTGGCTCGCCTGGACCGCGTAGGACAACGGCAGGGCGTCGGAGACGACGTGGAGCCAGGTCGCCATCGAGGGTCGCGGGACGAAGAGCCCGCACAGCAGGATCTGTGGGATGACGACGACCGGGAGTAGCTGCACCGCTTGGAATTCAGTTCGGGCGAAAGCGGAACACAGCAGGCCGAGGCCGACACCGAGCAGGGCCGTGAGAACAGCCACCAGTACGACATACTCAGCGCCACCGGCGGTACCGAGTCCGAACAGCCAGTAGGTGCAGGCGGCGACCAGGCTCGCCTGGACCGCCGCGGCGATCCCGAAGGCGATCCCGTAGGCGAACAACAGGTCGACACCGCGGGTGGGCGTCGTCATCAGCCGTTCCAGCGTTCCGGATGTGCGTTCGCGCAGCATCGCGATGCTGGTCAGCAGGAACATGATCACGAAGGGGAAGACGGCCAGCATGACCAGGGCGACCTGATCGAACCTGCCCGGCTCGTTCTCGAACATGAAATACAGCAGGGCCATGAGCATGATCGGCACGCCCAGGAGCATGGCGAGGGTGCGGCGGTCGTGCCGCAGCTGCAGCAGGATTCGCTTGACCGTGGCGAGCAGGATATGTGGCCGCGCCCCGGCCTCGAGGGATGGAGCCGTCATGCCACCACCTCCTGCGCTCGGCGGATCAGCGTCAGGAAGGCAGCGTCGAGGTCCTGGTTTCCGGCGAGAGTCTTGATCGCCGAGGGAGTGTCGTCGGCCAGCAGGCGGCCGTCACGGATCAGCAGCAGACGGTCGCAGTGGTTCGCCTCGTCCATCACATGGCTGGAGACCATCACGGTCGTCCCGCCGTCCGCCCTGCGGCGCAGAGAGTTCCAGAGCTCCTCCCGCAGTAAAGGATCCTGACCGACCGTTGGCTCGTCCAGCACCAGCACGTCCGGTCTGCCGGCGAGTGCGCAGGCCAGACTTGCGCGCGATCGCTGGCCACCGGACAGTGTTCCGACCAACTGTCGCGCCAGCGGCCCGAGACCGACTTCTTCGATGACCGCGTCCGCGGCCGATGGTCGGACGCCGACCAGAGCGGCGAAGTAGTGGGCGTTCTCGCGCACCGTCAGGTCCCCGTAGATGGACGGTGCCTGCGTCAGATAGCCCAGGGTGCGGCGGATCTCCCTCGACCCGGCCGGACGTCCGAACACGGTGACCGACCCGGACCGGGTCTTCTGCACGCCGACGATGCACCTGAGCAGGGTCGATTTGCCCGCTCCAGACGGACCGAGCAGCCCGGTGACCCGGCCTCGCTCGATCTGGCAGGACAGGCCGGGCAGCACGACGCGATGACCGCGGACGACACGCAGATCGCGGACCTCGACGGCGACCTCCACGTGTCCTCCTCGACCAGCGTCATCCATCAGGTGATGGGTCAGACGGTAGGGCGGCCAGACCTCCGAAGTCAACACTTGATGAATAAACGGGCAACCTGGCGTCGCGCAGGACCGATAGCCTGACGGGCATGTCGCGCAGCGTGTACGTCGCCTCTCCCGAGGGCGAATCGGGCAAGTCGACGGTGGCGCTGGGTCTGGTCGACCTGCTGAGTCGGCAGGTCGGCCGGGTGGGGATCTTCCGCCCGGTCACCGAGTCCAGCGAGCGGACCGACCGGGTGGTGGACCTGCTGCTCGCGCAGCCGGCCGTCGAGCAGTCCTACGACGACGCCGTCGGGGTCAGCTATCAGGTGATGCATCAGGACCCGGAAGCGGCGCTCTCCGAGATCGTCCGGCGGTTCCACGATCTGACCAGCCGGTTCGATGCGCTGCTGGTGCTGGGCAGCGACTACACGGACATCTCGACCCCGAGCGAGCTGGCCTTCAACGCCAAGGTGGCGGCCAACCTGGGCTGCCCGGTCGTGCTGGTCGTGCACGGCCGGGGTCGCACGCCGGAGCAGGTGCGACTGGCCGCCGAGTTCGCGGTGACCGAGTTGGTGGCAGCGCACGCCCGTCCTGTCGCGTTGATCGCGAACCGGATCACCCCGGCGGATCTCGAGGAGGTGCGCCGGACTCTCGGTCGTACCTCGCGCCTGCCGGTGGCCGCGATCCCGGAGGTGCCGCTGCTCTTCGCGCCGACGGTCGCAGCCCTTCAGGACGCCTGTCACGGTCGTCTGGTCCGCGGCAATCCGGCGTGGCTGGAACGGGAGTCGCACGGTTTCGTGGTGGCGGCCATGTCGCTGCCGAACGTCCTGATCCGGCTGGTCGAGGACTCCACCGTGATCGCGCCCGGTGACCGCTACGACCTTCTGCCCGGACTGGTGATGGCACACCAGTCCGGCACCTTCCCGAAGTTGGCCTCGATCGTGCTGACCGGTGGGTACACCCCGCCCGAGCCGGTGACCAGGCTCCTCGACGGGCTTCCCCTGGAGCTTCCGATCATCATCACCGACCTCGGGACATTCGAGACCGCAACGATTCTGGCCGGCGTACGTGGGCAACTGACGGCCACGTCCAGGGTGAAGATCGAGACCGCACTGCGGATCTTCGCTGATTCGGTGGACGGTGACGCCATGATGGCCGCGATCGACGTGGGGGGCGGTGACACCATGACACCGCTGATGTTCCAGTTCCAGCTGATCGACCGGGCGCGGTCGGACAGTCGTCATGTGGTGCTGCCGGAGGGGGAGGACGAGCGCATCCTGAGGGCGACGGCCAGCCTGCTGCGGCTGGGCGTGGCCGAGCTGACCCTGCTGGGCGACGAGAACGTCATCCGGGCCCATGCTTCGGCGCTGGGCCTTGACATCACCGGGGCGCACCTGTTGTCGCCCGTGAACCCGTTGCTCGTCGAGCGTTTCGCGGTCGAGTACACGAGAATGCGGGCCGCCAAGGGGATGACGATCGAGCGGGCCAGGGAGGTCGTCACCGACGTCTCGTACTTCGGCACGATGATGGTCCACCTCGGCCTGGCCGATGGGATGGTCTCCGGCGCACTGCACACCACCGCCCACACCATCAAGCCGTCATTCGAGATCATCAAGACCATCCCGGGTACGGCCATCGTCTCCAGTGTCTTCCTGATGTGCCTGGCCGACCGGGTACTGGTCTACGGCGACTGCGCGGTCAACCCCGACCCGACGGCCGAGCAGTTGGCGGACATCGCGATCTCCTCGGCGACCACGGCGCAACAGTTCGGCATCGAGCCCAGGGTCGCCATGCTGTCCTACTCCACCGGATCATCCGGCGCCGGAGTGGATGTGGACAAGGTAAAGGTGGCAACCGATATCGTGCACCGCCTACGGCCTGATCTGCTCGTGGAAGGTCCCATCCAGTACGACGCGGCGGTCGACCGTGCGGTCGCAGCGACGAAATTGCCGAACTCCGAGGTGGCCGGCCATGCGACCGTGCTGATCTTCCCCGATCTCAATACCGGCAACAACACCTACAAGGCCGTGCAACGCAGCGCCGGGGCGGTCGCGATCGGCCCCGTGCTGCAGGGCCTGAACAAGCCGGTCAACGATCTGTCGCGGGGGGCGACGGTCGCGGACATCGTCAATACGGTGGCCATCACCGCGATCCAGGCGCAGGGCTCACCTTCGGGATCAGGCGCATGAGAACGGCTGTGCTGGTGATCAACTCGGGATCGTCCTCGATGAAGTACCAACTGGTGGACGTCGACGAGGGCACGGCGGTGGCCAGTGGACTGATCGAGCGGATCGGGCCGTCGACGGCCAACGCCGAGCATCACTTCGCGGGCAACACGACAGTCTTCCAGGGCGAGATCGAAGACCATGCAGCAGCTCTGCGTGTCATGCAGCAGCTCTTCATCGAGTCCGGACGGCCGTTGCGGAGCGCCGCGCTGACCGCAGTGGGGCATCGGGTGGTCCACGGTGGAGCCATCTTCGGTGACCCGGTGGTGGTCGACAGCACTGTGCTGCAGCAGATCCGGGATCTCTCCTCGTTGGCCCCGCTGCACAACCCCGCCAACGCAACGGGTATCGAGCAGGCCACCCGGGCCTTTCCCGGTATCCCGCAGGTGGCCGTGTTCGACACCGCCTTCTTCCGCACCCTGCCGGCCGCCGCGTACACCTACGCCATCGACCGCACCGTGGCGGCCGAGCACCGGATTCGGCGCTACGGCTTCCACGGCACCTCACACCAGTACGTGTCCCAACAGGTCGCGATCGCGCTCGGCCGTGATGTGGAGGAGCTGGACCAGATCGTGCTGCATCTGGGCAACGGCGCGTCCGTGTCGGCCATCCGCGGGGGCGTCGCCGTCGAGACGTCGATGGGTCTGACGCCGCTCGAGGGTCTGGTGATGGGCACCCGCAGCGGGGATCTCGATCCCGGCGCCCTCCTGCACCTGCTGCGCAGCGGCCTGGACGTCGACCAGCTGGACACGTTGCTCAACCGGCAGTCGGGACTGCTGGGGCTCTCCGGGGTCAACGACTTCCGTGATCTCGCCAGAAGGATCGCCGACGGGGACGCCGAAGCGGAACTGGCGCAGCAGGTCTACTGCCATCGGGTGCGAAAGTACATCGGCGCCTACCTGGCCGTCCTGGGCGGCGCCGACGTCATCACCTTCACCGCCGGGGTCGGGGAGAACGCGGCTGCCGTCCGGGCGCAGATCCTGTCCGGACTGGAAGGTCTGGGGATCTCGGTGGACGACGCACGAAACTCCGTCCGCTCGCCCGACGCGAGGATCATCTCGCCGGACGGCTCGCCCGTCACGGTGATGGTGGTGCCGACGAACGAGGAACTGGCGATCGCGAGGGCATCGGCCCGCCTCGTGGCCAACGGCGCCGTCGCGGGCTCGAGCCGACACGCGCTACGGTCGAAAGGCAAGGCCCAGCCCTAGTCGCCCTCGAACAGGAGCACCAGATGTCACTCGATCGCCCCATCGCACCCGACCCCTACGAGTTGTTGCCGGCCGTCGGATCGTTCACCGTCACCAGCTCCGACGTGCAGGACGGTCGGCCGGTCGAGGACCGCTTTGCCGGCGCGCACGGCAACGTCTCCCCGCAGTTGAGCTGGTCGGGCTTCCCGGAGGCGACGCAGAGCTTCGCGGTGACCTGCTACGACCCCGACGCTCCGATCCCGAGCGGGTTCTGGCACTGGGCGGTGGCCGGCATCCCGACCAGCGTGACCGAGCTGGCCCAGGGTGCCGGAGACGGATCCGGCCTGCCGGCCGGCGCCTTCCAGCTGCGCAACGACGCCGGCCAGTCCGCCTACACC
Source organism: Nakamurella sp. PAMC28650 (assembly GCF_014303395.1). GTDB lineage: Bacteria > Actinomycetota > Actinomycetes > Mycobacteriales > Nakamurellaceae > Nakamurella. The sequence continues at coordinate 1,505,171 of NZ_CP060298.1, forward strand.
GGCCCGATGCCTCCGGCCGGCGACCGTGTGCACCGCTACTACTTCGTGGTGCACGCACTGGACGTGCCGGCCCTGGAGATCGACGAGAGCGCGACCCCGGCGTACCTCTCGTTCAACATGGTGTTCCACACGCTGGCCAGGGCGGTCCTCACCCCGACGTATCAGGTGGCCGGGTAGGCGTCACCCCGCGCAGGACACACCCCGCCGTCGCCGGTACGTCGGAACAGCGGGGCCCCGAACTGGCCTTCCTCGCCCGGGAAACAAGCCAGGCGTACCGTCGAAAAGCGTGCCGACCTCTTTCGAAGATCTCCCCGCCACCCTCGGTGAACTCCGCGCCTCCGGTCATCAGATCCGGGGCGTCAAAGCCGAGATCAGAAGCAATCTGCTGGCCGCCCTGCGCGACGGGGTCGACCCCTGGGCCGGCATCGTCGGTTTCGGATCGACGGTGCTGCCCCAGGTGGAGCGCGCCCTCATCGCCGGGCACGACATCGTGCTGCTCGGTGAACGCGGGCAGGGCAAGACCAGGTTGCTGCGCAGCCTGATCAACCTGCTCGACGAATGGACGCCGGTGATCGCCTTCTCCGAGCTCGGCGAACATCCCTTCGAGCCGATCGCGCCCGAGACCATCCGCCGGGCCGGCGAACTCGGCGATGCTCTGCCGGTGAGCTGGAGGCATCGCAGCGCGCGCTACACCGAGAAGCTGGCCACGCCGGACACCGCGGTCGCCGACCTGATCGGGGATGTCGATCCGGTCAAGGTCGCCCAGGGTCGCTCGCTGGGAGATCCGGAGACGATCCACTTCGGCCTGATCCCGCGGGCGCACCGCGGCATCGTCGCCATCAACGAACTGCCTGACCTCGCAGAGCGCATCCAGGTCGCACTGCTCAACGTGATGGAGGAACGCGACATCCAGGTCCGCGGCTACACGCTCCGTCTGCCGCTGGATGTGCTGCTCGTCGCGTCGGCCAACCCGGAGGACTACACCAACCGCGGCCGGATCATCACGCCGCTCAAAGATCGGTTCGGCGCCGAGATCCGGACGCACTACCCGCTCCGGCTCGAGGACGAGATCGCCCTCGTCCAGCAGGAGGCCGACCTGGTCGCCGAGGTGCCGGGCCACCTGCTGGAGATCATCGCGAGGTTCACCCGGCTGCTCCGCGAGTCCACCGCCATCGACCAGAGCTCCGGCGTGTCCGCCCGTTTCTCGGTGGCGGCGGCGGAAACCGTTGCTGCTGCCGCCCTCCGGCGCTCCGCGCTGACCGCCGAGGCAAGCGCCTCGGCCCGACCCATCGACCTGCAATCGGTCATCTCGGTGCTCCGCGGCAAGCTGGAGTTCGCCACCGGGGAGGAGGGCCGCGAGGAGGAGATCCTCGAGCACCTGCTGCGCCGTGCCACCGCAGAGACGGCGCGGTCCCGGCTCCGTGGGGTGGACCTGACGCCGCTGGCCGAAGCCGTCACCGCGCATCCGCTGCGGACCGGTGACAGGGTCCCGGCCGCCGACGTGGTCGGCGCGCTACCCGACGTCCCGGTCCTGACGGTGATCGCCCAGCGTCTGGGAGCCACCGGAACCGAGGATCCCGGCCCGATGGCCTCGGCTGCGGAACTGGCCCTGGAACTGCTCTTCCTGACGCGCAAGCTCGCGAAGGAGCCCAGCGACGACGGGGACACGGTCAGCTATGGCTGATCTCTCCGGCGGTCGCCGCCGTCGGGCCGACGACTACTCCTACGGTGCCTACGTCGACGGTCCCGACCCGTTGGCTCCACCGGTCGACCTGCGCGCGGCGCTGGACAAGATCGGCAAGGACGTGATGGAGGGCAGCTCCCCGCAGCAGGCCCTGCGGGAGCTGCTGCGGCAGGGTATGAAGAACCGCCGGGGTCTGGACGACCTGGCCAGGAAGATCTGGCAGAAGCGGCGAGATCTGCAGCGCGACAACAGGCTTGACGGGACCCTGCAGGAGGTGCGCGAGCTGCTGGCCAAGGCGCTGGGACAGGAGCGCGAAGCCCTCGCCCGGCAGCAGGGCGACGACGCCCGTTTCCGGGAGATGGAGCTCGACACGCTGCCCGGCGACACCGGCGGCGCGGTCCGGGAACTCGGCAAGTACGACTGGCAGTCCAGCGATGCCCGCGAGACGTTCCAGGAGATCCAGAACCTGCTCGGCAAGGAGATGCTGGACCAACGTTTCGCCGGGATGAAACAGGCCCTGGAGAACGCCACGCCGGAGGACACCGAACGCATCCGGGAAATGCTCGACGACCTCAACGCGCTGCTCGCCGCCCATGCCGCCGGTGCGGAGACCGCCGCGCAGTTCGGCGATTTCATGAGCGAGCACGGTGAGTTCTTCCCCGAGCAACCGCAGAATGTCGAGCAACTGATCGACCTGCTGGCGGCAAGGTCGGCAGCGGCACAGCGGATGATGAACTCGATGACTCCGCAGCAGCGGGCCGAGCTGGCGCAGCTCTCGCAGCAGGCCTTCGGTGACCCTCGGTTGGCACAGTCCCTGTCCCAGTTGGATTCTCAGCTGCAGGGGCTGCGACCGGGGCAGGACTGGTCGGGGTCCGGTCGGTTCGACGGGGACAATCCGATGGGGATGGGCGAGGGCACCAGAGCCCTGGAACAGTTGGGGCAGTTGGACTCCCTGGCCGAGCAGCTCTCGCAGAGCTATCCCGGTGCCAGGCTGGACGACATCGATCTCGACGCACTGGGCGACGCCCTCGGTGACCAGGCCAGGGCCGACGTCCAGGAGCTGGCCGACCTGGAACGTGAACTGCGCGACCGCGGAGTCTTCGACCGCGCCGACGACGGCTCGTTGCGACTGTCTCCCAAGGCGTTGCGCCGGCTCGGTGAGTCCGCACTGAAGGACGTGGCCGACCAGATCTCCGGACGACGCGGTGAGCGTGAGACCCGGAGATCCGGCGCCTCCGGGGAACCGACCGGCTCCACCCGGCCGTGGGCCTTCGGCGACACCCAGGCGTGGAGTGTGCCGCGGACTCTGCTCAACGCCCAGCTACGGCGGGCCGGTGGGGACGAGAACGTCCTGGATGTCAGCGATGTCGAGGTGATCGAGACCGAGCAACGCACCAGGGCGGTGGTCGCGCTGTGCGTGGACACGTCGTGGTCGATGGTGCAGGACGGCCGGTGGGTGCCGATGAAGCGAACCGCACTGGCGCTGCACCAGCTGATCTCCACCAGGTTCCGTGGAGATGCCCTGCAGCTGATCACCTTCGGGCGACGCGCCGACAAGGTGGAGCTCGGGGAGCTGATCGGCCTCGAAGGCGCGTACGTGCAGGGCACCAACCTGCAGCACGCCCTGATGCTGGCCGGCGATCACCTGCGGTCGCAGCCGGATGCGATGCCGGTCGTGCTGGTGGTCACCGACGGAGAGCCGACCGCGCACCTGGAGCCGGACGGCGACTTCGCGTTCTCCTATCCGCCGGATCCGCGCACCGTCCGCGCCACGCTGGTCGAACTCGACAAGCTCGCCGGTCGGCGCGCTGCGATCAGTTTCTTCGTGCTCGGCGACGACCCGAGGCTGGCCTCGTTCATGGATTCGCTGGCCCGACGGTGCGGCGGCCGGGTGATCGCCCCCGATCTCGACGGGCTCGGTGCCGAGGTGGTCGCCGACTACCTTCGCACCCGGCGGTAGACGGGCGGCCCGGTGACGGGTGGGACCGGGTCAGGCCAGCCGGGCGGGGAACCCGCCGGTCGCGATCGGAGACCAGCGGGTCGGCGTCAGGCGGATCAGGCACTTGCGCTGGACGGCCATGGCGTGGCGGTATTCGCTCCAGTCCGGATGTTCGCCGGCAATGCTGCGGAAGTACTCCACCAGCGGCTCGATCGCCTCCGGCAGATCGAGAACCTCGGCCGTTCCATCGATCTGCACCCAGGCGCCGCCGAAGTCGTCCGACAGCACCAGTACCGACGCCTTGCCGTTGCGCCGCACGTTGTGGGCCTTCGCCCGCTCGGGGTACGTCGCGATGACCACCCGGCCCTCCAGGTCGACCCCGCCGGACACCGGCGAGTTCTGCACGCCGCCGTCGGACCGCCAGGTCGTCACGATCATGTGGTGGCGGGGGCGGACGAACTCCAGGAGCGCCTCCCGCTCGACCTCGGTGTTGGTGGCGATGGTGCGGCCCATCGGATCAGGCCCCCGAGCTGTCCGGCTCGCTGGCCCGGCCGACATCCGACGACGGATCGTCCGTCACCGCCACCGATGCGGCCTCGCTGACCGCGTCGGCGATGGGGTGACGTCCGGACACCAGATCCAGCGAGAGCCCAGCGGTGCGGGGCTCGTCCAGGAGCGCCACCAGGACAGCGGCGACGTCCTCGCGAGGTACCGATCCGCGGCCCACCCTGGTGGCGAGCGTGACGTGCCCGCTGCCCGTGCCGTCGGTGAGAGCTCCGGGGCGCACCACGGTCCAATCCAGGTCACGGGTACGCAGATCCTCGTCAGCTGCCTGTTTGGCCGTCATGTAGGCGGCGAAGACCGGATCGTGGTCGGGCTGCGCCCCGGCATCGGACCCGATGGCCGACACCAGCACGTAACGCCGGACACCGGCCAGGATGGCGGCGTCGGCGAGCAGGGCGGCGGCGCCCCGGTCGACCGAGTCCTTGCGCTCGGCGGAGCTTCCGGAGCCGGCCCCGGCGGCGAAGATGACCGCATCCGCCCCGGTTAGATGAGTGGAAAGCTCTGCGGCGCCGACATTCTCGAGATCGATGACGATCGGGAAGCCGCCCGCCGCGACGACGTCCGCCTCCTGTGCCGGGTTTCGGATCAGCCCGACCGAATGGTCACCGCGTTCGGCCAGCAACCTCTCGACGTGCAATGCGATCTTCCCGTGGCCACCTGCAATCACAACCTTCATGACCCCACGGTACTCACCCATCGGTGCAGTTCGCGCTCCCCCGTGGCTACCATGGTCCCGTGGCACCCCACCGATCGCTCGGCGCGAACAAGACGCCGAGCCCGAAGCGCGACCGTTTGATAGCGATGATCATCTGGGTCGTCATCGGATTGCTGATCGGTCTGGCCATCGGCGTCTTCACCGGCAGTGGCGGCTGGGTCTGGCTGAGCATCGGGTTCCTGGCCGGGTTGCTGGCCGCGTTCCTCCTGACGCGCCCTCACCAGCAGATCGAAGAAGACTGAGCCGGGCGTGTCCCGGCCACGGGCGGGCGTCGCAGACCGGGCGTAACGTCGGACATGTCCCGGTGTAACGCCGGTGCGTACTCCTTCGTCGAACGGATTTCACCCATGGCCACCGCCACCTGGAACGGCACCGTCATCGCGCAGAGCGATTCCACCGAGATGGTGGAGGGTAACCACTACTTCCCGCTGGAATCGGTCAGGGCCGAGTACCTGCAGCCGTCGACGCTCACGTCGGTCTGCCCCTGGAAGGGCACCGCGTCCTACTACACGTTGTCCGTCGACGGACAGCAGAACAAGGATGCCGCGTGGTACTACCCGGCGCCCAAGGACGCCGCCGCCCAGATCAAGGACCACGTCGCGTTCTGGAAGGGCGTCACGGTCACCGACTGAACGCCTCCCGCGTGTCGACCTCACCGTGGGACGACAGCAGCGCCGCACCCAGGGGATCGTTCAGGGTGACGGCGCTGCCGTGTCGACCGGGCAGTACTGCCCCAGCCAGAGTCGGTGGCTGTCAGCTGCCGAAGACGTCCTTGGCAGCGTCCTTGACCTTGTCGCCGGTCTGCTTGACCTCGGCGCCGGCCTTGTCCGCCTTGCCCTCGGCCTCAAGTTCCTCGTTGCCGGTGACCTTTCCGACGGTTTCCTTGACGGTGCCGACGGCTTCCTCGGCTGCGTGCTTGATCTTGTCTCCCAGCGACATGGTGGATCCTTCTTCCTTCGGTGTGGGGAGGCTCCGGACGGAGATCCCTGTTGGCGCTCCGGCCGAGGCCGGACCCCGCCCAGCAATTCGTAGCCGGTGTCCGCCGGGATGCGTACCCGACGGGTGAAATCCACCAGGATGCAGGTCACGGGCTGTCGCCCGACGCGGACTGCAGTCGCTCACCAGTGCTTGCCCACCTGCGCTTGCCCCTTCTGGTAGCTCCTGTTCAGCCGACGGCCGGTACCTCGACGCCGGCGCTGGTCGGCAGGGCTTGGCCCGGGCAGCTGTCGAGGACCGACTCCATGGCCGCGCGTTCGGCCGCGGTGACCCACAGCCGGTAGAGAGCCTTCACCGCGATCTGCCGGGCGACGTATTCGCAGCGGTAGGCCCTGTGGGGTGGGAGCCAGGTGGCGGCGTCACCTCGCCCTTGGCCTGGTTGGTCGGTCCATCGACGGCCAGTAGTTCCAGCGGGTCGTTGGCGAGTTCCTGACGTTGTGTCGCGCCGAGGGCTCGGGCCCCGGTCTGCCAGGCATCGGACAGGGAGACCACGTGGTCGATCTGCACGAGCAGGCTCGTCTTCTCGCCGCGCAGGAATTTGACCTCGTGCCCCGTGTACGGGTCGCGCAGGGTCCCGGAAGCCGCCACGCAGCCCTGCGTGCCGGCCTTGGTGACAAGGGCGGCCAGGTCTCGCCTCAGGACGTCGTTCCTGGTGTCGCAACCGTTGTGGCCACCGTTCACGGTGACGTCGTCGGTCCAGGCGTTGCCGAATCTACCCCGGCTGTAGCCCGTTCTCGGGGCCCGGCCCCTGACCGGGAGCGAATGCAGCGCGGCCAGGGCGCTGTCGGGCCCGGTGGTGATCGAATGCGTTGACCCGGTGGGCGGTGTCTCCTGCTGTCGTGAGGTCAGCGGGGTCGAGATCAGAGGTGACGTGGTACTTGTCGCGCCGGCAGACGGTGGTGCGCTGATCGGCGGAGCGGCCGTACAGCTGGCGAGCACGACGGCGACGGCCAGGTACCACGATCGTCCTGGCCCCGCAGGTGCGTGCACGGACTTAGACTGTCAGATGGTCCGACAGTGGCCGGTCGACGGCCGACGGCCGAGCACTCAACTCGGCTCGACGGTATCGGTTCGATCCGTTAGTTTGACGATTGATCGACACCATTGATTCGTACTGTTGGGCGGGAGCATCACGGCCCGCTCGGCGTTCTCGAGAAGGACGGTGACTCGATGGACATCATCCCCATCCCCTTGCCAGGCCGTCGGCGAAGCAGACGCCGCCTGCGTCTCGGTGCATTCCGGTGATGGTTCACCAGCTCTCCCGGGCGGACGCACGGCGAATTGCAGTACGAGCGCAGCTGTTGGATCGCAGCCGGCCGACCAACCTGCTGGACGTCGTGCGTGACCTGACCCTCCTGCACATCGATCCGACGTCCGCCGTGGCGCCGAACGTCGATCTGGTGGCCTGGAGCCGGCTCGGGTCGTCGTACGCATCGGCCGAACTCGAGGCTGCACTGGAGGACGGCACGCTGATCGAACTGCGCGGAATGATCCGTCCGCGCGAGGATCTCGTGCTCTACCGTGCCGAGATGGCCACGTTGCGGGGACACGGCCGGCTCCGCGACTGGCAGGAAGTGCAGCGAGATTGGGTCGAGGACAACGACGCCTGTCGACTGGACATCCTGCACCGGCTCGAGCTGTCCGGGCCTCTGCGGTCGCGGGAGCTTCCGGACACCTGCGTCGTGCCCTGGGTGTCGAGCGGTTGGACGCACGACCGCAACGTCAGCATGATGCTGGAGCTCATGGCGGCCCGCGGAGAGGTGGCCGTGGCCGGTCGGCAGGGGCGGGACCGGTTGTGGGACCTGGCGAGTCAGGTATATCCGGACGACCCGGTCGTTCCCCTCGAGCAGGCACTGCAGGTCCGCAACGAGCGTCGCCTGCGTTCGCTGGGTATCGCTCGCGCTCGGGCACAGGAATGCCAGGTGGAGCCGTGGCACGTGAGCGAGGTAGGGGAGCCTGCCGTTGTGGAGGGAGTCAAGGGTGAGTGGCGGGTCGACCCATCCCAACTGGGCCAGCCGTTCTCGGGCCGCGCGGCGTTGGTGTCCCCGCTGGACCGGTTGATCCACGATCGCAGGCGGATGGCGGAACTGTTCGAGTTCGACTACCAGCTGGAGATGTACAAGCCCGCCGCGAAGCGCAGGTGGGGCTACTTCGCGATGCCGATCCTCTACGGCGACCGGTTGGTCGGAAAGCTGGATGCCACCGCAGACCGCAAGGCGGGGGTCCTTCGGGTCGACGCGATCCACCAGGACGAAGTGTTCGGCAAGACCATGAGCACAGCGATCGACCGTGAGATCAAGGACCTGGCCAGGTGGCTGGAACTCGAACTTCTGCTGCCGATGTGAAACCGGTCTGTCTGTTCGCGGGTGGATGCTGATCAATTCTTTGCCCCGCCGAAAGAGGCACAGTAGTCGTGACCATTCTGTGACCTGGGGGTGGCTCGAAATGATGCTTATTTCGGGGTCGGCTGTCGGTGCCCGCCGATAAAGTTCTGGATATGGGGACGGCCGGATTCGTCGATTCCGACCAGGCCAAACAATTGGTCCGGTCGGCGATGAACACCGTCACCGAATTTGCGGGACGGCGCGTTCTGGAAGATCGGCGCCGACGATCTGCTGACGTTGGGTCAGGAACTGGAAATGCTGTCCCGGTCGGTGTATGCGGTCAAGGTGCACGTGGCGGGGGAGGTCGACACCCAAACGATGGCGACACCTCGGGGGTGCCCCTCGACGGCGGCGCTGCTACGGCAGGTGCTGCTGATCTCCCCGACGGAGGCCCACAGCCGGGTCAAAGCCGCCCGCACGGTGCTACCGCTGAGCAGACCTCGTCGACCCGTAGCACCGTTATGTCTGCTGCATGGATCAACTTCGCCCCTTTGGGACGGGTGGGACAGAAGTCATCACTTTCGTCCATGCTTGGGAAGTTGATCCACGCCAGACGGGGGGATCCACGCCTGGCAAGTTGACGCTCCTATGTTTGGCATGCGGCGGCGGCCTCGGGGTGGCTGCGGAGGCCGGTGGACAGGCGGCGCTGGCTCGGGACACGGCCGCTGCCGGCGCGGTGAAGCTCAAAGCACGCTGATTGGACGCGCTGGTCGGCCGACAAGGTATCGGTTCACCCGGGGTCGCCAATTCCTGCCGAATGGCGCACACTTCGACCGAAGACTGCAATCGGGGAGGTCCAGTGAACCAATTGTCCTGTTCCGCACCATTTCTGGTACGCCGAAGAGGTCTCGCACGCCGTCATGGCGGGTCCCGGCGGCGAATGGGCACGGTCTTCGCGCTCGCCGCGGGTTTGATCGTCGCGACAGTTCCGGCGGCTGCCGCGTCGGTCGCGGCGGTGACGCCCTCGACGCCGGCGGTGGAACACGTGAACCAGATCGCCCAGCAGGACGTCCCGGCGTTGGCGGGGTCGGAGCCGGACACGCTGGTGGAACCTGATGTGGCGGTGTCGCCGGTGAATCCCGACATCGCGGTGGCCGCCGCCCACGACGGCCGCTATCCAGACGGCGGAGCGGTCGGCATCGAGACGGCGTGGACCAGCGATGGCGGGGCCACCTGGCACCACCACGCGCTACCAGGGGTGACCGCGGCGACCGGTGGCAGCGCCACCTGGGAACGGGCCAGCGACCCGGTCGTGGCGTTCGCTGCAGACGGGTCAGCCTATGTCTCGGTGTTGGTCTTCAACTCCGGCTGTGACACCGGGGTGCTGGTGTCACGGAGCGTCGACGGTGGAAAGACCTTCGGGGCGCCGGTTTTCGCTCATCGCAGCGCCAACTGCGCCGTCTCCGACGACAAGAACACGCTCCTGGTGGACACGAGCGCCAAGAGCCCGCACCGAGGACGGCTCTACCAGTTCTGGACGCCCTTCCTGACGGACATCTTCGGCAACGCCGACGGGTCTCCGCAGGCGTTGGTGTTCTCCGACGACCACGGCCGTACCTGGAGTCAGCCGGTCAACGTGACGCTGCCGCACGCCAACACCCAGAACTCACAGCCCATGTTGCTGCCCAACGGCACCCTGATCGACGCCTACATCGATTTCGGTGCGGGCGCATCCGACGAGGGTTCGGAGGCGGCCGGGCTGCGCGCCGCCCACGGGCACGCGATCCCGGGCCGCCCTGCAGCGTCGGCGTCCGCCTCGGCGTCGGTCCAGTCCGGGCCGGTGTTCACCACCGCCGTCTCCACCGACGGTGGCAGCACCTGGCGGCCGGGAGGGGACATCACCCACGACCTGGGGGGTGGGCCGGACGGGTTCCGCTGCTGCCTGATGTCAGCGACGGCGGATCCGGTCACCGGGCACCTGTACGCAACGTGGAACTCGGTCGACGTCACGAAGGTGAAGCTGTCGTCGTCGACCAACGGTAAGAACTGGTCGGCGCCGGTCACGGTGAACCGCGTCTCGACCGCGTTGCAGGGCGTCAACACCGACGTCTCCGCCTACCGGGGTACAGTCGCCGTGTCGTACGGCATCACCAACACCGATACCAGGAACGGCCGGTTCGGGCGACAGCTCGTGTCCACCTCCCGTGATGGCGGCGCGCATTTCCCCGATCCGGTGGTGCTCGGTCCGCGAACGAACTACGCCTTCGCGGCCAACGCCGGTGGCATCTTCCCGGGGGACTACATCGGCTCGGCCATGACCGATGGTCGCCTGTTCACCGTGTGGATGGTGGCCGGCACACCACCGACGGCCGGGGCGGAATACCACCAGGTGATGTGGTCGGCCACGCTGGATACGAGCACCGGCCCCCTGGGCAGGACCGCCGGCGCCGCGGACCAGTTGACATCCCTGCGCTCGCCGTGATCCTGCGCGCTGGTCCGGTGTGGTCCGACGCGTGCTCCCGTTTCCGATGTCCGGCCACGTTCGGGTCCCCCGCCTGATCCCCCGTTCGGATCGCCTCTGCGGACTCACCGAGCCGGCTCACCGAACCGAACCGAACCGAACCGAACCGACCCGACCCGACCCGACTCCGAACCGACTCACCGACCTGACTCATCGAGCATCGCGAACAGGAACTGACGCCCCGGCTCCGACCATCGATCACGGAGCTCGGTGAACACCTCGAAGGAGCGTCGCCCCTGCCAATCCGGCGAAAGCAGGGCGGCCGGCAGGCCGGGGTCGATCCGCGGGAACTGACGCCAGTCGTCCACCAGGGCGAGATGGTCGGCGAAGCATCCGGCATCACCCCGATCGGCGTTGCGCCGGCCGGCGGCGAGGGCCTGGGCCACCGGCTCCCACCGATCGAGGAATTGCCGGTAGAGACCGCGGAGCGCATCGAGATCCCACCACGCCGCCACCTGGGCCGGGCCGACGGTGTGCCCGGTGAACCAACTGACGTACCCGCCGAGACCTTCCCGCTCGATCAGCGCGGCTGCGCGGTCGGCCAGTGCGGCCGGCGCGATCCGGACGCCCGGGCTGACGGCGCCGAAGCCCAGCCAAGAGAGCGTGCTGCGCAACCGGTGTCGTTGCGCACGTTGGTGTTCCGGGACGGAGAACACGGCGAGCACCCAGCCGTCGGCCTCGGTGGCCTCGCCATGGCGGAAGATGCGGGCGTCACCGATCGCCAGGTCGGCCAGTCCCGCGTCGGTGAGCACGTAGCCCGCTCGGTGGTTCCGCTTCTGGGAGGCGAGGAATCCCCGGGATTTCAAACGCACCAGGGCCTGGCGGACGGCGGTCGGTGATTGTCCGGCGAGACCGAGAAGGGTGATGAGATCCGACACTGGGACCCAGGAGCCGATCTCGCGCAGATGCAGACCCGCGAACGTGACGATCAGCGATCCCGGGGTGGCCGCCTCGTCGGGTGCGGTCAAGAAGCGAGATCCCTGAGCACGCTCAACGCATCCCACACCTCGGTGAAGGTGATCGGCAGGGGCGACAGCCCGATCCGGATCGCGTCCGGCGTGCGGAAGTCCGGCAGGACCCCGACATCGGTCAGTTTCGCGCACAGTTCCCGGGCGTCGGACCTGGTGATGCTGACGTGACCACCGCGCCGATCAGCGTCCCTGGGCGAGCCGATCCCGAATCCCAGGGGTATCAGCCACTCGTCGGCCAGTGCGATCACCATCTCGGTGAGCGCCACCACCTTGGCGCGGATGGCATGGATGCCGGCGTCGGCGACGACCCTTGCGCCCTCTCGGACGGCGAGAATGCCCAGGACGGAGGGCGTCCCGGAGATCATCGACCTGATGCCCGGTGCCGGAACGTAGCCCTGCTCCATCTCGAACGCGTCCCGGCGTCCCAGCCAGCCCCAGATGGGCTGGTCGAGATGGGCGTGGTGGCGGGCGTTCACGTAGCTGAACGCCGGGGCCCCCGGGCCGGCACCGAGGAACTTGTAGGTGCAACCGACGGCGAAGTCGACGTCCCAGGTGTCCAATTCGATCGGGACCGAGCCGACCGAATGACACAGGTCCCAGACGACGAGGGCCCCGGCTCCGTGCGCGGCTGCCGTGATGGCCCGTGCGTCCGCCAGATAGCCCGACCGGTAGGCGATGTGGCTCATCGTCAGGACCGCGACGTCGTCATCCAGAACGGCGGCGACATCGGCGACCCCGATACCGCCGGAGTCGGTACCGGTCAGCCAGATCGCCTCCAGGCCGAGGTCCTTGACGAGGGACTCGACCACGTATCGGTTGGTGGGGAAGTTGTCCCGGTCGATGATGACCTTGCGGCGACCCGGTCGCCGGTTGATCGCCGCCCGAAGGGCCTTGTAGAAGTTGACCGTCGTGGAGTCGGCGATGACCGTCTGCCCGGCGGCTGCGCCCAGCGCGGCGGCGGCGAGTTCGTCACCGACGGTCTCCGCAAGCTCCATCCAGCCCTCGCTCCACCCACGGATCAGGCGACCGGCCCACTGCTGATGGGTGAAGTCCGACCACCCCTGCGCGATGGAGGCCAACGGTCGGCCGAGTGAGTTGCCATCGAGATAGGCGACCACATCGGGGGTCTGCGGTAGGTACCGGCTCCGGAACGACGCGAGGGGGTCGGCTGCGTCCAGTGCCTGCGCCTGCGCACGGGTGAAGGTGCTGCTCATCTGCTCTGCCCCATCTCGGTACGCCCCATCTCGGTACGCCCCATCTCGGTACGCCCCATCTCGGTACGGCCCATCTCGGTACGCCCCATCTCGGTACGCCCCATCTCGGTACGGACGGCGTACAGCTCGGGGAAGAACGTCAGGTCCAGGGCGCGGCGCAGGAAGGACACGCCGGACGAGCCGCCGGTGCCCTTCTTGAAACCGATGATTCGCTCGACGGTCTTGAGGTGACGGAAGCGCCAGGTCTGGAAGGTGTCCTCGACATCGATGAGCTCCTCGCAGGTCTCGTAGACGTCCCAGTGCGAGTGCGGGTCGGAGTAGATGCCCAGGAACACCTCGACCAGCTCCTGGTCCAGGGTGTGCGGCCGTCGCCAGTCCCGTTCGACCACCGCGGCCGGAAGCCGGTAGCCACGCCGGGCCAGGAACAGCAGGAACTCGTCGTACAGGCTGGGTGCGTCCAACGCCGCCTGCAGGGTGTGCTGCTGCTCGGGATGATGGGAGAACACCACGATCATCGCCGGATTCTTGTTGCCCAGCAGGAACTCCAGCAGTCGGTACTGCATCGACTGGAATCCTGAGGACTTGCCAAGGATCCCGCGGAACTCGGCGTACTCGGTAGGCGTCAGGGTGGCCAGCACCGACCATTGATCGGTCATCTGCTGCTGGATGTGCTTGACCCGGGCCAGCCGCTTCAGCGCGGGACCGAGGGAATCCTGAGAGATCAACAGCATGGCCGACCGCAGTTCGTGGACGACGAGTTTGATCCACAGTTCGGTCGTCTGGTGCGCGATGATGAACAACATCTCGTCGTGGTGGGTCGACAGCGGCACCTGTGCGGCCAGTAGCGTCTCCAATTGCAGGTAGCTGCCGTAGTTCAGCCCGCTGAGATCCTTTTCGATACCCGCCTCGAGTGGCCGGATGTTCTCGACCTGCTCCTGGGAAGGACGTTCCGGGTTCTCGTCGATGGCCGGCACCGGGCCACCCTATAGCGGTGCGGTGACGAGCGTCAAACTTACGCACTGCCCGCGCGCGGCCCGGATCCCGAGTTGTCACACATGGCCAGGGAAGCTCTTTCCGTACGCTGGGGGTCGAAGAGGGACCGGGCGGGACCTCCGCCGGGGCCTGATCCGTCCATCCGATCGGAAGAAGGTGCGCGATGAAGAGAGCGGTAGTTGCCGTCCTGGGTGTTGCACTGCTGCTGATCGGTGTCGCGCTCCTCGTGCTGCCCGGCCCCGGATTCCTGTTGATCGCCGCGGCGCTGGCCCTGCTTGCCACGCAGTTCGAGTGGGCCAAACGCCCGCTGGGCTACGCGTGGGACAAGGCTCAGGTCGGCATCGACGAGGTCGGACGCAGCAAGTTCCGCACCGCCCTGTCGATCCTGTCGGCCCTGGTCCTGATGGCGATCGGCGTCCTCGACCTGGTCGGGGTCGACATTCCGTGGGTCAATGCCCTGAGCGCCGTCATGCTGATCGTGTCCGGTCTGATCCTGATCGGCACGATCGTCTACGCGTTGCGGCGTGCGCAGACCCCCCGATCGGTCGAACCATCGCCTGCGCAGGGTCTGACCGAAGCTCGGTGAGGCCGCCGGGTCAGCGTGACGGTGGACTGGAACACCATCTTCCGCGCCGCCAGTGGGGCTCTGGCTGAAGGCGGACCGTCCTCCTGGCGTCCACCGGGGCGTCCCGGCATGGGATAGTCGGGAGGTAATCAGGTCTTTACCTCGGGAGGTCGGTTGAGGGGCGGGGCCAGAAATTCCGCCGTGCGAGCTCTGGTCATGGAACGCTGGGTCGGAACGGACAGGCGTCCTCGGTCGTTGTCGGACCGGGTTCGACGTTCCGCGAACCGTGACCTGCAGTTCGGCCGGGACGAGTCGGCCAGAAAGTTCGAGGCAACAGCATGAGCGTGAGTTTGAGCAAGGGCGGGAACGTTTCGCTGACCAAGGCGGCCCCCAACCTGACGGCGGTGACCGTCGCGCTCGGTTGGCAGGTTCGCGCCTCGACCGGTGCCGACTACGACCTCGACGCCAGCGCCCTGGCGCTGGCCGACAACCACCGGATCCCCAGCGACAACTACTTCGTCTTCTTCAACAACCTCCGTTCGCCGGACGGGTCGATCGAGCATCTCGGCGACAACCTCGTCGGTGGTGCCGGCGGTGACGACGAGCAGATCAACGTCGATCTGTCGGCCGTGCCGCCGAACATCGTCTCGGTGGTCTTCGCGGTGTCCATCTACGAAGCCGACCAGCGGCGTCAGTCGTTCGGTCAGGTCCGCGGCGCGTTCATCCGTGTCGTCGATCGCACCACCGGGTCCGAGTTGGCCCGCTACGACCTCACCGAGGAGGCCTCCACCGAGACCGCCATGGTCTTCGGCGAGCTGTACCGCTACAACGGCGAATGGAAGTTCAGAGCCATCGGCCAGGGATATGCCTCTGGTCTCCGTGGAATTGCCCTCGATTTCGGAGTGAATGTATAAATGTCGACCGCTGCCGCACCCGCCGAACACAGTGCCACCCGGATCTTTGCCGCCTCGGGGGTGATCTCCCTGGTGGCCGTGGTGGCCGCCTTCTTCTACGGCGGTCTGCAGGCGGCCGGCCTGACGCTCATCCTCGGCGTCCTGGAGATCACTCTTTCCTTCGACAATGCCGTGGTGAACGCCAGGGTGCTCGAACGAATGAGCGAGAAATGGCAGCAGATCTTCCTGACGGTCGGCATCGTCATCGCCGTGTTCGGCATGCGGTTGGTGTTCCCCCTGCTCGTGGTCGGGATCACTGCCCATCTCTCGCCGGCGCGGGCCCTGCAGCTGGCGTTCGAGAAGGGCAACGTCAACACACCGGGCTCCTACGGTTATCTGTTGGCGCAGGCGCATCCGCAGATCGCCGCTTTCGGCGGCATGTTCCTGCTGCTGCTCTTCCTGGACTGGCTGTTCGAGGAACGTGAGATCACCTGGCTGTCGTGGCTGGAGAAGCCACTGGCCAGGATCGGCAAGTTGGACGCGCTCTCCGTCATCGTGGCCGGCATCGCCCTCTACGTGATCGCGGAGACCGCAGCCGAGAAACCGGGCACCGTGCTGGCCGCCGGGCTGCTCGGGATCATCAGCTATCTGCTGGTCAACGGTCTCGGTGGCTTGTTCGAGAACTTCGAGGAGCGTCAGGAAGAGGCCTTCGAGGAGAAGAGAACCCACGGCGGACCCACCCAGGTGGCCAAGGCGGTCGGCAAGGCCGGGTTCTTCCTCTTCCTCTACCTCGAGGTGCTGGACGCGTCGTTCTCCTTCGACGGTGTGATCGGCGCCTTCGCGATCACACCGGACCCGATCATCATCGCCCTGGGGCTCGGCCTGATCGGTGCCTTGTTCGTCCGGTCGCTGACGGTGTTCCTGGTCCGCAAGGGCACCCTGAACGACTACGTCTACCTGGACCACGGCGCGCACTGGGCAATCGGCGCGCTGGCCGTCATCCTGCTGGTCTCGATCGGTGTGCACGTCAACGAAGTGGTCACCGGTCTGGTCGGCCTGGTGCTGATCGGTGCCGCCTTCCTCTCCAGCGTCGTGCGGAACAAGAACGAGGGAGTGCCGTCGGAGGTGGCGGGGGCCGCAGAGCACGACTCCGCCGACAGCCCCGTCTGACGCTTCCCGGCCCACCCCCCCGCGCATACCGAACTGCCCCGCGCATACGGAACTGCCCCGCGCATACGGAACTGCCCGGATTTGTCCGAAAAGGCGCGAAACCGGTCGCGCCGGTATGCGCAGCGCCCCGGCGACCGGGGCCGACGGTCAGACCAACCCGGCAGCGCGCTCGGCCTCCTCGGCCTGACGGTTCCACTCGGCCTTGCCGGCGCGCCAGCCCTCCTCGGTCGCTCCGGTGCGCCAGTAGCCGGAGATGGACAGCCGCTCCTTCGGGACACCCCGGTCCACCCGCAGCATCCTCCGCAGTTCCTTGACGAAGCCGGCTTCTCCATGCACGAACGCGTCGACGGTGTCGGCCGGGAAGTCGACGGCGACGGCGGCTTCCACCAGGGCACGCCCGACCGGACGATTCCCGGAGTGGACCCATTGCACTGCCACACCTTCCGGCGCGGCGAGCGCGAGTTCCGAGGCTGCGCCGTGGACTTCGACCAGGACCCGCCCGACCGCATCCGGAGCCAACGCGTCGAGAGCCGCAGCGATGGCTGGAAGGGCGCTCTCGTCACCGATGAACAGATGGTAGGAAGCATCGCCTGCCGGCGCGTACCCGCCGCCCGCGCCGGACAGCAGGACCTCGTCCCCGGGGCGGGCGGCTGCCGCCCACGGTCCGGCCACTCCCGCGTCACCGTGCACCACGAAGTCGATCGTCAACTCCACGGCTGCCGCGTCGAAGGACCGGACCGTGTAGGTCCGGACGACCGGCCAGTGCTCCTGCGGCATCTCCGCCCGGATGCGCTCCGGGTCGAGCGGCCGGGGGTACTCGACTCCCGGCGCCGGGAACGAGATCTTGACGTAGGCGTCGCTGGCGGGCGACGGCTGGAAACGGGCCAGCTCAGGGCCGCCGAGCACCACCCTGGTCAGCGTCGGACTCAAGGTCTGCGTACGGACGACGGACACCGCCATCGGTGCGGGTCGGGTGCGGGCGGAGGCCTGCGTCATGGTGATCCTCTGTCGTGCTGCTGTTGGTCGAACAAGAAGTTAGGGTCACCTTACCAGCGTGGCGTAGAACTCCAGGTGCCGAGCTGCCGCTCCGTCCCAGGTGTGCCGGTTCGCCAACGTCCGGCCGACCTCGCGAAGGCCCGGATCCGCGCCGGACAGGGCGACGGTGATCTGGTCCGCCATCGTCGCCGGTGAATCGGCGAACAGAGCAGCGCCGGAGAAGACCTCCCGCAGGACGGGGAGGTCGCGCACCACCAGTGGCACGCCTGCGGCGAGGGCCTCCATGGCGGCCAGGCCGAAGCCCTCTTTGGTCGACACGAACCCGAAGACGGCGGCGCCGGCCACCAGGAACGGAAGCTCGTCGTCGTCCACCGTGCCCAGAAGTACCGGTTCGACCCCGAGCTCGCCGCATCGACGATCGAACTGCTCCCGGTAGCCCCGGTAGTCGAAAAGCGTTTCGCCACCGGCGACGACGAGCTGCAACCCGGGGTGCCGCGGTCGGGCCAGCGCAAAAGCCTCCAACAGGTCCAGCGTGCCCTTGCGGGGCTCGATACCGCCGACGGCGAGCAGGTAGGTCCCCAGTCGATCCGTCCACACCTTCCTCGCCGCAACGGCTTTCGGAGCGGTGGAGGCGGCGGATGCGAACCGGGGGCTGTCCACCCCGTTGGGAATGACGATCGGGTGCAGCCCCCAGCCATCGGTCAACTCCCGGGCCACCGACTCCGAGACGCACACATGGGCAAAGGGATCGACGATCGCTCGCTCGTGACAGGCGGCCAGCTCGGCCGTGGTGAACGTGTCCAGGTGGTGCACGGTACGGACGCATCGGCCGACGGCGTTGGCGCTGATGCAGTCCTGGGCATGCACGATGTCGTAGTCCTGCGGTCGAAATGCTCTGCCCAGCAACCGGATCGACCGCATGATCCGCACGCCGACGTCCTCGCCCTCGACCGGCGGGAACGGTACGACCTCGATCCGTACCCCGGGGTCGACCCGACGGAAGAACCCGCCGTCACCACCTCGGCCCAGCGTCCAGACGGTGACCTGGGCACCGGCCCGGACGAGCGCCTCCGCCAGGGCCAGGGTGTGCACCACCCCGCCGCGGGGCCGGGTCGAGTAGGTGATCAGGGCGATGCGGGGGGACGCAGCGGTCAATTCGGTTGCTCCGCATACTTCTTCGAGTAGGCGTCCAGACGCCGCTCGTCGAGGTGTCGCAGTACCGTTCTGGCACGGGTGATCTCGTGCTCGACGTCGATCTCCGCCACCGCCAGCCCGCCCTTCGCCGCGGTCCGGGAGAGTATGTCGCCCCCGGGCCCTACCACCTTGGCCTGCCCGAGAAACCTGAGGTCGCCCATGATCCCGGTCTGGTTGGACGAAACCATCACCACCTGGTTCTCGGCGGCCCTGGCGCAATCGTAGAGATCGAAGAGTCGTGACTGGCGGTCCTGCGGCAACCGGGCGGCCCGGTCGGTGACGCTGGCCGGCCAGGCGGACAGGCAGGCCAGCATCTGCGCGCCGTCCAGGGCCAGGGATCGCGCCGCCTCCGGGAAGGTCTTGTCGTAGTCGATCATCAGACCCATCCTGCCGACCGGGGTGTCGAAGGCGGTGAAGGCGTCTCCCGCGGCGTAGGCGAGCGACTCCCCGGCCGGCTGGTGCACCTTCCGGTGATGGCCGAGAACACCGTCACCGGACAGACACATGGCCGAGTTGTAGCGGAGCCCGGCATCGAGTTCGGTGTAGCCGACGCACACCACCATCTCGCCGGCCATCCTGCCGATCCGCTGCAGTTCCTGCGCGTCGGAGGCGAGGGCGGGTGGGAGGGAATCGGTGTCTGGCTTGCGCAGGTCGCCGATGTAGCCGCCCAACGCGGCATCCGGAAGGACCAGCAGGTCCACCCCGGCGCGCCTGGCGTCCTCGATGATGCCTGCGATCTTGACGAGTGAGCGTTCGATGTCACGGCCGAAGTGGCCGGCGACGGCGGCCAGCCTCCACGGGGGACTCTTGCTCACCGACATGGACTCACAGTAGGGCGTGCTCCCGATCGCGGCCATTGCGCAGATGGTCCGGCGCGCCGTCCTGTCCTGAGACCGCATCCGGTCCGGTGATCTGCCCGGCGAGGTATTCCGCATCCCTGGCCACCCCGGCGAAGCGGCCGGATCCCCAGGTGTGCAGCCACGGCAGTCCGAGAAAGTACAGTCCGTCCACACCTGTGACGCCGCGGACGTGCCGCGGGTGCCCCTGGCCGTCGAAGACCCCGATCTGCACCCACCGGTAGTCGGCACGATAGCCGATGCTCCAGACCACCGACGTGATACCGGCTGCCGCCAGATCCATCTCGGTGCGCTCGACGTCCGGTGCCCAGACGGGCGTGTAGCGATCCTCGGTCGGCGCCTCGATGCCGTTGGCGGTGATGTACAGGTCGATCGCGTCCTTGATGCCCTCGGACACCCGGTCCGCGGCATCGAGGGAGTCCTGCAGTGTCGGAGCGAAAGTGACGTGCTCACGGTGGATGTCGAGCATCCGACCGTAGAGTTCCATGCCCTGCAGGGCAAAGGCCCGTAGGTCGATGTCCCGACCGCCGTCACGGCCGGTGACGTAGTGGTTGGTCTTGTCGCGGGTGGCCATCCCCTCGGGGTGATCCTGGACCGGTCGGTCGTAGTGACCCATGTCCTGGAGCCAGGCGACGCAGTCCCGGCCGCGGTAGAACCGAGCCACCCTCGGAGCACTCCCGACGGCCAGGGTGACGCGGCGGCCCGCCAGGTGAAGGTCCTCCGCGATCTGCGCACCGGACTGCCCGGTCCCGACGACCAGAACCCCGCCGTCGGGTAGGTCGTCGGCATGACGGTACTGCGAGGAGTGGAGTTGGTTGATCCGCTCCGGGAGGCGTGCGGCGATCGTCGGGATCACCGGGAAGTGGTATCCGCCGGTGGCGATCACCACCTTGTCCGCCGTCATCCCGATCTGCTCGCCGGTGGGGTGGAGCCGGACCGTCAGGTCGAAACCGCCGTCGGCGCCGTGCTTCAGGGTGACGACCTCCTGTCCCTCGCGGACGGGGGCGTCGAACGTGTCTGCGTAGGAGCGGACGAATTCGTGGACCTTGTTCCTGGGCATGAATCCGTCGGGATCATCACCGGTGTAGGAATACCCCGGAAGGTTGCACTGCCAGTTCGGTGTGACGAGTGTGAAGTTGTCCCACCGGCCCTCGCGCCACTCGTGGGCGATGCCCGAGCGTTCGAGGACGACGTGGTCGATGCCGTCCCGACGCAGATGCCAACTGATCGAGAGACCGGCCTGGCCGCCGCCGATCACGATGACGGTGTGATGCTCGGCCGGTTCGGCCGAATTGCTGGATGACGCGGCGTGCTGCGGTGCTGTGCTCATCTGGGGGCTCCAGTAGGATGATCCGGCTGCATGGACAGCACCCTGACACGACCGCCGGAGGCGGCGAAAGGCGCTGCGTGAAGGTCGATCTCGCGGGTCTGGGCGGCCGCGCGAGAGCACGGCATGCCGTACCGGGCCTCGACCCGGTCACTGGCGATGCGCAGTGCGGTGTGGGTGCGTTCGACGAACTCGGCCAACGGGTAGTCCGTGCCGACCTCGAGGTGGTCGTGCATCACCAGCGAGGGGGAGTAGCACGTGGACACCCCGCCGTCGGGCCAGCGGACGGTGAAGGTCATCTCAGGCATTGAGCACCGCCGGTGTGCTCGTATAGGTTTCCGGACGGCGATCACGCAGGTGGAACATGGACCGGCGGGCGGTACCGAGCATGACGTCGAGATCCACCTCTGCGACGGCGAGCCCGGCCTCGATACCGGTGTCGGCCAGCACCTCGCCGCCCGGGTCGACCACCTTGGCACTGGCGACGAAACGCAGCGAGCCGAAACTCCCGGCCTGGTTCGCCGACACCCAGACGACCTGGTTCTCCAGCGCCCTGGCCCGGTCGAAGAGGTCGAAACGACGCTTCCACCGGTCCTGGTGGAGGTCCGGGGTGGGCGCCGTCCTGGCCGCCGGCCACGCCGACAGACAGGCGATGATCTCGGCGCCGTCGACGGCCAGCGAACGGGCCGCCTCCGGGAACGCCTTGTCGTAGCAGATCATCATGCCCATCCGGCCGACCGGGGTGTCGAAGGCGTCGAACGACTCCCCGGCGGCATAGGACATGTTCTCGCCCAACGGCTGGTGGACCTTGCGGTGGACGCCGAGGACGGCGTCGCCGGTGAGTGCGACCGCCGTGTTGTAGCGGGTGATCAACGGAAAGGTGTCGGCGGAATGGTCTGCGCCGGCCGAGCCGTCCTCGCAGATGCCCAGGCACACCACCAGATCGCCGGCGATCTGCCGGACCCTGGCCAACTCCGGCCCGTCGATCTTCAGAGCCGGTGGGAGACGGCTGATCCGCTGCGCCCAGAGGTCTGGATCCGAGTCGTCGGCGGCACCCAGGCTGGACAGGTAGCCGCCGAGGGCCGCCTCCGGCAGCACCAGGAGTTCAACCCCGGCCGCTCGTGCCTGGCCGACGAGTCTTTCGATGGTGCGGTAGGCCTCCTCGAGGTCGCGGCCGAAATTCTCGGCGGCGGCGGCCACCTTGATGGCGGTCATGCTGTCCCCAATCCGGTGACTTCTCGATGAATGGCGGTGGTGAGCACGCCGTCGGGCCAACGGAGTCGGACACCCGGCGTGCCGCTGAGCCGACCGCAGTCCGCGGAAGTCGCCGGGCCGGCGTCGGCGACGCCCGATCCGGGGGCGGTGGTCATCACCATGCCGAATCCGGGGAAACAGGTGAACCAGTCGCCGGCCGAGACGCCTGACGGCATCGGCACATCGGCCACCTCGATGACGGCGCCACACCCGGCGGCCTCGGCCAGCATCCCGGTCGTCCCGACCATACCGGCCATGCTGACGTCCTTCGCGCCGGTCGGCCGGGTGCGGGCGACGAGCGAGGCCATCGAGCGGAGTTCCTGGGCCGAGCGGTGAGACGTCGAATCCCACTGGCGTCCGTGGTAACCGGGCCGCCAGCCGCCGCCCAGATCGGTGGACAGCCAGAGGGTGTCGCCGATCGAGCCACCGCCGGCCGGGACGGGACGATCGGTGCGGCCCAACGCCGTCACACTCAGGGAGGCAGGCACGCCCAGTTGGGTGTGGCCACCGAGGACAGGTACACCCCAGGCCTGGGAGCCCCGGCGGATCCCGTGCAGGATGCGGGTCGCGAACGAGGCATCCCTCGCCCCGATGGCGTCCACCAGTCCGACCGCGGCGGCCCCCATCGCGGACAGATCGTTGATGTTCACCAGCACGGAGCACCAACCGGCCCATTCCGGATCACGCTCGACCATCGACGGCAGGATCGCGTCGCAGGCCACGATCACGTCGGTGTCCGGCACCAGCGCGCCGTCGTCGCCGACGAAGCCGTTGCCGCCCAGCCCGTTGACGCCCTGACGCAGTGGCGCCAGGAGTTCGGCCAGCATGCCCTTCGTCGCGACGGCCAGTTTCTGGACGCGGTCGATCGGCCAGCGCATGCTGACGTGGGGTGTGCCGGCCACGACGGTCCGGCCGGTGCTGACCCATCCGAGCCGGTTGAACAGGACCTCGTGTGCCATCTGCACGGTGGCGTCGAACCGCAGCACACCAAGGGATTCGGCGTGCGCGCAGGCGGCTCTGACCAGGGCGGGCCCGACACCGCCCTGTCGGCGGGTGCCGGCGGCAACCACGAGCCGGCTACCGGTCCACCAGCCGATGTCCCTGGCCGGGTCGTCGTTCCCGGCCGCGGGCGAGAGCCGAACGCCGCCGATGACGTCACCGTCGTGGTCGGTCGCGACCAGCACGACGGTCCTTGGATCGTCGTCCTGATCGTCATGGTCCGAACCTTCGAAAAGCCCCTGCTCCGCGACGAAGACGGCCCGGCGCAGCGCGCGGTACTGAGCCAGATCGACGCCGTTCTCGGCCCGACGGATCAGGTACGCGCGCTGCCGCCTGCTGACCGGTGGAGTGCCGGTCAACACCGAGACGTCCAGGCCGTACAGGCCGGGCTCAGCAGCAGCCTCGACAGCCAGTTCGAAGGCCCTCAGGGATTCCGTCATGATCTCTCAGGCCCCCGCGCTGGCCAGCACGCTGCAGGCACCGCAGGCAGCGCATCCGGCCTTCTGGTCGGAGCCGAACATGCCGGCCCTGGTCAACAGGTCGGCCACCCGGCCGGTGACGTCGGCCAACTGCGCGTGGCCGGGAGCGGTCGCACCGTCGCGGGCGGCGAGGGTGCCGGCCAGCGGACGGAACGGCACGATGAACGGGTACACCCCGGCGTCGATGAGATCACCTGCGGCGGAAACCATCTCGTCTGGATCCTCGCCGAGGCCGACCAGCAGGTAGGTCGAGACCTGATTGCGTCCGAAGACCCGGACCGCCTCGGTCCACGCCGCCCAGTATTCCGACATCGGGACCGAGGACTTGCCTGGCATCCACCGACTGCGGACGTCGTCGTCCATGGACTCGACGTGGATGCCGATCGAGGCCGCACCGGCGTCATGCAGATCGGTGATGGTCTGCAGGTCCGCCGGTGGCTCGCACTGCACCTGGATGGCCAGGCCCGGCGCAGCTTCGCGCACCGCCTTCACGCAGCGGGCAAGATGCTTTGCACCGCGGTCCCTTCCGTTGGAAGTGCCCGTGGTCATCACCATCTGGGTCACCCCGTCCAGCCGGACGGCCGCTGCGGCGACCTCGGCCAGCTGGGCCGGGGACTTGACCGCGGTGGTGTTGCCCGCCGTCAGCGAATCCTCGATGGCGCAGAACTTGCAGCGCTGGTCCTCCGCGTACCGGATGCAGGTCTGCACGACCGTGGTCGCCAGCACATTGGAGGAATGCAGTTTGGCGATCTTCTCGTACGAGACGCCGTCGGCCGTCTCCAGGTCGTAGAACTTCGGCCTGGAGACGGGCTCGACAGCCATCCCGATGTCTGCGCCGTCGAGCAGCAGGCGACCTTCCCGAACCCGGTAGGGGCTGTTCAGGTTGATCGGGATCGCCGATCCACGTCCGTCGACCAGCAGATGCCCGTCATCACTGGGTCCTGCGCCCCCCCGACGGGAAACCGGCGCATCGACCCTGATGCCGCGTAGAGCCAGGTCGACCCTGGTGGAGACGCTGCTGCTCATGGCAGGAAACCCCTAGAACTGGTAGGTCGAGTTGATGATGGCGCCCTTGCGGGCGTAGTGGATCAGGGCGTCCTGGACGTCCAGCGGGTGCGAGGGGATGACGCCCTCCATCAGGTCTTCCTCGCGCAGGCCGTGCAACGAGAGACCGAAACGGCAGCAGAACACGGTGCCGCCCTCCTTGATGAACGTGGCCAACGAATCGTTGATGTTCTGCTCCCCGGGGAACGCCGAGTCGCCGGTGGTCGGGAAGCCGCGGTTGGCGATGCAGTTCATCGCACCCGGACCGTAGAAGTAGATGGCCGATTCGTAGCCCTTGCGCAGGGCCCTGGTGGCCTGGAGGATCGCGACGAACGACACGGACGACTCGTGGGCGATGCCGTGGACCAGGGTGAAGTACGACTGGCCGGCCTCCGCCTGGTAGTCCGGGAAGATCTTGGTCGACCCGTAGATGTTGCTGCCCTTGGGAAGTGACGGGTGCGGGATCTCTCCCAGGGACTTGGCGATGTTCGCGGCGATGGTGTCGTCGATCTCGGACATGGGTTCCTCCTGTGGTGGGGGTGCCGGACTGGCGGGAAGGGCGGGCGGTGCGGAGTGGGCGGTGCGGATTGGGCGGTGCGGAATGGAAGCAGTTGGCGGGGAGGTGTTTCAGCCGTACAGGGTGGTGAAGTTGTCGCGCAGCATCATCCGGGCCAGTTCGCCGTCACCGACGGCCGCCTGGAGCCGGGCCAGCTCGCCGGCGTGGTCACCCCACGGCTCGTCACTGGCGAAAAGAATTCGGTCGTAACCGATCTGACGTCTTTCGATCTCGGCGGCCAGCCAGCGTGGTGCGAACCCGATGGCCCAGCTGGTGTCGGAGTAGACCTTCTTGCCGGCCTCGATCCAGTCGAAGAACCGGCTGTTGATCAGCTTGATGTGCCCACTCATACCTCCGCCGAAGTGCACCAGGTGGATCTTCACGTCGTCGGCGTACCTGTCCACCAGCAGACCGACCTGGTCGATGTCCGACGCCGCGCCGGGCGAGGTGTGCACGTGGACGACCAGGTCGTGTGCCAGGGCGGCCGCGAAGATCTTGTCCAGCGATTCCGCGCACTCCGGATCGGAGGCGCTGCCGCCCAGCAGGAAGCTGGTCTTGAGGGCGACGACGCCGGACTCGCCGGCCAGGGCGAGGGCCTCGTCCGTCATGGACGCGTCCTGCGGGCGGGGGGAAACCCAGAGGCCGCAACGGATGCGGTCGGTCTTGGCGGCCGCCTCGAGCGCAAGATGGTTCAGCCCGAAGGAGACCTCGGGCATCGGCACGCCGTAGTTGGGCAGGATGATGGCCTGTTCGGTACCCTCGGCGTCGAGATCGGCGATCAGGTCGGCGACGGTTTTCCGGGCACTGATGTCCGGGTTCACCGGAGGCCCGCCGTAGAATCCGAACGCCGGGAGCACACCGATGTGACGGTGGGCGTCCAGGGCGTTCGTCGGGGGCATGCCATCAATTCAATGCGCCGGATGTGTCGCTTTGGTCAGATCTGGAACAACTCGAGATTTCCGGATGTGTCAAGGATTTCCAGAATGTGTCAACTCCGGCGTTTCGTCGGCGTGTCGTCCCCAGTGAGTCGGTCCGGTCGGGCCACGCATCGTCCTGGCTACCGCGGGCCTGGTCGGATCGGTCGGCTTCGGGTTCCTGGTCAGCCCGATGGGAAGCGACCTGGTCGTCGCGATCCTCGCGTCGAAGGTGAGCGCGCTCGGGTGGGCGACGGAAGCGCCCTTCGCGTCGGTGTTCCTGTTGGGTGCCGGCGGGACGGCGATGGTGGCGGCCACGGTCTTCTCCGACATGCCGGAAACGCAGCATCCGCTGACCCCACGTCAGCAGTGGGAAGTGGTCGCGCCGGCCGACGCGGGCGCTTTCGAGACCGCCGGCGTCGCGGGCTGACCGGTTTTGCCTCTACCGTGGGCAGGGCGCAACCGGCGCCGGGTGAGGCGGGAGGATTTCCAGCGATGGCTGCAGGTGGGCAAGGGCGGTCGGCTTCGGGCGGGAACCGCTCCAACAGTGCGGGTGATCATCCCCAGCGGCGCGGCTTCAGCAAACCCGGCCGCACCCAGGTGGAGCGCAACCGGGACCTGCCGATCGACCGGCAGATCCGCATCCTGCTGAAGAACCCGACGCCGTCACCGGCCGAGCAGAACCGGCTGTGCGAGCTGACCAGGACCAAGAGCTACCGGGCCGCGGTGGCGGTCGCCAAACGGATGATCGCGCCGGGCCCACTGTCCGTCGAACAGGTCGCGCCCGTCGCACCGCCACCGCGGCGCCGCAACCCCGGCAACCGGCCCCAGGGCTGACCTTCCAACATGTACGCCGACCAACTCAGCAGCGCCGACGGCTCACGAAGTCACTCTCACCGCGGCCGTGTGGGCGACCTGGCCGTGGTCAGGCTGACGGATCGGCCCCCGGCGGATCAGTGCCGGTGACATCGATCGACGACCTGACTCTGCACCTCGCCCGGAAGCTCTGGAGCAGCGTGCCGAAGCGGTCGCGTCGGTTGGCGAAGGTGCGATCAGGGATCGAGAAGGTCGCGCAGGGCACGAGCCGCGTCTTCGGTTGCGGCGGTCTTGGTCTCGCCCTGGGCCACGGCGTAGCGTCGAGACACCCGGTCGACCGCCATCACCGTCCATGGACCTTTGCCGTCCTCGCCGCTCAACTCGACAAACAGACGGGCCCGGTCGTGCTCGACGCGCAGACGGTGCGCGGTGTTCCCGTCCTCATGCAAGATCCGCCGTCGGTCGGGTTGGCGACGAATGACGTCCATCGGCTCCCGGGCACTGCACCAGGTAATCACACGCGGCCCGCGGACACTCGATGCTGCCGACCCGCGCGTCGGTCCGAATGCAGACACCGCGCCGGCCATGACGAACCGCCAGCCGAATGTCCTGCGGTGACCGGATCCGTGGTCCGACATACCGACGACCAAGACCGGAGTCGCGTCGATCGACGGCCGGCGCGCCCGGCTGTGGACGCGCGACAACCGATTCCACTCGGTCGCTACGCCCGTCGGACTCGCCGTCGACACCGGTCCTGACTGCCGACGCGGTCCGGTGGGAAACTCCACACCAGGACATTGCCGCAGCTCTGAGTGGCCTCGACGGTGACCACAGCGTGCCGGCGGCTGCCACCGGGGGCGGGACGGGTGCTCGCGGCGGTCACGAAATGTGCCGACAACACGCGGTGGCTACTCTCGTCTGCACCCCCATGGGCCGCCCGCCGGGCGCCCCCGGCGAACGGAGGCCTGCGTGACCCGACGGCACGTCCAGATCGGCTGTGATTTCGTCCACCAGGCACAGGTCGACACCTCGACCGTGTTCCAGGTGGCGCCCTTGAACGACCGGATCTCGGACGAGGTGTTCACCTTCTCCCCCTCGGTGGATTCCCACGAGTACCACGACATCTACGGCAACCGGTGCCTGCGGGTAGTGATGCCGGCGGGCCGATCCGAGTTCAACTACCGGGCGATGGTCGACGTCCCGGACGAGACCGAGGACTTCGACCTGTCGGCCCCGGAAATCCCGCCGCACGACCTGCCCGACGACGTACTCGTCTACACGATGCCCAGCCGCTACTGCCTGCCGGACATGCTCGGTAACGAGGCCTGGTCACGGTTCGCCCAGACGCCTCCCGGATATGGCCGCGTGCAGGCGATCTGCGATCACGTGAACAGTCACCTGCAATTCGCCTACGGCAGCAGCTATCCGACCTCGACGGCGGCCGACGTCAACGCCTCCGGTTTCGGCGTCTGTCGAGATTTCACGCATCTGGCGATCTCATTCTGCCGCGCGCTGAACATCCCGGCCCGCTACGTGTTCGGCTATCTGGCCGACATGGACGTGCCGGTGGACCCCGCCCCGAACGATTTCGCCGCCTGGATGGAGGTCTGGCTGGGCGACCGTTGGTGGACGTTCGATCCACGGAACAACGTGCGCCGCAAGGGCCGGATCCTGATCGGCCGCGGCCGGGACGCCTCCGACGTCGCGATGGTGACGACGTTCGGGGGGCCCCTGCTGGAATCGATGTTCGTCATCGCGGACGAGGTGTTCCCGGCCCGGGAACTCCACCGACCCGAGGATTCGCAGGAGCTGACCGCCGGCCGCCAACGGTGACCGGCGGACGTGCGGTGGCCGGTGGGGATGAAGCGGAGTTGGCCCACGGACTGCAGATCGCCGCCGCGCTCGGGCTGGAACCACTGGAGTCCGAGGGTGGTCTCTTCCGTCGCACCTACACTTCGGAGAGTGTCACCGCCATCTACTACCTGGTTGCCGGGCAGGACTTCTCCGCCATGCACCGGATGAAGACGTCGGATGAACTGTTCCTCTTCCACGCCGGTTCGCCCCTCCGGATGCTGATCCTGGACCCTCTCCCGGGCCGCGAGGAACTGCTGGGACCGGACCCGCTCCTTGGTCACCACCCGCAATTGCTCGTCGCCGGCGGGGTCTGGCAGGGCGCTTCGTCCACCGGGTCGTGGAGTCTGGTCTCCACCGTGGTGGCCCCCGGCTTCCAGTGGTCGGACTTCGAGCTCGGTGATCGGTCGGAGCTCACCGCTGACCACCCCCGCTGGGCCGAGCGCCTCGACCAGTTGTGCCGCTGACGCCGCTCAGCCCGACAGGGCGGCCAGCGCTTCCCGGACCATGGCCATCGGGCTCCGGCCCACCGGTCGGAGCACGACCGACGTCGCACCGGCTTCCCAGAGCGACCTGATCCGTTGCGCTGCAGCCTCTCCCGTTCCCGCAGCAACGTAGACCTCTGACTCGGCCCGGCCCTGGAGGGTTCCGAACTCATGACGGACCGGCGCGAGGGCCGTCTCGACCGCCTGCGGATCGTCGCTGATGCACAGGTGGGTCATCACCACGATCTGATGTGCGCTGGTCGCCGAGATCTGCTGCAGCGCAGCCGTGACCTGCTCGGGCCCGGTTCCTTCGGCCAGGATCGTGCCGTCCGCCACCCGTCCGGCAAGCTGCAGCGACTTGGGCTTCATCACTCCGGCCAGCAGGGGCGGAACGGTCCGCGGCGGATGCACCAGTTGGACACCGGCGAGATGTACGTAGCGGGCGTCGATCTCGACCCGTTCGCCGGCCAGCAGCCCGCGGACGGCGACGAACGATTCCTCGAGCAACGTCAGCGGTGATGCGACGCCGGCTCCGACCTGTGTCATCCAGGCGCCGACCCCGTGACCGATCCCGGCGAGCAGCCGGGACGGGTGCATCCGCTCGAGCGTCGCCAATTCCATCGCCAGGACCGCCGCGTTGCGCAACGGCGCCGGCACGATGCCGATGCCGACGGTCATCGTGTCGGTGACCGAGAGGGCAGCGGCGGCGGCCGAGATCGCCCCGCTCCATCCGAGGTCCTCGACCACCCAGAGCTCGTCGACCCCGGCCGCCTCCAGGTCACGGGCGAAGCCCGGCAGTTCCTCTGGCGGTCGTGCGCGGTCGAACATCACGCCGAGGCGTCCGGTGGTCATGGATCCGCAAGGTATCACCCTGCAGGTCGACGCAGCGGCTCTCCCGGCCCCCGGCGCAACCACTACGGTGGTGGACGGCGCGGGGCGCCGGACGACAGGGAGTCCGGCTGAGATGCACCCGTGGAACCTGCCAAGGTAGTGCTTGCGAAGGGAACGCCCGATGAAGGACAGTTCGACGACGACGACGACGACGACGACGACGACGCCGCCCGCAACGGACGACGGGCCGGTGACCAGCGAATCGGTGACGGTCGGCGCGGTGATCGACGCGGTGCGTGCCGGTTCGCCGCTGGTGCACTGCGTCACCAACACGGTGGTCGCCAATTTCACCGCGAACGCGCTGCTGGCCGCCGGCGCAGCCCCCGCGATGGTCGATGCGCCCGAGGAATCCGGCGTGCTGGCGTCGGTGGCCGGCGCCCTGTTGATCAATCTCGGCACGGTGACCAGCGCCCAGGCCGACGGGATGCGCGCCGCGATCCGCGGCGCCAATGCGGCGGGCGTGCCCTGGGTGCTCGATCCGGTCGCGATCGGCGCGCTCCCGATGCGCACCGGGCTGGCCCGCGAGTTCGCGGCGTTGGGTCCGGCCGTGATTCGGGGGAACGCCTCCGAGATCGGTGCGCTCGCCGGGGGTGCGGGCGGGCGGGGTGTCGACTCCACGGCGGACGTAGCCGATGTGGCACTGGTCGCGGCCGAGATCGCGCGCGAGTTCGGCACCGTGGTGGCGATCAGCGGCGCCGTCGACCTGATCACCGACGGGACCCGTACTGCGAGGGTGTCCTCCGGCACCGCGATGTTGACCCGGGTCACCGGCGTCGGCTGTTCGCTCGGCGCGCTGATCGCCGCCTGCGCGGCTGTCACTTCCGACGTCCTGATGGCGGCGGCTGCGGCCACCTCCTGGGTCTGCGTGGCCGGCGAGGAGGCGACTGCCGCCAGCAAGGGTGCCGGGTCTTTCGCGGTAGGCTTCATCGACGCGCTGGACCTGTTGTCCGCCAACGAGATCGCGGTCCGCAGTGGAGTGAGCATTTCTTGACCCATTTCGATTTCTCCGTCTACCTCGTCACCGACACCCGTCTGTGTGGGGGGCCGGCCGGAGTGCTGGACACCGTGCGGCGAGCCGTCGCCGGCGGTGTGACGGCGGTCCAGGTGAGGGACCCGCTCGCGTCAACCCGTGAACTGGTCGAACTGTCGAGAGCCGTGCTGGGCGTGCTCCGGGGTAGCGGCGTTCCGCTCATCGTCAACGACCGGGCGGATGTCGCACTGGCGGTCGGCGCCGATGGTCTGCACGTCGGTCAGCGCGATCTGGATCCGGTGTCGGCCCGCCGGCTGATCGGCCCGACGATGCACCTGGGACTCTCGGTCTCGACTCCCGGCGACCTCACGGCCGCGTCCGACCTGCCGGTCGGGACGCTCGACCTGCTGGGTGTCGGACCGATCCGCGACACCCCATCGAAGGTCGACGCCTCGCCGGCGATGGGTTTCGACGGCCTGGCGCGGATCTGCCGGGACAGCCCGTTGCCGTGCGTGGGCATCGGGGGTTTGCAGCTGGAAGACGTGACGGCCCTGAAGAGTGCGGGAGCTGTTGGCATGGCCGTCATCTCGGCCATCTGTGGACGTCCCGACCCAGAGGCCGCGACCCGTGAACTGGTGTCGGCGTGGGCATCGACATCGGAGCCCGCGTGATGGTGGGTGTCGGCAGGACGCGACCGGAGGGGCATCCGCCCGTCGTCCTGAGCATCGCCGGTTCCGACCCCGGTGGAGGGGCCGGGATCCAGGCGGACCTGAAGACGTTCAGTGCGCTCGGCGGCTACGGCTGCGCGGTCATCACCGCGTTGACGGCGCAGAGCACCCGCGGGGTGACGGGAGTGTTCGCCGTTCCGGCTGCCTTCGTCACCGAACAAATCGACACCCTGTTCGCCGACGTCGCGATCGACGCCGTCAAGGTCGGCATGATCGCCGATGCCGACATCGCACGGGCGGTGGCCCAGGCGATCCGGACGCACCGGCCGCCGTTCGTGGTGCTCGACCCGGTGATGGTGGCCACTTCCGGAGACCGTCTGCTGGCGCCGGACGCCGAGGAGGTCATGCGTCAGGAGCTGATGCCGTTGGCGGACCTGATCACCCCCAACCTGGACGAGGCGGCGGCTCTGCTGGGGCGGTCCAGGGCCGTCTCCGCCGGGCAGGCCCGCACGCAGGCACTGGCCCTGCTGGCCCTGGGCGCTCGTCGGGTGCTGGTCAAGGGCGGGCATCTCACCGGCGTCGAGGCGACCGACTTCCTGGCCGATCTGGACGGGGTGGTACACGAACTATCGGCGCCCAGGGTCGACACGGCCAACACGCACGGCACCGGCTGCACCCTGTCCTCGGCGATCGCCGTGTTGCGTCCCCTGTCCGGCGACTGGCTGACCGCCGTCCGGGGGGCGAAGGCGTACCTGACCGCCGCTCTCCAGGCCGCCGACCAGTTGGTCATCGGCGGGACCGGATCCACTCCCGGTGAGTACCGCGGTCATGGCCCGGTGCATCACTTCTCCACGCTGTGGCCCCCGTTCGGCGTGGATCAACTTCTCAGGCATGGGCGAAAGTGATGACTCCTGTCACTCCAGTCCCAAACAAGCGAAGTTGATCCATGCAGCCCGGGATCGAGCTTGGACGGGCGCTCGGATGGGCGCCGGGGGGTTCGGTCTGCGGACAGGACCAGCCTCGGGCAGATCCGTCGGCGCGGCCGGTCGTCCACAAGGGGCCGTCGGTACGCACGGTCGGCAGTGCCTGACGAGGGTGGAGGGTGGAACAGCATGGTGACGCCTGATCGTGGACCCCTCTCGGGCCGCATGCGGCAGGGTTCGATCTACGCCCAGGGGGTGCTGGGTCGTACTCCAGCAGTGCCGACCAGCTGGCCCCGGCTCGAGGCGCTGGCCCGTAGACGACTGTCCCGCAAGGCCTACGCCTACGTGGCCGGTGGTGCTGGGCTGCAGGACACGGTCGCGGCGGACCGGGCGGCCTTCGATCGATGGCGGTTGACGCCTAGGGTGCTTCGTGATGTCTCGTCACGGGACATCGGGGTGGAGTTGTTCGGCCGGCGGATTCCGGCCCCGATCCTGCTCGCACCGGTCGGTGCCCTGGGCCTCGTCCATCCGGAGGCTGATGTCGCGGTGGCCAGAGCGGCTGTTGCACAGGGACTCCCGTACATCTTCTCCAACCAGGCCTCCCGTTCGATGGAGGAATGTTCCGCGGTGATGGGCGATGCCCCGCGCTGGTTCCAGCTGTACTGGAGCACCTCGGACGACCTGGTCGCCAGCCTGGTCCGCCGCGCCGAGGGCGCCGGCTGCGAGGCCATCGTCGTCACCCTGGACACCACGATGCTCGGCTGGCGCCCGTGGGACCTGGACCTCGGCCATCTGCCGTTCGCATCCGGTGAGGGAATCGCCCAGTACACCAGCGACCCGGTGTTCGCCGGGCTGGTGGCTAATCGTGCCGGTTCCACCTCCCCCAGGCCCTCTCTCGCCGAGATACCGGCCGCACTCGCTGCACTGCTGCGGATCTCACGGCGGCACCCCGGCGCACTCCTGGACAACCTGCGGTCACCCGTCCCGCGCGCCTCGGTGCAGACGTTCCTGGACGTCTACTCCCGCCCGTCGCTGACCTGGGAAAATCTGTCCTTCCTCCGCGAGATCAGCTCGTTGCCGGTGGTTCTCAAGGGTGTGCTGCACCCAGATGACGCGCGCCGTGCCGTCGAGGAGGGCGTCGACGGGGTCATCGTCTCCACCCACGGCGGCCGACAGGTCGACGGTGCACAGGGATCGCTCGACGCGCTACCCGGCGTCGTGGCGGCGATCGAGGGCCGGATCCCGGTGCTGATGGACAGCGGCGTCCGGGGCGGCGCCGACATCGTCAAGGCCATCGCCCTGGGAGCCACGGCGGTCTGCATCGGCCGTCCGTACGCCTATGGGCTCGGGCTCGCCGGCACGCAGGGTGTGTCGGAGGTGCTGTCGAACCTGGCCGCCGAACTCGACCTGACGATGGGTCTCTGCGGGTACACCGCCCTTGACCAGCTGGGGCCGGACGTGCTGGCCCGCAGGGTCGACGGGTAGTACCTCCAGTCAGGTGCAACATCGGAGGGTCGGCCACTACCCCGACGCCGCAACGGCCGTCTCGAGATACGCCGCCCAGCCGCCGAACCCGGTGATGTCGCTGCTGCGCAGCGCTGCTTCCTGCGAGCAGCCGAAGCCGACCACCCAGGTGCCGTCGGCCAGTTCCACGCTGGTCAGGCTCATCGGGGCGGGCAGCCGGGCGAGCAGGGCGCCGAGACCGGCCGGTGACAAGAGCCATTTCTCGCCGCTGATCGGGGCGCCCCGGCCCGGGTCCACCCGCACCAGGCCCGGTTTCGGGGGAGTGGTGTCCAGTGCGACGAGGCGGTAGGCGTCGCTGGTCCGTACCGGCGCCACGAATCGGGCGCCCAACGCCTCCAGTTGTCCGTTCAACGGCTGATCGCGCAGGTGCGCTCCGAAGACCGTCAGCTCGATCCCGTTGTCGGGCAGTGGATCCCCCGACGGCACGCCGAGGAGCCGCGCGGCGAGATCCAGCGCGACCTGGTCGTGGAAGGCCGGGACCACCATCATCACGCCGAACGGCGCTCCCTGGGCCGGGGCGGACGGGAAGGCGACCGCCGCCATGTCCAGCAGGTTGCAGAAGTTGGTGTAGGTACCCAGTCTTCGGTTGATCGAGATCGGGTCGGCCTGCACCGCTGCGATCCTCGGGTGCTCGGTCGTGGTCGGCAGCAGCAATCCGTCATAGCCGGCCAGGGTGCGGCCGGCGGCCGACTTGGCCCTGCGCAACGTGTCCAGGTCGTCGATGACCGCGGGGCCGGCCACCTCGCCGGCACTCAGGATGATCGACGAGACCGTCGGGTCGGCGCCGGGCGGCCGGGTCGCCATGAACCGGCCGACGGCCGCATAGCGCTCGGCGACGATGGCCCCGTCGTACAGCAGGAGGGCCGCCTGCAGCATGCCGGAGATGTCCACCCGGTCCACCACGCAACCAATCTCTTCGAGATCGGCGACGGCGCAGGCGAAAGCGGCGCGATAGGTCGGCTCGAGGGGCTCCAGGTCGGCCTCGCGTGGGACGGCGATCCGCGGTCGCGAGGGCGCGGCCAACGGTACGTCCGAGGGCCAGGTGCGGCTCCGCGGGTCGGCGGCATCCGGCCCGGTCATGACCGTCATCGCCCGACGGGCCAGCGGCAGTTCCTGCGCGAGGACCGTCACGCAGTCGTAGTCGGCGCAGGCCGGGACCACGCCGGTGTTCGGTACCAGTCCGAGGGTCGCCTTCAGGCCGATCAGCCCGTGGAACGCCGCCGGCACCCGGCCAGAACCGGCGGTGTCGGTGCCGATGCCGATGTCGGCGATACCCAGCGCGACGGCCACCGAGGAACCGGAACTCGATCCACCCGAGACCCTTTCGGGATCCCACGCACACCGCACCGCCCCGTATGGTGAACGGACGCCGACCAGACCGGTGGCGAACTGGTCCATGTTCGTCTTGCCCAACACGATGGCGCCGGCGTCGATCAGACGCTGGACCGCCGTCGCCGTCCTCTCGGGGGTGAAGGCGAACTCCGGGC
The DNA here is from genome assembly GCF_014303395.1 of Nakamurella sp. PAMC28650. Classification (GTDB taxonomy): domain Bacteria; phylum Actinomycetota; class Actinomycetes; order Mycobacteriales; family Nakamurellaceae; genus Nakamurella. The sequence goes on from NZ_CP060298.1 coordinate 1,540,955, forward strand.
AGGCCGCGGTGGTCGGAATTCCGGCGACGTCGATGTTGTCCTTGACCGCGACGAGGATGCCTGCCAGCGGAAGGAGTTCGCCGCGGGCGACTCGGAGGTCGATCGTCTCCGCGTCCGCCAGCACGGACTCCGGCGTCCGCAGGGTGATCCATACCTCCGGGCGATCGGCCGTGGCGATCCGCTGGTAGGCCGCTCGGACCCGTTGCACCGCAGGTATATCCATGGCGATGGCGGACCCCAGGAAGTCGAGGGTGCTGCTCATCCGTTCCACCGTGCCCGCTCGGCCGCGAAGGCGACCCGTCGGCCCGCCCGCAGTGCCGCGATCTCCGCCGCATGAGTCACTTCGATATCGGCCACCTCGGCCAGCGAGAACTGCGCCGGCCGGGCCACCAGATCAGCTCTGCCGGCGAGGATGTCGGCCCGGGTATCTTCCAGTTCCGCAGTGCTGACCGGCGCGAACCGCAGGCGGTCGAATTGTCGGAGCAGCCAGGGCTGCGGGTCCCGCCCCGGCTCGTCGGGCAGCAGTCGCCAGACCGGCACGGTGCGCCCGACCAATTGGTAGCCACCCGGCCCCTCCATGCCGTAGACGCACAGGTAGATCCCGCCGATGCCGACCGCGTTCTGCGGCGTCCAGGTCCGGGCCGGGTTGTACTTCGTGGTGACCAGTCGGTGTCGTGGATCGATCGGCACCGCCACCGGCGCGCCAAGGTAGACGTCACCCAGACCGACCACCAGATAGTCTGCTGTGGCGACGATGTCGAACACGTCGCTGCGCTCGGCGAGGTCGTTCATGCGCCGGATGAACTCGACGTTGTCCGGACACCAGGGCGCCGTCGGATTGACCGACTTCTGGTATCTCCGCATCGCCTCGTGCGCCTGTGGGTGATCGAAGGCGATGGGCAGGGTCACCTCACGGACGTCGAGCACGACCGAGGTGGGGTCGGCCACCTGCCCGGCCAGCTCGGCCAGCAGGCCGGCGAGATGGGTGGGGCGCAGCAGGGTGTCGTCGACCGCGACCAGCAGGGACCTGACGCCCTCGACGATCTCGGTGACCCCGCCCGGCCGGTTGGCACGCAGAGCATCGGCGAGCAGGTGCACCCACATCCGTACCGTCAGGTCGAACTCGACGTTGCCCGCCTCGACCAGGACGTGCCGGTCACCGGCGAGTCGGACGGTGAAGTCGGGGTGGTGCCCGCTGGGTGGCAGCGCCACGATGGGGGCCGGAAGTCCGAGCGGCTCCCGGGTTTCGCGTGGATCAACTTCCCAGGCATGGACGAACTCGTCGACTCCTGTCCCTTCAGTCCCATTTCGGCCATCTTGATCCATGCCGGCGAAGTTGATCCATGCTGCCAGGGTGGCGCGGCGGGCGGCCGAAGCGGTCTGCGCCTCGTCCAGCGACACCGGGACCAGCCGGACGGCGTCACCGGGGCGCAGCTGGCCGAGAATCCAGCGGTCGGCGCCGATCACGACGCACGGCACCACGAAACCGCCGAGGCTGGGGCCATCCGGACCGACGATGACCGGTGTGTCCCCGGAGAGCATGATCCCGCCGACCGGGTACGCGGAGTCGTGGACGTTCGACGGGTGCAGGCCGGCCTCGCCGCCGTCGGTCCGGGCCCACCGCGGAGTCGGGCCCGTCAGGCGTATCCCGGTTCGGTCCGACCGGTGGTCGACCGTCCACCCCGCCGCGAACAGCGCCTCGGCACCGTCCGACGTCAGGTGCACCGGAGCGCCGTGCGGCCCCACCATGACCCGCAGGTTCCAGGCCGACATCAGCTCCGGCAGGGCGCTGGAGACATCGCACCCGGAGCCCCCGGACCCCCCGAGCGGCAGCCGATCCCCGGCCTGCAACGCCCGGCCGGACAGACCCCCGAACTTGCCGAGGACGAACGTCGAACGGCTACCCAGCACCGGGTCGACGTCGATGCCCCCGGAGACCGCCAGGTACCCGCGCATCCCCGGACCGGCCAGCTTGCCCAGGTCCAGGACCCCGCCGGCCGTCACCGCGGTCGGGACCCCCGGGGTGAGCCTCGTCCCGTCCAGGACGGCGTTCGACGCGGCGCCGGCGACGCAGATCACGCTGCTCGCCGTGAACCTCAGCACCGGACCGACCATGACGCATTCCAGGCCGGCCCCCCCGCGCGAGTTCCCGACCGCGAGATTCGCCAGGGCGAAGGAGAAGTCGTCAAAAGCTCCGGATGGGGGCACGCCGACGTCCCATCGGCCCGACCGGCCGGCCTGGTCCTGGACCGTGGTCTGGATTCCTGGCTTGACCACCTCGATCACGGCATCGCCGGAGGCATCGGACCGGACCGGATCGGACAGGGCGACCGTCACTTGTCCCACCAGCCCAGGAGTTGCACCGGCGTGGGATTCCAACCGTTGCAGGGGTTGTTGAGCTGCGGACAGTTCGAGATCAGCACCAGGATGTCCCGGTCGGCGAGGATCTCGACGTACTTACCGGGTGCCGAAAGGCCGTCGGCAAAGGTCAGCCCACCCTCCGGGGTGACCGGGACGTTCATGAAGAAGTTGATGTTGTGCCCGAGTTGTCGCTGCCCGATCCCCGCCGCTGCGCCGTACTTGAGGAAGGTCTGGCGGCAGGCGTGCTGGTGGCGGGTGTGCTCGCCGTAGCGGATCACATTCGACTCCTGGGCGCAGGCGCCGCCGACCGTGTCGTGCCGGCCGCAGGTGTCGGCGACGATGCTGGCCAGCAGATCCCCGCGGCCAGAGAGCAATCTCGAACCGGTGGTCAGGTAGACGCCGGCCTGCTCGCGAATGGTATCGAAGGCGCTGTAGCGGTTGTCGATGTCGCCCGCGTCGTAGAGCAGGGTGTCGGTGGCCTGATTGCCGTCGAGGTCGACGATCCGGAACCGACCGCCGGCCGGAACGGTCCCCAGGAAACCGTCCCCAGCGCCGACCACCATGTCCAGCACGGCCTGCTCGGGCAGCAGGGAGCTCTCGGTCAGCGACGTCAGGACGCCGGTCATAGGAACACCTTTCGGGTCTGCTCCAGGGCGCGGGCACTCTCGGGGCGGAACAGCACGGACGGATCCATGGCATCCCACGGATCGACTGCGGCGACATCGGCCCTGACCCCGGCTGGTGCGTACACGGTGGCCGGGTCGAGGGGGTGCGGTGTCGTCGCGAGCAGGATCAACAGGTCCTGCTCGGCCCGGAGCGTCACGTGGTCCCCGGTGACCGACGAGGACGGCCGGAACGTCAACGAGCACCTCGTGTCATCGGTCGAGGTGACCCTGGAGAAGAAGTTGACGGTGCCGTGCAGGTCCGCCTCGCCCATTCCGTATTTGGCGAGTTCCACCAGGAACAGGTCCCGTGCACTCCGCTGCCAGGAGTTGCGGTCGTGCTGGTAGTCGGTGGGGGAGAACCGTTCCAGGTCTCGAGGGCCGGTGAATCCACAGAGGGCGTCGTGCCAGTCCACCGACGAGTCGACGACCGAGGCCAGGGCTTGACCGCGGTCGCTCATCAGTACCACAGGAGGCAGGATCCGGGCCGTCATCTGGGCCTTCAGGGTGTCGGGCAGATTCATCCGGTCCAGTCGGTCGGCGGCGAACACCAGGGTGGACACGTTGGCACCGTCACCGGTGGTGGTCAACGTCAGTGCGCGGCCGGCTCGCAGCCCGACCGACCAGGCTGCCCCGCCGGGGATGTCGTGCGTATGGAGCGGGGCGCTCATGAAGTGGCCGGCGAAGTCACGTCGGCCAGCGGCATCTCGTGCCCGATCGCCGCACGGTAGGCGCGCTTCTTCCCGGTGAACACCAGGAATCCGCCGACGACGACGATCCCCAGGAAGAGGAGGGCGAAGTACTGCAGCACGGGGCTCGTCCCGTAGACCTCCGGCCGCGGCCAGGCCAGGTTGATCATCATCGCGAGCCCGAACAGCACCGCGAGGATGTTCACGACGAACCCGAACCGGCCGAGGGTGAAGATCGACTTGCCGGTGTCGTCGGTCTGCGCCGGCATGGCGCCCCACGAGCCGTTGATGCGCCGGACGAGCATCGGCACCGTCACCAACAGGTAGGCCAGGTACAGCAGGACGATGCAGGTGCTGGTCAGGGCGGTGAAGACACCCGCCTGGCCGAGGTTGACCAGCAGCAGGCCGACGGAGAGCAGGCCCACGACGACCGAGGCCACCGCGATGGCTCCGCTCTTGGAGACACGGCCCAGCTGCTTGGAGAACGGCAGGACCTCGTCGCGCGACATGGAGAAGATCATCCGGGTGGTGGCCGTCTGGATGGCCAGTGTGCAGACGAACGCGGCGAAGACGACGTCCGCCAGGAAGACGCGGCCCAGGGTGTCGCCCAGCCGACTGGTGATGACGTAGGCCAGGCCCTGGCTGGAGATGTTCGGGTCGTTGGCCTCCGGGGCGGCCATCAGCGCGCCGATCAGCAGCAGGGTGCCGCCGGCGGCCGAGATCGTCAGGGCCCGAAGGATGCTGCGGGGAGCGGTCTTCCGCGGATTGTGGGTTTCCTCGGACAACTCGCCGGCCGAGTCGAAGCCGACCATCACGTAGGCGGCCATCAACGAGGCGACCAGCAGCGAGCCGAACAGCCCACCGGACAGACCCTGCGTGTTGAGCACGATCCCGGGACCTCGCTTGGCCTTCGAGAACAGCGCGATGCACAGGAGCACGACACCGATGAGCTCGGCGGTGACGCCGATGGCGTTGATCCTGGCCATCACCCGGACGGCGACAGAATTGATGAACGTGGTGACGGTCAGCACGATGACGCCGAGGATGATCGCGTTCTCGGCGCCCGTCTTCGTGGTGGGATTCGGGTCACCGCCGACCATCTGGAACCCGGACCAGATGGCCGGCAGCACCGCCTGCATGGCGATGGCTGCCGCTGCCACCGTGACGATCTGGGCCAGGATCATCGTCCAGCCGGCGAACCATCCGACGATGTGGCCGCCGAGCCGACGCGACCACTGGTAGATCGCACCCGAGATCGGGTACCGCGCAGCGAGTTCGGCGAAGCAGAGGGCGACCATCAACTGACCGAGGAAGACGGCCGGCCAGGTCCAGAAGAACACCGGTCCGGCGAAGGAGTATCCGAAACCGAACAACTGGAAGATGGTGGTGAGGATGGAGACGAACGAGAACCCGGCCGCGAAGGAGGCGTAGGTGCCGATCGATCGGTGGAGTTGTTGGTGGTACCCGAACTCACCGAGATCGGAGGACGCACGGGTGTCGGTGTTCTCAGCAACGGCGGTCATGTCGCGACTCCTGGGATGACGAGAAGCCCACGACGACGCCGGCGGGGGCCTGTTTGGCCTCCCGGGCTTTTATCCCGCCGTGGAGCAGTCCCGGACGACGGACTGCCTGCATCTCTCGGTCGCGGCCCGACGGCGGTTCCAGACCCTGGAGACCGACGATCGGCGGAACCCTAGACGCGCCCCGCCGATCTGCAGCGGGTCAATGTGAAGTGAACTCATGACGTGTTTCGGCAGTGGTCACCGCCGGTTTCGTCTCGGTGACCGAACAGCGGAAACGAGAAACGATGCGGAAACATGCGGTGCTCTCACCCGGCGCGTCCACACCCCGGACGAGCGGGCCCGATGCGATCCGCCGGGGTGCAGGGGGAGCCGTCCCGCCCTGGCATCATGGGCTCCTGTGAGTGCAACCCTGCTGGCCCGCGACCTGACCGCCGCGCACGGCGACAAGATGCTGTTCGCCGGGCTCGATCTGGTGGTCTCACCGGGTGACGTGGTCGGGTTGGTCGGCGTCAACGGGGCCGGGAAATCCACCCTCCTGCGGATGCTGGCGGGTATCGACCCACCGGAGTCAGGTCGCATCTCGGTCAGCCCGCCGGACGCCACGGTCGGCTACCTGCCGCAGGAGGTCGAGCGACCGGACGGCGAGTCGGTCGGGCAGCACCTGGCCAGGCGGACCGGGGTGGCGCTCGCCGAGAAGGCCATGGAGCAAGCAACTGTGGCGCTCGCCGAGGGTAGGGATGGCGCTGATGACGTCTATGCCGCGGCGCTGGAGCGTTGGTTGTCGCTCGGCGGCGCAGATCTGGACGAGCGCACCGACGCGGTGCTGGCGGACCTCGGTCTGGTCGTCGATACCGCGATGCCGATGACGGGGCTCTCCGGCGGCCAGGCGGCCAGGGTGGGCCTGGCCGCCCTGCTGCTGTCCAGATTCGACGTACTCCTGCTCGACGAACCTACGAACGACCTGGATCTGGACGGCCTCGACCGGCTCGAACGCTTCGTCACCGGACAGCGGGTGGGCATGGTGGTGGTCTCGCACGATCGGGAGTTCCTGGCCCGCTGCGTGACGATGGTGGTGGAACTCGATCTGGCCCAGCAGAGCGTCGGGGTCTACGAGGGTGGCTACGACTCCTACCTGGCCGAGCGAGAGGTGGGTCGCCGTCATGCCCGCGAAGCCTTCGAGGAATACGCCGATCGCAGGTCCGGCCTGCAGGAGCGTGGCCGGATGCAGCGTGCCTGGCTCGATGCCGGCCTGCGCAAGGCGACGAAGAAGAAGGACAACGACAAGATCGGCCGCAATTTCCGCGTGGAGCAGACCGAGAAGCAGGCGGCTAAGGCCCGGCAGACCGACCGGATGATCGAGCGCTTGCCCGAAGTGGCCGAGCCCCGGAAGGAATGGGAGCTGCAGTACTCGATCCAGGCGGCCCCACGTTCGGGCACGGTGGTGGCGGTCGCCCGAGAGGCGGTGGCCCGGCGTGGGGAGTTCACCCTCGGTCCGGTGTCGCTGCAGGTGAACGTCGGGGATCGGATCGGTGTCACCGGTCCCAACGGGAGCGGGAAGTCGACTCTCCTCGGCGTCCTGCTCGGCCGGATCGAAGTGACCGAGGGCGCAGCGGGTCTCGGCTCCGGCGTGTTGCTCGGTGAGGTGGATCAGGCCCGCAGTCTCCTGCTCGGACCGGGCGGTCTGCTGCGCACCTTCGGCGACCTCGTCCCGGACTGGCCGGAATCCGAGGTCCGGACCCTGCTCGCCAAGTTCGGGCTGAAGGCCGAACACGTGCTGCGACCGGCTATCTCGCTGTCGCCGGGCGAGCGGACCAGAGCGGCCCTCGCGCTGCTGCAGGCGCGAGGCGTCAACCTGCTGGTGCTCGACGAACCGACCAACCATCTCGACCTCGCGGCGATCGAGCAACTGGAGCAGGCACTGCAGGAGTACACCGGCACGCTGCTGCTCGTGACGCACGACCGCCGGATGCTCGACGTGGTCAGCCTCGATCGCCGTTGGCAGGTCGAGCGCGGTGTGGTCACCGAGGTCTGACCGCGCCTGACGCGGTGTCAATCGTCGAGCCGGACAGCACAAGACCCCGTGCGCCTGACGGCGACACGGGGTCGGTGATCGATCCGGTGGCGGAGGATAGGGGATTTGAACCCCTGAGGGCGGTTAACCCAACACGCATTCCAAGCGTGCGCCATAGGCCACTAGGCGAATCCTCCGCTGCGAACTATACCGGGAGTCAGGGGCCGTGCCGACCAAGGAGGCCCGAAGGGCGGTACGTGTGCTCGACGGCGCCGTCGGCCCCCGGGTGTCCGTCCCAGCGGGGCAGGGATGGCCGGATCCGGGTGCGGGGTGGCGTCCGGATATCCGTCGGTCGCCGCGGCGGATCAGGACCCGGCCGTCGTGTACCGGGGTTCACCTTTGGGGCCTTTCATTGGTCCCGATTCGAATGTCAATGCGATTGGAGGCGGTGAACACGGGCCGCCGGACGCGGAAAATTGGGAAAATCTCTGCAATCCGCCGATCCAACCTCTGCAACCAGGCGCCCGAGACCGGTGCCCCTGCGGGGTGGACTTCGCGCCCCGACTTGCGTCCGGGGAACGGCGAAGCTTCGCCATTGCGGATCGGTAGAAGTGCGCCGCTCGAAGTGAACCGGGGTGCACCCCGGCCCGGATGACTAGGCCTGCAGGGGGTTCCGGTGTGCAACCGGGGGAACAAAGAGGGCAATGCTTCTCATGAATTTGCGACATCGGGTGAACAGAGCCGACAAAATGAGGCTCTTGTGACGTTCTCGTGGGCGTCTTGACCCCTGGTTGTGGGCGACACACCGTGCCCGGTATAGCTTCTGGATTATCTAGAAACAGTCACTATCCAGGAGCACGGTGTGCGCGGTGTAACGATATGGCGAAAGCTGCTCGGTGTCGAGCAACTGCAGGTGTGCGATGTGGCGTGGGAGGAGGCCGACGACCGGCAGGTGCTGGTCGTTTCGGTGCGTGCGACGAAGGGCGCCCGGAGCAGGTGCAGTCGATGCCGGCGTAGACGGCCGGGCTATGACCAGGGCGGCGGAACCCGGCGGTGGCGGTCGCTGGACTGGGGGTCGACGATGGTATTCCTGCAGGCTGCGGCTCCGCGGGTGAACTGCCGGACGCACGGGGTGGTCGTCGCGGCGGTGCCGTGGGCCCGACCCGGCGCGCGGGCAACCCGAGCGTTTGAAGACCAGTGCGCGTGGTTGGCGGCGCACACCGCTTCGTCGGTGGTGGCGCAGTTGATGCGGACGTCGTGGCGGCACGTGAGCGCAATCATCGAGCACGTCGTCGCCGACGGTTTGGCCGGCCGGGACGTGCTCGCGGGGCTGCAGCGGATCGGCATCGATGAAATCTCCCACCGCAAAGGCCAGCGGTATCTGACGTGCGTGGTCGATCAAGACTCCGGCAGATTGGTGTGGGCCGCACCGGGCCGCAACAGCGACACCCTGGGTCGGTTCTTCGACCAACTCGGCCCAGAACGGGCGGCGGCGTTGACGCACGTCTCGGCCGACGGGGCGCAGTGGATCCACGACACAGTGACGGTCCGGGCCCCGCAGGCGGTGTTGGGGTTGGATCCTTTTCATGTTGTGGGGTGGGCCACCCGGCAGTTGGACAATGTGCGTCGTCAAACGTGGAACATGCTGCGGGGCAACAGTAGCTCCGCGCAGGCGTCGTCGGTGAAGGGCAGCCGCTGGGCATTGCTGAAAAACCCGGCGGACCTGTCCCCGGAGCAACGCGGGTCGGTCGCCTCGATCGCGAAGACCAACCGAAATTTGTATCGGGCGTATCTGCTGAAGGAGCAACTGCGGGCCGTGTTCCAGGTCAAGGGCCAGGGCGGCCGGGAACTGTTGGCCGGGTGGATCGCCTGGGCCAGCCGCTCCCAACTGCCCGGGTTCATCGCCCTGGCCGCAACGTTGAAGCGGTTCCAGCAGCTGATCTGGAACACCCTGATCCACCAGATGAGCAACGCTCAGTCCGAGGCCACCAACACTCACCTACGGGCCTTGACCCGCCGGTCCTACGGCTTTCACAGCCCAGAAGCGTTGATAGCCATGGCGATGCTTACCAGAGGCGGGTTATGCCCGCCGCTACCAGGCCGCTAACTGGCCCACGAAAACGTCAGGAGACCCCAAAAAATGAGTCACTCTCCGGAATCAAAGCACTACTCATGTGCCATGCCGAGTTCTCGACGGGGTTACGGGGTAAATCTCCGGCGTGTCCCGACATGCAGTCGGGAGCGATCTTGAGGCATCATGATGTCGATACAGGCATCGGGCGTGGTACCGAGCCGTTGATGTGGAGGCCGGGTTTGACGCAAATCAGGGTGCATGAGTTGGCTTCGGAACTGAATGTCAGCACCCAGCAGGTTCTCACGATTCTGGTGGACCTCGGCCAGAAGGTCCGCGGATCCTCGACGGTGATCGGGGTCTCTGCTGCCGCGCGGGTGCGAGGCAGGTTCCGACTGCCGAAGGCGCCATCGGGTCCATCGGTCGTGCGCGCCGGCGAACCCACGGAGGGCTCGCACCCGGCGGGATCCTCGGTGGAGGTCGAAAGATCGACCCCCACTCCAGGGTCGGCGATCGTGATGGCGCCGACCGTGACGGCTTCGGCCGTGACAGCGCCGGCAGTGACAGCACCCGCCGTGCCGGTGCTGCCGACGGTGCCCGTGCCCGGAGTCGCAGCGGGGGCCGGCCACTCGCTGTTCCTGCCGCCCGTCGCCCCTGCCGGGCCGGTGACGGTGGCCAGGTCGACCGGTGCGTTCTCGAATCCGTTCACCGTTCCGGCGGGCAGGGCCCCGCGGCCGTCCCACCCGGCGATGCATGCGGTACCGCAACCGCCGCGGTCGGTGGCCAATCGCGTCCCGCCCGTCCCGCCCGTCACCGAACCGGAACCGGATTTCGATGCTCTGTGGGAGGGCCGGGGGATCAGCAGGTCCGAGAAGGCCCGTTGGCTCGCGGTGGGGCTCCGTCCCTCCGAGGCCGAACTGGCCGACCGGTGTCGGGCCGCTGACATCGCTCCTGACGAACTACCTGCGCGACTGTCCGGTCGCACGGCACTCCAGCGTCTGCGCGATGGCGAGGCCAGTACCTCGGTCTGGGCCAGGATCAGGGAGGCCGAGCAACAGCCGCGCCGTGCCGGTACCAAGCTCACAGGACGATTTCAGCTGAGCTGAGCTGCGGAGATGCGCGCGGTCGGCGACTGCGGATCAGAGCAGTTAGACTCAGCCCGGACCCCCGCGGCGTCCATCTCATCAACCCCCCCAGGGCCGGAAGGCAGCAAGGGTCCGTGAGCTCTGACGGGTGCGGGGGTCCCCTCATGTCCGGCCCCACAGCCTGGTCCTGCCTACCGCTCCCACACCACCGGGAGCCCGAGCGGCAGCTCTGACGGGACTGTCGGTGCCACCACGTACTCTCGGGCCGTGGCATTGGCTCTGTATCGAAAATACCGTCCGGCGACCTTCGCCGAGGTGGTCGGGCAGGAGCACGTCACCGAACCGCTCCGCATCGCGCTGGCCGCCGGTCGGATCAACCACGCGTACCTCTTCTCCGGTCCGCGGGGCTGCGGGAAGACGTCGTCCGCGCGGATCCTGGCCCGCTCGCTGAACTGCGTGCAGGGTCCGACGCCCGACCCGTGCGGGGTCTGCCCGTCCTGCATCGCGCTGGCCCCCGAGGGCCCGGGCTCCCTCGACGTCGTCGAACTCGACGCGGCGAGCCATGGCGGCGTCGACGACACCCGCGAGCTGCGTGATCGGGCCTTCTACATGCCGGCCGAGTCGCGCTATCGGGTGTTCATCATCGACGAGGCCCACATGGTCACGCCACAGGGTTTCAACGCGCTGCTGAAGATCGTCGAGGAGCCACCCGAGCACCTCGTGTTCATCTTCGCGACGACCGAACCGGACAAGGTGCTGACGACCATCCGGTCGCGCACCCATCACTACCCCTTCCGGCTGATCCCGCCGGCCACCCTTCGGTCCCTGCTGGAGCGTCTGTGCGCCGAGGAGCAGGTGAGGGTCGAACCGGCCGTCTTCCCCCTGGTGATCCAGTCCGGTGGTGGGTCGGCCCGCGACTCGCTGTCGGTCCTGGATCAATTGCTGGCCGGCGCGGGTGACGAGGGCGTCACCTACCGCCATGCGGTGGCCCTGCTCGGTGTCACCGATGCGGCCCTGCTGGACGAGATGGCCGATGCGCTGGCCGCCGGCGACGGTTCTTCCGTCTTCGGCGTGGTGGACAAGGTCGTCGAGGCGGGCCACGATCCGCGTCGGTTCGCGGCGGATCTCCTCCAGCGGATGCGGGATCTGGTCATCCTCTGCGCAGTACCCGATGCGGCCGGCAAGGGGCTCATCGACGCGCCGGAGGACCAATTGGCGCTCATGTCGATTCAGGCCGAAAGGCTCGGCACAGCAACAGTTTCCAGGTTTGCAGAGGTGTTGCACACAGGCTTGGTGGAGATGCGCGGCACCACCTCGCCGCGGTTGGTGCTGGAGTTGATGTGTGCGCGCATGCTGCTTCCGGCAGCCTCGCTCGCCGACGGCGCGCTCCTGCAGCGGCTCGAGCGCATGGAACGGCGGATGTCGATCGCCGGGGAGGATCCGGGACCCGGGACCGGCCAGCAGGCCCGCGTGTCGTCACCACCGCCGCCCCCCGCACATGCGCCGGCGCCGGTGGCCGCGCCTACCCCGCAGGCGGTGGCGGCCGCCGCGCTCGATACCGCGCCCCGGACCGTGCTGCCGGAGATCCCGGCGCTGGTGGCGCCGGGCCCGCTGTCTGCCCCGGTGCCCGCGGCTGCGACAGCCGAGCCCCCTCCCGCTGCCGGCGCCCGGTTCCGTCGTCCCTCCCAGGTCGCCACCGGACCGGATGCGCCGTCGGCGCCGACCGGGCCGTCCCGTCCCGCCGTCGAGCGTCCGACGGCCGACCGTCCCGCCGTCGAGCGTCCGACGGCCGACCGTCCCGCCGTCGAGCGTCCGACGGCCGACCGTCCCGCCGTCGAGCGTCCCGCAGTCGAGCGTCCCGCCGCCGGTGCAGCCTCCCCGGCCGGCCCCGACCTCGGACTACCCCTACCGCCGCGGCTCTCGTCCTCCCGGCCCGTCGCCGCGCCGCAGTCGCCGGAGAGGCGTCCGTCGGAGCAGCGCCCCATGGAGCCGCACACCACGGAGCAACGTCCAGCGGGGCAGCGCCCACCTCCGGATGCCCGGTGGGACCAGCCTGCGCCGGGGAGAACCGAACGGCCTGATCAGGCACGTCAGGAACGGGCCGGGTCGACCGAGCCGCACCGTGCCCCCGGCGCGCCGGCTGCGGCACCGGTGGCCGCCGGACCTCCGAGCGCGCCGTCCCCGACGTCGGCCGGGGTGGACGTCACGGACGTACGGCGTGTCTGGAACGAGGTGTTGGCGGCCGTGCAGCGCCACCGACGCACCACGCAGATCCTCCTGGCCTCCGCCACCGTCGCCTCGGTCAGCGGCGGGGCCCTGCATCTGACGATGCCGGCCGCCGGCATGGCGCGCCGCGTGGTGGAACCGGCGAACGCGGACCTGTTGCGCGCCGCGCTGAAGGAGGTGCTCGGAGTCGACTGGGTCATCCGTTGCGACGCTGCCGACGGACAGGGTGGATCGTCATCGGGCCCTGCGCGCGGCGCTCAGGGCGGACCTTCCGGTGGCCCGGGTGGGACCCGTGGCGGTCAGCCGCGGGGTCCCGTCTCGGACCTGATCCCACCGCCCGACGAGGAGGAGATCCCCGACGACTACGGGGATGACGTCGATCCGTCCGCTCCGCGAGCCGCGGTGCGCGACGCGGAGGAGATGGCCATCGAGCTGTTGACCGCTCAGCTCGGCGCCAAGCGCCTGGATCCCCAGGCCTGACGGACCTGCAGGCCCGAGGGGACTGGCCTCGCGGAGCCGATGCGGGCTGCGGCGACCGGCGACCGGCGACCGGGGAATCGTCAGCCCACAGGCCGCCCCACACCGATCGCCTCCAGCTCGTCATCCAGACCCAGGAGCTCCCAACGGCACAACGCGATCGGCACATTGCCGTTGAGCCAGAGATAGTCGTGCAGCGGTTGCAGGGGGGTGTCGCGGCCGCCGAGACGGACGGCGTCGGCGATCAACGACAGGATCTGCGTCTTGCCGATCTGGTAGGAGATCGCCTGTCCCGGTCCCTCGGCGAAATCGGCGGCCTCCTGGGCCGCCGTCGGCTCGTCCATCGGAACCTCGGTGGCAAGGTAGGTCGCTGCGGCGGCGATGGTCAGGACGCCGGTGGCCAGCCCGACGTCGACCTTCACCCGGAGAGCGCGCAGTCGCATGAAGTTGTAGATGATCGCCCGTGTCTCCGGGGCATCGTCGAAAAGCCCGGCGGCCAGCATCATCTCCTCGTTGTAGAAGGCGATGCCCTCGTTCGCCGCGGAATCGTAGAAATGGCGGCGCAATGGCCGCTCGTGCCGCCACGACAGGGCGAGCTGTTGGTAGTGGGCACCCTCGTGGACGATGCCGGCCCTCGGGTCGATCGCATTCGCCGCGTAGAAGTACGGCAGGCCGGGACCCGGCGGCGGCAGGTAGGAGACGGCGTTCTCGCTCAATCTGGTGGGTGAGGTCAGATCGTCGCTGACGCCGAGGAACCGCAGTGGCTCCAGATGGGCCGGCATGGCAGCGACCAGGTAGTGACCGAGCGAGGCCGGCTGGGACAGCAGGGAATGGTCGACGTAGAACGCCCGCACCCCGGCCTCCATCCCCGCCTCGAGGCCGACCTGGGCCTCGGCGTCTGCGGGCAGGGTCGGCGCCGGTCGGTGGGCCACCCGATTGCGGTTGCGTTCCAGATGTTCGAGCACGATGGCCCGGTCCAGTTCGCCCGACCCGATGGCCAGCAGTCGTTCCGCGGTGAAGGGCAACGCGGCCACTTCGCGCAGGAACCATTGGTACCGGTCCACTCCGACGGGCTGCCAGGCGGGCATTCCAGGAAGAGCAGCGACCAGCCAGTCGCGGAACTCCGCCAACGCGCGCGCGGCGAGAGACGTGGATCGGTCGATCTCGTCCTGCAGTTCAGGGCAGATCGCGACAAGGGCAAGGGCCAGGGCCGCGCACCGGGTCTCGATGTCCTGCAACTCCTCGATGGCCAAGCCGGTGGACTCGGCCACCGCCCGGCCGGCCAGGTTCTGACTTCCGTGCGCCAGGATGCCCGGTACCGCCCGCAGCAGCCGCACCACCTCCCGCACCCGAGCACGGTCGACCCCCGGCCGCAGCAAGGTGTCGAAGACGGTCCCGAGGGCCTGGTCGATGTAGAACCGAGGCTGACACTGCCAGGTGCGCAACACCTCCAGTTCCCAGGTGACCCTGGCCAACAGCGAGGCCAGGAGTCGATGGTCGACGCGGTCGGCCACCACGTCCCCCGGGTCGATCGCGTCGAGCTCGGCGGTGAACCGATCACGCTCCGCGCGGACCCGCTGCACCGTGGCCTCGGCGAAGTCCGGCAGCCATCCGGTCGGTCGTTCGACTCGGGGGATGTCGTCCCTGGTGCGTGGCTGGGTCCGGATCCGCCATTCCCAGATCCGGGATCCCAGCTCTTCGATCGCGGTTCGGGGTGATGTGTCCACGCCGGTCTCCCATTCTGAAGCCGTGATGCCCGGCACCTGTGAGAAGGTAGCGGACGGCACGGCGTGGTGCATTCTGCGGCGGTCGCAATACGATGAACCATTCGCATGTGCCGGGGGGCCACCGCATCGCAATACATCCCACCGGTGGAGAGGTCCCCATCCGCCGGCGATGTCGTCCGACCCGGCCGCAATCAACCGATGCAGTCGAACCAGCAGGGGGAGCGCGCCGTGGCGAACGATCTGCGTGAGGTGGCGCGGCGCAGCGGCGTCTCGATCAGCACGGCCTCCCGATCGCTGGCCGGCTCCAGCCTGGTCAGTGCAGCAACCCGGATCCGGGTCGAGCAGGTGGCGGCCGCGGTGGGATATCGCCCCAACGCCAGCGCCAGGGCACTGCGCACCGCACGTTCCCAACTGGTCGGCCTCGTCATCACCAACCTGGTCAACAACAGTTTCCGGGTGATCGCCGAGATCGTGCAGCAGCGGCTCGCGGAGGCGGGGCATCATCTGGTGCTCTCGATCACCGGTGGCGACCCGATGCAGGAGCGCGCGGCGCTGCACACCCTGATGGAACTCAACGCCTCCGGTGTGGTGGTGGTCGGGTCGGACAGCAAGGCGTTCGCCGAGATCCGCAGCCGGGGGATACCGGTCGTGCATCTCGGGCGGCGTCCCGGGAAGCTGGTCGGTGACTGCGTTCTCGGTGACGAGAGCGCCGGCGCCCGGCTGGCGGTCGACCTGCTGCTGGCGCACGGACATCGACGGGTCGGGATCGTCTGCGGCCCCGCAACGGTCACCTCCGGCCGGGAGCGTCTGGATGGCTATCGGCGGGCGCTGGTGTCGGCGGGCCGAGCCGTCGCCGAGGAACTCGTGGTGGCCGGCCCGTTCACCGCCCAGACCGGGTTGGATGCGGTGAAGACCTTCCTGGCTCTGCCCAGGAGCCGGCGTCCCACTGCGCTACTGGTGGCCAACCACGAGTCGGCCTACGGGGTACTGCCCGCGCTGCGGGAACTCTCCATCGACATCCCCGGCCAGATGAGCGTGATCTGCTACGAGGATGCGCCGATCATGCAGTGGTGGTCGCCGGCCGTCACCGTGGTCGACAACCAGCCTGCTCAGATGGCTGAACTGGTGGCGCGGCTGCTGATGGAGCGCGTGACGGGCCTCCGTGCCGTCACGACCAGGCCTGCGGTCCACCGGATCCCGACCCACCTGGTCGAACGCGGCTCGGTTGGCTCCGTACCGCCGAGGTCACCTGGGCCCTGACCGGCAAATGTTTTCTCATTTGTAACACCTGCCGTTGACAGGACAATGACCTCGGTGCGACTGTGTCTGCAATCGTTTGCATTCCAGCAGCGAGCAGCGCTGAGAAGCACCGTGGACTATGGGTGATCCGTAGCCGGTGGGTGAAAGGGATCAGATGCGCATACGCAGATGGACGGCCGGTTGTGTCGCCGCATCCTTGGTGCTCGGCGTCGCGGCCTGCAGCAGCAGCAGTACCGCCGCGACCTCCGCCACGTCCGGGTCCTCCAGTGCCGTCGGCAGCTCGTCCGGGGCGGCGCCCGGTGCGGGGGCAAGCCAAGGGGCGAGCTCGTCCAGCAGCAGCGCCGTCGTGACGAGCAGCGGAACCATCGTGGTGGACACCGCTTTCCAGCTCAAGACGGCTGACCCGGGCCGGATGTTCGAGCCCACCGGTCTGCTGATCGACCACGCGATCTACTCCACGCTGTTGACCTTCGCGGGCGACGACGTCAAGAAGCCCGTCCCGGATCTGGCCTCGTCCTACACCGCGTCCGCCGACGGCAAGGTGTACACCTTCAAGCTCCGCAAGGATGCCGTCTTCTCCGACGGCACCCCGGTGACCTCTGCCGATGTCGTCTTCTCGCTGAACCGGGTGGCCAACCTCAAGGGCAACCCGTCGTTTCTGATGGCGGGCATCACGGTCACCGCTCCGGACGCCTACACGGTGGTGCTCACCAGCGCGACGCCCAACCCGGCCATCCCGTTCATCGTCCCGAACTCGGCGCTCGGCATCCTCAACTCGAAGGCCGTCAAGGCCGAGGGCGGATCCGACGCCGTCGGTGCCGACAAGGCGGACACCGCGGAGACGGCGCTGAACACCAAGTCGCAGGGCGCCGGCCCGTACGTGCTCGACTCCTACAGCACCACCACGCAGGTGACCCTCACGGCGAACCCGAAGTACTGGGGCACGAGGCCGAAGTACGAGAAGATCATCGTCCGCAACGTGCAGGCGAACGTGCAGAAGCTGAACGTGCTGAAGGGGCAGTCGCAGATCGCCGTCGACCTCTCGCCGGCCCAGGCCGACGGATTGGGATCGGGGGTGCAGACGATCAACGGGGCGTCCCCCAACGTGTTCTTCCTGTTCACCAACAACAGCGCCAAGATCTCCAAGGTCACCAGCAACCCGTCCTTCCAGGAAGCCGTCCGATACGGCGTCGACTACGACAGCCTGGTGAACCTCGCCGGCACCGGAGCGGTTCAGGCCAACGGCATCATCCCGACGATGTTCCTGGGATCGCTCGCGGCCGGTACCGGTGTCAAGCGCGACGTGGCCAGGGCCAAGGCGGCCCTGGCCAAATCAGGTCTGTCCAATCCGACGGTGACCCTCTCCTACCCGAGCGACATCCAGGTCAACGGACTGAACTTCGGCGATCTGGCGGCCCGCGTACAGGCCAACCTCAAGGAGGTCGGCATCACCGTCAACCTCGCGCCGGCCTCGGTGCAGACCGCCCTGGACACCTACCGGGGCGGCAAGGAGGAGATGGGACTGTGGGAGTGGGGTCCTGACTACCCGGATCCCAGCGACTACCTGAACTTCCTGCCCGGCCAGGTCGTCGGCAAGCGGGCCAACTGGCTCACCGGACAGTCCCCGACGCTGGAAGCCCTTGGCACCAAGGCGGCCGCCACCATCGACGACGCGACCCGGGTCACCCAGTACACCGACATCCAGAAGATGATGAACCAGGCCGGCCCGATCATGCCGCTGATCCAGCCCGCCCAGATCCTGGTCGCGGCGAACTCGGTGAAGAACGTGAAGGCCAACGCACTCTGGCTGGTCGACCTCAGTGAGCTCGGTTAGCGACCGTCGGGCCCCAGTGGGTGTGCCGGGAGCGCGAAAGCGTTCCCGGCACAGCGATCTGTGGTTGTTCATCCTCAAACGACTGGGCATCGGCGTCCTGCTGATACTGGGCGTCACGCTGATCTCGTTCGTCCTGACCCAGTTGGTCCCCGGCGATCCGGCTGCGGCCAACCTCGGCCAGCGGGCCGTGGAGGATCCGGCCGCCGTGGTGGCGTTCCGGCAGAAGTACGGCCTGGACAAGCCGCTGCCGATCCAATTCCTGACCTACATCTGGAATGTGCTGCACGGTGATCTCGGGCTGTCCCAGCAGAGTCACCGCCCCGTCGGCACCGATCTGGCGGAGTACGTGCCGGCCACATTCGAGCTGGCCATCTTCGCCATTGCGCTCTCGCTCCTGATCGGCGTCACCCTCGGCATTCTCGCGGCGGTGACCAGGGATCGCTGGCCCGACCAGGTGCTCCGCGTCGTCAGTCTGGGCGGCGTGTCGATGCCGACCTTCTGGATTGCCCTGATGGCCTTCTACCTGCTGTTCTTCAAGTGGGGAATACTGCCGGGTGGCGGTCGGCTGGATCCCACCGAGACGGCGCCCGCGCACATCACCGGGATGTACACGATCGATGCTCTCCTGCACGGACAGTGGGCCCTGTTCGGATCGGCGCTCTACCACCTGGTGCTCCCGGGGCTGGTGCTGGCCACCTACACGATCGGTCTGCTGCTGCGTTTCACCAGAGCCTCTGTGCTGGAGATCCTGGGCAACGACTACGTGAGGGCCGCCAGGGCCAAGGGTCTGCCGGAACGGGTGGTGGTGATGCGGCACGTGCTGCGTCCTGCGCTGGTGTCGATCATCACCGTCGCCGGGGTGGCCTTCGGGAGCCTGCTGTCCGGTGCCGTGCTCGTCGAGAACATCTTCTCCTGGCCGGGTCTGGGCCAATATGCCTACCTGAGTGCGATCAACCTCGACCTTCCGGCGATCCTGGGGGTCTCCCTCGTGGTGGCGGTGGTCTACATCGCGCTGAATCTCCTGGTCGACGTCCTGTACGGCGTCATCGACCCCAGGATCAGGCTCTCGTGATCACTCCCGAACCGGCCTTCGGGGTCGACTTCGCCGTCGTCGAGGTCGGTGTCGACGGCAGCCACCGGCCATCCGCACTCCCGCCCGAACTGCAGGCGGCGAAGCGACGTTCGTCATCGCCGTGGCGTCAGCCACTCGCGGTCATCGGGATGGCGGTGGTGCTGATCTGGATCGTGGTGGCGGTCTTCGCCCCGCTGATCGCGCCGTCCGATCCGCTGGCCCAGGATTTCGTGCAGCTCAAGGGACCGACGGCCCAGCACTGGTTCGGCACCGACGAACTCGGCCGGGACGTACTGTCCAGAATCGTCTACGGGTCCCGTGTCTCGCTGCCGCTGGCGGTCCTGCTGGTGGTCGGCGCAATGCTGGTGGGCTCGATCGTCGGCTCTCTCGCCGGCTTCTTCGGCGGCTGGGTCGACGCCATCGGGATGCGACTGGCCGACATCGTGTTCGCCTTCCCCGGCATCATTCTCGCCATGGCGGTGACGGCGGCGCTCGGTCCGCAGTTGCGCAATGCCGTGCTGGCCGTGCTGATCGTGTCCTGGCCGGCCTACGCCCGCCTGATGCGTGGCCTGGTCCTGTCCGCACGCAGCAGCCAGTACGTGGTCGCCTCCAGGCTTCTCGGTGCGTCGTCGATGCGGGCGCTGCTGGTGGACATCCGGCCCAACGTGCTCGGACCGGTGCTGGTGATGGCCGCCCTGGATGTCGGCAACGCCGTGTTGCTGCTGTCCGGCCTCTCGTTCCTCGGCCTGGGTGCCCAGCCGCCCACGGCCGAGTGGGGTGCGATGGTCGCGGCCGGCGCCCAGAATTTCGACAAGTGGTGGATCGGGCTGTTTCCCGGCCTGGCCATCCTGACCGTCGTACTGGCCTTCAACTTCATCGGCGACTCGCTCCGGGATGCGCTGGATCCCCGCACGGCCAGAGCGATCAGGGGCTGAGACACAGTGGGTCCATTGCTGAGCATCGAGCACCTGAGCGTCGCCCTGAGTACCGGCCGGGGCTCGTTCAAGGCCGTCGACGACGTCTCCCTGGGCATCGGCACCGGCGAGATCGTCGGCATCGCGGGCGAGAGCGGCAGCGGCAAGACGATGACCGCGCTGAGCCTGCTCGGACTGCTGCCGCACGGCGCCAGGACAGCCGGGTCCGCCCTTTTCGACGGCACCGACCTGCTGCGCTGCTCCCCGAAGCAGTTGCGCGACCTGCGGGGACGCCAGATCGCCATGGTGTTGCAGGATCCGGCGACCAGCCTGCACCCGATCCTCACGGTCGAGCGCCAGCTGACCGAGCACATGCGGCACCACCTCGGCGTCGGCAAGGGCGAGGCCAGGACCAGGGCGATCGACCTGCTCGCGACCGCCCGCATCCCCGACCCGGAGCAGGCACTGGGGGCCTACCCCGGCCAGTTCTCCGGTGGCATGCGCCAACGGATCGCGATCGCGGTGGCGCTGGCCTGCGAGCCGCGGCTGCTGCTGGCGGACGAGCCGACCACCGCGCTCGACGTCACCGTGCAGGCGGGCATTCTCCGCCTGCTGCAACGCCTCCGAGTGGAACGCGGGCTTGCCGTCATGATCATCACGCACGATCTCGGCGTGATGTCGGCGCTGGCCGATCGGGTGTGCGTGATGTACGCCGGTCGGTTGGCGGAGGTCGGGCCGCGGGCCGAAGTCCTCGCCCACCCGCGGCATCCCTACACCCGGGGCCTGCTCGACGCGCTGCCTCATCCCGAGGGCGGCGCTGCCGAGCTGCGGCCGATCACCGGTAGTCCGCCGAGCCTGGGCCGGGTGCCCTCAGGCTGCCCGTTCCACCCGCGCTGCCCGCATGCTCTGACGAGCTGTGCCACCGACCGTCCCGAGCTGGTCGCCGTCACTCCCAACCATCTGCTGGCGTGCCCGGTGGATCCGCTGGTCGAGCCGGCCCGCGCCGAGATCTCCGCGGAGACTGCGGGATGACGGCGCTCGTCGAAGTCTCCGGCCTCTGCGTCGACTACGGCCGCGGCGGCGCGAGGGTCCGCGCCGTCGACGGCGTCGACCTGACGGTCGGTCCCGGTGAGATCCTGGGTCTGGTGGGTGAATCCGGCTGTGGGAAGTCGACGCTCGGCCGTGCGATCGTCGGCCTGGAACCCGCCGCAGAAGGCAGGGTGACGTTCGCCGGAGCCGGTGTCGCCCCGCTCGGCCGTCGCAAACGCCCTGACTCGCTGCGCAAGCTGCAGATGGTTTTCCAGGACCCGTACTCCTCGCTCAATCCACGGCGGTCGGTCGGCGCCCTGATCGCTGACGGAGTCGTCCTGGGCGGAGGAACGAAACAGGCTGCGGCCCAGCGTGTCGTCGAGCTCCTGGACCGGGTCGGACTGCCCGCTGACGCCGCCGAGAAGTATCCACACGAGTTCAGCGGCGGCCAGCGGCAGCGGATCGCCATCGCCCGGACGCTGGCCGCAGACCCGGCCGCTCTGGTGGCGGACGAGCCGATCAGTGCACTGGACGCGTCGGCGCAGGCCCAGGTGGCCAACCTGCTCGGGGATCTGGTCCGGCAGACGGGTCTGGCGCTGGTCTTCATCTCGCACGACCTGTCGGTGGTGCGGCAGATCGCCGACCGGGTGGCCGTGATGTACCTCGGCCGCATCATCGAGATCGGAGCCACCGAAAGGGTCTGGGCGGATCCGGTGCATCCCTACACGCAGGCGCTGATCTCGGCGATTCCGAGGGCCGACGGGGCCGGCATCCTGCCGATCGATCTGCCCGGCGACGTACCGGACCCGGCCGCCCCGCCCACCGGGTGTCGGTTCCACCCGCGTTGCCCGATCGCCGAGGATCGATGCAGGGTGGCGGATCCCCGGCCGGTGTTCGTCGACGAGCGGGAGGTGGCCTGCCTGGTTCGCGCGCCGGCAGCCGCCGGCTTGGTGCGTTGAGGATCTGAATGCGGTGTGGAACCGTCCTGGCTACCAGAGAGAAGGAGCACCATCGTGTGGTTGGTCAACGCCAATGTCGTCGATGTCCTGAACGGCGAGAAATTGCTCGACCGGGCCGTGCACATCGGTCACGACGGACGCATCGCCGAGGTCGCGTCGGCGCCTCCGGTCGGCGAGAGCGATGGCGAGGTCATCGATGTCGCCGGCCGTTGGCTGCTACCGGGCCTGATCTCCTGCCACACCCACCTGTCCGTGGTGTTCCCCTTCTCCGAGACCGACGAGAACGAGGACCCGGCGATCACCGCCTACCGCTCCGCGACCAGGGCCCACCAGGCCCTGCAGGCGGGTATCACCACGATTCGATGCGTGCACGAGCAGAACCGGGCCGATCTCTCGCTGCGGCGGGCGGCGGCCCGCGGATGGATCAAGGTGCCCAGGATCCGCGGCGCGGGACGTGCCATCTCCACGGTCGGTGGCCACGGTGAGGGCTCCGCCACGGCGTATGCGACCGGTGAGGAGGAGTTCTACCGGGCGGCCGCAGCCGAGATCGAGGCCGGCGCCGACCATGTCAAGATCTTCATCAATGGCGGGCTGGCCAAGGCGGGCGAGCACTACGACGCGCAGGAGATGCAGGACGGCGAGATCCGCGGTGCGGTGCGGGCGGCCAACGACCGCGACAAGTACGTCGTCGCGCATTCCGGTGACTCGGTCGCGATCCGACAGGCGCTGGCCCAGGGCGTCACCTCGTTCGAACATGCCTACCGTCTCGACGAGGACACCGCCCGGATGCTGGTCGGACCGGATCTCTTCCTGACCCCGACGCTGTGCGTCACGCGCAGCGAATCCTGGATGCGGGCCAACCACTTCCAGGAGCACTCCATCCAGCAGGCGCTGGCGGCCGCCGACGACCACCTGCTCAGCATCCAGCGCGCCATCCGGGCCGGTGTCACCCTGGTCAACGGGACCGACTACCCACCGGGTGATCTCGTGGACGGGGTCCCGGCCGCGGTGCACGAGATGCTGCTGATGGCCGACGCAGGGCTGACGCCACTGCAGGCGCTGCAGTCGATCTCCAGCCACGCGGCGCGGTTGCTCCGGATCGACGACCACGTGGGTCAGGTCCGTCCCGGTTACGTCGGCGACCTCGTCGCCGTCGACCGGGATCCGCTCCAGGACCTCGACGCGCTGCGGAACATCTCGCTCGTGATCCAGGGCGGCCAGGTGGTACGCGGCAGCACGGTGGCCGGTGCCGGTGCCGGTGCCGGTGCCGGTGTCGGCGGTGCGGCGTGAGGCCGTCCACCCCACCGCCCGCTCCGACCCGGTACCGCGACGGCACCAGTTGGGAGGCCTGGGCCGGCTACAGCAGGGCCGCCAGAGCAGGAACCTTCATCTCGGTCAGCGGCACCACCGCACCGCAGGGCGCGGAACGCTTTCCGGGTGACACCTACGGCCAGACGGCCGCGGCACTACGACGGGTGATCGAGGCGGTCGAGGCGTTGGGCGGCGTCGACTCCGACATCACCCGCACCCGGATCCTGTTGGTCCCCGGCGCCGATGTCGATGCCGCATCCCGGGCCCACCGTGAGATCCTCGGCCATGTCGCACCGGCCAATTCGCTCTATTTCGTGGCGGGGCTCGTCGGTGAGGGACTGCTCGTCGAGGTGGAGGCCGACGCCGTGCTGGCTCCCGGTATGGCGGTCTCCGAAGATCAGGCTGTTCCCGGATGATGTGGTCGCTGCGGCTGAACAACGACCTCCCCGCCCATGATCTGCTCGAGATCGCACTCCTGGCCGAAGAACTCGGATGCGACCAGCTCTGGGTGTCCAACGACCTGTACCTGCGGTCGGCGCCCGTGCTGATCAGCACCCTCGCTGCCCGGACCTCCCGGATCAGACTCGGGATCGCGATCATGAATCCCTACTCGGTGCACGTGGCCGAGCTTGCGATGATGGCCGCCACACTGGCCGAGGTGTCGGGTGGCCGGTTCCTGCTGGGGGTCGGGGCCGGCTCCGAAGAGTTTCTCGGGTGGGCGGGGTTGGCGCGTCCGCAGCCGCTGCGAAACACCGCGTATGCGGTGGCCGCCCTGCGTCGCCTGCTCGGCCACCCGGACGTCCTCGACACCGATCTGCCACCGTGGTTCGGTGATCACAGCGTCCTGCGTTTTGCGCAGTACGGGCCGGTTCCGGTCTACGTCGGCGGAATGGCACCGAAGATGCTGGGCATGGCCGGGCGGCTGGCCGACGGGGCGTTGCCCCTGCTCTATCCGCCGGAGCACTTCGTGACGGCGCGGGCGCAGGTGTACGCGGGTTTGCAGGAGGCGGGGCGCGACCCGGCGGAGTTCGACCTCCCGGCCTGCATCTGGGTATCTCTGTCGGACAACGCATCCGCCGGGCGGGCGGCACTGGCGGAGAAGCTGGCCTACTACGGCCCGTCGATCTCTCCGTACCTGCTGGCCGAGGTCGGTCTCCGCCCGGAGGACTTCCTCCCGGCGGCGGCCCTGGCCCAGCGCGGCCGCGGTGCGGAGGCCGCGGCGCTGATCGAGGATCGGATGCTGGTGCTCGGAATCGCCGGTGATCAGGAGGATGTCGTCGATCGGTGTCGCTCGCTCCAGGCGTTGGGGGCCGAACACCTGTCGTTCGGCCCACCGCTGGGTCCAGATCCGCTCGAGGCGGTGCGGATCCTGGGGGAAGCCGTGATGCCGGCGCTCGAGACCCCCAGGGTGACAGAGGGTTCGGTCGCTGCCGAGTCCGGCTGCGGCGCCACGACGACGGCGGGAGCCAAGTGCTGATGGCAGAACAGGTGTGGAGCGTCGACCAGGAGGCAGTCTGGGCTGCCACTCAGGAGGTCTATCACGGTTTCCTGGCCGCAGATCGTCCACGGATCGACGCGAACCTCCACCCGGACGGGACGTTCTGGGATTCCGAGGAGGCCGAGATGATCTGCGGTAGGGCCGAACTCGATGCCGCACGTGATCGACGTCCTGGGTCCGGTGACGCGCCGACGGTGGTGGCCCTGGACGCCGTCGACCCGGTGGTCGATGTGTGGGGTGACACCGCACTGGCTCGTCACTGGCTGACCGTCCGTTTCGCCGGCGACGCCCTGCCGCCCGAAAGCGTGCGGGTCACTGCGGTCTGGCGACGCCAGGGTGGGCGGTGGTTGGCCGTGCACAACCACGAGGACGTCCGTAGCAGTCCGCGCCGGCCGGCGGGGCAGTCATGAACACGGGGCAGCGATGAAAACGTGGCAGCGATGAAGCCGGGCCGGCGATGAAGAACGGGGCGGACGAGCCCGGACGGCCGATGGAACTGTTCGATCTTCGAGTCACGGTGGAGCGGATCGAGGGACGCTCGGTCTGTGGGCTCGAGGTCGGTGACTACTTCGATCTCGATCATTCCTCGCAACTGAGAATACCGGCGGGCAAGCATTTCTGCGTCTTCGCGCTGCAGTCGGCGCTGCCCTTCCTGGCGGCCAAGCAGCGGCAGCTACCGGCTGACGACTGGCTCGAGACCGACTCGCTGATCAGCTGTCCCGACCCGGACGAACGGCTCGTCATGCGCATCGAGCGCACGCGGGTACGCACGATGGACGCCGGCGACCTGACGTGACCGGCGCGTGGTGGTGACCGGATCGGTCCGGCCGGTGGAGATCGGGCTGGGACTCCAGAGCGACAAGGCGATCGGCAGGTATGCGCAGCTGGCCGTACTTGCCGAGGAGTACGACTTCGACGTCATCAGCGTGTTCGGCGACCTGCTGTTCCAGCCGCCGATCGTGCCGCTGCTGGAGATGGCGGCAGCCACCCGCCGCGTACGGTTGGGCGCCGCCTGCTGGAATCCGTTCACACTGCACCCCTACGAGATCGCCGGACAGCTGCTGGCGCTCGATGCGGCGTCGGGTGGACGGGCCTACCTCGGGCTGGCCCGCGGAACATGGTTGGGCAGCATCGGTCTCACCCAGCCCCGCCCGATCCGGCACATCGAGGAGGCGGTCTCGGTGATTCGCGCGCTGGTCACCGGCGACGACTCCGGGAGGCAGGGGTCGGTGTTCTCGCTGGCCGCCGGCACCCGCCTGCGCTATCGGACCGGCGGTCATGAGCCCAGGGTGCTGATCGGCACCTGGGGAGCCAGGATGGCAGAGGTCGCGGGACGGATTGCCGACGAGGTCAAGATCGGCGGAACGGCAAACCCGGCGATGGTCGACGTCATGATCCAACGGATCTCACCCGGCCTGCAGTCGGCCGGGCGACCCGCGCGCGCGGTCGGGGTGGTCGTGGGGGCGGTGACAGTGGTGGACCGGGACGGCGCACTGGCCAGGGCGAAGGCCAGGTCAGAGGTGGCCATGTACCTGGACGTGGTGGCCGACCTCGATCCGACCGTCACGGTCGAGCCGGAGCTGATCACCGAGATCAGGACGCTGGTCGCACTCGGGAAGCATGACGAGGCAGGCCGTCTCGTCCCGGACGAGGTTCTCGATCTGTTCGCCTTCTCCGGTACACCCGATCAGGTCGCCGCGCAGGCCCAGGCCCTGATCGACGCCGGGGCGAGTCGGGTCGAGTTCGGAACCCCGCTCGGACTCACCGACCAGCTCGGGATCGAGTTGCTCGGCCGGGAAGTGCTTCCGCTTCTCCGGCGCTGACGGGTCAGGCGTCGGTGCCCCAGTAGCAGCAACGTCCTGCAAAGTGATCGCGATAGCGATCACTTTGCAGGACGTCAGCGGCGGCTGTGGCAGGACGTCAGCGGCTGTGTCAGTGCCCGCGGACGACCCACTCGTCGAGCTGCGGCGCTTCGGCGCCGATCGTCGTGTCATCCCCGTGACCGGTGTGCACCACGGTCTCCGACGGGAGGTTCAGCAGGCGCGAGCTGATCGATTCGACGATGGTCGGGAAGTCGGAGAACGACCGCCCGGTGGCACCCGGGCCGCCGCTGAACAGCGTGTCGCCGCTGAACAGGGCGTCGAGCGCGGGGAAGTAGATGCAGACCGCTCCGGGTGCGTGGCCCGGCGTGTGCAGAACGGTGCCCTCGACGCCGGCGACCGAGATGATCTGGCCGTCCGACAGGTCGGCGTCCGGACGACGGTCCTCGTGCTTCATCCCCCACAGATGGGCATCGGCCGGGTGCAGCAGGATCGGGGCCCCGGTGAGGTCGGCGAGGGCTGGAGCTGCGTCGATGTGGTCGTCGTGGCCATGGGTGCACAGGATCGCGACCACCTTCCGGCCGCCGATCGCGTCAGCGATCTTCTTCGCATCGTGGGCGGCGTCGATGACGAGCACCTCGGCGTCGTCCCCGACCAGCCAGACGTTGTTGTCCACGTCCCACGTCCCGCCGTCCAGCGAGAACGTACCGGATGTGACGACCTTGTCGATGCGCGCTGCCACGAGTCTCCTTCTGTCGGTGCCGGACTGCCGCGCCGTCCCTCACGAGCGTGACACGAGAGGATACCGGCCGGAGCTGGGACTCTAGCCTTTCACGAACGCCCGATGTTCGGGCGGCGTCCGGTTCCTCTCGCGCATTGGGTAAGTGCAGGCTAAGCTGACCTCGTGAGCCAGAAGATGCCGAAGAAGGAGTGCTGCGTCGACAAGCCGCGCTGCGGTCGATGCCCGCTTCGCATGCTCGCCGAGGGCACCCTGCCGGCCGGTTACACGGTCAAGAAACGGAAGTTGGTCAAGGTCAGGTAGCGGGGTTCCGACCGCGATGTCCCGGACGTTGCGGCGGTTGCGGGGGGTTGCGACGGCGGCGTCGAGAGGACTCAGACGTACTCGGGAGCGGTGAGCAGGAGCCACTGGGCCAGGTGCGCGGCAAAGGAACTGCGGACCAGCACCTTCACCAGGTCGTCGTCGGTCCAGGCCGGCCCGTCGCTGAACACGACCACCGCGCACTGTGCGAGAAGGGTCTGCGCGCAGGTACTCTCGGGCAGCCGGTCCAGGTCGATCGCGAGACCGTGCGCGAGCAGCTTCCTCGCGTTCCGTCCGGAGATCCGCAGCATCGTGCGGGAGGCCGACACGTCAGTCACCGCTGCCGGTTCGTCCCCGATGGCCGCCCGCAGGCGTTGCTCGATCTCGGCGCCGTGGCCGGGCCCGGCCAGGATCAGGAACTCGTCAGGACCGAGGGCCAGCACCGCGTCGCTGTGCGCGTAGGTGACGCCGCCCGTGCTGCCAGGCAGCGCCGTGCCGAGGGCAGTCGCCGCCGCCCCGGCGGCCGCCGACCCCTTCGTGACCCGCAACAGGACCTGTGTCATCAGAGCGGACTCGCCGATCCGGACGCCCGCGTGGCCACCGCGGGACAGTGCAGCGAAGGCCTCGTGGTATCCGAACAGTGGTGAGATCGGAAGTGCGGCATGGATGCTCGGCCCCGGAACGGGCTCGCCGTCACCACCGGGGTCGCCGTCGCGCCGAAGCCCGTCTGGATCGACCACCACCGGGCTCGCGACGCGGGCGGGCTGCGGCACACCGTCGACGACGACGTACACCGTGCTGCCGATGCGGGCCCGCCCGCCCTTGAGCAGGGCCAGCGCGAAGGTCCGGTCCAGCGCGGCCGACGGGTAGGACGAGGTGACGTGCCCGACCATCGGCACCGGAGGTTCCGGCAGTTCGGACAGCTCCACGATCTGGGCGCCTTCGGGAAGCAGCAACCCGGGATCCACCGTCAGGAGCGCGATCAGGTTCTTGCGGTCCGGTCGAGAGTTGTCCTCGCGCGCGAACGAACGCTTGCCGATGAAGTCCGGCTTCTTCTTCGAGACAGCCCAGCCCATCCCGAGATCCTGTGGCGTGATGGTGCCGTCGGTGTCCTGGCCGATGATGGGATAACCCTTCTCGGCCCGCAGGACGTGCATCGCCTCGGTCCCGTAGGGGACCAGGCCGACCGGTTCGCCCACCTTCCAGACCGCGTCCCACAACGCAGCGGCCTCATGCCAGGCCACGTTGATCTCGTAGGCGAGTTCTCCGGAGAAAGAGATGCGGGCGACCCGCGCGGTCAGCCCCGCGACCGTGCAGTCCCGCCAGGCCATGAAGGGAAATTCCTCGTTGGCGACGGCTAGACCCGGTGCCAGCGCGGACAGCAGTGCGCGGGAACGGGGCCCGACCAGAGCCATGGTCGCCCACTGCTCGGTCACCGAGCAACACCACACGCGCAGTTCCGGCCACTCGGTCTGGAGCCATTCCTCCATCCAGTCCAGGATCTTCGCGGCGTTCCCGGTGGTGGTGGTGACCAGGTAGCGGTCGGCGGCCAGGCGGAAGACGGTGCCGTCGTCCATGGCCATGCCGTCCGGCCCGCACATGACGCCGTAGCGGATCACGCCGACCTTCAGGCTCGACATCAGATTGGTGTAGAGCATGTCCAGGAAGGCGGGTGCGTCCGGTCCCTGGACGTCGATCTTGCCGAGCGTCGAGCCGTCCATGAACGCGACATTCGTTCTGGCTGCGACACATTCGCGCGCCACGGCGGAATGCATGTCCTCGCCGTCGACCGGGTAGAACCACGGTCGCTTCCACTGCCCGACGTTCTCGAACCGTGCGCCGTTGGCCACGTGCCAGGGGTGGGCGCCGGTGGTGCGCACCGGGTCGTAGAGGTCGCCGCGTTCCCGTCCGGCCAAGGCCGCGAACGAGATCGGCGTGTAGGGCGGCCGGTAGGTGGTGGTCCCGAGATCGCCGGGTTCGACCCCGAGGACGTGGGCGATCACCGCGGTCGCGAGCACGCCTGAGGTCTTGCCCTGATCGTGCGCGGTCCCGGCGGTGGTGTAGCGCTTGACGTGTTCGACCGACGCCAGTCCGGCGCCGGTCGCGCGCATCAGATCCGCGACGGTGACGTCTCTCTGGACGTCGACGAAGTGGTCGGTCAGGCCGGCGGGATCGTCGGAATCGCCGGTCACCAGGTACAGCTGCGCGCCCGGTGCGATCTCCAGCAGCAGGTCGTCGTCGGGGGGCAGGATGATCGCATTGCCGGTCAGCCCGGTGTTGCCGCCGACCGCAGCCCCGTCCGCCACGCATTCGGCGGTGGTGCGCAGTCCGCTGGCCGACCCGATGACGGTCACACGCTGACGTGCGCCGGCGGGCAGGAACGAGCCGATGGCTGAGTCGAACTCCAACCGGCCGCCGGCCTGCGAATACAGATGTACGGCCGGGTTCCAGCCACCGGAGACCGCCAGCAGATCCGCTGGTACGGAGATGGTGTCGCCGTCCGGCAGGGTGACCAGCACGGCGGTCAGCGCGCCGTCCGGACCGGTCAGGGTGCCACTGACGACGCTCCCGATCAGAACCGTCCCGGTGCTCAGTTCCGGCGTCGGGTCCGGGACCTGGTCGGCAGGCAGGCGAGGGTCGACGACGATGACCGAGGCGCCTACTGCCATCAGTTCGCCCGCCACCCGGTAGCCGTCGTCGTGCGCGGTGAACAGGACGACCTGATCGCCGGCCAGCACGCCGTAGCGCTGCAGGTAGACGCGGACGGATTCGGCGAGCATCACGCCGGGAACGTCGTTGCCCGAGAAGACGATCGGCCGCTCGTGGGCGCCGGTGGCCAGCACCACCCGGGCCGAGCGGATACGCCAGATGCGTTCGCGCACCGCACCTTCGGTGGTCTGCGCACTCAGGTGGCCGGTCATCCGCTGCACCGCGATCAGGAAGTTGTCGTCGTAGTAGCCCGTCACCGTGGTGCGCTGCAGGTGCACGACGTTCGGCAGGGTGGCCAGTTCGCGGACGAGGTCGGCGGCCCAGCTCATCTCGGCGCGGGTCAGCAGTGCCCCGCCGGGTTGGGGGCGCTCGTCGATCAGCAGCACGCGCTCGCCACCACGGGCGGCGGTGAGGGCGGCCGACAGCCCGGCCGGCCCGGCGCCGACGATCGTCACCTCGCAGTGGTGGTGGACCGCGTCGTAGGTGTGGGGATCACCGGCGGGCCAGGCACTGTCGTCGGCCAGCCGACCCTGACCGTAGATGCTGGACGCGGCAAGACCATCGACCGCTTCCACGGTGGTGGCGGTGAGCATCGGCTCCGGGAACGGCCGCTCCACCTGGATGACGCCGGTGGGTTCCTCGGCCCCGGCCGACATGATGCCGCGGGGACGGCCGAGCATGACGGAGTGCCCAGCGACCCGGATACCGGAGGCCAGCATGGCCGAAGCCAACGAGTCGCCGTGGAAGGCGTCGAGGCGTCGGCCGTCGAACGTCACGTCCAGGGGTTGGTTCCGGTCGATGCGCCCACCCGAGGCCAGCCTGCTGCCCGTCATGCCGTGGCCCCGGTGGTGGTAGCCCCAGAAACGTTGTCGGCCACCAGGTCCGGGCGCGGCGTACCGGCACGGTAGACCGCCAGGAATTCGTACGTCACGGTGTCCCGCACGGCGTTGAACCAGCGTCGGCAACCGGCCGAGTGCAGCCACCGTTCGGCGAACGCACCTTTGGTGTTGTCGCGGAAGAAGAGGTACTCCGACCACTCCTGATCGGTCAGGTGCGCGCCGCCGGCCTCGGGGTACGGCACATGTGCCTGGCCGCCGTAGTGGAACTCGTTCTCGTTGCGGGGCCCGCATTCCGGGCAGTCGATCAACATCATGGTCCGTGTGCTCCGTGCTACGAGGAAGAAAGAATCAGTGGGCGACGGCGGCAGCGCCGTGTTCGTCGACGAGACGGCCGGTGGCGAAGCGTTCGAGAGAGAATTCCGCCATCAGATCCGGGACCTTGCCGGTGGCGATCAGCTCGGCCATCTGATGCCCGACTCCGCAGGTGGCCTTGAAACCGCCGGTGCCCCAACCACAGTTGACGTACAGGTTCTCCACCGGGGTGAGGCCCATGATCGCCGAGGCGTCCGGCGTCGTGTCCACGATGCCGCCCCAGGTGCGCAGCACGTGCGCGCGGGCGAAGATCGGGAAGAGCTCGACGGCGGCGGACATCTGGCGTTCTATGACGTGGAACGCACCACGCTGGCCGTAGCCGTTGTACGTGTCGACGCCGGCGCCCATCACGAGTTCACCCTTGTGGGCCTGCGAGACGTACACGTGCACGGCATTCGACATCACGACCGTCGGGTGGACCGTCTCGAGCAGTTCGGACACCAACGCCTGCAATGGATGTGACTGGATGGGGAGACGGAAGCCGGCCATCGCGGCCAGCATCGAGGAATGCCCGGCGCCCACCATCGCCACCGCGTCCGCAGTGATCGGGCCCTGCGAGGTCTGCACGCCGGTGACCTTGCCGCCGGCGATGTCGATGCCCGTCACCTCGCAGTTCTGGATCAGGTCGATGCCGGCCGCATCCGCGGACCGCGCGAAGCCCCAGGCCACGTAGTCGTGCTTGGCGATTCCGCCCCGCGGCTGGTACGTGCCGCCGAGCACCGGATAGCGGATGTTGTCGCTGATGTTCAGGATCGGGCAGATCTCCTTGGCGCCCTTGGCATCCACCCACTCCGCGTCGATGCCGTTCAGCTTGTTCGCCTCGACCCGGCGACGGGAGTCCCGGATGTCGGTGAGCGAGTGATCCAGGTTCAGCACCCCTCGCTGGGAGAACAGGATCGGATAGTCCAGGTCCTGGTCAAGCGTCTCCCAGAGCTTCAGCGAGTGCTCGTAGAAGCCCGCGCTCGCGTCCCACAGGTAGTTGGACCGGATGATCGTCGTGTTGCGGGCCATGTTCCCGCCGGCCAGCCAGCCCTTTTCCAGCACGGCGACATCGGTGATCCCGAGCTTGGCCAGGTAGTGGGCGGTGGCCAGCCCGTGGCCACCTCCGCCGATCAGGATGACCTGGTAGTGATGCTTGGGTTCCGGTGTGCGCCAGAGGAACTCCGGATGTTCGGGGAGGCCGGCACCCGGCGGAACCTGCGGCGTCACGTGATGTCCTTTCGTGCAGAACGGGAGCTAGTAGGCGAGATCGGGGTAGAGCGGGTGCGAGCCGGTCAGAGCGGCGACACGCGCCTTCAGCGACGAGGCCAGTTCGTGGTCCAGCTCGCCGACCGGCGCGATCAGGGCGGCGGCGATGATGTCGCCGACCTCGGCGAAATCGGCGTCGCCGAATCCGCGGGTTGACAACGCCGGCGTCCCGATGCGCAGCCCCGAGGTGACCATCGGCGGGCGGGGGTCGAAGGGCACGGCATTGCGGTTGACGGTGATGCCGATCGAGTGCAGCCGGTCCTCGGCGGACTTGCCGTCCAGGTCGGAGTTGCGGAGGTCGACGAGCACGAGATGCACGTCGGTGCCGCCGGTCAGCACGCTGATGCCGGCTGCCGTGACGTCATCTGCGACCAGCCGCTTCGCCACCAGCGATGCGCCGCGGAGGGTCCGTCCGGCGCGCTCGGCGAACGACGGGTCGGCGGCCATCTTGAAGGCGACGGCCTTGCCGGCGATGACGTGCTCGAGTGGACCGCCCTGCTGCCCCGGGAAGACGGCGGAGTTGATCTTCTTGGCCAGCGCGGCGTCGTTCGTCATGATGACGCCGCCGCGGGGGCCGCCCAGGGTCTTGTGCGTGGTCGTGGTGGTGACGTGCGCGTGGGGGATCGGCGACGGGTGCAGGCCGGCGGCGACCAGGCCGGAGAAGTGGGCCATGTCGACCATCAGGTAGGCGCCGACCTCGTCGGCGATCTGCCGGAATCGGGCGAAGTCGAGCTGCCGCGGGTACGCCGACCACCCGGCGATGATCAGCTGCGGTCGGTGCTCACGCGCCAGCCTCGCGACCTCGTCCATGTCGACGCGGTGGTCCTCCTTGGACACCTCGTAGGCGGTGGCGTGGTAGAGCAGACCGGAGAAGTTGATCCGCATGCCGTGGGTCAGGTGGCCGCCGTGGGCCAGGGACAGGCCCAGGATGGTGTCGCCCGGCTTGATCAACGCCTGCATCGCGGCGGCATTGGCCTGCGCGCCCGAGTGGGGCTGGACGTTGGCGAAGTCCGCACCGAAGAGAGCCTTGAGGCGGTCGATGGCCAGCTGCTCGATGACGTCGACGAACTCGCAGCCGCCGTAGTAGCGACGCCCCGGGTAGCCCTCGGCGTACTTGTTGGTCAGCACGCTGCCCTGGGCCTGCATGACCGAGACCTGTGCGAAGTTCTCGCTGGCGATCATCTCCAGCGTGCTCTGCTGGCGGTGCAGCTCGAGGGCGATCTGGGCGGCGACCTCCGGGTCGGCCTCGGCCAGTCCGGCGTCGAGCCCGGGCCATGGCGTCGTGGGCGCGGCCGGCGCGGTCAGTTCTTCGGTGGCTGGTGCTTCGGTGATCGTCATCGCGAGCTCTCCCTGATGGTGTGCGCCGTTGACAGCTGGTGCCGCCGGCCGAAGGCGCGGTGTGCGGGCACGGGAGCCGATCGCCCGTATCCGCTGTCCACCGTAGTGAGGTCGGCCGGAAATCCCCATCCCCGCAGATCAGGGGTGAACCTCAGCATCGGATCTTCTTCATCTCCGGGTCGAACGCCGGTTCGGCCGTGACCACCGCCCGGTAACGATCGCCGAAGTAGCCGATCTCCACCGCCGTCCCCGGAGCCGTCAAGTCGGCCGGGAGCCAGGCGTAGGCCAACGGGACCCCCAGCGTGTAGGAGTACGCCGCGGAGGTGACGTAGCCGACCGCCGCCCGGCCTGGGCCGGTCGCGCTCATGATCGGGTCGATTCCTGCCCCACCTGTCACATCTGGGCCAACTTCGTGAGCGCCTTCGATGTTGATCAGCGCGGGAGTGGCGGGCGCGGGGTAGACCGGCTCGGAACCCAGGACGATGTCGTTGGGTCCGTCGACGGTCAGCAGGCACAGGCGCCTGCCGTCGTCTTCGCGGGCCACCAGCGCCTGCTTGCCGAGGAACTCCTGGTCGGGCTTGACCGCGAAGTCGACCCCGGCCTGGATCGGCGTGTGCTCGTTCGTCATGTCGCCGCCGAAGCTCCGGTAACCCTTCTCGATGCGCAGCGCGTTGAAGGCCCCGCGGCCGGCGGCGATGATGCCGTGCTCGGCGCCCGCCTTCATCAGCAGGTCCCACAGCACCAGCCCCTGGTCGGCGGTGGTGTAGAGCTCCCAGCCCAGTTCGCCGACGTAGGACAGCCGCATCGCGGTCACCTCGACGGTGCCCAGGAAGCACGTCTGGGCCCGGAAGTACTTGAAGCCGGCGTTGGAGAAGTCGGCATCCGTGAGGGGTTGGACGACGTCGCGGGCCCGCGGACCCCAGATGCCGATGCAGCAGGTCCCTGCGGTGATGTCCCGGACCTGCACGGCGGAGCCTGACGGCAGATGACGCCGCATCCAGTCGAGGTCGATCGCGCCGTTCGCCCCGACCTGGTAGTGCTCGGGGCCGAGGCGAGCGACCGTGACGTCGGAGCGGATGCCGCCATCGACGTCGAGCATCAGGCAGTAGGTGACCGAGCCGATGGACTTCGCCATCTTTCCGGTGACCAGGCTCTGCAGGAATTCGGTGGAACCGGTCCCGGTCACCTCGATCCGCTTGAGTGCCGTCATGTCGTAGATCGCGACGTCGGTGCGGGTGACCGCCGCCTCGGCGGCGATGGTGGGGGACCAGAACTGCGCGGCCCAGTCACCCGGCGTCGGGATGTGCCACCCGGTGTTGCGATCGCCGGCGACCAGCGCGTCGTTGGCCGCATACCAGTGCGGCCGTTCCCAGCCGCTCGCCTCGAGGAACTTCCCACCCAGCTCTACCTGACGCAGGTAGAACGGCGAGGTGCGCAACGGGCGCGAATGGTTCATCGGTTCCAGCGGGTGCAGGATGTCGTAGACCTCGACGAAGTTCTGGCAGTCCTTGGCCTGGATGTAGGCGGGGCCGAGCTGATGCCGCTCGAAGCGGTTGAGGTCGCAGGCGTGCACGTCGAAGCTCTTGCTGAAGCCGTCGATGATCCACTCCGCCATCGCCCTCGCCACACCGGCGGAATGGGTGACCCAGACTGCTTCGGCGGTCCAGAAGCCGTCGATGGTGGCGTGCGGGCCGATCAGCGGCATGTTGTCGGTGGTGAACGAGAACACACCGTTGAAAGCAGTTTTCAGTTCCAACTCGCCGAGACTGGGGAGGATCCGGGCGGTCTCGGCCAGTGGGAATTCGAAGTCGGCCGGGGTGAAGTCCAGTATCGAGGGCTGGCCGCCGGCCGCCTCCGCAGCGCGCCAGGACGCGAGATCACCTGCCTTCACCGGCATCGGCCGGTGGCGGTAGGAACCGATCCCGAGCCCGGTGCCGTTCTCGCGGTAGTACAGATCGGCGTCCTGGTGACGCAGCACCGGACGGACGGACTCGACGGTGCGGCCGGCGAGGTCGTCGACCGGGCCGGTCCAGACGAACTGGTGGGCAAGGGGGGTCAGGGCCAACGTCTGGCCGACCATGGCGGCCACCTTCGGTCCCCAGATGCCGGCGCAGCACACGACGATGTCGGCCGGGAGGTCGCCCTGGTCCGTGCGGACCCCGGTGACCCGGTTCCCGGCCGTCAGGACGTCGAGCACCTCGTGACGGGGGAGAACCGTTGCGCCCCTGGAGACCGCCCGGCCCAGTTGGGCCCCGACGGCCCGGACGGCCTTCGCGATCCCGTCGTCGGGGACGAACAGCCCGCCGTGGATGGCGCTGGGCTCCAACAGGTCCCAGGTCCGGACGGTCTCGGCCGGGTCCAGCAGCCGGGCCCCGGGAACCCCCCAGGACTGTGCGTAGCCGAAGCGCCGCTCGAGTTCGACCGCGCGTTCGGGCGTCGTGGCGATCTCGAGTCCGCCGACCGGCAGATAGCACGGATCACCCTGGTAGGTCAGGTTCTTGAACTTGTCCACCGTGTACATGGCGAACTCGCTCATCACCTTGCTGCCGTTGGTCTGGAAGACGACACCCGGTGCGTGCGACGTGGAACCGCCGGAGACGGGCAGTGGGCCGCCGTCCACCACGGTGACGTTCGTCCAGCCGCGCGCGGTGATCTCGTCGGCCAGACTGGCGCCGACGATGCCGCCCCCGATGATGACGACCGACGGCTGAGCGGCGGTTCCTGATGTCATCTTTCCTCCGGTTCCGTAATACGCAACGCTCCGCGCTGTATGCAACAACCCTGTGTCGAATCACAGTGATCGAGCGCGGAGCGGCTGTCAAGGGTTTGCTGATCACGGTCCGGGGAGCGGAACCGACAGGATGGGTCGGTTCTGCTCCCCGGAACGGTGATCCCTACTTGCCGAGCCAGGCGTTGACCTTGGCGGGGTTCGCGTCGATCCACTTCTTCGCGGCAGCCTCGGGGGTCATCTTGTCCGCGGTGATGTACTTCGCGACCAGGTTCTGGTCGTCGTTGGTCCAGTGGAAGTTCTTGATCAGGGCGGCGGCCGGCGAACCGGAGTTCGCCAACTTCGCCGACATGATCTTGTTCAGGTTGTAGTTCGGGTAGTCACAGGCGATCTTCTGCAGATCGGTGTCGCAGCCGGGGGTGTACTTGGGCAGGTTGATCTTGGTCAGCGGCACCTCGGACAGGAACCACTGCGGTGAGTAGAAGTAGCCGATCACCGGCGTGTTGTTCTGCTGGCCGGTGCGGAAGGCCTGGATCAGCGCCGCCTCGGAGCCGGCGTAGACGACCTTGTAGTTCAACTTCAGGTTCGTCACCAATGCCGCGTCGTTGGTGACGAATGACGGGTCACCGTCGAGAAGCTGGCCCTGGCCGCCGGACTCGGAGGTGGCGAACTTGCTCGCATACTTGTTCAGGTTCTGCCAGTTGGTGATGTCCGGGAATTCCTTGAGGGTGGCCGGCGTGACGTACCAGCCGATCTGCCCGAGGTTGCCCGTCAGGCCGGCGTCGACGGCCACCTTCTGCTGGGTGATGTACTTCAGCGTCAGGTCGTCGTGGCCCCAGTTCTCCATGATCACGTCGATCTGGCCGGTCGGGAAGCCCTGCCACGCCAGCTGTTCGGCCAGTGCCTTCTGGTTCACCCGGCATTTCAGGTCGTTCTTCAGGATGTAGGTGACGACGGCGGCGTCGGCCGTGTACCCCACCCAGTCGTTCATCGCCATGTTGATAGGCGCGCTGCAGGTGCCGCTCACCGGGAGCATCTTGGCGGTGCTGGCAGCGCCGGAGCCCGCTGCGGTGGAACTGCCCGCGGACGCTGCCGAAGTCGCGCTGGAGGCCGGCGCGGCGGACGCGGCGGACGCGGCGGACGCGGAGGACGCGGCCGGCGTACTGGCGGCTGCGGAGGGCGAGGAGGAGGCGCCGCCGGCCTGGTTCACCGTCGCGGCGCAGGCGCTGGAGATGAGCAGGCCGAGCGCGGTCAGCCCGATGCCGAGCCTCTTGACGGTCGTTGACTGGGTGTGGCGCATGTGGTGCTCCTAGATCTTCGGGGGTGGGATGGGGTGGGCGGTCAGGTCTGCTCGTGCGGCTGCTCAGGCGGTGGCCGGTTCGATGACCTTGGCGGTGGAGATCCGTCGGGTCGGTGCGGCGCCGGACTCGGTGGCCTTCCGGGCCCGCTGGCCGGAGCGCTGGGCGGCGGCCTGGGTCAGCCGGTCGACCATGATGCCCAGGACGACGAGCGCGAGGCCGGCGGCCAGGCCCTTGCCGAAGTACGGCGGATTCTGCAGGCCGCTGATCACCAGGTAGCCGAGCCCGCCGCCGCCGACGGCCGCGCCGATCACCACCATCGATAGCGTGTAGATCACCGCCTGGTTGGAGGCCAGCGCGATCGATTTGATCGACATCGGGATCTGCACCCTGGTGATCATCTGCCATTTGGTCGAGCCGGCGGACAGGGCGGATTCAACGGTGTTC
This sequence comes from Nakamurella sp. PAMC28650, assembly GCF_014303395.1. Lineage (GTDB taxonomy): Bacteria > Actinomycetota > Actinomycetes > Mycobacteriales > Nakamurellaceae > Nakamurella. Next base: position 1,579,502 of record NZ_CP060298.1, read on the forward strand.
TCCGGCACCTGGCGGATACCGTCGGCGACGATCTTGATGGCGGCCGGTGCGGCGTAGATGACGCCGGCGAAGATGGCGGTCACCCGGCCGGGTCCGAAGAGGCCGAGGAACGGCACCAGGTAGACGAAGGCCGGCATGGTCTGGGCCGCATCGAGAACCGGCCGGATCAAGCGGTCGGCGCCCTTGGAACGACCCATCCAGACGCCGATCAGCACTCCGAGGGCGATCGCCGCGATGCTGGCCAGGATGGTCGAGGCCAGGGTGAACATGGCGTCGGACCAGACGCCCAGCACGACCAGCGCGGCGACGCCGACCACCATGATGACGGCGATGCGCAGGCCGCCGACTGCGTAGCCGATCACGGCGAAGGCCACACCGACGACGAACCAAGGGGTCTGGACCAGCAGCGACTGCAGCGGGTTCAGCAGACCGTAGGCGATGGCGTTCTTGAAGTTCAGGGTGATCAGCGACAGGTGCGTCTGCACCCAGGTGGAGACGGTGTTGACGCCGGCAGTGATGGACCGGCCCCAGTCCGGCCAGTTCTGCGGCGGCTGGGCCGCCCACAGGTAGGTGCGCGAGAGGTAGACCGCGACCGCCGTGATCACCAGTCCGGCCGCGATCACCGCCCGTCGCGTCGTCTTCTTCCCGGTCCCCTTGCGCACGGCGATCTCGGCACGGACGCTGGCCGCGGTGGAGACACGGTCGAACACGATGGCCATCAACACGATCGACAGGCCGGCGTTGAACGCGGTGCCGACATCCAGGCTCTGCAGTGCCTGCTGGACGTCGGAGCCGAGGCCGGGGGCGGCGATGTAGGCCGCGATCACCACCATCGACAGGGCCGCCATGAATGTCTGGTTGACGCCGATCACCGTGGTGCGCTTGGACATCGGGAGCAGCACCTGCCGAAGGCGTTGGGCCCCGGTAACACCCATGGAATCGACTGCCTCCCTGGTGGTCAGGGGAACCTGGCGGATGCCGTGCGCGGTGATCCTGATGATCGGCGGCGCCGCGAAGATGAAGACCGCGGCCGTCACGGAGGCGGTTCCGAGCCCGAAGATCAGGACCAGTGGGGCGAGATAGGCGAAGGACGGCATGATCTGCATGAAATCCAGGACCGGCGTGATGATCTTGTTCACCCGGTCGCTGGTGCCCGCCCAGATTCCCAGCGGAATGCCGATCACGAAGGCGAACAGGACGGCGGCGATCACCTGGGCGAAGCTGGCCATCGCGTCGGTCCACACACCCTGGAGGACGAACAGCAGGAACACCGCTGCGGTCAGGGCGGCAACCTTGACATTGCCGACGGCGTAGGCGATCCAGGTCACCAGGACGGTGGTGCCCAGCCATCCGATGTAGGGGATGCCGAGCCCGTTCGGGGTCTGGTAGAACGTCGCGGAGATGAAGTCGCTGACGTGCTGCAGCACGATCTGGATGTAGTTGACGAAGTAGAGGAAGACCGGGCTGCTGTTCCGGTTCTGGGCGACCCAGTCCGGCCAGGTGTTCAGGTTCGTGTGGATGGTGGTGAGTTCCTGTGGATCCAGGGCCAGCGTCCACCGGTCGGCCAGCGCGAAACGGAAGATGACCCACACCACCAGGATCCCGATGACGGTGACGGCCGCCGTCCCGGACGGGAACCATCGCCCGCCAGGGGGTTCCGGCGGTCCGACCCGGTCGGCGTTCGCACCGAGCTGGGCCTCCGACTTCTCCAGATCGGCTTCCGATGCCGGGTCCGTGGTGGTGGTGGTCATCAGGCCACGGCCTGCCCGGCGACGTTGGTCGACACCTTGCCGGACCGGGATCCGATCAGGGCGAGGATGTCGTCACGGGTGACCATCCCGATCGTTTCGTTGCCGTCGACGACGCGCACGGGGGTCGCCGAGCCGACGACGGTCGGAATCGCGTCACGGATCACCGTGCCGGCCGGCAGGGCGGCGGACGTCGCGTCGAGTCCCAGCGCGGCCCGGGCGATCCACTTCAGCGTCAGCACATCGGCTTTCGGGACCTCGGACACGAAATCGGCGACGTAGTCGTCGGCCGGGGCGCCGACCAGTTCGTCACCGGTGCCGATCTGCACGAGTTCGCCGTGCCGCATGATCAGGATCCGGTCACCGAGTTTCAGGGCCTCGGAGAGATCATGGGTGATGAAGATCATCGTCTTGCCCATGTCGCGGTGCAGCCGGATGACCTCGGCCTGCATGTCACGCCGGATCAGCGGATCCAGCGCCGAGAACGGCTCGTCGAACAGCAGGACGTCCGGGTCGCCGGCCAGGGCGCGGGCCAGCCCGACGCGTTGCTGCATGCCGCCCGAAAGTTGATCAGGGAAGCGCTTCTCGTATCCGTGCAGTCCGACGAGTTCGATCACCTCGTGGGCCCGCTCGTACCGTTCGACCTTGCCCATGCCGCGGACCTGCAGTCCGTACGCGACGTTGTCCAGGACGCTCCGGTGCGGCAGCAGACCGAAGTGCTGGAACACCATCGAGATCCGCCTGCGACGGATGTCGCGCAGCGCGGAGCCCGACGATTTCATGATGTCCTGGCCCGACAGCAGCACCTGCCCGGCGGTCGGTTCGATCAGCCGGGTGAGACATCTGACCAGGGTGGACTTCCCGGAGCCGGAGAGGCCCATCACGACGAAGACCTCGCCGCGGGCGACGTCGAAGTTCATGTTCCGGACGGCCGGCACGCACCCGGTCCGCTCGAGGATCTCCGGCCCGGTGAGCCCGGCCATCGCGGGGTCGGTCGGGATCTTGTCCGCCTTGTGCCCGAAAACCTTCCACAGATTGCGGACCGAGAAGTCGGGAGTGTCGAGGATCGGTGCAGTCATCACATCTCCTGGAGTAGGGAGAACGAAGAGCGGGCTGTGCGCTTTCGGGCTGTGCTCGTGCGGGTGCGTCAGGTCGATGAGGGTGAGGGGTGAGAAGTCAGCGGGGGAACCAGTACTGCGGGGCGGGGGAGGTGTTCTGCCAGATGTGCTTGATCTCGCGATATTCGGACAGGCCGGTGGGCCCGAGTTCGCGTCCGTTGCCGGACTGACCGAAACCGCCCCATTCCGCCTGTGGCACGTAGGGGTGGTAGTCGTTGATCCAGACCGTGCCGTGGCGCAGTGCCCCAGCGACCCGCTGCGCGCGGGAGGCGTCCGAGGTCCAGACCGCACCGGCCAGGCCGTAGTCGGTGTCGTTGGCGATCTCGATCGCCTCCGACTCGGAGGTGAAGGTCTCGACCGTCATCACCGGCCCGAACGACTCCTCCCGGATCACCGTCATGCCACGGGTGCAGCCGTCCAGCACCGTCGGCGGGTAGTAGAAGCCCTTCGACAGTTCGCCGTCGGTCGGGATGATGCCGCCGGTGCGCAGGACGGCACCCTCGGCGACCCCGGCCTCGACGTAGGCGTGCACCTTGGCCCGGTGCGCCGCGGAGATGAGCGGTCCGGTCTGCGCAGCATCGTCGAACGGTCCACCGAGCCTGATCCGGGCTGCCCGGGAGACGATCTCGTCCACCACCCGGTCGTGCAGGCCCGCGTCGACGATGAGCCGGGCACCGGCCGAGCAGACCTGGCCGGAGTGCAGGAAGACCGCGGTCAACGCGTAGTCGATGGCGGCTTCCACGTCTGCGTCTGCGAAGATGATGTTCGGGTTCTTGCCGCCCAGTTCCAGGGTAACCTTCTTCACGGTGGCGGCGCCGGCCACCATGATGGCCTTGCCGGTGGCCAGGCCGCCGGTGAACGAGACCATGTCGACCCGCGGATCACTGGCCAGGACCGCGCCGACCTCTGGTCCGCTGCCGGTCACCAGGTTCGCGACACCGGCCGGGACGCCGGCTTCGGTGAGCGTGTCCATCAGCAGGATCGCGGTCGAGGGCGTCAGCTCGCTGGGTTTGAGGACGAAGGTGTTGCCGGCCAGCAGCGCGGGTGCCACCTTCCAGGACACCTGGAGCAGCGGGTAGTTCCAGGGCGTGATCAGGCTGCAGACACCGACCGGTGCGTAGACGATCCGGCTGATCGCGTGCGGATTGCCGGTGTCCACCACCCGTCCGGCATCCGTGCCCGCGATACCGCCGTAGTAGCGGAAGCACGCGACGACGTCATCGATGTCGTACTCTGCCTCGACGAATCGCTTGCCCGTGTCCAGTGCCTCGGCCCTGGCGTAACGGGCCTTGTCCCGGTGGAGCAGATCGGCGGTGCGCAGCAGCATCTCACCGCGCTGCTTCTCCGGGAGCGCCGCCCAGGAGCCGGAGTCGAAAGCCGTCCGCGCCGCTGCCACCGCCGCAGTGGCATCTGCGGCGGACCCCTCGACCACCGACCGTACGGCGGTACCGTCGGCCGGGCAGCTGATCAGTCTTGACCCGCCGCCATCGGACGCGGCCCACCGTCCGGCGAGGTACAGGCCGCGCAGCGTCGGGTCGGCGCCGGCCACCGGGGTGGCCTGCTCGGCAAGGCTCGTACTCACTTCCGGCACCTCCGGCTCTGCTCCCGACGGATCCTGGCGGCGCCAATGATCTCCGATGTACGACTGCCTGTGACGACTGGGTCCGAGACTGGGTGTTGCGTATTACGCATCACTGCGCTTCCTGAGCAACAGCATGGAACGGCAGCGGAGGGGTGTCAAGGGCGTGAGGCGTATACACCCACCGATACCGGGGAAGATTTACCTGGCCGTGATGCAGGGCGGCCCGGACGGTACATCGGGCGTGACATGACGGTGACACGTGACGGTGCCGCGCCGGACGGCCGGTCCCGGTCGATCAGGGGCGGCCGCTGGACGGAGCGAGATAGCCCATGCGTGCGGAGACGGCTGACGCAGCGCCCCGGACGGCTCCGACCACCTGCGGGATCCGGGCGGCGTCGAGTCGGAAGCTGGGGCCCGAGATCGACAGGGAGGCGATCACCGATCCGTCGACCCCACGGACGGGTGCCGCAACGGCCGTCAGGCCGATCTCGAGCTCGTCGACCGCCACCGAGTAGCCGTCCCGGCGGACGCTCTCCAGCGAGGCAGCCAGGGCAACGCGGTCGGTGATCGTGTGGGGTGTGATCGCCCGCAACCGGCCGGAGGAGGTGCTGGCCGCGCCCAGGATCGCCTCGGCCTCACCGGACGAGGCGTGGGCCAACAGGACACGGCCGTTCGCGGTGGCGTGCACCGGGTTCCGCCTACCGATCCAGTTGTGGATCTGCAGTGCGGAGGTGCCGGCCACCTGGTCGAGGTAGAGCGTCTCGGTGCCCGAGAGGATGACGATGTTCACCGTCTCGCCGACCTCCGCGGCCAGCGGGCCGGTGACCGGTCGGCTCTCCCGGACGATGTCCAGCCGCGACCGGGTGGCGCCCGCGAGCCGCAGCACGCCGACGCCCAGCCGATACCGGCCCCGGTCGGGTAGCTGCTCGGCCAGACCGTGGGATTCCAGGGTGGCCAGGAGTCGGGAAGCCGTCGACTTGTGCACTCCGAGCAGCCCGGCGATCTCGGTGACACCGAGTTCGCCGTCGGCGGCGAGCAGTTTCAGGATGGTGAGCGCGCGATCCACCGACTGCACCGACCCGCCGGTGCCGTCGGGGCGGTCGGTTCGGTCGGGGCGGTCGGTGATCTCGGCGGGGGCCGAGCGAATCCCGCGACGGCCGAGATCGGCTGCGGTGACGTGCGGAGCCGTCGGGTGCGGCCGCAGGAGGTCGGGCATAGCTCGGAGCGTAACCACATCTGGGCGCGTCCGACCCGTGGGCGGATCGAGTCCGTTACCGGTCCCTCTTGACCGGACCGCTGCTACCCAACATGCTGTTCGTTGCACATGGAGCAGTGTGTTGCGTTCTGTGCAACCAACCAAGTTCGAGCTGTGGAGGTTCGGTGTCCCCTCGTCCCCATGCCGGTCAGGAGTTCATCCTGACGTTGTCCTGCCAGGACGGGCCCGGCCTGGTCTACGCCGTGACCGGTTACCTGGTGGAGTTCGGAGCGAACATCCTGGCCAGTCAGCAGTTCGACGATCGGCTCACCGGTCGCTTCTTCATGCGGGTGCACTTCGTGTTCATCGGCGAGGCACCGGAGCTGGCCGATCTCCGGTCCGGGTTCGACCAGGTGTCGGCCCGTCATGCGATGGAGTTCGAACTGGTCGATGCCGCGACGCCGACCAGGACGATGATCATGGTCTCGAGATTCGGCCATTGCCTGAATGATCTGCTCTACCGCTACCGGATGGGAACGCTCAACATCGATATCCCGGTCATCATTTCCAACCACGACGATTTTGCGGCCCTCGCCGCGTCGTACGAGATTCCCTACGTGCACCTACCCGTAACGCCGGATACCAAGGCAGCAGCGGAGTCCCGGATGTTGGAATTGATCGCAGAGCATCAGATCGACCTGGTGGTGCTGGCGCGCTACATGCAGGTTCTCTCCGAATCCACCAGTCGGGCGTTGTCCGGAAGAGCGATCAACATCCACCATTCCTTCCTCCCCAGTTTCAAGGGTGCCAGGCCCTATCACCAGGCGCACGATCGCGGCGTGAAACTGATCGGTGCGACGGCGCACTACATCAACGACGACCTCGACGAGGGCCCGATCATCGAGCAGGACGTGGCCAGGGTTGACCACAACCTGGGTCCGGACGACCTGGTCGCCGCCGGCCGCGACGTGGAGACGCAGGTGTTGTCCCGGGCGGTGAAATGGCACTGCGAGCGGCGCGTGATGCCCAACGGCTCCCGGACGGTCGTGTTCCGCTGAGGCCGGGCCGGGCCGGGCCGGGCCTGGCCTGGCCGGGCTGGGCTGGGCTGAGCTGGGCTGGGCAGGGGTTCGCATGGATCAACATCGTCTGCATGGATCAACTTGGACGATTTGGGACGTGAGTGACAGGAGTCGCCACTTTCGTCCATGCCTGCGATGTTGATCCACGCCACGCATCAGGGAGCCACGCGACACAAATGATCCCCCCGGGCGACACGGCGACCGGGGGCCGGGGCTCAGTGATCGGGGTGGAGCGTCGAGTGGCTCGCGCCGACCGCATGCAGGATGTCGTGGATCTCGTGGTCGGTGATCGACCATCGCCGGAACCGTCCGTCGCGGGCTGCGGTCACCACGCCCGCCATCCGCAGGGCGGACAGGGCGTGGGAGGCGGCGTTGTCGCTCATCCCGACCGCCGCGGCAAGGTCCCCCACGGTGATGCCGGGTGCGCGGTGCAGGGCGAGCAGGATCTTCAGCCGGTTCTCATCGCCCAGCAGACCGAAACGGACGGCCCAGGTCTGGATCTCGCCGGCATCGTGGAGCGCCTGACGGGCCTGCTCGGCCCGGTGCAGATCCTCCAGCATCGCCAACGCCACGCTCGGCAGGTTCCCGGGTGGCGGTTCGTCCGCAACGATCGGCTGGACGTCCGCGTCGCCGGCCGCAGGATCGGGGAGGTTCATCGGTCCATCCTGGCAGTCGGGAACGCCGCCGCACCCGGCGCACCCGAACCGCTAGGACCGGGGGAGTGGGGCTCACGAGGCCGGCGGCCGGTTGGCGGCCCTTCCGCCACCGAGCTGGACGTGGATTCCGTAGTCGCGGATCTTCCGGTAGATGGAGGCCCTGGACATCCCGACCTCCTGGGCGGCCCTTTCCTTGTTGCCGTCGTTGGCGACCAGGCTGCCGACGATCGCATCCCGCTCCAGGTTCTCCAGCGGTGTCAGCTGACGCCGGCTGCCGGAGCGGCACTGGGCCGGCAGGTCCTCGATGGTGAAACTGCCAGAGCGTCGCAGCCGTACGACCTTCTGCAGGACCTCCCGCAGTTCGGCGACATTTCCCAGCCATGGCAGCTTCATCAGTTGGCGCATCGCCTCCGGCGAACAGCTCAGGCTCTGCTGGACCCCGGTGATCCGGTTCAGCAGATGCGGGATCAGCAGCGGCAGGTCGTCCAGCCGATGCCGCAGCGGCGGAAGTTGCAGGGAGTGCGGGAAATGCGGGAGCAGCTGTGCGTCGAGTTCGGTACCCGTGCGCTCCGCAGCCATGGTGATGGCCACCCACGGATGCCCGGGTTGGTCGACCAGGGCGGCGGCCTCGGCCAGCAGATCCACCAGACCGCTCAATCCCGCCGGGTCGAGTCGGTCGACGTGCTGCAGGATCACTGCGCCGCCGTCCTCGGCCAGGGCATCGGAGACCTCGTCAAGCCAGGTTTCGGTGTCCCCCAGCTCGGCGGCGTCGAGGACGACGATCCGTCCCGTCGGATGATGTTTCTGGTGGACGGCCCTGGCCAGCGCCAGCTTCCCGACGCCGGCCTCGCCCTCCAGCGCCACCCATTCCCGTCGCCGATACCAGCCGTCGATCGATCGGCAGCACCGTGTCCAGGTCGGTGAGTTGCCCACCAGACCCGGCAGCGTCAGGGCCATCGGCACCAGCGAGGAGACGGGGCTGTCGACCGCGGCCGAACTCGAGCTGAACTGCACCCGGAGGACTCCGCCGACCGGCCGGTCGTCCAGGAAGGCCGGCTGGAAGTGCATCCGCGACATCAGACCGCTGGGCAGTTCGGTCACCAGGGTGATCGGCCGGTTCAGGCCGCGGGCGTCCGCCGCCCGGGCCAACAGGGCGGCCTGGTCGGCCGGATTCAGGCTCTGACGTGCCTGGTCGTTCATCATCACGAGCTCGTCGCTGATGGCCAGCACCACACCCCCGGCGTGCTGGCAGGCGTTGAGATACTCGCGCAGCAGGGCCAGTTCGTCCTGGCTCGACTGGGTCAGCATGTTGCGTTCGATGCTGCTCGCGGTGGTCACCGCGAGTGTCAGCAGGAGGGAACCCGGCTCCTTCGCCCACGTCGTCAGGTCGATCGCGCCGAGCAGGGCACCGCTGATCGGGTGATGGATCGGCGCACCGGCACAGGTCAGCCGTTCGAGGTTCTCTGCGTAGTGCTCATGCCCGCTGACCAGCGTCGGGACCCGTGACTCCAGCGCAGTGCCGACACCGTTGGTGCCGACCAGACTCTCGGCGTAGCTGAAGCCCGGCGCCAGGTTGACCGCGTCGAGATGGCGGGAGAGCTGTCCGCGGGGAGCCCGCCGGTTGAGCACGAGGCCGTTCGCGTCGGTCAGCACGATGCTGATCGGCTGATCGGTGAGTTCGTCCTGCAGCTGTCGCAGGATCGGCTCCGAGCACAGCATCAGCGGGGAGTGGAGGTTGGGTTCCTTGACGAAGTGCAGGTCGGGGCGATCGGCGAGCACCCGGAAGGCACGCGATCGCTGCCACGAGGTCAGGATCGTCGGGCGTACGGACGCTTCGTCGACGGGTTCCGCGGTCAGGAACGCTTCACGCGCCACCGCCAGTTGCACAGGCCTCTGCAGTGGTGCCGTTCGCGCTCGAGGTAGTGGCGTCATTGCCAGTGTCCTTCGTTCAGCGTGAGTCGGAAGAGATTGATGCCGGACTCAAGTCCTATGAAGCGTCGGTCGACATCGGCGGCGACCGGCGCATGTGCGCTCCACCGGGTCCTGCAGTCGTCCGGTAGGGCCAATTCTATGCAGTTCGGAATCCGGTGCGTCAAGGGATCTCAGATTGAGACGGGCCCGGCATCGGCTCGGGGGTGTGATTCGTGGCACGACGACTTGACCTGGTGCCCCGCGGCCGGATCGGGAACCGCTCGACTTCGACCCTGGCCGATGACGGCAACCCCGATACGAACTCAAGTCTGAATTCGATCGTCGCAAGCCACCGAGCAACAGGAGGACGAGCAGTGAGCAGACAGAGTCTGAGCAAGGCCCACAAGAAGATCACCGAGCTGTCGTGGGAACCCACCTTCGCCACACCGGCGACGCGCTTCGGTACCGACTACAAGTTCGACAAGTCGCCGAAGAAGGATCCGCTGAAGCAGATCCTGCGGTCCTATTTCCCGATGGAGGAGGAGAAGGACAACCGCGTCTTCGGGGCGATGGACGGAGCGATCCGCGGCAACATGTTCCGTCAGGTCCAGGAGCGCTGGATGGAGTGGCAGAAGCTGTTCCTGTCGATCATCCCGTTCCCGGAGATCTCCGCAGCTCGCGCGATGCCGATGGCGATCGACGCCGTGCCGAACCCGGAGATCCACAACGGTCTGGCCGTGCAGATGATCGACGAGGTGCGCCACTCGACGATCCAGATGAACCTCAAGCGGCTCTACATGAACCACTACATCGATCCGGCCGGCTTCGACATCACCGAGAAGGCATTCTCGAACAACTACGCGGGCACCATCGGTCGTCAGTTCGGCGAGGGCTTCATCACCGGTGACGCCATCACCGCCGCCAACATCTACCTGACGGTCGTCGCCGAGACCGCGTTCACGAACACCCTGTTCGTGGCCATGCCGTCCGAGGCCGCGGCCAACGGCGACTACCTGCTGCCGACCGTTTTCCACTCGGTGCAGTCGGACGAGTCACGGCACATCAGCAACGGTTACTCCATCCTTCTGATGGCCCTGGCCGACGAGGACAACCGCCAGCTGCTCGAGCGCGACCTCCGGTACGCCTGGTGGAACAACCACTGCGTGGTGGACGCCGCCATCGGCACGTTCATCGAGTACGGCACCAAGGATCGCCGCAAGGAGCGCGACAGCTACGCAGAGATGTGGCGCCGCTGGATCTACGACGACTACTACCGCAGCTACCTGATCCCGCTCGAGAAGTACGGCCTGAAGATCCCCCACGACCTGGTCGAAGAGGCCTGGAACCGGATCATCAACAAGGGCTACGTGCACGAGACCGCACAGTTCTTCGCGACGGGCTGGCCGGTCAACTACTGGCGCATCGACGCCATGACGGACGTCGACTTCGAGTGGTTCGAGTACAAGTACCCGGGTTGGTACTCGAAGTACGGGAAGTGGTGGGAGGAGTACAACCGTCTCGCCTACCCGGGTCTGAACAAGCCGATCGCGTTTGAGGACGTCGGCTACCAGTACCCGCACCGCTGCTGGACCTGCATGGTCCCGTGCCTCATCCGTGAGGACATGGTCACCGAGAAGGTCGACGGCACGTGGAAGACCTACTGCTCGGAGACCTGCGCCTGGACCGACATGGTGGCGTTCCGTCCCGAGTACGAAGGTCGCGCCACCCCGAACATGGGCCGGCTGACCGGTCATCGGGAATGGGAGACCCTGCACCACAACAGGGATCTCGCCGACATCATCCAGGATCTGGGCTACGTCCGCGACGACGGCAAGACGCTCATCCCGCAGCCACACCTGCATCTGGACGATCCGAAGAAGCTGTGGACGCTCGACGACATGCGCGGCATCAACTTCGCCAGCCCGAACATCCTGCTGAACGCGATGTCCGACGCAGACCGCGAAGCGCACATCGCCGACTACAAGGCGGGTGGGCCCGGCGGCCGGACCTCCGCCCAGGCGGCGGCCTACGCCGCGCGCTGATCGACGAGCCGGCCCGACGGTCTGATGATCGTCGGGCCGGCTGCTCCACCGCTCAGCACGTCCGGCAGCGGATGGTCACCCGCCCACCCGCTGCCGGACGACGGTGAGATCTGTTCTCTTGCTCAACCAATTCCACCTGCGATCAGGAGCGAACGCCATGGGGGAGACCCACCGCGTCAAGTTCGAACCGGTTGACCTCGAGATGGAGGTCGAGGAATCGGAAACTGTGCTGGACGCAGCCTTCCGCCAGGGCATCACCCTGATGCACGGTTGTCGCGAGGGTCAGTGCTCCGCCTGCAAGTCCTTCCTCATCGAGGGTGACGTGCAGATGGACCGCTACTCGACCTTCGCCCTCGCCGACTACGAGAGCGAGGAGGGATACATCCTGCTGTGCAAGGCCCACGTGTACAGCGACGCCGAGATAGAACTGATCAACTACGACGAAGAGGTGCTCCGCGACGCAGTACCGCTGCAGAAGGTGATGACGACCGTCCGCCACCTGGACTCGTTGACGCACGACATCGTCTCGCTGGGTCTGGCGTTGGACGACGGCAAGACCTTCGACTTCAAACCCGGTCAGTACAGCGATATCTCGATCCCGGGTACCAGCGAGCACCGGTCGTTCTCGATGGCCACCACGACCACCTCGACCGGCCGGCTCGAATTCATCATCAAGAAGTACCCCGGAGGTCACTTCTCCGGCCTGCTCGACGGCGGCATCAAGGTCGGTGACCAGCTGGAGGTGACCGGACCGTACGGTACCTTCACACTGCGCGCCAAATCAGACCGTCGCATCGTCTGCATCGGCGGCGGAGCGGGGATGGCGCCGATCCTGAGCCTGATGCGGCACATGGCCGAAACCGAGAACCGCCGTCCGGTCACCTTCTACTACGGCGCTCGCAACCCGAGCGATCTGTTCTACATCACCGAGATCATGGCCTTGGCCGACCGTCTGGTGGACTTCAAGTTCGTCCCCGCGCTCTCGGAGACCTGGCCGGACGACTGGTCCGGGCTGGGCGTCGACGGAGACACCGGCTTCGTCACCGATGTCGTCGACCGCAGGGAAGCCGACCTCACCGACGCCGACCTCTATCTCTGCGGGCCGCCGCCGATGGTCGACGCCGCCATCCCGATCCTGGAGGCCAGAGGCGTTCCGACAGAACGGATCTACTTCGACAAATTCACCACATCAGTCGTCTGACAAGAGAGAGCTGGAAAACATGACACAAACCACCGCGACGCCCGTGCGTAGCTTCCCGAAACAGGAATTCACCGATGCCGAGGCCGGCGCGCTGGACTTCCCGAGTTCGAAGAGCCGCACCTACAACTACTTCAAGCCCACCAAGCTCCGCGCGACGACGTACGAGGACGTCACCGTCGACGTCCAGCCCGACCCGGACCGGCACCTGAGCCAGGGCTGGGTCTACGGCTTCGCAGACGCCCCCGGTGGGTATCCGAAGGACTGGACGACGCTGAAGTCCAGTGACTGGCACCTGTTCCGTGATCCCAACGAGGAGTGGGAACAGACGATCTTCCGGAACAACGCGAACATCGTCCGGCAGGTGCAGCAGAACCTGGCCAACGCCCGGGGTGCGCACGCATTCGAAGGGTTCTCCCCGACCTGGGTGAGGTTCCTGGAGCGCAACATCGGCGCCTGGATGCACGCCGAGCACGGTCTGGGCATGCACGTCTTCGTCGCCGCCCAGCGTTCGGCGCCGACGAACATGCTGAACAACGCGATCTGCGTCAACAGCGTCCACAAGCTGCGTTTCGCACAGGATCTCGCGCTCTACAACCTGGACCTGTCCGAAGCCGAGATCGGCTTCGACGGCGAGGTGCACCGCGACGTCTGGCAGAACGACCCGGTCTGGCAGGGTGTCCGTGAGAACGTCGAGCGCCTGACCTCCATCGGGGACTGGGCCGAAGCCGTCTTCGCCACCAACGTCGTCTACGAGTCGCTGGTCGGGGTGCTGTTCCGCAGCCACCTGGTGATGCAGATCGCCGCCCGCAACGGCGACTACGTCACCCCGACCATCGTCGGCGCGGGCGAGAACGACTACTCACGAGACCTCAACTACACCAGGACCCTCTTCTCGATGCTGGCCAAGGACGTCGAGCACGGAGAGGCCAACCGGGTGATCATGCAGGGCTGGCTGGCGAAGTGGATTCCACAGAGCCTGGCCGCCGCCCGTTCGCTGCAGCCGATCTGGTCGCAGCCGCTGGAGAAGATCATCAGCTTCCAGTCCTCGCTCGACGCCTCCAAGGCCGGCCTGGTGGCCACCCTGAACGACCTCGGCCTGACCGAACCCAAGGAGCTTTCCGCATGACCGAAACCGTGCAGTCCACCGCCTTCGGCGCCATCAACCGCACCTCGTCCAACATGTGCGGTGTCACCCTGATGAACAACCAGAACGGCTACGTCGTCGCGGAGATCATGGGCCACAAGCCGGGTGTCGTCATCTCGGAGTTCCCCTCGATGATCCGGGTGGACGGCAGCGGCTCGATCACCTTCGACTTCGCCGAGATCACCGAGGCCCTCGGTTCCGAGTTCGACCAGTCTGACTTCGAGGAGATCATGTCCACCCACTACGGGCGGATGGTCCACTTCGACGACAAGACGATGCTCTTCGCCAACCCCGAGGATGCCGCCGAGTACATCGATTTCGATCTACCGGTCGTCAACTGAGTCAGCCGTTCACTCTCGTATGACCGCCGGTCGCTCGTCTGACGTTTCATGGTCAGCCGAGCGCACCGACGGTCATACGAGCGCACCGACTGCCTTGGCAACTCCTCCACTAGCCGGTTCCTTCGCCACACCATCTCCTCCCGCTCCAGCAGACCGTCCTGACCGTCCGATTCCTCAGGGTCGGACGATCAGGGTTCCACCACTCCCGCGACAGTGCGTTCCATCGAGAAAGGTTGTCCAGCATGGCAAAGGATCTGCGTTTCAACGTCGAAGCGAGAAGGCTCCTGGAGTCCGGCGTCAACGCCCTTGCGGATGCGGTGAAGGTGACGCTCGGCCCGAAAGGGCGCAATGCCATCATCGAGAAGCTCACCGGCGCACCGACGATCACCAACGACGGCGTGACCATCGCCAAGGAGATCCAGCTGCGTGACCCGTTCGCCAACATGGGTGCGCAGCTGGTCAAAGAAGTGGCGATGAAGACCAACGGCGTCGCCGGTGACGGCACCACCACCGCTACCGTGCTGGCCCAGGCCCTGGTCCGCGAGGGCCTGCGCGCGGTGGACGCCGGCGCGAACCCGATGCAACTGCGCCGCGGGATCGAGACCGCAGTGGAGGCAGTGGTCGCGACGCTCGTCGACCGTGCCAGCCAGGTCAAGGGCATCGAGGATCTGGCCCACGTGGCGAGCCTGTCGGCCAGCGACGACCGGGCCATCGGCGATGTGATTGCCTCGGCGATGGACCGGGTGGGGACCACCGGCGTTGTGACCGTCGAGGAGTCGAACCGGCTCGGGCTCAACCTGACTTTCGTCGACGGCGTCGAGTTCGACCACGGTTACATCTCGCCGTACATGGTGACCGACCGGGACCGGATGGAAGCGGTCTTCGAGAACCCTTACGTGCTGCTGACCAACCAGAAGATCTCCTCCGTGCAGGATTTGATGCCGGTCCTGGAGCAGGCCCGAAAGTCCAACCGGGGCCTGGTCATCCTCGCCGAGGACGTCGACGGCCCGGCCTTGAACATGCTGGTCACCAACAACGTCCACAACACGTTCCGGTCGGTCGTGGTGCGCGCACCCGGCTTCGGCCACCGCCGGATCGCCGAGTTGGAGGACCTTGCCGCGCTGATGGGCGGTCGGGTGGTCAGTCCCGAGTCCGGGCTGAGCATGAACCAGTTGCAGGTCGAGCACTTCGGTCAGTGCCACAAGGTGACCGTCACCGAGAACGGCACCACGATCATCGGCGGTGCCGGGGCGGCGTCCGACATCGAGGCCCGCGTCGGGCATCTGCGTCGTGAACTGGAGCGGACCGAGAACGAGCACGACCAGGACAACCTGCAGCTCCGCATCGCCCGGCTGTCCGGGCGGGTCGCCGTCATCCACGTCGGAGCCGCCACCAGCGTCGAACTCCGCGAGAAGCAGCACCGGGTGGAGGATGCGCTGTCGGCCACCAAGGCCGCCCTGGAAGAGGGCATCGTCGCCGGCGGTGGCTCGTCCCTCGTGCACGCCCGGACCGCCCTCGACGGCCTGGAACTGACCGGAGATGCGTTGCAGGGCAGGGAGATCGTCCGGCGGGCTCTGGACGAGCCGCTCCGCTGGATCGCGATCAACGCCGGCTACTCCGGTGACGAGGTCGTCAAGATCGTCAGCGAGCTGCCGCTGGGCCATGGGTTCAACGCCATGACCGGCGAGTACGGCGACATGTTCGACTTCGGCGTCATCGACCCGTTGAAGGTCACCCGGTCCGCCCTGCAGAGCGCGGCGTCCATCGCCGCCCTGCTGATCACCACCGAGACAGCAATCGTCGAAGAGGTGATCGGCAATCCCGGCGCGATCATGGCGCCCGGCTTCGGGGATCTCGCCGAAGGCATGGTCCGCCCGTCCAACATCTACTGACCCGGACACAGCCTCGAGGAAACCGCTGCGATGATCCCGGCCGCGCCGGTGCTCGCTGTACCACCCCGTGCAGCGACGCCCCACGACGATGGAGCCCGGGCTCCACCTGAACAGCCGGGTGCCTCTCGTGTCGCGGCGAGAGGTACCCTGCTGCGCTCATCAAGAAACAGTCCTGCGGGCGGCTCGCGACATCGTCGCGGCGAGAGTTGCCCTGCTGTGTCCTGCTGGCCCCACCACCGCGCTGATCAACTTCGCCGGCGTTGATGAACGGGTTGACTCCTGTCACCCTCGTCCCAGAACCGCAACGTTCGTCAGCGCGAGCGAACCCGTCCCCCACCGGAGGTTGAAGATGGCTCTGCTGCCCACACGCGACGAGAAGGTCCCGGGCCGGGCCGGGTTCGCCGAGATCAAGATCGAGGACCTGCCGAGCCTGGAGATCCTGGTGATCGACGAGATCGCCAGTTGGATCTTCTCCCCGGAGAACCCGGGGAAGGACTACAACGGAGAACACGGCGGAGCCATCGTGACGGTCGTGCTCAATGCAGTGCAGGGTGCGTCCAAGTTCCGGCCGGAGTCGGCTCCGGAGCCCACCGAAGCCGTCACCGACATGCGTGAACGGGTCTTCGAGGGTGTCCAGCAGATCGCGTCATCGGCCCAGGCGCTCAGTACGTACGTCATCACCCTGATGCCGGCCGTGATCAGCGAACTGGAGCGGCGTGCGGGCGATCCGGCCAGCCAGCTGTACTGGCTCTACTGCTACGCCCTGCTGGTACTGGCCGGCGGCCGCAGCGGTGATCTCGACCAGAATCTGATGATCGGCATCATGGGTTCTTTCGACGGCTGGAACGAGAAGATGACGGAGGGTTTCACCCTCCCCTGGCGTGTGGAAGCTCCCCGCCAGCCCTGACCGGGGAGAGGCGGAGCGACGACCAGAGCTCGCAGACGACTGGTCCGTGTTCGTCAAATACCCTTTGCCATCTTGACTCTCGGGGCCAGCACCGCGCCGGTCAGTGCCGCGGCGGCGGCGATGCCGAACCCGGCCAGGTACGGGGCGGTGTGCGAGCGACCCAGGAGGGCGGCGAAGACCGCACCAGACGCCGCCAGTGTGATCGACTGCAGCAGAGCGTCATTGACCTGCAGCGCCGAAGAATTGCGACCCTCCTCGTCCGGTGCGGACAATTCCAGCGTCAGGACCGACATCGTGGGGTAGGCGATCCCGATGCCAAGGCCCGCGACCACCCACGAGATGTAGACCGTGAAGAGCGGAACGGCAGTCCAGACCGTTGCGGAGGCCAGCACGATCCCGACCGCCAGTAGGCCGAGTCCGGTGCCGAGCATGGCCGCGCGTCGTTCGGCGGAGCTGAATTTTCCTTGCAGCGCCGACCCTGCCGACCAGCCGAGAGCTCCGACGGTCAACACGATCCCGGCCTCTGCAGGGGACAGTCCCCGTTCGCGGGACAGCAGCAGCGGCAGGAAGACCTCGGCGCCGGTGAAGGCTGCCGAAGCCAGGCCCCGCAACAGGATCACCGTCGGAAGGCCGCGTGCGGCACGGTAGGTGCCGCGGGGGAGGAGTCTGGGTACCGACACGATCAGCAGCCCCAGCGACACCGCCGTCATCACGATGGCCAGCGAGCTCCCACTCTGCCCGGCGACGGAGAGCAGGCAGGCCGCCGCGCCTGCGATGGTGGCGAACAGTGTGCGGCTCAAACCTTGTCGCGCGCCGGCCGGCGACTCAGGCTTCTCCGCCCGTTCGGCCAGCAGTCTGCGGCACGGCCCCCAGCCCGCGATCGCGGCCGCAAGGGCGACGAACGGGACCGTCAGGAAGACCCAACGCCATCCGACGTGGACGACCAGAAAGCCCGCTATCGCCGGTCCGACCAGAGCCGGCAGCACCCACGCTGCCGCGAACGCGGAGAAGATCTTGGGTCTGCTGGCCTCCGGATAGGTCCGTGCGACGACGACGTAGATGGCCACCGAGGTCAGCCCTGTGCCCAGTCCCTGCAGAGCCCGGCCGCCGATCAGCATCGGCATGGAGAGTGCGGTGCCGCTGATCAGCAGGCCCGCGACGAACAACAGCCAACCCGTCGCCAACGCCCCGACCGGCCCGCGTCGATCACTCCAACCACCGGCGGAGACCATTCCGATGATGGCGGCCGCGGCGGGGATCCCGAACGCGAGCGCGTATTGCTGCAGTCCGCCGAGAGCCGCAGCCACCGTGGGCATCGCCGTCGAGACTGCGATCGCCTCGAAGGCCTGGACGGCCACCATCGTCACGGCGGCTGTCGTCACCGCGCGCAGCCCGGGCGAGAAGACACCCGCCCTGGTCGTCGATGTCGTCATCCCTGCACGCTAATAGGTGAAGTCAGCTTCAAGTCAAAACCAGGTCGGCGCGGAAGCACTGGGTCACGTACGGGAGTTCGATGGTCTCCGCGCCGGCCAGGGCCGGATGGGTGGAGACCAGTGCTGCGACCTGGGCCAGCAGCGTCGCACGTTGCGACGCCGATGCGGTGATGACGTAGCTGCGCGACGCGACCATGTCCATCAACTGCGGCGCGGTCGTGTGATGGACCCACGCCAATTCGCACGACTCGACCGGGCCGAAATGCGGGCCCAGATCCTCCACCGACATCGAGTCGCTCGTGCCGCCGGCCGGTCGGAGCACGCGGCCCAATTCGGCCACCCAGTCGACCCGTTCGTCCCGCAGGTTCCACAGCAGACCCAGCCGGCCACCCGGACGCAGGACGCGAGCGACCTCGGGCAGGGCGATGTCCGGATCCACCCAGTGCCAGGCCTGCGCGGCGAGAACGCAGTCGCAACTGTCGTCCGGCAGCGGAAGGTGCTCCCCGGTCCCGGCGAACACCGGCACCTGCGGAAGCGCACCGGCCAATTTCTCGCGCATGCCCTCCGACGGGTCGACGGCCGTCACATCCAAGCCTCTGGAGCTGAGCAGGCGGGTCAGCTTGCCCGTCCCGGCCCCGAGATCAACCACGTGAAGTGCGTTCTCGGGCAGGAGCCAGTCCAGGGCCTGTTCCGGATAGGACGGGCGGCCGCGCTCGTAGGCCTCCGCCGCCCGCCCGAAGGACGCCGCGTTCTCCCTCTGCTTCTCGTCCACGTGCCCAGTGTGCCGGACTCGCTGCGGTGCGATCGACCGGAATGAGATCCGCAGATTCCGGGTGCCAGAGTGCGGATCCTGTTCCGGTCGATGAGGCTGGGCGGTCGATGAGATGGGCACGCGGCCGGCCGAGGGGCTTACCGGGTGTGCCGGTAGAACGGCGCATCAGAGGGGGCCAGCGGGGTGCGGCCCAGGATCAGGTCGGCGGCCTTCTCGGCGAGCATCATCACCGGCGCGTAGATGTTGCCGTTCGTCACGTAGGGCATGACGGACGCATCCACCACGCGCAGTCCCTCTGTGCCGTGCACCCGCATGCTGGTCGGATCGACGACGGCGAACGGGTCGGATGCCGGTCCCATCTTCGCGGTGCACGACGGGTGCAGCGCGGTCTCGGCGTCGGCCGCCACCCAATCGAGAATCTCCTGATCGGTGGAAACCGAAGGGCCCGGGGAGGTCTCACCACCGTTGAACGGGGCCATCGCCGGTTGGTTCAGGATGTCCCTGGCCACCCTGATCGATTCGACCCACTCCCGCTTGTCCTGGTCGGTGGACAGATAGTTGAACCTCAGCGCCGGATGCTGTCGAGGGTCCTTCGAGACGATCTTGAGGGTGCCGCGTGCATCGGAGTACATCGGGCCGACGTGGACCTGGTAGCCGTGGCCGGTGCGGCGGACCTCCTCGGACACCGAGCCGTCGTACCGCACGGCGATCGGCAGGAAGTGGAACATCAGGTTCGGGTAGTCGACCTCGTCGTTGGACCGGACGAAGCCGCCGCCCTCGAAATGATTGGTGGCTGCCGGCCCCTTCCGGGCCAGGATCCACTCCAGACCGATGAACGGCTGTCGCCATTTCTGGAGATAGGGCTGCATCGTGACCGGTTCGGTGCAGGCGTACTGGATGTAGACCTCGAGGTGGTCCTGCAGATTGGCGCCCACCCCGGGTAGGTCCACGACCGATTTGACACCCAACTGGCGCAATTCTTCTGCATTGCCGATCCCCGAGAGCTGCAGCAGCTGGGGCGAATTGATCGCGCCGCCGCAGAGGATGACCTCGCCGGCGTGTGCCGTGTGGTTGCGGCCGTTGCGCGAGTAGGTGACTCCCGTCGCGCGAGTGCCCGAGAAGTTGATTCCGGTGGCCAGCGCCCTGGTCAGGACGGTGAGATTCTGGCGACGCATGCTGGGCCGCAGATACGCACGGGAGGCCGAGAGCCGGCGGCCCTTGTGGACGTTGCGGTCGAAGGGCGCGAATCCCTCCTGACGGAAACCGTTGACGTCATCGGTCAACGGGTAGCCCGCCTGTACCGCTGCATCGAAGAAGGCACCGAACAGGGGATTCGTCGCGGGTCCACGCTCCAGGACCAGCGGCCCGCCACGGCCGCGCTGGACGTCGTCACGGTCGGCCGCCAGACAGTTCTCCATCCGGCGGAAGTAGGGCAGGCAGTGTGCCCAGTCCCAGTCGGACATGCCGGCGTCGGCGCCCCAGCGCTCGTAGTCGAGGGGGTTGCCGCGCTGGAAGATCATCCCGTTGATCGAGCTGGATCCGCCCAGCACCTTGCCCCGGGCGTGGGCGATCCGGCGTCCCTTCATGTGGGGTTCGGGCTCCGACTCGTACCGCCAGTCGTAGAAGCGGCTTCCGCTGGGGAACGTCAGGGCCGCGGGCATCTGGATGAACAGATCCCAGGGATAGTCGCTCCGGCCGGCCTCCAGCACCAGGACGGTTGACTTCCCGTCGGCCGAGAGGCGGTCTCCCAGAACGGATCCCGCGCTCCCGCCGCCGACGATGACGTAGTCGAAGGTATTCCTGGGGTTGGTCACGGTCGGCTGGACTCCTCTTGATCAAGATGGCGGGACATGGTGACGTTGATGCGCCCAGCGCCTAGGGTTGCGCTATGAGCAACGTCGAGTCGGGGGTAGAGGACCGGGGTGCGCGTGGTGCGCCCGCCGTGATCGGACCCCCGGCCAGCGCGGTCCAGTCGGTGGATCGTGCCATCACGGCCCTTGAGTTCCTGGCCCGCCGCGGGGAGGCGGGCGTTTCCGAGGTCGCGGCCGCGATCGGGGTGCACAAGTCCACGGCCTCGCGACTCCTGGGCGCCCTGCAGTCGCGAGGACTCATCGAGGTCGCCGGCGATCGGGGCCGCTACCGCCTCGGCTACGGGATCCTCCGCCTGGCCGGTGCGATGGGTGGTCGGTTGGACGTCACCAGTCAGGGTCGGGAAATCTGCGAGGAACTCGCCGAGCAGCTGGGCGAAACGGTGAACATCGCTGTGCTGCAGGGTGATCAGGTGATCAACGTCTACCAGGCCCATGGCGGGGGGGCAATCTCCGTCAACAACTGGGTCGGGCGACCCACCCCGTTGCACGCCACCTCGTCGGGCAAGGTACTGCTGGCCTACCTGTCCAGATCGGTGCAGGACAAGCTCCTGGAATCCGGCCTCGTCAGGTTCACCGCACTCACCGTCACCGACTCGCGAGCGCTCCGCCGCCAGTTGGCGCAGGTGCACGTCGACGGGTACGCGATCACCGCCGAAGAGTACGAAACGGGTTTGAATGCTGTGGCTGCGCCGGTCTTCGGCACTCACGGCGCGGCCATTGCGGCGGTATCCCTGTCCGGACCTGCCTACCGTCTTCCCGTCGCGGAGCTGGCCACCACAGCGGGGACCGTCATGGCCGCCACCGCACGGATCAGCGAGCGGATGGGACATCTCGGCTGAGCCTTCCCTCGGCCTGCATGGATCAACTTCGCGATTTTGGGACTGATGGGACGAGAGTGAACAACTTCGTCCATGCCTGCGAAGTTGATCCACGCCACGGGGGTACACGCCACAGGGATCCACGCCAGAAGGGGGGGCAGGGGGGGCGGTCGGGAGCACCCTCGTCAGACCTTGATCTTGTCCTGCAGCCAATCGTGGAAGACACCGATGTGGTGCTCGCTGGGCACCAGCACTCCGCCGTCGCGGTAGACGCGGGAGGACATCGCCGGCTGGCAGCGCTCGCAGGCGTCGAAGTCCTGGCGGTTGACCCGGTCGAACAACTCCACCGACTTGGTGACGTCCCGGCCCTGCTCGACGACACTGGGCAGATAGAGCCAGTCACACTCGACAACGGTGCGGTCGGCCGCCATCGGGTACATGCGGTGGAAGATGATGTGGTCGGGCACCATGTTGATGAAGACCTGCGGCTTGATGGTGATCGCGTAGTACTTGCGGTCCTGATCCGGATCGATACCCGGTAGCATTTCAAGGCCCTCACTGCCATCGATCGTGAAACCCTTGACCTCGTCGGCGAAGTCGGCGCCGTGATTGACGAAGGCCTGTGCCGCGTAGCCGTCTGCGAACTCCGGAAGCACCTCGGTGAGCTCGGGATGGATCGTCGCGCAGTGGTAGCACTCCATGAAGTTCTCGATGATGAGTTTCCAGTTCGCCTTGACGTCGTAGACGATCCGGCGGCCGACGGAGAGCGACTCGACCTGGTAGTGATCCAGGTTCGCGACCTCGCCGAGACGATCGACCACCTCCTGCAGCACGGTGTCCTCGAACGACGGCGGTTCGTCGGCCAGGCTGACCCAGACGTAGCCGAGCCACTCGCGCAGGTGCACCTTCTTCAGGCCGTATTCCTGACGATCGATGTCGGGCATCTTCGTGAGATTCGGTGCGGCGATGAGCTTTCCGTCAAGGTCATAGGTCCAAGCGTGGTACGGGCAGCGGAAGGCGCGACCGACGTCGCCGGACTCCTCCATGCACAGCCTGAGGCCCCGGTGCCGACATATGTTGAAGAAGGCCCGGATCTCGCCCCTGCGACTGCGCGAGATGATGATCGATTCGGTGCCGACCTGGACGGTCCGGAAGCTACCGGGCGTCGGGACGTCCGACGCACGGATTGCGCAGAACCACATGTCCTCGAAAATCCTGGCCTGCTCCAGTGCGAAGACCTGTGGGTCCGTGTAGAAGTGGCCGGGCAGCGTGGAGATCAGCGACTCCGGCAGTTCGGTCGTGGTCATGGCAATCACCTTCGCGGTCACGGCGGGAACTTCGCGTCGATCGACAGGCATCGACCTGACGGTCACCCTCGTTGCGCTAGACGCAACAAGTTCTGCTCAGTGCAACCACCTCAGTTTCCTGCCGGAACCGCCGGGCTGTCAAGATGTGGTCGCCTTCGCCGGGGCAGAGAGCTGCCTGCGCCATCTGGTGAAGAGTTTCGGCTGGTTGAGGCCGAGTACTGCGACCGGCTCTCCGTCGCGCCGGTACACCGCGAGGATGTCGCCGGTCTCGACGCTCCCGGCTTCGATGGTGATGTCCTCGGTGCCGTCGCGGCGGCCCGTGAACTGGATCTTGACCCCGTACTGGTCGGACCAGAAGTACGGCGGTCGAAGGGATGTCGCCGGGGGCGATCCGAGCATCCCGGCCACCATCACGGCCGGCCGGTCCCGGGAGTCCGTCCAGTGCTCGATCCGGTGGTGCCCACCCCGGACGTCGTCGAACCACGCCGAACAGTCGCCGACCGCGAAGATCCCGGGGAACGAAGTGGCACCGAGGGCGTTGCAGACGACCCCGGCGCTGATATCGATGCCGGAGTCCGCGAGCCATTCGACGGTCGGTACGGCGCCGATCCCGGCGACCACGACGTCGGCGGCAATCTGCGTCCCGTCGGCGAGCAGCACGCCGGTGACCCTGTCGTCGCCGAGCAGTCCGGCCACGGCGGTGCCGCACCGCAGCGTGACGCCGTGGTTGGTGTGCAGGCCTGCGACGATCAGGCCCATCTCGGGGCCGAGGGGGCCGGCCAGCGGCGTCGCCGCGGCTTCGATCACGGTGACGTGCAGGCCCAGGGCGTGTGCGGTGGAAGCGATCTCGGCACCGATGAAGCCGGCCCCGATGACCGCGAGCCGGGTGCCGGGGACCAACTCGGCGCGCAGGGCGGTGGCGTCGGCCAGGGTGCGGACGGTGTGCACCCCCGGCGGTGCTCCGGGCATCCGGCGGGCCCGCGATCCGGTGGCGATCACCACCGCATCGGACGTGACGCTGTCCCCGTCGTCCAGGGTCAGGATGCGGGTCGCCGGGTCGAGGGCAACGGCGCGGACGCCCAGCACCCACTGCGCATCCAGTGCCTCGTCCGGGAGTTCGAGTCCGAGATCGGCCTCGGCCATCGTGCCGGCAAGGAACTCCTTGGACAGGGGCGGGCGGTCGTAGGGGCGGTCCCGTTCCTCTCCGATGATCGTCAGCCGGCCGGTGAATCCCTGCCGTCGCAGGGCTTTCGCGGTGGCATGGCCGGCCAGGCCGGCTCCGACGACGGTCACGCTCCCGAGGGGCAGGGCGTGGTGACCAGAGGTCGGAGCACTCATGGAGCGGTGACTCCCGGGGGCAGGTTCGGGGCCTGTTCGGACAGCGTCACGTAGATGTCGCCGTCGGTGATGGTGACCTGGTGGGTGCGGACGCCGCGCTTGGCCGGCGGTTCGTCGACCTCGCCGGTCCGCAGATCGAACTTGGAGGCGTGCAGCGGACACTCGATCTCGCAACCGTCGAGCCACCCGTCCGCGAGCGATGCATCCTGGTGGGTGCAGGTGTCGTCGATGGCGTACACCTCGCCGTCGTCGGTGTGGAAGACGGAGATCGGCGGCGAGACCTCGTCGACGCGCAGGGCTTCGCCGGCCGGCAGGTCGGCCAGCGGGCAGATCCGCAGCGCTGGCGCACTCATTTGCACTGCCTCATTGATGCTGCCTCATCTGTGCTGGGTACTGGGTTGTTTGCACTGGACACAACTCGATTCGTACTACGCAACAGCTTCGAGCAGGTCGGTGGCCCTGTCAAGCCGTCGGACCGGCCGTAGGTCACTCGGGTTCTCACAGGGGCGGGCACAAGGGCGGGCACTCGGCTGGCGCTCGGGTGGCGCCGGTCATGCGGCCGAAACGTGAGGGCCGCCCGGTGGGGCGCGTTGCCAGGGGGCGGGCCGGGTGAACACCCGTAGGCTGGTCGTACTCCGGCCCCCCACGCCGGCCGGTCACCCGCTGGTCCGTCACGCACCGACGTCACTCGCCACGCACCCACGAAAGAGGATCCGCCACATGATGCCCGGCATGCCAGATCTGCAGGCCCTCCTGCATCAGGCCCAGCAGATGCAGGCCGACATGGCGCAGGCTCAGGCCGACCTGGCCTCCGCCGAGATCACCGGCCACGCCGGCGGTGGACTCGTCTCGGCGACCGTCACCGGAGACGGGCAGCTCAAGGGGCTGGTCATCGATCCTTCGGTGGTGGACCCCGACGATGTCGAGACGCTTGCCGACCTGATCATCGCCGCCGTTCGCGATGCCGGTCGGGCGGCGGCCGAGCTGGCCGAGCTGAAGATGGGCGCGGTGGCCAACCCCGCGGCCGGGTTCGATCTGTCCGCCTTCGGCATGCCGGCCATCGACGGGTTCCCGGCCGACGACGACGATGACGACGATGACGTCTACGAAGACGACGACAACGACGACGAAGAGGACCAGGGGCCGAGCGCCACGCCGGTCGATCCGCGTGCTCTCCCGCCGACGCGGTCAGGAGCCTGATCGGTGTACGAAGGTCCCGTCCAGGACTTGATCGACGAACTCGGGAGACTGCCGGGGATCGGGCCGAAGTCTGCGCAGCGCCTGGCCTTTCATCTGCTCACTGCAGACGGCGCGGACATCACGCGCCTGCAGACGGCACTCCAGAGGGTCAAGGACGAAGTGCGGTTCTGCATCGAATGCGGCAACGTCGCGGAGGCCGAACTCTGTCGGATCTGTAGCGATACCCGGCGGGATGCGTCCGTCATCTGCGTGGTCGAGGAACCCAAGGACGTGCCCGCGATCGAGCGCACGCGGGAGTTCCGCGGTCGCTATCACGTGCTGGGCGGCGCAATCTCGCCGATCGACGGCATCGGGCCCGACCAGTTGCGGATCGCCCAACTGCTCCGACGGATCGCCGAGCCGGGGATCGGTGAGGTCATCCTGGCCACGGATCCGAACCTCGAAGGCGAAGCGACCGCGACCTACCTGATCCGGCTGCTGCGGAACTTCCCGGACCTGTCGGTCACCAGGCTGGCCAGCGGACTGCCGGTCGGCGGGGATCTCGAGTACGCCGACGAGGTCACGCTGGGCCGGGCCTTCTCCGGTCGCCGCTCCGTCGACGCCTGACCCTCCACCCACGGGTGGGCCGAGGATTCCGCAAGACCCACTGCACCCGGGCCCAGAACCGGACGGATCTACCGCACCCCGACATCCGGACATGCAGTTTTTCCTCATCGGCCGGACGGGTCGAAGATCGCTCCCGAGTTTTCCCAAGCGTTTCCCAAACGTGACCAAGGCCCGACACAGCCGACGATCGCCTGGCGTAGGGTCCACCAATCGCCCTACGCCGGTCATCGGCGGACCCGGGCCATCGTTCGCTGTCCGCTCGCCCCCCAGTCGGTCCCTGATCCCAGGGCCGCGGAAAGAGGTTCCATGCGCAGCACCACATCCCGGCGGTTCTTTGCCGCCGCTGCAGCTCTGACGCTCGCCGTCTCCATCGCCGCCTGCGGAGCGGGGCGTACGGACAACGCGTCGTCCTCCTCCAGCGCCCCGTCCACCCCGTCCGCGGCAGCCCCCGGACCGGCGGCCTCCGGTTCGGCCGGTTCGGTTTCCGGCTCCGCAAGTTCGGCGCCCCCGGTGTCGGCCGGTACCTCGCCATCGGCCCCGGCCGCGAATCTGCCGGCCATCAAGATCGGCACCACCGACCAGGTGGTCAGTCTCGATCCGGCCGGGTCCTACGACAACGGCTCTCTCATGCTCGAGGTCCAGCTGTACCAGTTCCTGCTGGTCATCCCGGCCGGCGAGAAGGTCCCGACCCCGGATGCGGCGAGCAAGTGCGCCTTCGGTGCCGGTGGCACCACCTACACCTGCACCATGAAGCCCGGCCTGAAGTTCTCCAACGGCGACCCGCTGACGGCCAAGGACGTCGCGTTCACCTTCAACCGGGTGCTCACGGTCAACGATCCCAACGGGCCGGCGTCGCTGCTCGGCAACATGAAGTCGGTCAAGGCCACCGACGACAGCACCGTCACCTTCACCCTGAACACGCCGAACGACCAGACCTTCCCGTTCGTGCTCGGCACCTCGGCCGGCCCGATCGTCGACTCCAAGATCTTCCCGGCCAACAAGCTGCTGGAGGATTCCAAGGTCGTCGGCTCCGGACCGTACAAGTTGGCCGCCGGATACCAGAAGAACCAGCTCGCGGCCCTGACGCCCAATGCCGACTACCAGGGCAACGGGGGCGCGGTGCACAACTCGGGCGTGGCGCTGAGCTACTTCACCGATGCCTCGAACCTCAAGCTGGCGGTGCAGCAGGGCGATGTCGACGTCGCGTGGCGCTCGCTCGACGCCCAGTCCATCTCCGACCTCCGCAAGGACTCCAAGGTCAAGGTGCTCGACGGGCCGGGTGGCGAACTCCGCTACATGGTCTTCAATTTGAACACGATGCCGGGCGGCACCGCAGCGCAGAAGCTCGCCGTTCGTCGCGCGGTCTCCTACTCGGTCGACCGCCAGGCGTTGGCCACTAGCATCTACCAGGACACGTACACCCCGCTGTACTCGATGGTCCCGGACGGGATCCCGGGTCACATCGACGCGTTCAAGACCCAGTTCGGTGCCACGCCGGACAAGGCGAAGGCCGCGGCCGCGCTGACGGCGGCCGGCGTCACCACCCCGGTCACCATCAACCTGCAGTACGCGCTCGGCCACTACGGCCCGACGTCGGCCGACGAGTACGGCGAGATCAAGCGCCAGCTCGAGGCGACCGGGCTGTTCAAGGTCAACCTGCAGTCGACCGAGTGGACGACCTACTCCAAGCAGCGCAGGGCCGACGCCTACCCGGTGTACCAGCTTGGCTGGTTCCCGGACTTCCCGGATGCCGACAACTACATCTCGCCGTTCCTGGTGCAGAACAACTTCGTCGGCGCGCACTACTGCGACGATCCGAAGACGTTCCCGGCAGTCAAGGTCGGCACCCGCCCGTGCGACACGGACAAGGTGCTCCCGTTGATCGCCACCGAGTCGGCCACGACCGGTGCCGCCCGGACGGCTGCGATCGAGCAGATCCAGACCATCGCCGCCAGCGGTGTGCTTCCCACCCTGCCGCTGCTGCAGGGCAAGCAGATCGCTGTCACCGGAATGACTGTCACCGGCGTCGACAAGACGCTCGACTCGACTTTCCTGTTCCGCTTCTGGTTGATCGGCAAGTCCTCCTGACCGGTGGGACTTCAGTGATCTGTTGAACGACAGAGGGGGCCGGCCGGGCCGCACCACAGCCCGGCCGGCCCCCTCGCATGACGGGGAGTGCATCGATGAGCACCACCACTGCCACATCCGGCGGACTGCGTCGCTACCTGCTGACCAGACTCGCGCTGATGATCCCGATGATCTGGATCCTGGTCACGCTGGTCTTCTTCTTCATGCGGGTGATCGGCAACCCGATCGACGCCGCCCTCGGCGGCCGGTTGCCACCGGACCAGATCGCCGAACGCAAACATGCCGCCGGCTTCGACCGACCGATCCTGACGCAGTACTTCTCCTACATCGGGAAACTGCTGCACGGTGACTTCGGGACCACTCTGACCGACAACCAGCAGGTGTCCAGGATCATCCTCGAAAAGGGTGCTGCCACACTGGAACTCACCTTCTGGGCCTTTTTGATCGCCGTCGGCGTCGGCATCCCTCTCGGCCGGGTGGCCGCCCGGAATCGCGACCGGATCCCGGACATCTTCCTGCGGGTGACGGGCGTGCTGTTCTACGCGGCCCCGGTGTACTTCGTCGGCCTGCTGGCCAAGTTGCTCTTCGGTGTGGTGCTGAACTGGGTGCCCATCTCCGGGCGCGCCGAACCGGCCACGGAGCTGGCGATCGCCAACGTCTCACCCCACACGCACATCTACATCATCGACTCGATCCTCTACGGTCAGCCCAGCTACATCTGGGATGTGCTGCGGCACACCATTCTTCCGGCGATGGTGCTGGGGCTGCTGACGGCGGGGATCTTCCTGCGACTGGTGCGCACCAACCTGCTGCAGACGATGCGGTCGGACTACGTCGAGGCGGCGCGTGCCCGCGGGGTTCCGGAGGGACGGGTGGTCCGCAAGCACGCCTTCCGCAATGCGCTCGTCCCGGTGGTCACGGTGATGGGGCTGCAGGGAGCGCTGCTGCTCGGCGGGGCGATCCTGACCGAGCGGACGTTCGAGTGGCAGGGGCTCGGGTACGCCCTGGCGAGCTACCTGACCCAGCGAGATTTCGTGGCGGTACAGGGCATCGTCACCGTCATCGCCATCGTGGTCGTCATCGTGAGCTTCCTGATCGACGTGGCCACCGCGCTCATCGACCCGAGGGTGAGGTACTGAGATGGCTGTCGCACTGACTGATTCCTCTGCGAACAGTTCCCCCAGGAGCAGGAAGTCCGGTGTGCTCGGTGCGCTGAGGCAGACGGGTGGGGTCCAACGCGGAATGCTGCTGATCGGCGGGGTGATCACCGGGATCTTCGTCCTGATGGCTATTCTCGCGCCCTGGATCTCCCCGTACGGCTTCAACGACGTGACCGATGCGGCGGGGGTCCGATTCCCGCGCCTGTCCACGCCGAGCGCCGCGCATTGGTTCGGCACCACCAACGGGCAGGGGGCCGACGTGCTCTCGCAGGTGATCTACGGGTCTCGCACCGCCCTGATCGTGGTGGTGCTCGCGGTCCTGATGTCGTTGATCATCGGTGTTCCGCTCGGTCTGTATTCCGGTTACCGCAGTGGCTGGGTCGACCGGGTGCTGGTGTTGATCACCGACGCGCTGTTCGCCTTCCCGTCGCTGCTGTTGGCCATCGTGGTGTCCATCGCCCTGGTGGGCGGGAGTTCCGGCGAGGGCGGCGGCATCCTCGCCGCCTCGATCTCGATCACCGTGATCTACATCCCGCAGTACTTCCGCGTGGTGCGGAACGCGACCATCTCGGCCAAGCAGGAGCCCTACGTCGAGGCAGCCCGCGCGGTCGGCGCCTCGCCGTGGACGATCATGCGGCGCTATCTGTTCGGCAACGTGGTGCAGTCGGTCCCGATCATCGCCACCGTCAACGCTGCCGACGCGATCCTGACGCTTGCCGGTCTCGGCTTCCTCGGGTTCGGCATCGAGCCGTCGTCCGCAGCCGAGTGGGGCTACCAACTGAACAAGGCCCGATCCGACTTCGCCTCCCACATCTGGTGGACCGCAGTATTTCCCGGCCTGGCCATCGTGCTGCTGGTGTTGGGTCTGTCGCTGATCGGCGAGAGCCTCAACGACGTGCTGAACCCGCTGCTGCGGGCGCGCCGGCTGCCCCAGGTGGTGATGCCGGGACGTCTCCGTCGAAAGCACCGGAGCGCTCTGGGGGCCGAAGCGCTCCCTCGTGACGACAGCGCCGATGCCTTCGACGGCACGGAACAACCCGGTGGATCGGCCGACGGATCCATGGACCGGCCGTACGGCCAGGGCACGATCGGGGGGACCCGCTGATGGCGAGAACTCCGTTGCTGCCGAAGACGTCGATGACCGACGCGGTGCTGGACGTCGAGGATCTGCGCGTCTGGTACGCCGGGGCGGGTGGCCCGATCAAGGCCGTCGACGGCGTGACGTTCAGCCTCGAGCGCGGCGAGGTGCTCGGGTTGGTGGGTGAGAGCGGTTGCGGCAAATCGACTCTGGGGCGCGGGCTGCTGGGGCTGACGCCTGCGGGTGCTGCCATGGACGGCCGGATCACGTTCGGTGGGCGGAACCTGGTGGAGCTGCCGACGAAGAACTGGCCGTCGCTCCGCGGTGCCGGGCTCGGGATGATCTTCCAGGAGCCGATGACCAGGCTGGACCCGCTGATGCGGATCAGCGACCACTTCCGGGAGGCGATCCGTGCGCACGAGAAGATTTCTCGCAGTGACGCCGACCTGCGGGCGCTGGAAACCCTTCGGTCCCTCGGCATCCCGCCGTCGCGGTACAAGAACTATCCGCACGAGTTCTCCGGCGGCATGCGGCAGCGCATCATGATTGCGCTGGCGCTGGCGCTGCGCCCGGCCTTCGTGGTGGCCGATGAGCCCACCACGGCCCTGGATGTGCTGGTCGAGGCGCAGATCATCAAGATCCTGAGCCAGATCCGGACGACGTTCTCGCCGGCCATGCTGCTGATCACGCACAATCTCGGCATCGTGGGGCAGGCCTGCGACCGGGTCGCCGTGATGTACGCGGGACGGATCGTCGAGCAGGGCACGGTGGCCGAGGTGTTCGCCGATCCACAGCACCCGTACACCCGGGAGCTCCTGGGGGCCACCATCTCACTGACCACCACCGAGTTGCGGACGATTCCTGGTGCGCCTCCGGACCTGGGCGATCCGCCACCGGGCTGCCGGTTCCATCCGCGCTGCGCCCATGCGATGGCGATCTGCGCCACCCAGATCCCGCCGGTGACCGACTTTCCGGATGGGCGGGAAGTGGAATGCCATCTGCTGCAGTCCGAATCGCTGTCTGACGCCGACAGAGCGCCCCTGGCGCGGGAGGAGGTGCTGGTCGCCGATGAGGCCTGACGCAGCAGCGCACTCAACGGAATCGAGCGATTCGGTGGGGACGCAGACCCCCATCCTCTCGCTCACCGACCTGTCGGTGCATTTCGCTCTCCGTGGCTCGGCTCTCGGCCGCCTGGTCGGCCGGTCGTCGGGTTCGGTCCGCGCCCTGGACGGTGTGAGCCTGGACGTGATGCCTGGCGAGGTCGTCGGTCTGGTGGGTGAATCAGGCTCCGGCAAGTCGACGCTGGGTCGTGCGGTGCTCGGTCTGGCCCCCGTCACCGGCGGCAGCATCAAGTACCGCGGCCGGGAGATCGGTGGTCTGAAGGAACGTGAGATGCGCCCGCTCCGGGCCAAGCTGCAGATGATCTTCCAGGATCCGCACGCGGCGCTGAATCCGTCGATGACGGTGGAGCAGGCCATCTCTGATGCACTCCGCATCCACGGGGTGCCGACGGCCCAGCGTCACGGGCAGGTGTCCTCGGCGCTGGAGCGGGTGGGACTGGCGCCGGTGGAACGCTTCGCGCCGAAGTATCCGGCGGAGCTCTCGGGCGGTCAGAAGCAGCGCGCGGTGATCGCGCGGGCGATCGCCCTCGGTCCGGAGGTGCTGGTCGCCGACGAGCCCATCTCGATGCTCGACATGAGCGTGCGGGCGAAGATCCTCTCGTTGATGGGCGAGCTGCGCACCAATCTGGGCATCTCGTTCATCTACATCACCCACGACCTGGCCAGCGCCCGATTCTTCTGCGACCGGGTGGCCATCATGTATCTGGGGAAGATCGTCGAGATCGGGCCGGTGGCCGAGATCTTCGCCAACCCCCGACACCCCTACACGCAGGCGTTGCTGAGGGCCATCCCGGACGTCTCGGTGGTCGGGGGTCCGCCTGCAGAACTGCCGCGTGGCGAGATCCCGGACGCGGCAAGGCCGCCGCAGGGCTGCCCGTTCCATCCTCGCTGCCCCAGGGCTTTCGGGTCCTGTGGCTGGGAGGCAAGGGATCTCAAGGTGGTCCTGGAGGAGCGGTGGACCACGGTGGACATCGCTGTCTACGAGCGGGAGTCGGCGCTGTTTCCCGATCCGGGGGCGTTGGTGACCACCGACGGGAAGGCGCTCCTGCGGACGTCCAAGCCCGCTGAGGTGCTCGCCGTCCTCGAGGCCATCCGCCGGGAGAAGCCGGACGAGCCGTTCTTCACCGGCCTGGTCTCCATCAGCCAGGCTGCGGGGGGAGTGCAACTCCAGTTCGCCGAGTCGCAGCGCCCGGTGCTGCTGCCGATCGCGGCCGTCACCGGCCCGAGTCCCGCGTCGGTGGCCTGCCACCTCTTTTCTGCGTCGCCCACCCTGCATCGAGCGGATGCTTAAACCGGGCCAAACGGACATAATTGGACGATAGCCAACCGATCGATCGTCAGGAGGCGAACCGGCGCCGCCCTATGGTGGTGCGGTGCAGTGCGACTACTTCAGCGCCGGTCGATGCCGTTCGTGTTCACTCATGGGTGTGCCGTACCACCGGCAGCTGGCCGACAAGCAGTCCCTGGCGGCCCGGGCGCTGCGGCCCGTCGCCCCGGACGTAGATTGGGCGGCGCCGTTCGCCAGCGCAGAGTCCGGTTATCGCAACAAGGCGAAGTGGGTGGTCGGCGGTGACGGGAAGAATCCGTCGATCGGGATCCTGGACGAGCACCGCGAGGGCATCGACCTGCGCCGGTGCGGGATCTGCGAGCCGGCGTTGGTCGACGCGTTCCCCCCGCTGGTCGAGTTCATCGCCCGGACCGGATTGGTGCCCTATGACGTCAACCGCCGGGCCGGCGACATCAAGTACCTGATCGTCACGGCGTCACCGCAGGGCGAGTTGCTCGTCCGGTTCGTCCTGCGGTCGCTCGACCGACTGCACGACATCCGGCGCCGACTGCCCGAGCTGCAGTCCGTGCTCCCCCAGCTCGCGGTCGCGTCGGTGAATCTGCATCCGGAACACAAGGCGGTGATCGAAGGCGATCAGGAGATCGTGCTCACCGAGCAGAGCACATTGCTCATGCGTCTCGGGGACGTCAACCTGTACCTGGGGCCGCAGTCGTTCTTCCAGACCAACACCGCAGTCGCCGCGGGCCTCTATCGGCAGGCCGCCGCCTGGGCCGCCCGGATCGTGCCCGACTCGGTCCTCGACCTCTATTGCGGCGTAGGAGGTTTCGCCCTGCACTGCGCGCCCGCATCCGTCCGCAGCGTCCACGGTGTCGAGGTATCCGCGGACGCAGTGTCCGGCGCCAGACGTAGCGCCGCCGACCTCCCGGACCCGGATCGCTTCACCTTCGACACCGATGACGCCGTGACCGGGCGGTCGGACGCCGATCTGGTGATCGTCAACCCGCCGCGCCGTGGGCTCGGCGCAACCCTCGCCGACCGGATCGACTCCGGCGCTGCCCGGCACGTCATCTACTCCAGCTGCAACCCGGCGACCCTCGCCGCCGACCTGGGCCGGATGCCGTCGCTGCGGGCGGTCGAGGCCCGGCTTTTCGACATGTTCCCCCAGACCGCGCACGTCGAGGTGGCAGTTCTCCTGGAACGACGATGACCTACGGGCCGCGCCTGGCCGAGCGGACCCGACTCGGCCTCGTGTGCCCTACGCCACCACGTCTGCCGGAATAGCCCACGGCGCCGGACCGCTGTGTCACAGGTCGGGCGCAGGACGCCCGACTGCCCGCGCTCCTACACACGCTTGGACATTCCCATGGATCTGTTCTCTCCCGTCACCCTCGGCTCGTTGAACCTGCGCAACCGGATCGCGATGGCCCCTCTCACCCGGATGCGGTCGGGCGCGGACGGCGTCCCGGGCGAGCTGGTCGCCGAGCACTATGCCCAGCGCGCCGGTCTGGGACTGCTGGTCACCGAGGGCACCTACCCCAGCGCCGAGTCACGCGGGTACCCGGGCCAGCCGGGTATCGTCACCGCCGAGCAGGCCGCCGGCTGGGCAAGGGTCGCCCGTGCGGTGCACGACCGCGGCGGCGTCCTGGTGATGCAGCTGATGAACGCCGGCCGCGTCTCCCACCCCGAGGTCACCGGAACCGACCGGATCGTGGCCCCCAGCGCCATCGCCATCGACGGCGAAGTCCATACCCCGAATGGCAGCAAGCCCTACCCGGTGCCGCACGCCTTGACCACGGCCGAGCTGTCCACCGTCAGGCAGGAGTTCGTCGACGCAGCCCGTCGGGCGGTCGACGCCGGCCTGGACGGCGTGGAGATCCACTCTGCGAACGGCTACCTGCTGCACGAGTTCCTGTCCCCGGCGTCGAACCAGCGCACGGACGGCTACGGCGGCAGTCCTGCCGAGCGGGCCCGGTTCGTGCTGGAGGTGACGGCTGCGGTGGCCGCCGAGGTCGGTGCCGGTCGCGTCGGCATCCGCATCTCCCCGGCCCACAACATCCAGGACGTCGCCGAGACCGACGCTGCGGATGTGGCGGCGACCTACGGTGCGCTCGTGGAAGGGCTGGCCCCGCTGGGTCTGGCCTACCTGAGCGTGCTGCACCGTGAACCGGAGTCCGAGCTCGTCCGGAGCCTGGCTGCAGCATTCGGTGGCCCGATGATGGTGAACACCGGGTTCCAGGCCATGACCACCCGTCAGGAGGCGCACCACCTCGTCGGTCAGGGGCTCGCCGACGTGGTGGCCGTGGGCCGACCGGCGATCGCCAACCCCGACCTGGTCGAGCGCTGGGCCGGTGGCCACCCGGAGAACGAGCCCGACGCGAGCACGTTCTACAGCGGTGGCGCCGACGGCTACACCGACTACCCCCGGTTGACCGCCTGACCGACTGACGGGCCTAAGCCCGATCGTGGCCGCCCCTCCGCGGTCGGGCTTGGGTTCTGGTGCGTGTGAAGCGGTCACACGATCTGGACGCTGATGCCTTCCAGGGTGATCACGTCGCCGCGGTGCAACTGGCGGCCGCGGCGCGTCTCCACCTCGTCGTTGACGGTCACCAGACCGTCCTCGAGGAGCGGACGGACATCGGCGCCGGTATCCACCGCGCCGGCCAACTTCAGCAGTTGGCCGAGCCGGATCATGTCGCCGGTGATGGGGATGTCGTGCATGGCCTCATCATCCACCAGGTCGGCCGGACCGGTGCCCGCTCGGGTCAGGCCGGCGGCGTAGCGGCCAGCTGGCGGCGCAGGTCGGCCTTGCGGATCTTGCCACTGGCCGTGCGTGGCAGCGCGTCGACGAATCGGACGCCCACCGGACATTTGAAGTGGGCCAGTCGTTCTCGGGCCCAGGTGATGATCTCCTGTGCTGACGGTTCGGAGCCGGTCCTGGCCACCGCGATGGCGAACGGCGACTCCCCCCAGCGCTGCGACGGGACGCCGACGACCGCGATCTCGGCGACGTCGGGATGGCCGGACAGCACGCTCTCGACCTCGGCGGGGTAGATGTTCTCCGCGCCGGAGACGATCATGTCCTTGATCCGGTCGTGCAGGAACAGATACCCGTCCGCGTCGAGGGATCCGCCGTCGCCGGTCCGCAACCATCCGCCCGGCAGGATCGTGGCGAGAGTGGCCTCCGGCCGGCGCCAGTAGCCCTTCATCACCAGATCGCCGCCGATCAGTACCTCGCCGCGTTGCCCGGCGGGCAGTTCTTCCATGGTCACCGGGTCGACGATCCGGACCTGGCTGCCCGGCAGCGGGCGCCCGACGGACTGGAGTCGCTTCTCCAGCCCCGGCGCCGGCCGATGGTCCTGCGGCGTGAGAATGGTGATCCCGCCGGTGGATTCGGTGAGGCCGTAGCTCTGCACGAACGAGCAGCCGAAGATCTCGGTCGCCCTCGTCAGCACCGGGACGGGAATCGGGGCTGCGCCGTAGATCAGGTACTTCAACGCGGAGAAGTCCGCCCCGGCCACTCCCGGCACGTTGATCAGGACCTGCAGCACCGCGGGGACCACCACGGCGTGGGAGACCCGATGCCGTTGCCAGAGCTCGACGAGGTCCGGCAGGGACGCGGCGCTCTCCAGGAGCAGCGCCGACCCGTTCAGAGTCGCGACCAGCGCGAGCCCGATCCCGGCGATGTGGAAGAACGGGATCGGAGCCGTCGCGACGGAGCTCCGGTCGAGCTTGATGGTTTGCTGCAGTGGCGAGAGTGCGATGCCGATGTTCCGGCCGGTCAACTCGATTCCCTTGGCCGGCCCGGTGGTACCGGAGGTGTAGAAGATGACGGCGGTGTCGTCGACGTCCTGCCGGACGCCCGGGTCCGTGGTGGCGACGTCGAGAAGCCAGTCCGCCCAGGCGGTTGCGCCGGTCTGCTCGGAGGCGTCACCACCGGTGACGAGCCTGAGCAGACCGACCGTGGTCGCCGCCGCCGGCAGGTGTTGATCGTCGCCGGCACCCATCACCACGACCGAAGGTTGCGCGTCGGCCAGGATGTGGGAGATCTCGGCCGGCGCGAGCCGGTTGTTGAGGGCGGTGGGGATCGCACCCATCTTGGCGGCCCCGTACAGCACCGCCAGGAAGGCCGGGGAATTGGACCCGAGAAACGCCACCCGATCGCCGGGCCGGACGCCATCCCGGGCCAGCGCGTTCGCGACACGGTTGGCCAGCCGGTCGAGCGCGGCGAAGCTGGTGACGGAGTCGGCCTCGATGATCGCCGGTGCATCGGGGGTGGCGGCGGCGTTGGCCCGCAGGACGTCCGCGATGCGGACCACCGGTCTGCCGTCGGGCAACCGCGCGAATTCACCGTGCTCGTCCTGCGCTACTCGCTCCTTGCCGGGCGCAACCATCACGGAATCCTCTCCGGCACCCCAGACCGGGGCGTCGGTGCCCCGGGCCTGCGGATGCTACAACTGACAGAGTGACACGACGGTGTCCGGCTCGCAATGCGTTCTACAGTGCGCGCATTCGGTTGTTGCGGGGCTGATGTTCCAGTTCGGCCAGGCCCAGGGCCTCCATCAGCGGCGGAAGGTACATGCCGAAACGGCCGCGGTAGCCCTTGCGCAATCCGTACCAGCCGCCGATCGGATTCGTCCTGGACCGCCCCCAGGCCTCGATCGTGCCGTCCTTGGCGGGCTTGTTCTCCTCCGCGCTGCCGAGCGGTATCCAATCGCCGACGCTCTTGAGCATGGCATGCAGATCCTCGAGGCACCGCAGGTCGTAGTAGAGCGTCGTGGATCCGACGACGCACACCAGCCGCGGAGGATCGTTCGCCTCGTCGCGGTACATCGCGTAGTCGGAGGTCCCCGGTGGCGTACTGAGCTGCCACGGGTCTTCCTTGGTGCCATTGCCGATCGGCGTCATGGGGATTCCTCGGTGGTCGGGCAGGTGGTGTTCGCTGCCATCGTGGCCCCGCCCCGGGTCCGGCGCAAGACCGCCGTCTCCGGGGCTGCGCGGGCGGCCGTCAGGCGGATTTCCGGCGTCGGTCGCCGGCCGGGAGGGCCGAAGGCGCAAGGGGTCAGGAGCGGGGGACGAGGCGGTCGAACAACGCGGCCAGGACGGCCGGGTCGACGGGGGGCAGGCCGGTGAGAGCGGCGAAGTAGAGGCCGAAGCCGACGAGGCGGATGTTCTCGGCCCGTACGGGGTCGGCGACGGCCGCGCGCATCGGTTCCTCCCAGGCGCGGAAGATGTCCGCCAACAAGGTGGCGGCTCTGGCGTCGTTCTCCTCGCTGTCGGCGTTCTGTCCGGTGCGGACGGCGGCGATCAGCGAGGTGAAGAAGCCGGGCTCGTCGTCCTCGGTCGGTTCCGAGTACTCGAGGAAGCCTCGGGCTGCGCCGGATCGCTGGACGGCGTCGGCCATGTCGGCGGTCACCGAATCCCGCACGTCGGCCAGCAGTCCGAGGTACATCTCCGACTTGGACGGGAAGTGATAGAGCAGGCCGCCCTTGGAGACTCCGGCTTCGACCGCGACCGCCTCCAGGGTCACCGAGGCGTTGCCGCTCCTGGCGAGGATGTCGCGGAGGGCGCGCAATATTCGCTGGCGGGTGTCGGTGGCCATGAGATAGACTGTACCGGCTGGACGGTAAACAACCTGTTTCGGCCATGTCAGGCGCAGATCAACACATCCGCGCCCAGTAGAGGAGTGTGTTCCAGTGTTCGGCCCGTACCTCCAGGTCCTGCGGCGCCCCGGTGCCGCCCGCTTCTCGGCGGCCGGGATGCTCGCTCGCATGCAGATGTCCATGGCGGGCCTCGGCGCCGTCATGCTGCTGTCGGCCGAACGCGGCTCGTTCGCGGTCGCCGGCACCGTCTCGTCCATCTATGCCCTGTCCGCCGCCGCCATCAGCCCGCAGATCTCCCGCTTGATCGACGTCCGGGGTCAGCGCCGGGTGGTCCCCAAGCAGCTCATGCTGCACGTTCCGGCCATCGCCGCGATGATCGCCGTCGCGGTGTACACCGAGATGACGTGGCCGATCTTCGTGCTGGCGTTCCTGGCCGGCGCGTCGCAGCCGATCATCGGCCCGCTCGTCCGCACCCGCTGGTCGACGATGCTCTCCGGCGACCCGGCCCTGCGCACGGCTTTCGCGTGGGAGTCGCTGATCGACGAGGCAGTGTTCATCATCGGTCCGCCGCTGGCCACTGTCATTGCGCTGCAGGTGTTCCCGGCGGCGGCTCTGATCCTGGCCACCACATTGCTGATCATCGGCACGCTGCTGCTGCTCACCCAGACGAGCACCGAGCCGGCACCGTCCGGCCGCAAGAGGGTGCGCGGCGACAAGCCGGCCATCCTGCTGCCCGGTGTCGCCGGCATCACCGCGATCTTCGCTCTGATGGGCGGCATCTTCGGTGCCTTCGAGGTGACGACGGTCGCCTTCGCGAAGGAAGCAGGTCATTCGGGGATCGCCGGCCTGCTGCTCGCCCTCTACGCATTCGGCTCGCTGCTGGCCGGCCTGGTCTTCGGCGTCGCCAACATCAGGTCGTCCCTGCTGAAGCAGTTCGGAGTCTCCATCGCCCTGCTCGCGGTGGTGACGCTACCGATGCCGTTCCTGCCGAACGTGTGGTTCGTCGGTGGTGGTCTGATGCTGGCCGGTGTGGCGTGTTCGCCCGCTCTGATCTCGGGTATGAGCCTGGTCGAGCGGATCGTCCCGGCGCACCGGTTGACCGAGACGATGTCCTGGACCGGGTCGGGGATGGCCGTCGGCATCGCCACGGCGACCCCGCTGGCCGGCCTCATCATCGATGCGCGGGGCGCTTCGGACGCCTACTGGGTCACTTCCGGGTGCGCGATCGGCGCCTTCGCCGTGGCCCTGCTGGTACTCCGCTCGCTCCGTCGTTCGATCGCCCTGGCGACGGCACTCGAGGCGGAACAGGTCGCCGGCCAGAGCGGCACCAGCGATCTGGTGCCGGCCGTGGTCACGCCCGATCGCGAACTGCTGACCACCTGACACGGCGGCAGGTCCGGGCTCAGGTCTCCGGGTAGAGCCTGCTGAACACCGAGTTCCCGTTCGCCGATCACGGCCGAAAAACGCTCACCGGCCGAAAACCGCCGAAAACCGTCTACCGGTCGGCTATGTCACGCGTCGACGTGAGTTCTTGCCCACTTCATCAGGCGTTCGAGCGGCCAGGTGTTGACGATCCGGTCCGCCGGGACGCCGACCTCGGCTGCTCGAGCACAGCCCAGGATCTGCCAGTCCAACTGCCCCGGAGCATGGGCGTCGGTGTCGATGCTGAACAGGCAGCCTGCCCGAAGAGCAAGGTCGATCAACCGCTTCGGCGGGTCCAGGCGCTCCGGACGTGAGTTGATCTCGACGGCGACCCCGTTCTCGGCACACGCGTCGAAGATGATCTGCGCATCGAAGGAGCTCTCGGGGCGAGACGTCGGACGGCCGCGGGTCGGCCCGGCGGCCACCATCCGGCCGGTGCAGTGCCCGAGAACGTTGGTGTGCGGACTGCGCACCGCCGACAGCATCCTGGCCGTCATCTCCTTGGGCCCGGAGCGCAGCTTGGAATGCACGGAAGCCACCACAACGTCCAGCCTGCCGAGCATCTCGTCGGTCTGGTCCAGGGTCCCGTCCTCGTTGATATCGCACTCGATGCCGGACAGCAGGGTGAAGTCGGGGAGCGCCCCGTTGACGGCCGCGACGACCTGCAGTTGTTTCTCGAGCCGCTCCACCGTCAGGCCGTTGGCCACCGTCAGGCGAGGGGAGTGGTCGGTGAGCACCATGTACTCGTGGCCGATCCGCTGTCCGGTGATCGTCATCTCTTCGATCGGGCTGCCGCCGTCGCTCCACTCGCTGTGGGTGTGCAGGTCACCGCGGAGAGCGGCGCGCAGATCCTCACCCCCGACGGCCAGGGGCGCGACGTCCTTCTCCAGGTCGATCAGGTAGCCCGGTGTGACCCCGGCCAGAGCCTGCTCGACGACGAGTCCGGTTTTCGGTCCGATGCCGTTGAGCTTGGTCAGAGTGCCTGCCACCGAACGCTTTTCGATCTCCCCACCGGGGAGGGCGGCCAACGCCGACGCCGCCGTCCGGAAGGCCTTGACCCGGTAGGTGGGCGCCTGCCCGCGCTCCAGCAGAAAGGCGATGCGTCGCAGCGCCGCGATCGGGTCCATGTCGTGATCCTAGGGGCCGTCGCCCCAGGGTCGGAGTCCGGATCGATGCTGCCGGGCCCGACTGCGTAGCTCCGTCCGCCCGCACCCCGGCGGCGCGACGTACCGTCGGATATGGATCAAGATCGAGGAGTCTTCGGCCCGGACAGCGTCACCTGGCGGGTGCACGCAGATCCCACCTACGCCGTGGGTGGTCTGCGGGGTCTGCTGCTGCAGGCGCTCCACCCACAGGCGATGGCAGCGGTCGAACAGAACGGCGGCTTCGATGCGGACCCGTGGGGTCGCCTGACCAGGACCTCGCAGTACATCGCGACGATCACCTACGGCACCGAGGTCGAGGCGCTG
Source organism: Nakamurella sp. PAMC28650 (assembly GCF_014303395.1). GTDB lineage: Bacteria > Actinomycetota > Actinomycetes > Mycobacteriales > Nakamurellaceae > Nakamurella. The sequence goes on from NZ_CP060298.1 coordinate 1,620,889, forward strand.
CGGGCGGCCGCCCGGGTGCGGGGGATCCACCGCAAACTTCGCGGCACCGATCCGTTCAACGGCGAGGAATTCCGGCTCGATCGTCCCGATCTACTGCTGTGGGTTCATTGCTGCGAGGTCGATTCCCTGCTCTCGACGGCAGTGCGCGGCGGTCTCGAGCTGACCGACGTCGAGGCGGATGCCTATGTGGCAGAACAGATCAGATCAGCCGAGCTGGTCGGGCTGCAGGCCTCTGGCGTGCCGGCGACCAGGGCGGAGCTGGCCGAGTACTTCCTCCAGGTCAGACCCGAGTTGAAGCTGACGAAGGCGGCCCGCCGAGGGGCGCGTGGCCTCGTGACACCGCCGATGCCGGGCTGGGTGCAGCTGCTGACGCCGGCCCGGCCGGCGTGGGGTGGGCTCGCGGCGCTGTCCTTCGGTCTGCTCCCGGGCTGGGCCAGACGGATGTACCGGATGCCGGTGCTGGGTTTGACGGACATCACCTCGACCGCGGCACTGCGTACGCTTCGCAGCGGAGCGCTCGCGGTACCGGAGCGTTTCCGTCACGGGCCGACCCTGAAGGCGGCCAAGGCCCGCCTGACGGCCTGATCGACCCCACGCGCTGCCGAGGAACAGAAGGGCCCCGAAATGCCGCTCGTTCGGATCGACGTCCAAGAAGGACGAACGGCAGAGCAGTTGCGCCGGATCGCCGACGTCGTGCAGGAAGCGATGCTCGACGTCTTCGCCGCGCCGGCGCGTGATCGCTACCAGATCATCACCGAGCATCCGGTCGGCCAGATCATCGTGCAGGACACCGGTCTCGGCATCGAGCGCAGTGACGGCGTGGTCGTGCTGCAGATCTTCGAGCAGGGTCGCGATGCGGAGCAGAAGCAGGCCGCCTACGCAGCGCTGTCCGAGCGATTGGAAGCCCGATGTGGCGTCCGGCCGGAGGATCTCATCGTGTCCATGACGGAGAACACCCCCGCCGACTGGTCTTTCGGCATGGGCCGGGCTCAATTCCTGACCGGCGAGCTCTGAGCCTCGGCGAATCGCCGGCTGAGCCGGCCTGATCTTGCCGCTGCTGCCGAATGTCGGCCCGATGGCGAAGAATCTTGCAGGGCGCGCGAAACAGGCCGGCGTCAGCGAGTCGCCCGTTTTCCGCGTGCTGGACGACACGTCGGCGCCCTGGGAACTCCCGAACGGGATCACCTGCGACGGCCGGCCGCCGGGTCGTGGCGCCACCGGCGCCGTCGCCGGCGGTGACGCTGGTCGGCGAAATGGCCTGACGAGCGGTATCAGGCGTGCTCCTGCGGTCTCCTGCAACTGACCTCACCATGACGGTCCCGAACGGGAGAAACGATGAACACACTGCTTTCTCGAATGACGGTCCTCGCGGCCTCCGGCGCTGTTGCCGTTGCAGGGCTGATGGCCACGGCCGCGCCCGCCGGCGCGTCAGCAACCCCGCCAGGGTGCGGGAACAGTTCGCTGGCGGTCACCCACACCCCTCTGGACGGCGCCACCGGACACGACTCGTTCGTGCTGCTGTACCGCAACGTCGGCCGGGGCACCTGCACGCTCTACGGCTATCCCGGGCTGGACGCGGTCAACGCCTCCGGACAAGTTCTGGCCCACGCCCGTCGCACGCTGCACGGTTTTGCCGGCGGCGCTCCCGCGGTGTCCCCGGTGGCCGTCGCCCCCGGCGGCTACGCCTCCGCGGTCGTCGAATGGACGAACTTCAATACGGCGACGGGCGGCGCCTGCGCGTTCTCCAGATCCGTGGCCACCACCCCGGCGAATACCTCGGACACAGTTCATTTTCCGGCCTCCGTCGGTGTCTGCAATCTCCAGGTCCACCCCACCGTCGCCGGGACGACTCGCAACGTCCGTTCGCCGCCGCCCAGCTGGCCTGGATCCAGGGAGCCGGCGCGTCGTCGGCCCGCCAGGGGCTCTACTGGGGTCGGGCGGTGGCCTCGCTCCAACTGGACGGCGCCGAGTACGCCAGCGAGATCAGCACGCTTCGGCAGCTGATCTCACTGCCGGACGCCGATCAGACACCGACCCAGAACGCCCACTACCGGCACGACATCGCCGCCCTCGACGACTTCTTCGGAACGGCCGGCCTCTACCGCTGAACCGTGCTCAGTTCCTTCTCCAGCGGCGTCCGGAAGCGCGGGATGAAGCGGAGTGCTCCGAGCCAGGTCGCGAGTTCCTGGCTGCGGGCTTCCACGGCATCCCGGCCGTCGGAGCCGATGTCCTCCAAGAGCTCCAGACGGATCTCGCCGTCGGCCCGCTGCGCCCACCCGCCGACTACGCGTCCCTGCCAGAGAATGGTCGGGCCGATATTGCCGGTGCGGTCGAACAATCGCTCCCGATGATCGCCGAGGAACCAGTCCCGCTGGACCCAGCCCATCGGCGTGGGGTCGAGGGCGGGGAGCAGCGCAGCGGCCGGTTCGGGTTCCGCGGTCCGGTCCAGATCGTCGGCCAGCACGAGCCCCGTCGTCCCGTCCAACTCGACCTCGACGGTGGCGATGGACTTGAGAGCGGTGCGGACCTGCCCCAGGGTCCAGCCGGTCCACCAGGTCAGATCCGCGATCGGCGCGGGTCCGAAGGCGGCGAGCCAGCGACGGACCAACTCCATCCTGGCCTGTGCCGGGTCGAGGTCGCCGAAGCCGCCTGGCATCCAGCCGGCCGCGGGCCACCATTCGTTGCGGTTGGAGGTCCAGCCGCCCTGGGGAGCACCGCGGACGATCCTGCCTTCCAGTGCGAGAATCGTCAGGACCCGGCTGGTCACCTTCTGGGGCGCGGCGTAGGCCTTGTCAGGGGTCAGTTCCAGGGTGGCGTTCAGGCGGGGCTCGTCGGCGACCAGTTCGGTGGCGCCGGCGCGGCCCCGGCGCGTCAGCGCGGCCACCGTCGATGCGGAAACCTCGTCAAGCCACCGTTCCGCGTCCTCGGTGATGTCGGCCTGCTCGAGGTGGGTCAGTAGCCGTTTGCGTTGCGTGACAGCCACTCCCAATGACGATGAAGCGTGTACGACCGGCGCCAGATCGGTGGCCACGACGAACATCGTCGGGCGCATTCCCATCATCCGGACGAGCCGCTTCTGCCTGTAGATCGCGTCAGCGATCGCTGGTTGGCCGCCGGTCGTCATCCGGGCCCAGGCCGACAGGTAGACCGTCGCAGGGTCGGTGGCGTGCAGCGCCACGACCGAGTCGGCGACGGTTGCGACGTCATTGCTTCGCCGGTCGGACGTCAGCCGGTGCCTGATCTGCAGCCGGCGCCGGCGTTCGGCGGTGTCCATCTTCTTCATCACAATGGTGAGTGTGCGCTCAGCAGTCGAATTCGCCTGCTGAGCGCACACTCACCGGGATGACCATCGAGCCGGTACCGGTTGCATGGATCAACTTGGTGGATTTGGGACTGGAGGGACAGAAGTCGTCACTTTCGTCCATGCCTGCGAAGTTGATCCACGCCGGGGTCAGCGCTGGTCGTCGTCCTCGGCCTGGGCGGCGGCGGAGCGGTTGACGGCCGAGACGATCGCCTTGAGCGAGGCGCGGGTGATGGACGAGTCGATCCCGACGCCCCACATGACCTTGCCGTCGATCGCGCACTCGAGGTAGGCGGCCGCCCGGGCGTCGCCGCCGGCCGAGAGGGCGTGCTCCACGTAGTCCAGGACCCGGACGTCGTGGCCGGCGTCGCTCAGGATGTTGCAGAACGCGGCGACCGGGCCGTTGCCCTGCGCGCGCAGCACCTGCTCGTCCCCGTCGATGACGACCCTGGCGGCCAGCGTGTCGACGTCGTCGGGTGCGTCCTCCGGTGTCTCGATCCGGGCGCGGATGAACTCGACGGGCGTCGTGCGCTCCAGGTACTCGTCGGCGAAGTACTTCCACATCGCCCGGGCATTGACCTCGCCGCCCTCGGACTCGGTGTGCGACTGGACCACTCGGGAGAACTCGATCTGCAGACGACGAGGCAGATCCAGGCCGTGCTCGGTCTTCATGATGTAGGCGACCCCGCCCTTGCCGGACTGGGAGTTGACCCGGATGACGGCCTCGTACGAGCGGCCGACGTCCTTCGGGTCGATCGGCAGGTATGGGACCTGCCAGGTCGCCTTCTCCACCGGCACACCGGCCGCCATCGCGTCGCGGTTCAGGTGGTCGAAACCCTTCTTGATCGCGTCCTGGTGGGATCCGGAGAACGCGGTGTAGACCAGGTCGCCGCCGTAGGGGTGCCGCTCGGGAACGACCAGCTGGTTGCAGTACTCGACGGTGCGGCGGATCTCGTCGATGTCGGAGAAGTCGATCTGCGGATCCACCCCCTGGCTGAAGATGTTCAGGCCAAGGGTGACCAGGCAGACATTGCCGGTGCGCTCCCCGTTGCCGAACAGGCAACCCTCGATGCGGTCGGCGCCGGCCATGTAGCCCAGTTCGGCGGCGGCCACCGCGGTCCCGCGGTCGTTGTGCGGGTGCAGACTCAGCACCAGCGAGTCCCGGCGGGCCAGGTTGCGGTGCATCCACTCGATCGAGTCGGCATAGACGTTGGGGGTGGCCATCTCGACGGTGGCCGGCAGGTTGACGATCATCGGGCGGTCCGGCGTCGGCTGCCAGATGGCCGACACCGAGTTGCAGACCTCGACCGCGTACTCCAGTTCGGTGCCGGTGTAGGACTCCGGGGAGTACTCGAAGCGCCAGTTGGTGTCCGGGTACTTCTCCGCCCACCGGGCGACCTCCTCGGCGCCGTCGGTGGCGATCCGGGTGATGCCGGCCCGATCCTGGCCGAACACCACCCGGCGCTGCAGGGTCGAGGTCGAGTTGTACAGATGGACGATCGCCGAGTGGGCACCCTCGACGGCCTGGTAGGTACGGGCGATGAGCTCGGGGCGGGCCTGCGTCAGCACCTGGATCCGGACGTCCTCGGGAATGGCGTCCTGCTCGATGATCTCGCGGACGAAGTCGAAGTCGGTCTGCGAGGCGGCCGGGAACCCCACCTCGATCTCCTTGTAGCCCATGGCCACCAGCAGGTCGAACATCCGGCGCTTGCGGGCCGGCGTCATCGGATCGATCAGGGCCTGGTTGCCGTCGCGCAGATCCACCGCGCACCACAGCGGTGCCCGCTGGATCACCGTGGCGGGCCAGGTGCGGTCCGGCAGGTCGATGGGAGCGAACGGGGTGTACCTGGCGAACGGCATCTGACTGCCGCGCTGGCGGTTGTAGGCGTGCTGGTCGGTGGGGACCTCGCTGGCGGGCGTGCTCAGCCGGGAAACGGGGGGTGTGCTCATGACGGATCCTTTTCAGGGGTCCCGGACACGACTTCAGCGGTCCGGGGGGAGGGGTTCGACCAGCAGCACGAAATCCCGCGACGGAGGAGCCAGTCTGGGATCAGGCTCCGTCGCGGCCGCTAAGGAGCAGGCTCACGGCGCGAACGCCGGCCGCTGCGATGCACGCCACGGCAAGGACGATACCCCCGGACGATGGGGACCGCGCAGCGGCCCTCACTTGTCGGGGCGGTTGGCCAGGACTGCCAGCCGATCTGCTGCAGTCGCAATCGAGTAACCCGCCAAGCCGTGCTGGGGACTGACGAGCCGGTGGCAAACCCCGAGTTCCACGAGAGCCAGCGGTGTGGCGGTCTGGCTGTCGCCGGTGTAGGGAGGAGCCGGGGCCGGCTGGATCAGCAACCAGTCGACGGTGGGGCTCTGCATCGGATCGTTGGTCGGCGCGCAACCCGTCGGCGGGGTCGCCGACACCTTCGCCACGGCGGACAGGAGTGGTTCGACGGCGTCCGACGCGTCGATGCCGGCCGTCACGAGCACACCCTGCTGATCACCGGTGCCGTGGTAGCGGCAGATGCTGACCGCCGCGGACTTCGGCAGCGCGGGAAAGCCCGAGGACCGGGAATTCGCGCCGCCCATCCAGATCGCTGGACTCTTGGCCCCCGTGCCGCACCCGGTCGTCACCTCCAGTTCGGTGGAGACCTGTTGGGTGCGCGTCGATTTCGAGGGTGCGATCGGCGGCTTGACGTCGAACGCGGCGAGCGAGTTCGTCTTCGGATGGCATCCGTCGCCCGGCACTCCTGGCCGGATCCGCGACCCGTCGGCCAGGGTCAGCACAAAGTCGGGAACCAGGGTCGACATCGCGGTGCAGGCTCCGTTCGGATCGCCCGCAGTGTCCTCCTGGGTGAGACCCGACACCAGGTCCGGGATCCGGTCGGCAGGCAGCGGCAGCAGATCGACGAAGTTCCAGATCCCCTGTCCCTGGACATATCTCCGCTCTGAGGCGCACATGACGGCACCCACGACGTCGGCCGATCTGTCCAGAAGTCCCAGGCTCCCCGGCGCGGGAGCAGGTAACCCGTCACAGGTTCCGCTCTGCTGCTGATCCTTCGCCTGATATCCGGAGGCCGCGGGGGTGACCGAGGCGCACCCGGTCGCTGCGAGCGTGATCAGGAGAACGGCCGCAGCCCAGCCGGATCCGCACGGGCCCGGGCGTCTGCGCGGGAGTCGGTCCGAGCGCATGAGCACCATCTCCCCATCGATCCTTCGGGACGAGCGTGCTGGTGATTCTCGCGCATCGTCCACCCTCGCGCTCATGAAGTCGTCGACTTGCGTCCCACGCATCCCAAATGGGCCATGTTGATGAGCGCCGTCGAAGTTGATCAGCGCGACAGGGGCGGGAGGTCAGGCCAGGAAGTCCAGCAGGAGGGCCGTCAGTTCTGCCGGCGCCTGGGCCGGGATCCAGTGCGCACCAGACACTTCCGCGAATCGCCAGGGTCCGTCGACCCAGCCGCCCGAGCCGGACATCTGCTCCCGGGAGAGGAACAGGTCGCCGGTGGACCAGATGCCGAGCACCGGGCACGACACCCGGGGAAGTACCGGCGCCGTCGGCAGGAAGTAGGTCTCGGGACGGATGTTGGCCCGGTACAGATTGAGCGTGGCCACCAGTGCGCCCGGCCGGGACAGATCGGCGATCTGCCGATCCAGTTCGGGGTCGTCGCCTCGCGCGGCACCGTTCCAGGCCCATTGGCGGAAGGCCGCCCAGTCATCTGCCGGCAGGACCGCCTCGGCCACGCCGACGTGCAGGAACCAGAGCATGTACCACGAGAGTTGCCGCTGCGTGAGACCCGCGGCGATGCTCGCCCCGGGATGGCCCACCGACAGCACCGTCAGCCGTTCCACCATCTCCGGATGACGGAAGGTGAAGCTCCAGGCCAGGGCGGCGCCCCAGTCGTGGCCGACGACGGAGGTCCGTCCGATGCCGAAGTGGGCGAGAACCGCCAGGACGTCGCCGATCAGCAGTGGCATCCGGTACGCCGCAACGGCTTCCGGTCGGTCGGACGAACCGTGGCCACGCAGATCCGGTGCGATCACCCGGTATCCGTTGGCGGCCAGGGCCTGGATCTGCTTCTCCCAGAGGTGCCAGGAATCCGGAAATCCGTGCAGCAGCAACACCGGTCGGCCGGCGCCGGCCACCGCGACGTTGATGGCGACACCGCCGGAATCGACGATGTGTTCCTGGACGGGCTGCTCTTGGACGGGTTGTTCCTGGACGGGCTGCTCCTGGGCTGCGCCGGTGTCCATCGCCATCACGCCCGACGGGCGTTGTAGACCAGCGCCCGGCTCTGTCCGTAGGAGGTGTAGGTCGCGATGGCGCCGTCCCGCAACACGTCCTGCTCGACCTCGATGCCTCGCAGTCGGAGTTGCTCGGCCCAGTCCCGGACCACCGGACCTTCGTCGAAACCGGTCAGCCGCTCCAGTTCCGGACCGTCGCCGGCCACCACCAGGCGCTGCACACCGGACCAGAGCACCGCCCCGAGACACATCGCACAGGGACGCCAGTTGACGACGAGCTCCAGACCCGGCCGGACGGTGGCGAGGTCCCAGGAACGGAGCGACGTCTGGGCCAGCGAGATGGCTGTGACCTCGGCATGCGCGCTGGACAGTCCGCTGGAGAGCACCACATTCACGCCCACCGAGATGATCTCGCCGGTCACCGGGTCGGCCACCACCGCGGCGAACGGGCCGCCGTTGCCCGCTACGTGGTTGCGGTCGGCCAGCGCATGAACGAGCGCCATCCGCTCCTCCGCGGTCGAGATCGGCGCGTCGTAACCCCGCACGAGCGGGAGCACCCAGTCCGGAAGGACGGCCGAGAAGCCGGTGGCGAGCGCATCGGTGTTGATCATGAAGGCGACTCCGGAGCGAGCAGGATTTTCCTGGAGCCTAGCGAGAGGCCGAATGCCGCCGCTGTCCGGATCGGTTCACAGCATGCCGGGTTAACCTCGGTCGGGTGGATCGCCGGGTTGCTGGACTGCTGCTGCTGGTCGTTGCGCTCGTCGCCGCCCTGGTCGTGCCGAACATCGCGGGCAAGCAGGTGCGGGGCGCGGCGCTGGCCGAAGTCATCTCCGCCCCACCGGCGGTCGGTTCGTGCATCGGAGCAATCGCCCCGACGACCTCCGCGCCCGGTCCGTCCAACAGCCCGAACGCCGACGGAGCGGGGTCGGCCCGTGCGTTGCCGGTGGCGACCGTCGTGCCGTGCCGCGGCGCGGTGATCGGCGAGATCATCTCGGTGACGCCCACTTCGACCTCGACGGTGAGCACCCTGGGCGAGTACGACGCGGCGAACCCGAGCTGCCGCAGCAAGGTCGAGGGCTACCTCGGCACCCTGGCCACCACCGAGATCCGGGGCGTCCAGTGGAGCAAGAGCATCTACGTGAGCGCGGTCTCGGTCGGACCGGATGCTCATGACCGGGCGGCCGGCCGCACCTGGACGGCCTGCGTCCTGTCCGCGGTGAACCAGACCTACCCGGCCACCACCAGCCTGAAGTCCAGTTGGACCGCGGACACCCTGCCGTCCGTGTTCGGGCTCTGCTGGGCGACCGCAGTGGTGCAACGGGGGACACCGACCGCCTGCACGTCACCGCACACGACGCAGCAACTCGGCTACGGACTGGTCGCGTCGGCCTCTGACTCCGGGACCTCGATCGTCTCGGCCGCCGACCCGGACCAGGTGGTCGCAGGCTGCCGGCAGCTGGCCGCCACGGTGATGAGGGTGACCGATCCGACCAGGGGCGGCGCGCTGTCGATCAAGGTGGTCAGTGCAAGGTCCGGTGCTCCCTACGTGCAGTGTGCGGTCGCCGTCGTCGGCTCGAGGAAGCTGAACGGCTCGCTGATCGGGCTGGGCGCCAGGGCTCTTCCGCTGGCCTGACCCAGCCGTGCAGCCGCGGCCCTCGGCCGTGATCCGCCGGCCGTGGTCCGCCGGCCGGCCGGCCCCCCCGGACGCCAATTTGTTCCCCGTTGACCCGCCCCCGGCCCGTCATGCTCACCAGACCAGCGAGCTTGCCCCCTGATCAACCTCGGAAAGGTGGATCTTGTCCTGGAAAGACGCCTCGGGCACAGGCTCTCCGGCCGTGGCCCCGGGCGGCTGAGGATCTTCCGTCATGTTCCTGCTGGCAAATCCGCAAGACCCTGACAGGTAATCTGAACACGGCCTTTCTCCGGGCGGTCCTCGGTCGGTGGAGAGAAGAAAGTGCCCTGTCTGCTCCGCGCACAGGGGCACCGCTGCGGCGGGTACGCCGGACAATCAGAAGGGTGTGGGCAGGACAGTGAGTCTGGTCGTCCAGAAGTACGGCGGTTCGTCGGTGGCCACCGCAGAGCGCATCAAGCGGGTGGCCGAACGGATCGTCGCGACGCGGAAGGCCGGCAACGAAGTGGTCGTCGTGGTGTCTGCCATGGGCGACACGACGGACGATTTGATGGATCTCGCCCTCCAGGTCTCGCCGGTCCCGCCCGGCCGCGAACTCGACATGCTGTTGACCTCCGGCGAGCGCATCTCCAACGCGCTGGTCGCGATGGCCATCCACTCCCTCGGCGCCCAGGCCCGATCGTTCACCGGTTCGCAGGCCGGCGTCATCACCGACTCGACGCATGGCCGGGCCCGGATCATCGACGTCACCCCCGGTCGGATCCGGGCCGCGCTGGACGACGGCGCGATTGCGCTGGTGGCCGGCTTCCAGGGCGTGTCGCAGGACACGAAGGACATCACCACGCTCGGACGCGGTGGTTCGGACACCACGGCGGTGGCATTGGCCGCGGCGCTGCACGCCGACGTCTGCGAGATCTACACCGACGTCGACGGGGTGTTCACCGCGGACCCGCGGATCGTGCCGAACGCATCGAAGCTCGACACCATCACCTACGAGGAAATGCTCGAGATGGCGGCTGCCGGAGCGAAGGTGCTGATGCTGCGGTGCGTCGAGTACGCCCGCCGGTACCACGTTCCGGTGCACGTCCGGTCGTCCTACTCGGACAAGGCAGGCACCATCGTCACCGGCAGCATGGAGGATCTGACAGTGGAACAGGCATTGATCACCGGGGTCGCCCACGAGCGGGGCGAGGCGAAGGTCACCGTCGCGGCGGTACCCGACCATCCCGGCGTGGCCGCCCGTATCTTCCGCACGATCGCCGACGCCGAGATCGACATCGACATGGTGGTGCAGAACATCTCTCGTGCCGCCGAGGGCAAGACCGACATCACCTTCACGCTTCCGAAGGCAGACGGCCCGAGAGCCGTTGCTGCTCTGGAGAATCGCAAGGACGAGATCGGGTTCGACGCGATCGTCTACAACGACCACGTCGGCAAGGTGTCGCTGATCGGGGCCGGCATGAGATCGCACCCCGGCGTGACGGCGACGTTCTGCGAGGCACTGGCGGCCGCCGACGTGAACATCGACATCATCTCCACCTCGGAGATCCGCATCTCGGTGCTGGTCCGCGACGTGGACCTGGACGCGGCGGTCAAGGCCATCCATGACGCGTTCGAACTCGGCGGGGACGACCCGGCGATCGTGTACGGGGGGACAGGGCGATGAGTGCTCTGGGTGGGCCGCGCGGTCTGGACGTCGCCGTGGTCGGTGCCACCGGTCAGGTCGGCGGCGTGATGCGCCGGATCCTGGAGGAACGGGACTTCCCGGTGGCCTCGATCCGTTTCCTCGCCTCGGCGCGTTCGGCCGGCACCACGCTCCCGTGGAAGGGGGTCGACGTGGTGGTGGAAGATGCCTCGACCGCGGACCCCGGCGGCCTGGACATCGCGCTGTTCTCGGCCGGCGGAGCCACCTCGAAGGCTCTGGCGCCGAAGTTCGCCGCCGCCGGCGTCGTGGTCATCGACAACTCCTCGGCCTGGCGGATGGACCCGTCGGTGCCCCTGGTGGTGGCCGAGGTGAACCCGGAGGCGGCGCTCGCGGTGCTGGCCGGTCCGGACGGATCGGTGACGGGCGCGATCATCGCCAACCCGAACTGCACCACGATGGCGGCGATGCCGGTGCTCAAGCCGCTGCACGACGAGGCCGGTCTGGTCCGGTTGATCGTCAGCACCTACCAGGCGGTCTCGGGGAGCGGGCTCGACGGTGTGGCCGAATTGGACGGGCAGGTCAAGGCGGTGATCGCCGGCGCGGCCGGCCTGACCCACCACGGCGACGCCGTCGAGTTCCCGGCCCCGAAGAAGTACGTCCGGCCGATCGCCTTCAACGTCATTGCGTTGGCGGGCAACCTGGTCGACGACGGCAGCTTCGAGACCGACGAGGAGCAGAAGCTCCGCAACGAGTCCCGCAAGATCCTGGCCGTCCCTGACCTGTTGGTGTCCGGAACGTGCGTCAGAGTGCCGGTTTTCACCGGACACTCGCTGTCGATCAATGCCGAGTTCGCCCGGCCGCTATCGGTGGCGCGGGCCACCGAGCTGCTGTCCGGTGCCCCCGGTGTCGAGCTGACGGACGTACCCAACCCGTTGCAGGCCGCCGGCTCCGACCCGTCGTTCGTCGGTCGGTTGCGCAGCGATCCCGGTGTTCCCGACGGTCGTGGACTGGCATTGTTCGTCAGCAATGACAACCTGCGCAAGGGCGCGGCCCTCAACGCCGTGCAGATCGCCGAGGTCGTCGCCGCGGCCAGGGCTGCTCGCTGACCGCACCACGGGAATTTCGGACGGTCGGGGTCGATCTGGCGGCCCAGGACAAGAAGACCGGCCTGGCGGTCCTGCACTGGCGTCCGGGATCGGTGGTGCTCGAACACGTCCAGGTGCACACCGGCAACCGCGACATCCTCTCGCGCAGCGAAGGCGCCGAGGTGGTCGGGATCGACTGCCCGCTGGGCTGGCCCGCCCCGTTCACCGACCTGTTGCTGGCGCAGCGCAGTGGTGTGGTGGATCCCGGCGTCGGCGACAGCATCGAGACCAGGCGCTCGTTGGCGTTCCGCCGCACCGACTTCGATGTGCACACCCGCACCGGTCGCTGGCCGCTCAGCGTCTCGGCGGACCTGATCGGCTACCCGGCGATGCGGGCAGCCGGCCTGCTCGCAGCGCTGGCGGAGACTGGAAAAGTACTGCGGCGCAGCGGTATCGATTCGGCGGTGGCGGAGGTCTACCCGGCGGCCTCGCTGTCCCTGTGGGGCTTGACCTCGCGCGGCTACAAGGCGGACCCGGTGCTGCGCTCGGCGTTGATCTCGCAGTTGCTCGCGGCGGCCCCCTGGCTCGACCTGTCCGCGGGACTGGCCCTGTGCCGCTGGTCCGACGACGCATTCGACGCCGTCGTCGCCGCTCTGGTGGCCGGCGCCGTACTGGTGGGCCGGACGTCGGCGCCACCGGAAGCGGACGTCGTCGTGGCCGACGAGGAGGGGTGGATCCGTCTGCCGGACGAGGACTTCCTGATCGACCCGTGGGCATGACCTCCCGGCGCTTCTCCCCGGGCGCTTCCCCCGGCGGCGCACCCTTCCGCGCACCCTTCCGCGCATACAGGACTTCCCGGCGCTCTCCGATCTGCCCCCACATCGGGCGATTCCGTGCGCAACGGTCGGTTTTGTATGCGCCGAAAGCCGTGCGGCACCTCAGGCCCAGGGCAGCGCCTTCTCGGCGATGCCGAACAGAGAACCGGCCAACAACCGGGAGCCGAGGACGCGGACGGCGCAGACCCCCTCGGCATCCGGGTTCGTCAAGGCGTCGGGATAGCCGGGTCCAGCGTTGCCGGCCGAGTCCAGATGGAACGGTGTCGACGAGATCGACAGTGCACCGGCCGCAGACGGATCGGCGCGCCCGGTCGCGGCCCGCACGATCTTCCGGCAGTCCCGGTCCAACGTCCGCTGGTCGCGGAATCCGTTGGACAGCATCGCGTAGGCGAACATCTCGTAGCGGTGCGGCTCTCGGCAGTCGATCACACCGGCCTGGTCGACCTCGATCGAGACATGGCAGCTGGCAAAGGCTGTCGGTAGCAGCCCGGTGCTCATCGCGTTCCGGATGGATCCGGAGTAGCTGGTTCCGGTGATCTGTGGGGTGACGACGCACGCCACCCAGTGCTGTCCGAAGGCAGCCTGCAGAGCGACCGGCACCATCTTGACGACCGACAGGGAGATGGGTTGCCAGCGAACATCTGTCGCCGAGGTGACGGGAGGTTTCCAACCCAGGTAGCCGGACAGATCAACGCACGGATCGACCGCGGCCGGGGCGGTGGAGTCCGGGGAAGCGGTGGGTGACTGGCTGATCCGGGCGACCTCGCCGTAGTGGGTCCCGGCGCAGCTGCCCAGCCGGTAGGACTGCTGGGCCGACACGAGTACCGCCGGGTCCGGCGGATTCTGCAGCAGGCACTGGCCGATGTGCGGGGGTAGCGGCACCGCACCCATGGACGCGCGCCCGGCCACGGCCTTCGGCTGCAGACTCGGTACCACCGCGGCAGTGAACAGCACCAGGGCCAGTATCAGCACACCCGTCGCGCGGCGATCCACCCGGTCACCGTAGCCGAGCAGGAAGCGGTGAGCGCGGCTACGGAACGACGGTGACGGGCCAGAGCCCGGCCCTGACCAGTCGGATCCCGATGGATCCCACGAGGCGGTGCCCCTGCGACGTGGAAGCCCCGACGATCACGGCGTCGGCGACGACCTTGGTGCAGACCTTGGAGATCTCGTTGAACGGATCGCCCTTGCGTTCGATGAATCGAGCGCGGATGCCCGCCTGGGCGGCCCCCGTCTCGACCTGGGCACGCAACTCGGTGGCGACGTCGTGCTGGGCCTCGTCGACCGCGGCCCCGGCCGCGGGGATGAAGTTGGCCATCGCCGATCCGCCGGCCACGTAGACCACCACCAGTTCGGCCCCCTGGCGACGGGCCAGTCCCGCCGCGTAGGACGCCGCCCGCAACGACGTGATCGAACCGTCGACCGCAGCCACGATGACCTTCGGCCCGTCGGTGCCCCGCTCGAATACCGATTCCATAAGCCCACTGTCCCCTTTGCCGGTCAGCCCAGCGGAACCGGGCCGTTGCCCAGGCCGAGCAGCGATCCGTGCAGCTTCGCACTGCCACTGGCATGGACGCCACAGGTTCCGTACGCGGTGTCGCCCTCGGCCGACGGTCGGGCGGCGGGGACCTCTGCCCCGTCGGCGCTCAACCAGTCGAGGAACACTTCCAGCTGGAGCCGCCCACCTGCGGTGGGATCGGGCATCCTGGTGGTGCGGAGCGCGAGCGTGCGGCAGGCCTGCAGCTGGGCGGCGGGACTCGACCGGTCCGTGGTCAGGTTGGCCTGGCCCAGGATCTGGTACGTGTGCCAGTCGTCGCAGGGCTCGGGGGCCGAGGTCACCGACAGGCTGGCGGAGCAGCTGCCGAACAGGTCCGGGAGCCGGCCGGAGGCCCCTGCGTTCCGGAGCGGAGCGGCGAATCCGACCGCGGCGTTGTTGTCGACACCCGGGTTGGCCACGAGGACGCAGGCCCCCCAGGTCTGGCCGGCCGCCTTCTGTCGCGCATCTGGTCCGGCGAAGGCGAAGCTCGCATTCAGCGTCGGAGTCCAGGCGGCCGGGTCGGTCGCATTTCCGGGAGACGGGTCGGCCAGACCGACGTAGACCAGGGCTTGCTGCGGGCAATGGTTCAGTAGCTCCCAGCCGGCGCCTCGGGTGTCCGGCTCGATTACGCCGGGACCGTTCGACAACGGATTCTTCTGCGGTGGGAGGTTCGGTAGCACCGCGGTGATCTCGCCGTAGTGGCGCGCCGAGCAACTGCCGTACTGCATCGGCGGGAGCACCACGTACTTGCTGCCCGAATCGTCGAAGATGGAGACTGGCGGAACGCTGGTGGTGCACGAACCGACGGCCGGTGGGCCCGGCACCGGAGTGGCCGTCGGGTGCCCGGATATCAGCTTCGTGGCGATGCGCGGAACGATGACGGCGGCCAGCAGCACCAGCACCAGCACCAGCATCACCACTCCGCCCGCCCTGCGGTCCATGGACACGAGGGTACGGCGTCGCCGCGCACGGCCCCGGACGCGGCGACTCGTACATTGAACCCATCATGGGAGATATCAGGCCTGGCATCGCGGCCCGTTCGAGGCGGGGCGGATGGCCCGTCGCGCTGGTGGCGATCGCGCTGGCGGCCGGCTGCACCGTCGGCGGGACGGCCGTGATCGCACCGTATCGGAGTGTTCCCCTGGAAAGCCTCTCGGCCGGGCCGATCGTCGCGTCCGTCGCCGGCGTGCTGGCGCTGGCCCCCGGCGGCGACGCCGTCGCGGTGGCCGACCCGGTGCACGGTATCTGCATCGCGGCCGTGCGCTCCGGTCCGGCGCCGTTCTGTGCCAAGGTCGAGCTCCGCGGGAAACTACCGGTCAGCGCGGTCTTCTCGCCCGACGGCGGGACGATTGCCCTCGGTCAGGACGTGACGGCCCAGGGAGACGGTCATGTCTGGCTGGTGGACGCTCGCACCGGCGACGCCCGTCAGGTCCCTTCCCCGGATGCGGCTGCGCCGACCGGGAGTGCGCCGGTCACGTCGCCCCGATCCTCCTACGTCTCGATGTTCTGGAATGGCGGAACGGGACATCTGCTGCTCGTCGCCAACGCCACCAACGCCATCGGCGCGACGACCCGACTGGTCGACGTCGATCCGGGATCGCTGGTCCCCAGGGTGGTGTCGCCTGCCACCGGTCCCTACGAGTTCCAGACGGGCAACATCGCCGGTGGTGGCCCGAGCGTGATCTTCACGGTGACCAGGGGAGACCAGATCCCGCCGAACCTGGTGGAGATCAACCTCGACAGCGGGATGCGCAGGGAGACGGGCCCTCTCGGGGCGGACGGAACGCAGTTGGTGCCGCTGGCGGTCTCCCCGGACGGATCGCAGGCGATCGTCGGCTCGGCCACCTACGGCGACGCCGGACCGCCTCGGCGTCTCGAGCTGGCGGCCCGAACCCTGACCGACATCGCCGGGCTCGTCGGGAACTTCGCGCTGGCCGGCTATTCACCGAACGGCTCGCAGATCGCGATGGTGTCCACCACGCCCGGCGGGCTCGTGGTGCAGGTGGCGGCGGCCGGTGGGGGAGCCGCCCGGACCGTCGGCCGGCTACCCGGTGTGCTGACGCGCGGCAGCCGGTTGACGTGGTCGGGCGTGGACGCGCTGAGCATCTCCAGCCCGACGCCGCTGGCCGTCGGCGCGGTGCTGGGTTGGAAGCTCCGCGGCTGACGGGGCGCGATCCGGGTCCGGCGGGCGTGATCATCCCGACCCGGGGCGGTTCCGGCAGCGACCGGCGGGCAGGATTGTGGCGTGAGCATCCAGGTAGTGGGCATCGGCGGGTCCGTCGACCCGGATTCGCAGTCGGAACGAGCATTGCGGGCGGTGCTGGCCGCCGCGAGGAAGCGAGGCGCGGTGACGGCGTCCTTCACCGGCCGTGCGCTGGACTTCGCGCCCTATCACTACGGCGCGGCGCTTCCCGAGACCGCCAGGGACTACATCGAAGCGGTACGCACGGCCGATGCCGTCGTGATCGCCTCGCCCGGCTATCACGGGACCGTGTCCGGGCTCGTCAAGAACGCGCTGGACTACCTCGAGGAACTGCGGACCGACGCCCGCCCGTATCTCGACGGGCGGCCCGTCGGGGCGATCGCGGTGGCCAAGGGCTGGCAGGCCGCCAACGGCACGCTGTCGACCATCCGTCAGGTCATCCATGCGCTGCGCGGTTGGCCGACGCCGCTGGGTCTGACGATCAACAGCGCGATGACCACGTTCGACGCGTCCGATGTCACCGAAGATCCTGGTGTGGCCACGTCCACCGACCTGCTCGCCGGGCAGTTGGTCGACTTCGTGCGCCGGGTGGCCCGCGACTGACGGCCGTGCGGGTGGGGCCGGGGCGGTCCGAGTGGCGTCGACGGCCAGGCCGGCCGTGGACCCGCGAGAGGACTCAAGACGATGACGTCGGGCAGCACTTCACCAGGAATCACAGGTTCGCCCACCGAGTTGCTCCGAGCGGCCCGGGAGTTCCTGGTCGAGCACCGCACCGACTACCCGACGGCGGTTCGCGACTTCCGTTGGCCCCGGCCGGAATACTTCAACTTCGGCCTCGACTGGTTCGACGTGATCGCTGCGGAGCACCCGTCGCGTCCAGCGTTGTCGATCGTCGAGGAGAACGGTGACTCCGGTTCCTGGACTTACGGCCGGATGTCGGCGAGGTCCGACCAGGTGGCCGCGTGGCTGCGCGGACTCGGGGTGCGGCGCGGGGACCGGATCATCCTGATGCTGGGCAACCAGGTCGAACTCTGGGAGGTGATCCTCGGTGCGATCAAGCTCGGAGCCGTCCTCATCCCGGCGTCCACCCTGCTGGCCACCGATGACCTGCGGGACCGGGTGGAGCGCGGGCAGGCGGCCTTCGTCGTCGCGCGGGACGCCGACACCGGGAAATTCGATGCCATTTCCGGTGATTTCGTTCGGATCGCGGTGGGCGAGGCCGTACCGGGTTGGATCGCCTACTCCGACAGCGCATCGGCACCGGGTGTTTTCGAGCCCGACGCCCTGACGAGGGCGGACGACACCTTGCTGCTCTACTTCACCTCGGGGACGACGGCATTGCCGAAGCTGGTCGAGCACACCCACGTCTCGTACCCGATCGGGCACCTGACGACGATGTTCTGGTTGGGCCTCCGACCCGGCGACGTGCATCTGAACATCTCCTCGCCCGGCGGGGCGAAACATGCCTGGTCCAACGTCTTCGCGCCCTGGATCGCCGGCGCGACCGTGTTCCTGTAGAACTACACGCGGTTCAACGCCGGCGAGTTGATGCGGGTGATGGGCGAGAACCACGTGACCACCTTCTGTGCGCCGCCGACGGTGTGGCGGATGCTGATCCAGGCCGATCTCTCGGCTCTGGCGACGCCTCCGCGTGAGGTGGTCGGAGCCGGTGAACCGCTGAACCCTGAGGTGATCGAGCAGGTCCGGCAGGCCTGGGGTGTGACCATCCGTGACGGTTTCGGCCAGACGGAAACCACCCTGGCCATCGGGAACTCACCGGGCCAGGCCGTCAAGGAGGGCTCGATGGGCCGCCCCATGCCAGGTTTCGCGGTCGCGCTCGTCGACGTGACCTCCGGCGTCGTCACGCCCGTCGACGGCTCGGCCGTCGGTGAGGGTGAGATCTGCCTGGACCTGGGCAGGCGGCCCGTGTCGCTGATGGCCGGTTACCACGGCGACGCCGACCGGACCGCCGAGGCGATGGCCCAGGGCTACTACCACACCGGCGATGTGGGCTCGGTGGACACCGACGGCTACATCACCTACGTGGGCCGCGCCGACGACGTGTTCAAGGCCTCGGACTACCGGATCTCGCCGTTCGAGCTGGAATCGGTGCTGCTGGAGCATGAATCGGTCGCCGAGGCTGCGGTGGTACCGTCGCCGGATCCGCTCCGACTGGCCGTGCCGAAGGCCTACGTGGTGCTGGCGGGTGGCTCGCCACCGGACCGCGCGACCGCGGCGTCGATCTTCCAGTACTCGATGGATCACCTGTCCCCGTACAAGCGGATCCGCCGTCTCGAGTTCGCCGACCTGCCCAAGACCATCTCCGGCAAGATCCGCCGGGTCGAACTCCGCAGCCGGGAGGACCTGATCCACGCCGTCGGGGCCGTCGAACCCTCCACCGAGTTCCGGCTCGAGGACTTCCCGGAACTCCGCCCCTGACGCCCCCCGCTCTGACCCCCGCGCGTAACCCTCGCGCTTATCAACTTCGACGGCGCTCATGAACGTCGCGACCTTGGGACGCAAGGGACAGAAATCGATCCGTTGATGAGCGCGGCGCAATCCGGGAGCCACGCGACCCAGGCGGACGTCAGGCGCTCGGCATCCCGAGAGCCTGCCGGGTGAAGGAGATCTCGCAGGCCACCTGACGAATGCGCTCCTGCACGACCATCGACCCGTGGCCGGCCTCGTACCGGTACTGGGCGTACCCGGGGGTATAGCTGCCGTCGGCGGCCCGCGAGGCGAGAGCGTCGAGGTAGGTGTCGATCTGACGGATCGGGCAACGCGGGTCGTTCTCCCCGGCCAGGATCAGCAACGGCGCGACCACCTGATCGACGTAGGTCAGCGGTGAGGAGTCGACGTAGGCCGATCGCACCTCGTCGGGCGAGCCGCCGAACAGCGCCCGGTCGTACGCCCGGAGCGGTTCCATCTCGTCTTCGTAGGCCTGCAGGTAGTCGGCCACCGGCACGCCGCCGATCCCCACGGCCCAACGCGACGGTTGGGTGCCGAGTCCGAGCAGCGTCAGGAACCCGCCCCAGGAGTAGCCGGCGAGGACCGAACGGGCCGGGTCGACGACGCCTGCCGCGACCAGGTGGTCGTGAACGGCGGCGACATCGGCCAACTCGACGTGGCCGATCCGTTCGGACAGGGCGTCGCGCCAGGCCGACCCGTAGCCGGTGGAGCCTCGGTAGTTGACGTGCACGACGGCGAAGCCGGCATCCAGCCAGGCCGCTCGTGTCGCGTCGTAGGAGTCCTCGTCGGCCGCCGCCGGGCCGCCGTGCAGGAAGAAGACCGTCGGCAGGGCGGTGTTGGACCGGTCGGGCTCGGCCGGTGCCCCCCAGCCGGCCGGTCGGGCGATCAGGGCGTGGATATCACCCCCGGGTCCCTTCACCCACAGATCGGAGACCGGCTGCGAACTGGGAGCCGTTCCACCGGGCGGCAGCAACAGGGACGAGTCGGAGGTGGCCGCCGGTGCGAGGCTGCGGAGTTGACCCGGCTGCTCGGAGCTCGACCAGCGGTACCAGATGGTGCCGTCCGGTCGGACGAGCGCGCCGGAGATGACGCCGGGCGCCGCGGGTAGGTCCACCATCGATCCGTCGGCCAGATCGTAGTAGTGCATCGTGGTGCGGCCGGCACGCGTGTGCACGACCAGCAGCGACTGTCCGTCGGGGTAGAAATCACCCGAGATGTCTCCGGGCAGGTCGATCTCGAGCTCGGTGACCTCACCGGTGAGGACGTCCCAGATGAGCAGTTCGTCGCGTCCGTGACGTTCGTGCCCGACCAGCACCCGCTGGTCCCCGGGCACCGGGGAGAAGGTGATGGCCGACAGACCCTTGCCGGGAGAGTCGTCGAGTTCGGCGAGCACCCTGCCATCGGACACCGAGATCGCACGCAGGGCCGGGTATCGGGAGTCGCCGTGTTCGGAATGCGCAAGCAGCCAGATGGTCTCGTCACGGGAGAGGCCGTCGACGCCGGCGTCACCGGCGTGTCGGTAGACGATCGCCGGCTGCCGGCCGTCGACCGAGAGGTGGATACGAGTGCCGTCGTCGTCGGAGAAGCCGGCGACCACGACGTTCCGTCCGACCTCCAGGCCGGCGGGGTAGCCGGGCGCCACCCCGGGCATGGCCGGCACGGCGGCGCCCGGGTCGCTGCCGAACGGCTGCTGCTGCCACTGACCGAACTCGTCCCCGTCGGTGTCGTCGAACCACAGCACACTGCTGCCGTCCGCCGAAAGGGTGCCGTGGGAGGTGCCGTCCGGCCGGTCGGTGGAGACCAAATGGGTTCCGGCCGCTATGTCCCAGCAGTACAGCTCATACCGGCCGTTGGCGTTGGAGACGTAGACGGCGCGGTCCGGGACGTCTCGGGCGGGATCGGCGAGGCTGATCCGGGTGGCCGAGAAGCGTTGCTGCCAGGTTCGTTCGACGCCCTCGTCGCTGAAGAGCCGTGGCGGAACCACCGCACTCGGATGAGGTGGGCGGACACCGGTCGATCCCTGCGCAGGAGGGGCTCCACGGTCATCGGGGGCAGCGTTCATGGCCTCATCCTGCCTGCTGTTCGCGCGTTCGCGTGCCATCGACGAGCTCGGGATGACAAACTCCTTCCCATGGCTGCATCCGTGCCGGCCGGCTGGTACCCAGATCCCTCCGGCGCCCAGGCGCTCCTGCGCTGGTGGGACGGCAGCACCTGGACGGAGCACACCCAGCCGGTGCAGCCCACCCCGGCGGCCCAGCAGCAGCCGTACGGCCGGCCGGGCCAGCCGTCGGGGAGTTACCCCGCCACTGCGGCGACGAGCCAGGGACATACCTACGGTGACCAGACGTTCGGCGGGAACATGCAGGTGGGCGGCCCGGCGGCCGCCGGTTATCGCTCACCGATGACGGAACAGAACATCTTCGTCAGCCAGAAGCGCAAACTCATCGAGGTGACGGCCGAGTATGCCGTGTTCGCGCAGGACGGCGGCCAGATCGGCATGGTGACCGAGGTCGGTCAGAGCGCCGCCAAGAAGGCTATGCGAGTGCTGACGAGCTTCGACCAGTTCATGACGCACCGGCTGGAGGTGCGGGACATGAACGGTCAGGTGCTCATCATGCTCACGCGTCCGGCGAAGGTCCTCAAGTCAACCTTGATCGTGCAACGCAGTGACGGTTCCGAGGTCGGCCGTCTGGTGCAGCGCAACGTGTTCGGCAAGATCCGGTTCGGTCTGGAGTCCGCCGGCCAGGAGATCGGCTCGCTGAACGCCGAGAACTGGCGGGCCTGGAATTTCTCCATCCAGGATCACACCGGCGCCGAGGTCGCCAGGGTGACCAAGACCTGGGAAGGGTTGCTGACCACCATGTTCACGTCAGCCGACAAATACATGGTGCAGATCCACCGGCCGCTGTCGGATCCGATGCTTTCCCTGGTGGTGGCGGCTGCCCTGACCGTCGACACGGCACTGAAGCAGGATTCGCGTGGACTGAACTAGCGGCCCCGTCATCGGGTCGGACTATGCAATTGCGTTGATCGAGTTTAAAGGCTCGGACTATGCAATCGGGTCGACCGGAAAGTGATGCGAGTAAACCGACCGTCTGTGGGCGCAAACTGATGGCATGAGCGAGGGCGCCCTTTCAGTCGACCAGCCTCCGGTCCCTGGACTGTCGGTCGGTGCAGTTGCCGCAGTGCTCGGCGTTGCCCCCGGCACGTTGCGCAGTTGGGGACGGAGGTATGGCCTGGTACCGGCCGGGCGTAGCGTCGGCGGCCACCGCCGCTATACCGAATCCGACACCCGGACCCTCGTCCGGATGCAGGCTCTGGTCAACGCAGGTGAGACGCCCTCCCGAGCGGCGAGCATCGTGCGCAGCGACCCCGACCGGGGGTGGCGCAGCGGTGCGGAACTCGCATTGGTTCGGACGGCCGCTGCTCCCGAGCGGGGACATCGGAGCCCACGGCGGCAGGGCACCGGCCCACCCGGCGGCCCAGGGGGTCGGGTGTTGGCTGTCCCCGGTGCTTCCGCGCAGGTTCGAGGCCTTGCGCGGGCGGCGGGCAAGCTCGACACCCAGGCCGTCGCCACCATCATCGAGCACCATCTGCGGACCACAGGCGTGATCCCCACCTGCGACGATCTCCTGCGACCGGTGCTGGTGGCAGTGGGCGCCGCCTGGGCACGAACCGGCGGGGGCATCGACGTCGAGCACGTCCTGAGCGAGGCGATCATGGACGCGCTGCGTGCGCACCGGGCCCGGCAGTTGCCACCGCGCGCCTCCGGTCCGGTGCTGCTGGCCGGATCGGCCGAGGAGATGCACGTGCTGCCGCTGCACGTGATCGGTGCCGCTCTGGCGGAGCACGGGCTGCCGACCGTCCTGCTCGGGGCGCGTGTCCCCACGGCAGCCCTGGCCTCGGCGGCGCGCCGCACGAGGGCCTCCGCGGTCTTCGTGTGGAGGGGACGAACGTCCGCCGACAAGACCGACCTCCGGGAGCTGCCCCCGTTGCGACCTCGACTTCGAGTGGTCGTGGGAGGTCCGGGGTGGCAGGACGTGCCATTATCTGCCGACATTCATCGCGCCCATTCGCTCGCGGACGCGATGGCGAAACTCCAACACGGTTCCGGCGCTGAAAAACTTGTGCAAGTGGCCGCCGGTCAGAAATAGGTCTATAACAGATCTCACGGCCAGCCGGTCCGTTCTCCACGCTTCTACCCCTGGCTTGCGGTGACCAAATGGTCGCCATCGCCTCCCTACAGAAAGGGTGCCCAGTCATGTCTCTCGCCGCCGCGGTACATATCCAATCCTTGACCGCGAGCAACTTCTCCACCGTCTACAACCTGTTCTCCCTGGTGATCGCCAGCATGTTGTTCACCGCCATCTACCTGCTCGCATCGCAGCGACGAGTAGCGCCCAGGTACCGGAACGCGATTGTGATCTCGGCGGTCGTCTGCGGGATCGCCGCCTACCACTACTTCAGGATCTTCAACAACTTCGAAGCCACCTACCCGGCCGGTGCGACGGTGGACTCGGCGCACCAGATTTCCAATGTCGTCTTCAACGAGGCCTACCGGTACGTCGACTGGCTGCTGACCGTTCCGCTGCTGCTGATCGAAACCGTCGCGGTGATGAGCCTGTCGCGCGGTGAGTCTCGCTCACTGCTGTTCAAACTGGTACCCGCTGCGGCGGTCATGATCGGGCTCGGTTACCCGGGTGAGGAGGCGTCTTCCACCGGCGGCCGTCTGCTGTGGGGCGGTCTGTCCACGCTGGCGTTCGTCTTCATCGTCTACGTGATGTACACGGAACTGGCGCGCTCGGTGGTCAACCAGCCGGCTGAGGTGCAGCCGCTGATCAAGAGGCTCCGACTGGCACTCGTCGTGCTCTGGTGCGCGTACCCGATCGCGTTCCTGTTCCCCGTGTTCGGTGGATCGTTCTTCGGCGGCGAGGGAGGATTCGTCCTGCGTCAGGCGGGCTACTCCATCGCCGACATCCTGGCCAAGGCCGCATTCGGCCTGGTGATCTACCAGATCGCCAGGATCCGCAGTGGCTTGGAGGATCCGGCGTTCGAACTCGGTCATGGTGACGCCCCGGTCAGCGCCCCGCGGAGTGCGACCCGCGCGGCGTGACCGACGAGTCCTGATCGACGAGTCCTGACCGACGCAGATCGGTGAGGTCGTTCATCCGGTAGACCGGGGCGTGTGCCCAAGAGGAAGAGGTGTTGCGGGCCATGTCGACGAGCCCCTTCCTCCTGGGTGCATTCGCCCCGGTCTACCGGGAGAGCACGGCCATCGCCTTTCCCGTCACGGGACGTATTCCGGAAGGTCTGGATGGCCTGTTCACCCAGATCGGACCGAATCCGATCAGGCCTCCCCGCCACACCGATCTGCAGCGGTATCAATGGTTCGCACAGGACGGAATGGTCAGCGGAGTTCGCCTGCGCGGTGGGCGGGCGGAATGGTTCCGCAACCGTTGGATCCGTTCGACCAGGGTGACCAGGGCGTTGGGAGAGCCGCGTACCCCCGGGCGCCGGAACTTCCCGATCGGCACGGTGCACACGAACGTCATCAGCCACGCGGGCATGTTGTTGGCCCTGGTCGAGACCGGTTGTACCGCAGTCCAACTCGATGACGAGCTGAAGACGGTCCGCTACACCGACCTCGGCGGGGCGCTTCCGCACGGTGCCGGGGCGCACCCGAAATATGACCCGGCAACGGGTGAGCTGCACGCTCTGGTCTACACGCCCCTGCGGACGTGGGCCGAATACACGGTGATGAACCAGGCCGGGGAGCTCCGGTCGTCGAGGCGCATCCGTCTCGGCGGTCGGCCGATGATGCACGACATCGCGCTGACGGTCAACCATGTCGTGATGTTCGACCTGCCTGTCCGGTTTCTCATGGGGTCGGCGGTTGCAGGCCGGTTCCCCTACCGGTGGGACGAGAACCATCAGAGTCGAATCGGTGTGATTCCCCGCGGCGGGAACGGGGACGTGCGCTGGTTCCCGATTTCCCCTTGCTTCGTCTTCCATACCGTTCATGCCGAGGAATCGGACGACCACATCCGCCTCCGCGCGGTGAGGTACCGGCGCCTGTTCGACTCGGGTGCCGCGGATCCGCTGACCCAGGCCGGTCAACTCTGGGAATGGACGATCGATCTCGCGGCCGGATCGGTGACCGAACGACAGGTCGACGATCATCTGCAGGAGCTTCCGCGGATCAACCCGGAGTACCTGACCGGGCCGTCGAGATTCCACTATGCGATCACCGCAGGACCCGATCGAATTGCCTCGCACAGTCCGGACTCGCTGCTCAAATACGACAGCATCGCCGGGTCGACGCAGGTTCGCCGTTCGGCGCCCGGCACCATTCCCACCGAGGCGCTCTTCGTACCCCGTCCGGTATCAGGGGAACCGCTGGATTCGACGGGCGAGGACGACGGCTGGATCCTGCACTTCTCGTTCGACGCACGACGAGGGGCCAGCGATCTCCACATCCTGAGTGCTAGAGACTTCACCGGCGAACCCGTCGCCATCGTCCATCTCCCGGTCAAGGTGCCCTTCGGGTTCCACTCCAGTTGGATCCCCGGGTCGGATCTCAGCCGCTGACCGGTGGCTGCGCTGTTGAACGTGGCGGTTCTGGGGCTGGTGGGACGTGAGTCGACGAGTTCGTGAGCGCCGTCGAAGTTGATCAGTGCGGAGGGGGTATCAGCGCAGAGGGGGTATCAGCGGGGAAGGGTCGATCAGCGGGGAAGCAATCGTCCGATGACGACGGTCGCGTAGAGTTCGTCGGCGGTTCTGACCTCGGCGTCGAAACCGTTGTCGCGCATGATGTCCAGCGTCCCCGCGGCCAGGCTCTCGCCGGTCTCGATCATCAGTCGGCCGCCGGGCGCCATCCACGGTGGCGCGCCGGCGATCACGAGGCGCTGGACGTCCAGCCCGTCGGCGCCGCCGTCCAGAGCGACCCGCGGTTCGTACAGACGGGCCTCGGGCGGCATCATCGCGATGGAGTCGGTCGGCACGTAGGGCGCGTTGACCACCACGACATCGATCCGCCCGCGCAGACCGGCCGGGAGTGGCTGGTAGAGATCGCCCTCCCAGACGGAACCGCCGAGCGGCTCCACGTTGCCGCGGGCACTGCGCACGGCGGACGGTTCGACGTCACAGGCGTGCAGCTCGACCGGCATCCGGCGGGCAATGGCGGCTCCGATGGCCCCGCAGCCGCAGCACATGTCCAGGACGACCGGTACACGCGTCGGCGACGTCAGATCGCCCTGCAGAGATCGAACGGCGCAGTGCACGAGGAACTCGGTACGGCGGCGAGGCACGAACACGCCGTCGGCGACCCCGATCCGCAACCCGCAGAACTCCGCGAATCCCAGGATGTACTCGAGCGGGCGGCCCCCGACCCGTTCCCCGACCATCAGATCGAGTTCGGCGACGCACTGCGCCGCCGATATCAGCAGAGCCGCCTCCTGCTCCGCGAACACGCAACCGGCCGCACGAAGGGTGCCGACGACAGCCGTCACCGACGCGGGCGGGGCATGCATCGGCAGGGACTCTCCTCGGGCGGGACGACGAACCTTGACGCCATCATCCCAGCCCGCGCCGACGAAGGGC
Source organism: Nakamurella sp. PAMC28650 (assembly GCF_014303395.1). Classification (GTDB taxonomy): domain Bacteria; phylum Actinomycetota; class Actinomycetes; order Mycobacteriales; family Nakamurellaceae; genus Nakamurella. The sequence goes on from NZ_CP060298.1 coordinate 1,647,430, forward strand.
CCCGCGCCCACTCGCGCGGGAACGGGGCCTACGAGCGTCAGACCGAAGGATCAGACGCGTGGCTCAGACCTCGAAGGATCAGAACGAGGCGGTGTCGATGACGAACCGGTAGCGCACATCGCTGCCCACCACGCGGTCGTAGGCCTCGTCGATCTGATCGCCCGAGATGACCTCGATCTCCGCCCCGAGGTGGTGCTCGGCGCAGAAATCGAGCATCTCCTGCGTCTGACGAATGCCGCCGATACCCGAGCCGGCCCAACTGCGGCGCTGTGACAGCAGCGAGAACACCGGAACCTCCATGGGTTCGCCCGGCGCACCGACGCTGACGATGGTGCCGTCCAGCCTCAGCAGCGAGAGGTAGTCGCCCATCGGCAGTGGGGCGGACACGGTGTTGATGATCAGGTCGAACGTACCCGCCAGGTCCTTGAAGGTCTGCTGGTCGCCGGTCGCGTAGAAGTGATCTGCACCCAGTTTCAGCCCGTCGTCCTTCTTCGACAGCGTCTGGGACAGCACGGTGACCTCGGCGCCGAGGGCGTGCGCGATCTTGACGCCCATGTGGCCGAGGCCACCCAGGCCGACGATCGCCACATTCTTGCCCGGTCCCGCACCCCAGTGCTTGAGCGGAGAGTAGAGCGTGATGCCGGCGCAGAGCAGGGGTGCTGCGACGTCGAGGGCGACGCCCTCCGGGATGGCCAGGACGAAGTCTTGGTCGACGACGATGTGGCTGCTGTAGCCGCCGTCGGTGGGCCGGCCGTCCTTGCCGATCGAGTTGTAGGTGCCGGTGTTGCCCTTCAGGCAGTACTGCTCCTCGCCGGCCAGGCAGTTCTCGCACTCGCGGCAGGAGTCGACCATGCATCCGACACCGACCCGGTCACCGACCGAGTACTTGCCGACGGCCGAGCCGACCTCTTCGACGGTGCCCGCGATCTCGTGCCCGGGGACGAGGGGGAAGTGTGCTGTGCCCCACTCCTCGCGGGCGGTGTGGATGTCCGAGTGGCAGATGCCCGCGAAGGCAACCTTGATCAGGACGTCGTTCGGCCCCAGATCACGGCGCTCGATGGTGGTCTTGGCGAATGGTTCCTTCGCTGCGGGGGTGGCGTAGGCGGTGACAGAACGCACGAAATGTTCTCCTTGTTCGGTGCCGACCTGACGCGACCCGAGTCTCGGGTCGGTCGGTCGACGGTGTGATCGGACGGGTCCGACGGACCGCCCTGGATGGGGGGTCCTCGTGACGGGCGGCGGATGCTGCACCGCCGGCCGCGAGGCGCCTGCGTCGTTGCAGAGCGAAGCCGACATACCCGGTACCCGGCCGGGGAGGCTGCAAAACCCGGGGACCGGCACCACCGGAGATCGATACCACCGGGATCGGCACCACCCGGCAGGCGTTGTTACGGCTCGGTGACAGCTCGTCCCACCACGGCGCGGCGCGCGGCGGCTCGAGCGCGGACCCGAATAGCTTTTGACCTGTCCACCCGCGTTCATCCTTCTGGATGGCCGCCAGCCTTGGGAGATCGAGATGACCATCCGCATCCAGCAACAGGATCCGACCGCAGCGAAGGTCCAGTTCGTGCTGCCAGATGACGTCCATGACGGTGCCGTGTCCGTCGTCGGCTCGTTCAACGGCTGGCGGCCCGGGGCTCACCGACTGATCAGGCGCAGCAACGGAACTCGCAGCGTCAGCGTCGCCATCCCGCTCGGCCAGGAGGTGCGTTTCCGCTACCTCGGGGTCGGCGGTGTCTGGTTCGACGACCCCGACGCCCACGAGATCACCGGTGAGGGTTCACTGCTCCGGGTGTGATGAGAGGGGTGCGCTACTTCAGCAGAGATTGCAGCGCAGTCACCTTGGCCCCCACGGGGGTCGACCAGTCGTCTTCGACCAGACCCCCGGTGTTGCCCTCCGGATTGAAGGCCCAGTAGCCGAAGCTCATCTTGTTCTGGTCCAGATAGCTGACCAGGGCACCCATCCACTGCCGGTCCGAGGTGCTCTCCAGCTTCGTACCGAATTCGCCGAGCAGCACGGGGGCCAGGTTGTTCTTCTGGAGATAGCCGAAGTTCCTGTCCCACATGCCCGGAAGGTTCGCGGGGTAGTTCTTCGCGGTGAACCACGGATGCATGTTGACACTGGACGGGAAATCGTGCGGGGAGTACACCAGCTGGTGCGCCACGCCCAGCACGACGGGATGGGCCGCAACGTCCTGCAGCTCGCCGCCCCACTGCGCGTAGGTTCCTGCGGCCGACTTCTCTATGCCCTCGACGATGATCAGCAGGTGCGGGTCGGCCGCACCGACGGCGTCACCGGCTCTCTTCGCAGCCGCGGCCCAGTCTCGCGCGGCCACCCCGCATCCCCAGCAGGCGCTGCCGTGCGGCTCGTTGTCCAGGTCGGCACCGACGACGGCCGGGTCGTTGCGGTAGCGCTTGGCGAGCATGACCCAGTCGGCGATCCACGTGCTCTCGGGATAGGCGGCGGTGTACCAGAGTTCTGACTGTGCAGCCGAATCCGGCCGATGCCGATCGAGGATCACCCGCAGTCCATGGGACCTGGCCGAGGCCACGACGGCATCCATGATCTGCAGTGGTGTCTTCTTCTGCAGGTCCGGGTTCCTGGTCGCGTCGATACCAGTGGCGGGGGTGCGCTGCTGGAGGCACTGGCTGGAGTAGGGCAGCCGTATCGTGTTGAAGCCGAGACCGGCGATCGTCGTCATTCCGCCGTCGAGGCTGATCTTCCACAGACCGTCGGGGGCGCAACTGGCCGTTTCCAGCCCGAACCAGTTGGCGGCCCTGATGCGAAACGGCGTTCCGGCTGCATCGAGGATCCGGGATCCGGAGGTATGCAGCCGGGTCAGCGGTGGGCCGGTCACCATTGTCGCGGTGGACGCGGACGTGGTTTTGGCACCCGATGGCACTGGGATCGTCTGCGATCCGGTCGTGAACTGCTGCGCCGCATCGACGAGGAACTGCGGGCGGCGGGTGTCTACTCGCGCGGGCGATTCGGCGGATGGCGCTACGAGTCGTGCAACCAGGACTACAGCTCTAATGCACCGGATCGTGATGGCTGCGGTGCGCTGCAGAAATGGCATCGTGAGTGTCAGGTCGGACGCCGACCACCGTATCCAAGGCCCGGCCATGGCGCGGGACATCACACCGGGTAGTCGGAATCATCCCATCAGGCATACCGGGGGCGCATTGGGATGAGAGGGGCTTCCAGGCGCCGGTGTTCGTCGATTCCGCACGTAACTTTAAATGGTGACCACCACTGGAACCGAAGGCTCCCGCGCGACTCCGGTCGCGCCTGAGGTCTTGTACCGTAGGGGACCTCGGCCTTGACGCGGCTGTTCGGCATCCGCGTCCTCATCGTCGTCACGCTGGCCTTCGGCATCGACTACGTCGTGTGGCGGTGGTTCTTCTCGGTGAACTGGTCGCAGTGGTGGATCGCCGTGCCGTTGGTGATCGTCGAGACCTACAGCCTGATCGACTGCATGCTCTTCGGCCTGACCATGTGGAAGCTCAAGGAGCGACCCGAACCCGGACCGCCGCCGGACGACGTCAGCGTCGACGTGTTCATCACCACCTACAACGAGCCCATCGACCTGGTGATGAACACCGCGATGGCGGCCAAGGCGATCACCTACCGGCACAAGACCTGGGTGCTGGACGACGGCAACCGGCCGGAGATGCGCGCCGCCGCCGAAGCCGAGGGAATCGGCTACATCACGCGCTCTGAAGAGTGGGTCGGGCACTCCCGACATGCCAAGGCGGGCAACCTGAACAACGCCCTCGGGGCCACCGACGGCGAGTTCATCCTGATCCTGGACGCCGACCAGGTGCCGAAGCCGACCATCCTGGACCGCACTCTGGGCTACTTCTCCGACCCGGCCGTCGCGCTCGTCCAAACCCAGCAGTTCTTCATCAACGTGCCCACCGAAGACCCACTCGGCAGTCAGGCGCCATTGTTCTACGGCCCCATCCAGCAGGGCAAGGACGGGTGGAACGCAGCCTTCTTCTGCGGCTCCAACGCAGTGCTGCGCCGCGAGGCGATGATGCAGATGGGCGTCCGTGGTTACGTGAAAGAGGTCGAGCAGTCGATTCGAAAGGCCCTCAAAGCCGCGGACCAGGTGCTCACCAAGGCCCGCAGGCGGGGCGCCGCGACACCGGGCGAGGCCACCGCAATCAATCGGGTGTCGGCGGCCGTCGGAGTGGCCAACCAGCAACTGGCCAGGGGCGAGCTGCTCGCTGAGATCACCTTCGACTTCCAGCTGGCGGTCGATGACGCCACCCATGACGTGGTGTCAGCGGACCTGGCCGCGCTGGAGGCCGATCTGGCCGAGATCAACCGGCTGTCAGGCGGTTCGGATCACCCGGGCGGTCTGCTGGTCGACGACGCCGCGGTCGAGGCGCTGGCGCGTCGGGACTGGTCGCCGCTGGGCGCCCTCGAATCGGTGCGGGCACTGGTCAAGACCATCGACGTCGACCGGTTCGACGAAGCCCAGCCGGTGATGCCGATGGCCACCATCTCGGTCACCGAGGACATGGCCACCGCGATGCGGCTCCATTCGCACGGTTGGAAGACGGTCTACCACCACGAGTCCCTCGCCGACGGCCTCGCCCCCGAGGACCTCAACACGATGTTGACGCAGCGGCTGCGCTGGGCGCAGGGCACCATGCAGGTGATGATGCGCGAGAACCCCCTGACGCAGAAGGGTCTCAGCACGCCGCAGCGGTTGATGTACTTCGCCACCATGTGGAGTTACCTGTCGGGCTTCGCCGCCCTGGTGTACATCGCCGCCCCGATCGTCTACCTCTGCTTCGGTGTCCTTCCGGTGCATGCCTTCAGCCTGGACTTCTTCATCCGGTTGATCCCGTTCCTGCTCTGCAACCAACTGCTCTTCGTCGTCATCGCGAGGGGGATACGCACCTGGCGGGGCATGCAGTACAGCCTGGCGCTGTTCCCGGTGTGGATCAAGGCCTTCACCACCGCTTTCGGCAATGTGCACTTCGGCAAGAGCCTCGGTTTCGCCGTCACCCCCAAGACCAAGCAGGAATGGTCGCCGCAGTGGGGTCTGATCCGGCCGCAGTTGATCGCGATGTCGGCGCTGTTCATCGCCTGCATCGTCGGTGTCATCCGGATGTTCGAAGGTCACGCAGCCGTCAGCAGCACCCTGATCAACATCGCCTGGGTCGGCTTCGACCTGCTGTTGCTCGGAACCGTCATCACCGCCGCCAGGTACCGCGGCTTCGTCGCCCATGAACCGAGTGAGAAAGGTGTGTCCGTCTGATGATCTTCGACGTCGAGTATCCGCAGGAGGGCGCAGCCGTGATCACCGCGAACGGCCGGCTGAACATGGTGGCGGCGCCCAGGCTCCGTGAGCTGATCACCGTCACCGTCAACGACAAGGGTTGCTCCCGGGTGGTGGTCGACCTCAACGACACGGAGTTCATCGACTCGTCCGGGCTCGGCGCGCTGATCGCCGGTCTGAAGACGGCGCGGACCGCGGGCGGGGACCTGCGCATCGCCCGTCCCCAGGAGCAGATCACCACGGTGTTGGAACTGACCAACATGCATCGGGTGCTCCGGTCCTACGCCAGTGTGGCCGAAAGCCTCGCGTGAGCGCGGCCACCACCCTGGAACGCACCCTGCAGCACTGCGTGCAGCCGGCCGACCTGGACCGGATCCACGAGTTGCTCGCCGACTTGTTCAGCGATGCAGGGGATGTCGACGGGCGGGACCGGATCGGCTTCGAGTTGGCCGTGATCGAGGTGGCCGGCAACATCGCCGAGCACAGCAGCCGCAGCCCGGGCTTCACCTGCGATCTGGTGATACGGATCCAGCCGGACCGGCTCGAGGCGGAGTTCCGCGACAGCGGCGAGGAGATCACGGTGGATCTCGATGACGCACAGCTGCCGGACGACCTCGCCGAGAGCGGTCGCGGGCTGGCCATCGCACGGGCCGCCGTGAGCGAGTTGACCTACCTGCGCGAGGGGTCGGAGAACACCTGGCGGATCCGGCGTGACCGCACGGTCGTCGAGCCTGCTCCGAGCGTCGCCAACCCCCGCCGTCTGAAGGCGGCACAGACCGCGGCGCCCCGACCCGGCATCGTGCTGGTGGTGGAGGACGACCCGGACCTGGGTGGTTTCCTGCGTGCCGCGCTGGAGCGGAAGGTGGACCGGAAGGTCCGGCTGGCCGAGAACGCGCTCCTGGCCATGAAGATCCTCTCCGAGGAGTCGGTGGACGTCCTGCTGACCGACATCCAGATGCCCGGGATGACCGGTCTGGAGATGGTCAGCAAGGTCCGTCAGAGTTTTCCGGCCCTGCCGATCATCATGATGACGGCGCATGCAAGTGTCGACTACGCCATCTCCGCGTTGCGTCATCAGGTGGACGAGTTCCTGGTCAAGCCGGTCTCGGCTGCGCAGTTGGTGCCCAAGGTCAAGGACCTGGCCGCTCGCGGCGCCGCCGCCCGCCAGACCGCCCGCGCGCTGGCGAACGCGGATCCGGCGGCGACCGCCGAGGCGGAGATGGTGCGCCTCGAGCGGGAGATGCTCCAGGACCTCGCGAACACGATGGGCCTGCAGACCAGCCTGTCGCAGCAGCTGGAGCAGGCCGCGAAGGTGCAGCGAGACCTGTTGCCGCGCAAAGCTCCGGTGCTGGCGGGCTGGGATCTGGCCGGTACCTGCGTGCCGTCCTTCGCCATCGGCGGCGATTTCTACGACTGGTACCCGCGGGCCGGGGGGGTCGAGTTCGTCGTCGCCGATGTGATGGGCAAGGGCATCCCGGCGGCGCTCGTCACGGCCACCGTCCGCGCGGTGATGCGCGGTATCGATCTCTCGGCCGGCCCGGGGCAGTCGATGCGGACGGCAGCCGCCCTGCTCACCCACGACCTGGAGGAGACCGGCACCTTCGTCACGATGTTCCTGGGTCAGTTGGACGGCGCCAGTGGAACGCTTCGGTACGCCGATGCCGGGCACGGGCTCAGCCTGCACGTCAGGGCCGACGGTTCGGTCGGCCAGTTGGTCAGCGACGACCTACCGCTCGGCGTCGAAACCGGTGTCCCCGGGGTGATGTCGCGGGGGGAGCGCGAGATCACCCTCGGGCCGGGGGACAGCCTGGTGTCCTTCAGCGACGGCCTCTTCGATCTGCTCGGCGGTGATCGCCAGGCCATCGACGAGATCGCGGCGATCATCTCCGGTGCCCGGTCCTGCACCGACATCATCGACCGGGTCACCGCTCTGGCGTCCGGGAACACCCTGATCGACGACGTCACCGTGGTCGCGCTGAGACGGGACAGCTCGGTCCCCGCGCTGACGACCACTGTTCCCATCGTCACGGAGGAATCATGACCACGCCGTACCACGTGCTGGTGGTCGAGGACGATCCGGACGTCGCCGAGTTCGTCAAGCTCGTTCTGATCAAGCGGGCCGGGATGGTCGTGCAGATGGCCAACAACGCGAACCTCGCCTTCGAACTGTTGCAGCAGCACGAGTTCGATGCCCTGATCACTGATATCGAGATGCCCGGCGCCTCGGGTCTCGACCTGGTGGCCAGGGTGCGGCAGCTCCGCCCACAGCTTCCCATCGTGGTGATGACGGCGCACGCATCGGTCGACTACGCCGTCACCGCCCTGCGTCACGCCGCCGACGAGTTCCTCACCAAGCCGATCGCCTCCGCCTACCTGGCGGCGCGGATGACAGCCCTGGCCGAGCGGGGCAGGGCCGACCGCATCGCCGCAGCCGGTCAGGTGATCCTGGCCATCGGCGCCCACCCCGACGATGTCGAGATCGGTGTCGGTGGCCTGCTCGCCGCGCACCGGGCCGGCGGCGACTCGATCGTCATCCTCACCATGTCCAGGGGCGATCGGGGCGGTGACCCCAACGACCGACAGCACGAATCACTGGCGTCCGCCGACCTTCTCGATGCCCGGCTGTTCCTGGAGGATCTGGTGGACACCAAGATCGGCCCGGCCGACCCGACCGTCTCGATCATCGAGCGGGTGGTCGCCGAGGTGGCGCCGAGCATCGTCTACACGCACTCGTCGCACGATCGTCACCAGGATCATCGGGCCGTCCATCAGGCGACGACGGTGGCCACCCGTCGGGTGCCCACCGTCGCGTGCTACCAGAGTCCCTCCGCCACCGTCGATTACCAACCCAACAGATTCGTCCCGATCGACGGGTTCACCGATGCGAAGATGGCTCTGCTGGCGTGCTTCGCCTCGCAGAGCGACGTCCGCGCCTACCTGGAGCCGGACTTCGTGCTGGCCACCGCCAGGTACTGGTCGCGATTCGGCGGCGGCCGCAGTTGCGAGCCGCTCGAGGTCATCCGCGACACCTCCGGGATCGGGCAGGTCGGCACACCGTCCCGGCGGGTCGCGGCTCCTCTGCCCGGTCTGGTCTGAGCAGATGACTTCCCTCCCGACCGAATCCCCCACTCCCACCGCCGGCCCGGCGCCCGCCCCGGACATCGCGCCGCCGGCCGGTCCTGATCCGACCGTGCTGATCGTCGACGACGAACCAGACCAGTTGGGACTGCTGACCGCGTATTTCACGCGGGCCGGCTGCACCGTCATCGCACTGTCCACCGGTGAACAGGCGCTCGCGCTGCCGAGTGCGATCCCGCTGGACCTGATGCTGCTGGACCTCCTGCTGCCGCGGATCAACGGCTGGGAACTGACCAAGCGGCTGCGCGAGCGCCACCCCGGCTGCCCGATCGCCATCACCTCGATCCTCGAGCCCGAGCACTACCCACAGGCGGACGCCGTCCTGCCCAAACCCGTGACCAAGGCGCAGATCCGACAGTTGCTCGCGACGACGATCCCGAGATGGGAACCGAGATGACAGTGGTAGCAGAGCAGTTGGGCGACGCCCCGCACGTCCCGTTGGTGGTGATCGCCGATGACGACGCAGACATCCGCCGGCTCGTGGAGGTGGCGGCCGGCCGGGCCGGCGCGATCGTCGGAGCCAACGTCGCCGATGGCCTCGCCGCCCTCGAGGCGATCCGGGAGCTGCGTCCGGACCTGGCGATCCTGGACGTCTCGATGCCGGGCATGGACGGACTGGATGTCTGCCGAGCTGTCCGGGCGGAGGATGGCATGCGGGGCACCAAGATTCTGCTGCTGTCCGCTGCCGTTCATCCGGAGGCGATCAAGGCCGGCCGCCTGGCCGGTGCAGACCTCTACGGACAGAAACCATTTCGGCTCAAAGTACTGCAGGAACAGATTCTCGGGCTGTTGAGCATCCAGTTGTCGGCGCGATGAGCGGGGCCGGGCTCCTCCAGCGGCCGGCCGCCCTGACCACCGGACGGCCGAAGCAGAACGACATGGTGCGTCACCTCCACCGGCTCGCGTCCGACCCGAACTCGGTGCTGGAAAGGCAGCTGTCCATCGCGGTCGTCTTCGCGTTGTCGTTGTCGGTGCTGGCGCTTCCGTTCTCCCGCGGGGCGAGCAGTGCCGGGGTGTTGGTGGCCGCGGTGTTGATGGCCGCGAGCACCGCGGCCGCCTTCGTCCTCCACCGGCCGGCCTACCACTGGCGAACGGCGGCCATCGTGCCCCTGGTCGACATCCTGGCGGTCGGATTCCTGCGCGCCGCGACCGGCGGGCCCTCCTCGGTGTTCGGAATCATGCTGGTGCTGCCGGTGATCTCGCTCGGCGTGGAGCCGGGCCGACTGCCGCTGCTGTTCGGCGGAATCGTCACCGTCGGCGCCATGATGCTGCCGCTGGCCTTCAATTCGGCCGCTTTCGCCGGGGGCCAGTGGATCAGGGTCTTCTTCACGCCGATCATGCTGGGTCTGACGTGCGTCTTCGTCAGCGTGCTGACCAGGCGCCTTCGCTCTCGGGTCCGGGCCGTCGAGCAACTGCGCGGTGACCAGGAGATCCTGCTCGCTGCGGCCCAGGATCACGCCGATGCCAGTGCCTCGGCCTCTGCGTTGCTCCGCGAGTCGGCCAATCAGCTGTCCAGCATCATCGACGGCGTGACCGAGCAGGCCATCATCGCCACCGATCCCGCCGGGCGCATCGAGATGTTCAACTCGGGCGCCCAGAAGATGCTCCGCGTGGCGGCCCACGACGTGATCGGTCGCTCCATCATCGACCTGGACTGGGCGCGGGAGCCGGCCCAATCCGGCGATCAGCCACGGACACCGTCGACGGCCGGCCGGTTCGCGGCGCTGGTCGCCGGCGTCCGCCCCGGTCGGCCGCAGCTCGGTGATCACACCTATCAGGCGAACGGCCGCCCGCCCATGCAGATCCAGGTGGCGATCACCGCCCGCCGCGATGCCGCCGGTGACATCGACGGATTCCTCTTCGTCGGCACCGACGTCACCGTCGATCGTGAGGCGGCCAAGATGAAGGACGAGTTTGTCAACCTGATCTCGCACGAATTGCGGACTCCGCTGAGTTCCATTCTCGGCTACCTCGAACTGATCGCCGACGACGACGACAATCCGTTGTCGGACGAGCAGCTGAAGTATCTGGCGACCGTCGACCGAAATGCGAACCGGCTGCTGCGACTGGTCTCCGATCTTCTGTTCACGGCTCAGGTCGAATCCGGTCGTTTTCATCTGCAGAAGGAATCGGTTGACCTGCAGGCACTGGTGGTGGCGGCGCTGGAAACGGCCACTCCGGGTGCAACTGCGCGCAACGTGGCGTTGCGGATGTCCGTCCCGCCGGAGGCCGTGGACGTCTGGGGCGATCCCGGCCGGCTCGGGCAGGCGGTGGACAACCTCATCTCCAACGCGGTCAAGTTCACGCCGGCCGGTGGCCGGGTCGTCGTCACCCTCGGCACCACCGACGAACCGGAGCCGAGGGCGCTGATCGGCGTCACCGATACCGGTATGGGCATTCCGCCGGACGAGGTGGACAGATTGTTCTCGAGGTTCTTCCGGGCCTCCACCGCGACCGCCAATGCCGTTCCCGGTGTGGGATTGGGCCTGACCATCACCAAGGCGATCGCCTCTGCACACGGCGGCGAGATCCGGGTGGCCAGCACGGTGGGGGAGGGAACCATCTTCGTCCTGGACCTGCCGAGGATGGCGAAGGCACCCATTCCCGTGCCGGCGTCCTGAGGTTTTCGCGCGATAGACGCCCCGATCGAAATGGATCGGCTTTTCGGACGAGGGGTGGGGCGATGTCGGCGATGACTCGTCAGGTGGGTAGCAGTGCAGTGATGGCCGGATGAAGCTCCATTCGGCCATGACCGGCGATCTGACGGCCGGGGCGCCACCGGCGGACGTCGGGTCGATCGTGTCCGCAGGTCGGGTCCGAACTCTCTTCCAGCCGATCGTGGACCTCGAGTCCGGTGCGGTCGTCGGCTACGAGCCGTTGAGCCGGGGACCCTCCGGGCCGCTGGAGGCACCGGACCTGCTGTTCGCCGCCGCCCGGGAGGCGGACCTCCTGCAGGAACTCGACGAGCTCTGTCGCGCAACGCGCTGGGCACCGCCAGGTCGGCCGGGATCGGTGATCCGATGACGCTGTTCGTCAACGTCGAACCCGAGACGGTCAGCGAACTGTTCCTGGAACGCCTGGTCGCTTCGGCGCAGGAGGTCGACCCGTGCCTGCAGCTGGTGCTGGAGATCACCGAACGTGCCCTGGACTCCCGGCCCGCCGAGTTGCTGCGGATCATCCGCCGGTTGCGCAGGGCGGGCTGGCGGATCGCGATGGACGACGTCGGCGCCGACGACCTGTCGTTGGCCTTCATGTCGCTGCTGCAACCCGACATCATCAAACTGGACATGTCCCTGGTGCAGGGCCGGCCGACCCAGGGCGGCGCCCAGATCATGAACGCCGTCAACGCCTATGCCGAGCGGACCGGCTGCCTCATCCTGGCCGAAGGCATCGAGACGGCCACTCATCTGGAGATGGCACGCGCCCTGGGGGCCCGGCTGGGTCAGGGCTGGATGTTCGGTCGTCCGACCCGGGTGGTGCCACCGGCCGCGGCGGTCCGACGGCTCGGTTTCCGGGCGCAGATCGTTCCGGAAGCGGTCTACTCGCCGTTCGAGGACCTGACGACCGGCTTGACCGTCCGTCGATCGACCAAGCTGCTGCTGGTCCAGGTCAGCAAGACGCTGGAGGCCGAGGCGGCGCTGCTGGGTACGACCGCCCTGGTGCTGTCGACGTTCCAGGAGGCCAAGAACTTCACCACGGCAACGGCGGACCGCTACCGGAGGCTGGCGCAGAAGGTCGGCTTCGTTGCGGTGTTCGGCCGTGGGGTCACCGCGGAGCCCACGGCGGGTGTGCGCGGAGGCGACCTGCACCCCGACGACCCGATCGTCGGTGAGTATGACATCGCTGTGCTGTCACCACATTTCGGCGCCGCGCTGCTGGCCCGCGACATCGGTGACGCCGGACACGACGAGGCGCGCCTGTTCGAGTTCGTCGTGACCTACGACCGCAGGATCGTCGAGCGGGTGGCCGAGACGCTCCTGACCCGCATCCGCCCCGCCAGGTGATCCACGGTTGATCAACGGCTGCCCGACGGGTCAGCGGGTCCGGACCCGTTCGGGCATCGGGGGAGTCCGGACCATCGAATCCCGCCGCGCCGACCCGGCGCCGGCGGCGGTCGCGAGTCGGTCGTCCAGCGGTGCCAGGGTGGTGGCCAGGTGTCGGCGGCGGAGGGCGGCCAGGATGAGGTGGTCGGCCAGGGCGGGGTTGTTCGGCAGGACCGGCCCGTGCAGGTTGGTGCCGATCGCGTGGGCGTGGATGGCTCCTTCGTGCTGGCGGCGGGCGTTGTTGCCGTAGCCCTGCAGGACCTGGCCCAGTGGGGTCTGGCCGGGGGCCAGGATGGTGTCGCCGGAGTGGTTCTCGAAGCCGACGATCTGGCCGAAGGGGGTGTCGATGACGGCGTTGCCGGTCATCCGGGTGGTGGATCCTCTGGTGACGGCCTGGAACACTCCGATGCCGGGCATCTCCTGTCCGGTGTGGGTGGTGAAGCCTTGGCCCAGGAGTTGGTAGAGGCCGCAGACGGCCAGCAGTGGCAGGCCGTCTTCGATGGCTGCGTGCAGTGCGGGGCCGCGGGTGAGCAGGTCGTGGGCGACGCGGAGCTGTCCGGAGTCCTGGCCGCCGCCTCCGACGACGATGTCGGCGTCGGCGAAGTCGTAGGGTCGGCCGGGTTCGATGCCGACGACCTGGACGTCGTAGCCGCGCCATTGCAGTCGTTTGCGCAGGGCGAGGACGTTGCCGGAGTCACCGTAGATGTTCAGCTCGGCCGGATACAGGTGGACGATCGTGACTACGGTCATCGAGGCCCACGGGCGAGCCGGGGAGATGTGGTCGGGCGATGCCACGACGGTCTCTCGTCGTGAACGCAGCCGACACCGCTGGTTCTCGTTCGGTTCCTCATGATTCCCACAGTTCCCCTCGTACATCAGGAAAAGGCCAGAGCCGATCGGATGGAACCTGGCCGGGCGCACCCGGCCGATGAGCCAGGCGAACGCTCGCGGAGCGGGTCGGGGCCGTGGAGGACGACGGCCAGTGCAGCATAAGGGCCCGGCGTCCTACCGTTGGAAACCGGGCCTCACCGTCGGAGCGCTGGTCGGGGTGACAGGACTCGAACCTGCGATCTCTTCGTCCCGAACGACGTCGAGGCACCCTCTCGAGCTGCGCGTACGTTCGATTCATGATCGCTGCGCTGGGCTTGTTCACCACAGTGCGTCACCCCGCAGGGTGACTCCGACGGGAAGCCCGAGCTGGATGATCTGGCCGGGGTCAGCCGAGCGATCTGGGCGGTCGAGGTGCCCGCCCTGAACCAGCTGGCCCGACTCTCGCCCTTTCCGATCTTGTCGGCGACGAGCCGTCCTACGCGGCCTGCCAACAGGAAGCGCGAACGCTCCGGCTGTTGGGCGAGACCTGCGTGGTCGCACCGTCTGCGGCCGTGAAGTCTGGTGGAGGCGGCCGGATGGACCGTGGACAAGGGCGAGTACCGAGCTGCACCACGTGACGGCATGGTGTTGGTCACTTTCGGGCCGCCGTCACGAGCTGTTGAGGGCTGGCAGGCGGCGGTGGAAGGGTTGGTGCGGTCAATCTGGAACGCCGCCGGCTTGACTTGCACGAGGCGGTCGCCGAGGTGAGCGGTCGGCAGGTCCTCGGCTGGGTGAAGAACCACTTGTTGAGCGGTCCCAGAGTGCGGATCCGATCGTTCCGACCATCACTCCGCACGACCTGCGCCACACCGCGACCTCTCTCGCGATATCCGCCGGGGCCAACCCGAGGGTGTCCAGACGATGCTCGGGCACGCCTCCGCGGCGATGACCCTCCATACGGGCGCAGAGCCGTTCGAGATGACCTTGACGCCATTTCGTTGGACTTGAGGGCCACACGTTCCCAGAAGATTGGGGGCAAAAATGAAAAAGAAGAAAACCCTCAGGAACCAGAAGACCCGGCCTCAGATGCTGAGAACCGGGCCTCACCGCCAGTAACACCGTCGGGGTGACAGGATTTGAACCTGCGACCTCTTCGTCCCGAACGAAGCGCGCTACCAAGCTGCGCCACACCCCGGTGAACCGTGAAAAGTCTATCCGATCGGTTCGGGTGGTCGGAACCATCCGGTCCACGGGCGCCGGCTTCAGGCGCGGGGAACCATGGTGATCAGGGTCGCTTCCGGGCGGCAGCAGAACCGGATCGGCATGTAGGGCGAGTTGCCGAGACCGGCCGAGACGTTGAGCCACATGTGGCTGCCCCAGCGGGAGAGCCCACGGCACCGTGATCGATCGATGCCGGCGTTCGTCACGATCGCTCCGACGCCGGGCAACCGGACCTGGCCCCCGTGCGTGTGGCCGGCGAGCACCAGGTCGTACCCGTCGGCGGCGAAGTCGTCCAGGACGCGGGGTTCGGGGGAGTGGGCCACCCCGATCCGGACGACCGCCTCGCCGTCGGCGGCTCCAGCGATCTTCTGGTAGCGATCGCGGTGCAGATGGGGATCGTCGACGCCGGCCAGTGCGATCCGCTGACCGCGCACCGACACCACCTGCTTGCGGTTGGACAGGTCGATCCACCCGCGCTCGGCCTGGGCCGCTCGCAGGTCCCGCCAGGGCAGAGGCGGGCTGGTGGGCAGCTTCTCGCCCTTGACGAAGTAGCGGTGCGGCGACTTCCGGACCGGTGTGTAGAAGTCGTTGTTCCCGAAGACGAAAGCGCCCGGCACGTCCAGCAACGCCCCGAAGGCCTTGATCGCGATCGGGACGGCCCTGGCGTGCGAGAGGGTGTCGCCGGTGTTGATCACGAGGTCCGGCCGCAGGTCCGCCAGGGCGCTGACCCAGGCCGCCTTGTGGTGGTGATCGGGCGTGATGTGCAGGTCGGACAGGTGCAGCAGCCGGATCGGCCACGCCCCGGTGTCCAGCACCGGTACCTCGATGCGGCGCAGTGCATACCAACGACGTTCGACCACGGTGGCGTAGAACAGCGTGGCCGCCGCGACGGCCGCTCCGAGCGCGGCCACCTGGCCCGGCCGGCGGCGATCACCCACCGCTGCTGCTCCGGCCCGGGGAGATGGAGATGGTCACCGTGCTGCCGGGCAACGCGCTCTGCCCGGCCGGCGGGTCCTGGCGGGTGACGGTGTTGATGGGCGCCGACGTGCCCGTGCTGTCGATCTTGGTCACCGGCTTGAAGCCGGCAGACGTCAGGGTGCTGATGGCCGCGTCGACGGTCGGGGAGCCGGTCGTCACGTCCGGAACGATGGTGTCCGGGTTGCCCTGCAATGCATTGGGGTCATCCGCCGGTGGGAACAGCAGCGAGGTCGGTTGGATCCCCTTCATGGCCTCGAACCAGGTGGCCGCTGGGACCGAACCGCCTGACATGCCGGCGATCTGGGCCTTGGGATTGGCCTCGGCGCTCTTGGCCTGCGCAAGGGGACAGCTACCGGTCAGGGACAGCGGCGTGGCCGCCGGGTTGGTGGGCTGCGGGGCATTGGTGCAGATCGACTGCGGCTTCGGGAGGTAGTCCCAGGTCAGTGTCGACGTGCTGTAACTCGGGCTGTAACCGAGGAACGCGGACGACTTGTAGTCGCCGGTGGTACCGGTCTTCCCGGCGGAGGTGCCCTGCGTCAGATCCCACTTGGCGGCGACCGCCGACTGGTGGGCGGTGCCCTTCGTGCTGTCGATGTCGCTGCCCATGGCGGCCGTCAGGGCATTCGCGACGCCCTTCGTCACGGCCTGCACGCAGGGCGCGGCGGCCTTGAGCGTGACGACCTTGCCGTTCCGGTCGGCGACGTTGCCGATCGGGGTCGGCGGGCACCAGAGCCCGTCGGCCGACAGCGTGGCGCCGACGTTGGCCAGTTCCAGCGGGCTGACCGGCGTCACCCCGAGGGTGAACGAGGCCACCTTCTGCGTGACCAGTTCCTGGGCGTAGGTGTTGGTGCTACCGGTGAAGGCCGGGTCGACGGCGCCAGCGTTGAGCGAATAGCCCTTCATGCCCAGTGCCACCGCCATGTCGATGACGTTGGCCAGGCCGAGGTCGTCCTCGAGCTTGACGAAGGCGGTGTTGGGAGAGGTGGCCATCGCATCTCCCAAGGTCACGGTCGGAGCGAACTTCTCGCCGAAGTCGGTGTTGTTGTGGAAGGGGTGGGCCGGAGAGATCGTGCTCGTGTACGGGTCCGGGTTCTGGATCACCGAACTCGTTCCGAGGCCGGCCGTCATGGCGGCCGCCGCGGTGAAGATCTTGAAGGTCGACCCGGCTCCGAGGGGGGCGAAGGTGGTCGGCAGCTTCTGCACCGTCTGGCCCCTGGTGGCATCCAGGCCGTAGGGCCGGTTGGCGGTCAACGCCAGCACCTGCCGCGACGAGTCGGGCTTGACGACGGCGAGCACGTTGGCGATGCGGGGGTTGGCGGTCGGCGACACCTGGTCGATCGCCGCCTGGTGGGCCTGTTTCATCACGGCCGGGTCCAGCGTCGTCTTGATGGTGTAGCCGCCGTTGGCGATCTGGTCCGACGTCAGGCCCGCGTTGGCGAGGTAGTCCAGCGCGTACTGGCAGAAGTAGCCGTTGGTGGCCGCGCCCTGGGCCGGCACGCAGCCGCTGCGGATGGAGCTGCCGTTGTCGATGCCGAGGTCGGTCGCGCTGTACGTCTTGTACTGCGCGGCGGTGATCGAACCGCTCTGCGAGAGCAGCTTGAGCACCAGGTTGCGGCGCAGCAGTGCGTCACCCCGGTGGTCGGGGTTCGTCGGGTCGTACTTGTTCGGGTTGTTGACCATGCCGGCCATCAGGGCCGCCTGCGGCACCGTCAGGTTGGCGGCCGAGGTCCTGAACAGGCGCTGGGCGGTGGCCTCCGCGCCATAGGTGCTGGGCAGGAAGGCGACCAGGTTCAGGTAGCCGTCGAGGATGTCCTGCTTGGTCTCCTTCTGTTCCAGGGTCAACGCGAGCTTGGCCTCGCGGAGCTTGCGGCCAGGGGTGGAGGCGATGGCGTCGGCCCGCTGGGCGTCGGTCTTGGCCTGGACGAGGAAGAGGTAGTTCTTGACGTACTGCTGGGTCAGGGTGGAGCCGCCCTGCTGGCCGCCACCCGCAGAGGCGTTGCTGAGCAGGGCGCGGACGGTCCCGCGCCAGTCGACACCGTGGTGATAGATGAACCGCTTGTCCTCCACGGTGGTGATGGCCACCTTGAGGTTCTGCGAGATCTCCTCGTCCGGCACGACCACCCGGTTCTGGTTGTACACGTAGGCGATCGGGTTGCCCCGGTTGTCGGTGACCGTGCTGCGCTGGGGGAACGGGGCGTTGAGGGGATTGTCCGGGGTGGCCGCCAGGGCGTTGGTGATCTTGTTGGAGGCCAGTCCCAGACCCAGCGAATAGGGCAGCAGGAGGCCCGCGACCAGCACCCCTGCCAACAGGGTTGCGATCGTCAATCGGCCGAGACCACCTAGTACACGCACGTCGGCAAGGTTACCGGGGCCGGGGCCGGGGTGAGGTCGAGGTTTCCTGACCCGTGCGCAAAATTCCCCCGGATGAGACGTATCTGGCCGGGAACCTCGCCGCTCTTGGTGAGGGAACGCGACCGCGACCGGCTGCGTCACAACTTCCGAGTCCGCAGGGCCACCCTCGCCGGGTGTCGTTGCGAACGACTACCGGGGGGACTGACCGTGAGCTTGCCGCACTGTCGAGCGTTCTCGCTGGTCTTTCGCGAATGTGAACGTGGCTCCGCCTACGGAGCCCTGGAAAGGGGATGTGGTCAGGATGGTCAGGCCCACACTGAGCGTTGTGCCGGAGCAGGGCGTTGTGCCGGAGCAGAACGTCGTGCCGGAGCAGGGCGTCGTACGGCACACGACGGACGAATTCTGCGTCGACCCACCCTCGGACGTCTTGTCGATCGGTAGTGCCGAGTGGACCCTGCGCGCCGTGTGCGTCGGCGTCGACCCGGATGCCCTGTTCGTGACGGGGGCGGCTCAGCGCGATGCGGCGAAGGTGTGCCAGGCATGCCCCGTGCGCCTGGAGTGCCTGGCCGATGCCCTTGACAACCAGATCGAGTACGGGGTGTGGGGCGGCATGACCGAACGCCAGCGCCGCGCGGTGCTGAAGAAGTCGCCAGAGGTCCTCAGCTGGCGCTTGGTCCTGGAAGAGGCGAGAGCGTCCGCCACCCAGGAAGCCGCCAGCTGAACCTGCCGGCCAGGAACCTGCCGGGGCGGGGTCAGACCGACTTGGTGAGCTGCTCCGCGATCGTGCGCAGCGCGACCACGTCGTGCGCGTCGAACGGGAGCGCCGGCACCTCCACCACAGCGAGGTCCGGGTGCGCCCGGTCCAGCCTGGCTCTCATCCGCAATTCCTTGGCCCGCACCGTCAGCCGGTCGGCATGCACGCCCAGCGCCGCCGCCGCGAGCGGTGACGAACCGGTGATGTCGGCGATGGCCGCCTGGGTGGCGGCGATCGTGAGGTCGGCCAGCGGGGGATGGGTGCGGTTGAGCACCAGCCCGGCCAGTGGCATCCGTTCGGACCGCAACCGATCCGCGAAGTAGGAGGCCTCCCGCAGTGCGTCCGGCTCGGGGACCGCGACCACCACGAAGGCGGCATGTGACGAGCGCAGCAGGTCGTACGTGGCCTGTGCCCGCTCCCGGAAGCCGCCGAACATACCCTCGATGAGCTGGATGAACGTGGCGGCGTCGGCCAGCATCTGGCCGCCGATCACGGAGGTCACCGCCTTGGTGAACAGCTGGAAACCGGCCCCCACGATGCGCATCACCCCGCGGCTCGGCGACCCGAGCAGGCGGATCATCCGCCCGTCCAGGAATGACGAGAGCCTCTGCGGTGCATCCAGGAAGTCCAGGGCCGAGCGGCTGGGCGGGGTGTCGACGACGATGAGGTCGTACTCGTCGGTGGCCGCCAGCTGGCTCAGCTTCTGCATGGCCATGTACTCAGCGGTACCGGAGAACGAGGTCGAGATCGTGTTGTAGAACGGGTTGGCCAGGATCTTCTGGGCGTGCTCGGGCGTCGCGTTCGAGGAGACCATCTCGTCGAAGGTGCGGCTGGTGTCGAGCATCATCGCCCACAGCTCGCCCCTTGGTTCCGCGTCACCCGTGGTCCCGGGGTCGGTGCCGAGCGCGGCGACGCCGTGGAAATCGACGCGGCGGGGAACGTTGTCGAGCTCGCCGAGCCCCAGCGACTGGGCCAGCCGGCGGGCCGGGTCGATCGTCAGGACCGCGACCTTCCGGCCCTGGTCGGCCGCGTAGAGCGCCATCGCGGCGGCGGTCGTCGTCTTGCCGACGCCACCGGAGCCACAGGTCACCACCACCCGGATGGACGGATTGGTCAGGACCGCCTGCAGATCCAACGGCGGCTTCATCGCCCCGCCCCCTGATCGGCCAGGTGGTCGGCGAGTTCGTAGACGCCTCCGAGGTCGGCGCCGTCGACCAGTCGCGGCAGTTGCAGCATCGGGACACCTGCCTCCTCGAGCTGTTGGCGGCACTCCTGTTCGGCCAGCACCCGGAAGGCGTGATCGGCGCTCTCCTGGGACAGCGCGGCCAGCAGCTCCGGGTCGGGATCGATGCCGGCCATCGCCAGTCCCGACCCGAGACGTCCGGTGTCGAGCCGATTCTCGGCGGCGGGTTTGAGCGAGGCCGCCCCGAAGTGGGAGACGGTGGCGGCGTTCACGATGATCGAGCCGACCGGGAGGTGCTGGGCCTTGAGATCCGCGATGGCCTCGAGGGTCTCGGTGACGGGCATGTCCTCCAGCAGGGTCACCAGGTGGACGACCGTGTCGGCGGAGTGCAGCAGTTCCACCACACCGTCGGCCTGATTCCTGATGGGACCCCGCTTGGCGAGATCGGCCATCGCCACGGTGACGTTGAGGAAGGTCACGATGCGGCCGGTCGGCGGCGCGTCCATGACCACTGCGTCGTACACGGGTCGGGAATCGCCACCGCGCCGGGTAACGGTTTCCTTGACCTTCCCCGTCAGCAGAACGTCCCGCAGGCCGGGCGCCAGCGTGGTGGCGAACTCGACCGCACCCATCCGCTTGAGCGTGCGGCCTGCGAATCCGAGGTTGTAGAACATCGCGAAGTACTCGAGCAGGGCGGCCTCGATGTCGACGGCGAGTGCCCGCACCTCGCCTCCGCCGGACGCCACGGCGATCTTGCGTTCCTCGTACGGCAGCGGCGGAACGTCGAACAACCGGGCGATCCCCTGACGCTCCTCGACCTCGGCCAGCAGCACCCGCCGCCCGTCGGCCGCCAGGGCCAGGGCCAGGGCCGCGGCGACGGTGGTCTTCCCGGTGCCGCCCTTGCCCGTGACGACATGCAACCGTGCGCGCCGGGCCGACGCCGGCCAGGGCGAGGGTGGTACGTCAGGACTCATTGCTGCGCCTTTCAACTTGCCAACGCCATCACGCCCACAGCGACCGCAGGAATGGCGATCAGTATCAGGCCCGACCACAACGGGACGAGCAGCACCACGACGGAGCCGACCGGGATGACCCCTGCCAGCTTGCCAGCCGATCGCGTGGCCTGCCGGAGGGTCCGGCCGGGGCGGTCCCGGAGGGTGTCGTAGCGCAGGAGCACCAGGACGATCAGCAGGAGCGCCTCTACGCCCGCCGCGGCCCAGTGCCAGCCGTCCAGGACAGCCACTTTGCCGTTCACACGAGCCACAGTAGACAAGAGCCGCCGCGGCCCTGGGCCACCGTCGAACCGAGCGGACGTCGATCAGCCTGTGATCGACGCCCTAGAGTTGTCGCCATGACCTCACCCTCCGCCCGGCGGACGTTCGAATACGCCACCGTGCCGCTCATCACGCACGCCACCAAGGCCATCCTCGACACCTGGGGGGAGGACGGCTGGGAACTCGTCCAGGTCGTACCCGGGCCCAATCCCGAGCAGTTGGTGGCCTACCTGAAGCGGGAACGCTCGTGACCGTTCTGGACCGTCTGGCCGAGCTCGGTATCGAGCTGCCGACGCCGGCCGCCGCGGCCGGGTCCTACATCCCTACGGTTCGGAGCGGGTCGCTGCTGTTCACCTCCGGGCAACTGCCGTTCGTGGACGGCAAGCTCCCCGCCACCGGGAAGGTGGGCGCCGAGGTCAGTCCCGAGGACGCCAAGGGCTACGCCCGGCTCGCTGCGCTCAACGTCCTGGCCGCCGCTCATGCCGCGGTCGGCCTCGATCACATCGTCCGAGTCGTCAAGGTGGTGGGGTTCGTCGCGTCCGCGCCTGGCTTCACCGCTCAGCCGGGCGTCATCAACGGCGCCTCTGATCTGTTCGTGGAAGTGCTGGGCGAGATCGGCCGGCATGCCCGTTCGGCGGTCGGCGTCGCGGAGTTGCCGTTGGGCACTCCGGTCGAGGTGGAAGCGATCTTCGAGGTTCGCTGATTTGCCGCTGCCCCGACGACCGCGATTCGAGCGTTCGCGCGCCTGACGTACCCGATGGACCGGTCCCGGCCGTCGTCACCGACCACGGCAGGCGAGGTTCGCTGCGTGGGCCTGCGCCATCCCGCGGTGCCCGAGGCGCTCGTCATCGACCGGCCGGAGATGCAGCAGCGCGTCCAGGTAGTGACGGTCGGCTGCCCAGCGGTCCATCGGGGTGGTGGTGGGGTGGCCGTGGCCGGGCACCAGCACGGCGGCCTGCCGGACGTAGGGAAGCACGATGTCAAGGGCCTCGTCGTAGGCGCCCAAGCCGGTCTCCTCGGCCAGCGGAAGTTCGACGTCGCTGAGCATGTCACCGGCCAGCAACACGCCGGACGTCGGCAGCCACACGGCGCCATGGCCGATGGAATGTCCGTCGTGCACGATGATCTCGGCCGTCCGGCCCGGCCAGGGGATGCTGCCGCCGGTCAGCGGACGTACCTGCCCGACCAGGGGCGTGAGCTGCCGTGGCCAGTCGGGTCCGAGCAGCTCCACGAGTTCACCCCGGTGCTCGGCGACCGTCTCGGCCGCGACGGCAGAGGTCCACCGGGGCGCCCCGCCGAAGCCGGGATGCCAGAGGAGGTGGTCATGGTGCGCATGGGTGGAGTAGCCGGCCGCCACCGTCAGGCCTGCTTCTTCCAGCCAATCTGCTAGTGCTTCCAGTTCGTCCGGTTCCCAGGCCGGATCCACCAGCAGCGTGGTGCCACCATCGACGATGACCGTCGACGTGGTGATGTCCCGCCGACTGGTCGCCACCAGGACGCCGGGTGCGACCTCGACCAGCACTCTGGACATGCTTGGAGTGTCGCAGGTGCGGGGCGGCAGGTGCGGGGTGGCAGGTGCCGGGTGGCAGGTGCGGGCACCGATATGCCCCACCGTAGGGGGCCGGCCGTCCGGCGGGTTAGCGTGATCCGGTGGTATCCGACAATTCCGGCCCGGTCGCAGACGCGGGTCCCGCGATCAGGCCGGCCTCGACGGTCATGCTGTTGCGGGAAGGCGTCTCCGGGCTCGAGGTCTTCGTCATGCACCGGGTCGCCGGCATGGCGTTCGCACCATCGGTGACCGTGTTCCCCGGCGGCGGGGTCGATCCGAGCGACCATCTCCCGCCGGCCTGGTCGGGGCCGAACAGCAGTTGGTGGGCAACGGCTCTCGGGAAGGAACCTGCTCAGGCCTCCGCGCTGGTGGTGGCGGCCGTTCGCGAACTGTTCGAGGAGACCGGCGTGCTGCTGGCGGACGGACCGGTCGGCGAACCGGCCCGGCTCGCCGTCGCCGAGCATCGCAGCAGCCTGCGGGACGTGATGGCCGCGCACGAACTCGAGTTGAGGTCAGAACTCCTGCGGCCGTGGGCGAACTGGATCACCCCGCCCGGAAATCCCCGGCGCTACGACACCTTTTTCTTCCTGGCCGCCCAGCCGGAGGGGCAGCAGGCGCAGATGCTCACCACCGAGGCCGAGTCGGGCCGGTGGGCGCGGCCCGTCGACCTGCTCGCCGAACACGAGGCCGGTCGACTTGCGATGATGCCTCCGACCCTGGCCATGCTGATCGACCTGCAGCGGGCCGGCACCGTCCAGTGGGCGATGAGCCAGAGCCGGACCGTCACGCCGCTGACGCCGGTGATGAGCAGCAGGCCGGGCGAGCCGATCGAGGTCGAGGTCGCAGGACGGGTCTACCGGTTGCGCAGACAAGGACAGTGATGGACAGCCCACCCCACGACACAGCCGCGCCGCAGCCGACACCGCAGCCGATACCGACCGGACCTGGACGCGTTCGCGGGGTGACCTCCGGCGTCAGCGTGCTGCTGGCCGACAATCCCGGTCCGATGACCCTGGACGGCACCAACTCCTATCTATTGGCCGGACCGCGTTCGATCGGCTTCGTCGTGGTCGATCCAGGGCCGGATGACGAGGCCCATCTCCAGGCGCTGGCCGGCGAGGGTCCGGTCGAACTGATCCTGATCACGCATCGTCACGCCGACCACACGGCGGGGGCCCGGAGGTTCGCCGACATCACCGGGGCGCCCGTCCGAGCCCTCGACCCGACCCACTGCCACGGCGGCCCGCCACTGGTCCCCGGCGAGCAGATCGAGGCGGCCGGAATGGTCGTCAGGGTCATCGCAACCCCGGGGCATACCGGCGATTCCGTTTGCTTCCACCTACCGGGGTTCTCCGACGGAGAGCCGGGCGGCCCCGATGCGGTGCTCACCGGCGACACCATCCTGGGCCGCGGCACCACCGTGATCGCCCATCCGGACGGCGATCTGGGCTCCTACCTGGAGTCGCTGGACACGCTCGCCGGTCTCGGGGCCGTCATGGTGCTGCCGGCCCACGGCCCGGCGTTGCCCGATCTGGCCGCCGTCTGTCACCAGTACCGCGAACACCGGCAGCAACGTCTGGAATCCGTTCGGGCGGCCCTTCTGGTGCTCGGAGACGGTGCGACGGTCGGGCAGGTCACCGACCTCGTCTACACCGACATCGATGCCACGGTGCGGCCGGCGGCCGAACTCTCGGTGGCCGCGCAGCTGCAGTATCTGCGCGGACGGGGGTGAAGCCGGGTCGCGTCCGGCCGTCGGCCCTGCATCACCCGACGGTGCGGGAACACCTGTTTCCACCGGCCGCACTGCAGGCGCTGGCCTGTCCGCATTGCGGGTCGCATCTCGTCGGGCGCGACGGGACGCTGATCTGCGCCTCCGGTCACCCCTTCGACGTCGCGCGAGCGGGATACGTCGCCCTGCTCGGCCCTCGGGCCCGCACCGACACGGGGGACACCGCCGACATGGTCTCGGCCCGGATCGACTTCCTCGGAAGCGGGCACTACGCCCCGATCGCCGGTGCGGTCGGCGCGGCTGCGGTCGGCGCGGCTGCGGTCGGCGGGGGTGCGGTCGGCGGGTGGGAGGACGGCGCTGGTCATCCCGGACCGGTACTGGAGATCGGGGCCGGCACCGGCTACTACCTGCGGGCCGCGCTCGGGCCCCCGACCGGGACCATCATCGGCGCGGCCGGCATCGCTCTGGACTCGTCGAGGTACGCGGCCCGCCGGGCTGCGGCAGACCCCAGGGTGCTGAGCGTCCTGGCTGACGCGTGGTCCGTCCTGCCGTTGCAGACGGCATCGGTGGCAACGGTGCTGAGCGTGTTCGCGCCGCGCGATCCGGCCGAGATCGCCAGGGTGCTGGTACCGGGCGGAAGGTTGGTGGCGGTGACGCCGACCCCCTCGCATCTGGTGGAGCTGCGACCCAAACTGGATCTGCTGGCGGTGGACGAAGGGAAGGCCGAGCGACTGGCCGAGAGCTTCACGGGTCTGCTCGCGCCGGTCGATCGACAGGATGTCTCGTTCCGGATGGATCTGGCCGTGGCCGACGTGTCCGCGCTCGTCAGGATGGGTCCCAGCGTCCGTCACCTGACACCTGAGGCTCTGCAGGACCAGATCGCCGGCCTGGACGAGATCGAGACCGTCACCGGCGAGGTGACGGTCTCGATCTTCGAGAAGCAGATGGTCTAGCGAGCCCGGCGGGACAGCCTCTCGGCGTCCAGGATGACGACACTCTTGCCTTCCAGCCGCAACCAGCCGCGGTGGCCGAAATCGGCCAGCGCCTTGTTGACCGTCTCGCGCGAGGCTCCGACCAGCTGCGCCAGCTCTTCCTGCGTCAGATCGTGGGTGACCCGCAGGTGACTACCCTCCTGCTGACCGAACTGCCGGGCCAGCTGCAGCAGCGCCTTGGCCACCCGTCCAGGCACGTCGGTGAAGATGAGGTCGGCCAGGTTGTTGTTGGTCCGGCGCAGCCTGCGGGCCAGCACGCGGAGCAGCTGCTCGGCGATCTCCGGACGCTTGCCGATCCATTCCCGCAGCGCAGCCCGATCCATGGTGGCCAGCCGCACATCGGTGACGGCGGTCGCGCTCGAGGTGCGCGGACCCGGGTCGAAGACGGAGAGCTCGCCGAACATGTCGGAAGGCCCCATGATGGCGAGCAGGTTCTCCCGGCCGTCAGGTGAGTTGCGGCCCAGTTTGACCTTGCCGGAAAGGATCACGTACAACCGATCACCCAGTTCTCCGACCGAGAAGATCGAGCTTCCGCGTGGGTATTCCACCGATTCCAGCTGCGACCCGAGGGCGAGCGCCGAATCGGGGTCGACCCCCTGGAAGATGCCGGCCCTGGCAAGGGTTTCCTCCACGTGTCCTCCTGGTCAGCAATTGCGTGCGTCACATTCCACCACGACAGAGGCCCCCCAACACACTCTGGGGGCTGTTTGCGTAGTGCGTGGCGCACGGCCCGCGACCGGGTCAGCTCTTGCGCACCTTTCTTGCCCGTGGCCTGCGGCGGAGTCGGAAGCGGGCCAGGGCCCCCGTCCAACCCTCCCTGATCAGGGTATTGACCTCTTCCGGGCGGGCCTGATCCAGAAATTCGCCGACCTCGTCCTCGGTCACGACGGCGGGCCGGAGGCCGTCCTCGACCCGGCTCATCAGCAGGGCGAACACCATCAGCAACAGTGGGAACAGGAGCACCAGGAAGACCGTCATGATCGGACCATCATCGCACCCTGCCTGCCGTCCGTCGGGGAAGACTGGTCAGGACGGTGGTCGTCGGTGTGCTGTGGGAGTCTGACTCCTGTGTCGAGCACAGCGAACGATCCAACCGTCGGGGCCGCGGACAGGACGGGAAAGCCGCCCACGGACGATCTGCCGACGGGCAAGCCCGCGTCGGGCCGGCCGGCCACGGGCAAGCCGGCGAGGGTCAAGAGGGCGACCGCCCCGCTCACGCCGTTGGCCCGCACCCGGCGGGCGCGCAAGCTCGCTGCGCAACTGGCGCTGGAGTTCCCCGACGCGGTCTGCGAGCTGGACTTCACCACGCCGCTGGACCTGGCGGTGGCCACCATCCTCGCCGCGCAGTGCACCGACGTGCGGGTCAACATGGTCACCCCGGCGTTGTTCGCCCGTTACCGGAGCCCGGCCGACTACGCGGGCGCCGATCGGGCCGAGCTCGAGGAGATGATCAGGACGACGGGCTTCTTCCGGAACAAGGCGAACTCGATCATCGGTCTCGGTCGGGGCGTGCTGGAGCGGTTCGACGGCGAGCTTCCCGGCAATCTGGATGACCTCGTGACGTTGCCGGGAATCGGACGGAAGACGGCGAACGTGGTGCTGGGTAACGCTTTCGGCGTCCCTGGCATCACGGTCGACACGCATCTGGGCCGGCTGGTGCGACGCTGGGGTCTGACCAGCCAGACCGACCCGGTGAAGGTGGAGCTGGAACTGAACGCGATGCTCCCGCCGGCCGACTGGACGATGTTCTCCCACCGGGCGATCTATCACGGCCGCCGCGTCTGCCACGCCAAGAAGCCGGCCTGCGCTGCGTGCTTCCTTGCCGACCTGTGTCCCTCGGTGGGGTCGGGGCCGATGGAGCCGACCCTCGCGGCCAAGCTGGTGGCCGGTCAGGAACGGCCCCATCTGCTGGCCATGGTGGGACTGGCGGAGGCCGAGTGACCGCGGGCGCCGACGAGGGATTCCGCCGGACCGGGCGGAGATTGGCGCCGGACGAGGCCATGCCGGCCTGGATGGCCCGGATGGTCGGCCGGATCGACGAGGCCACCATCGAGGATCTGCTGCCCCGTCCCGCGCTCAGCGCCCCGCAGGTGGCCCGGCGGAGCGCCGTGCTGATGCTGTTCGGCGATGGTGCCTCGGGCCCGGATCTGCTCTTGACGGCCAGGGCTTCGACCCTGCGGTCGCACGCCGGCCAGCCGGCCTTCCCCGGTGGCAAGCAGGACGGTGACGAGGATCCGGTGGCGACGGCACTGCGGGAGGGCAACGAGGAGACCGGTCTCGATCCCTCCTCGGTCACCCCGGCGGCATTGTTCCCGGATCTGTTCCTGGGGGTCACCGGGTTTCTCGTGTCTCCGGTGCTGGCCTACTGGCGAGTGCCAGGGCCGGTCGGTCCGGTCGACCTGGCCGAGACGGCTTCGGTGGCGCGGGTTCCGGTGGCGGAGCTGGCCGATCCGGCCCGGCGGGGCCGGGTGCGTCATCCCAGTGGCTACGTCGGCCCCGCCTTCGAGGTGGCCGACATGGTGGTCTGGGGGTTCACGGCCGGGCTCGTCGAGGTGCTGTTGGATCTGGGTGACTGGTCCGTGCCGTGGGACCCGCACCGCTACATCGACCTACCGGACCTCTCCGAATCGCTTCCCGATCCGGAAGCCGGCCATCTGGGCGACGACGACGACCGGCCGCCCCCGGTCGGAAGCGGGCCGCCCCAGGCGCCGGAAACCGCCGTGCAGGGAACGAAACGGCCGATGGGGAGTCCTTGAGAACGTGAACTTCGTCGACGCCCTCGTGATCGTCCTCCTGCTGGGAGCGGCGTGGTCGGGGTTCCGTCGTGGGTTGGTCAACTCGACGTTCGCCCTGATCGGCGCAGTCGGTGGTGCCGTCATCGGTATCAAGATCGCGCCCCTGCTGATGAGTCACGTCAGCGACAGCACCGCAAAGGTGGCGATCGGTATCGCCTGCGTGATCCTCGGGGTCGGGATCGGCGAGATCGCCGGCGCCACGGTCGGTCGGGCCCTCTCGGACCGGGTCACCTGGCGGCCCGCGAAGGCCGTCGACCGGGGGCTCGGCCTGGTCGGCCACACCCTGGCCGTCCTGGTGGTGACCTGGATGATAGCGCTGCCGCTCGGCTCGGTTCCGTTTCCCTGGCTCGCCTCGGCCGTGCGTTCGTCGACGGTCCTGGCCCGCGTCGACAAGGTGATGCCCAGCGGCGTGCGGGACGTCTCCACCCGCATGCGCCAACTGTTCGACGACTCCGGGTTCCCGGCCATCCTCGATCCTCTGACACCCACCCCAGACGTCCAGGTCGGAGTACCGGATACGACGCTCTCGGCCTCCCCGGCGCTGCGGGCCGCCGGGCAGTCCGTGCTGAAGATCCGGGGGATCGCGACCTCCTGCTCCCGGCGGATCGAGGGCTCCGGCTTCGTCATCGCACCCGGCAAGTTGCTGACCAACGCGCATGTCGTCGCCGGTACCGACCAGGTCTCGGTCGAGCAGGGCAACGCCACTCTCGCAGCGACCGTCGTGGTGTTCGACCCGAACCGTGATCTGGCCGTGCTCGACGTCCCCGGTCTGACCCGGGCGCCACTGAAGTTCTCCCGGACCCCGGGACAGGCACCGGATTCCGCAGCTCCGGCCGGGTATCCGCTGGACGGCCCGTTCACCATCACACCCGGACGCATCCGTAGCGAGATCACCTTGAACGGACCCAACATCTACTCATCGGCCACGGTGAGCCGTGACGTCTACACGCTCCGCGCCAACGTCAGGGCTGGCAACTCCGGGGGTCCGTTGCTGGCCGCAGACGGTTCGGTGCTCGGTGTGGTGTTCGGCGCCGCCATCGACAAGCCGGACATCGGATTCGCCCTGACGGCGGCCGAAGCCGCACCGGTCATCGCGGCCGGACTGGTCGACGGCACGGCAGTGGCGACCGGAGGGTGCACGGCCGATTGACGTGCACGGCCGATTGACGTGCACGGCCGAGTGATGTGTACGGCTGATCGAACGGCTCTCCGGATGAGGAGGTTCGGCCGTCGGCCCGGGACGAGGAGCGGTCAGCCGAGGAAATCGAGAACGGCGGCGCGTACCAGATCCGGAGCTTCCTCGGCGGCGTAGTGGCCGACGCCCGGAATGATCCGGAAGGTGTACTCACCGGCGCACAGCTCACCGGTACCGCGGAGAGCGCCGGCCGGTGTGAAGCGGTCGCCTTCGCCGACCAGATGCAGGACCGGTGCCGTCAGCCGATGTTGCAGCGCCTCGCGGTGACGGTATCCGTCCGACCGGTAGGGCGATCTGACCACCCAGCGCAACGGCTCGAGGGCTCCATGGGCGGCACCGGGGGTGACGATCGATCGCCGCATGCCGGCGATCGTGTCCGCGAAGTCTGCGGACGCCGCCCAGGCCGGCCCGGCGTGGGATCTCACGATCCGCTCGAGCATCGCCCCGCCGGCCGCCGCCAGCCGGCGATCCGGACTGATCGGCAGGGCTGCGAAGGTGAGAAGTCGACCGTAGGGGTCGGTTCGGATCGGCCTGCGGAGCCTGGCCATCCGGATCGGGTGCGGCGCCGAGATCGCCACCACGGAACGGATCTGCTCCGGGTACATGATCGCCGTGTTGAAGGCCAGCACCCCACCGTATCCCTGACCGAGCAGCGTGGCCTGGCGTTCGCCCAGCGCTCTGACCATTCCCGCGACGTCGGCCGCGAGGGTGAACGCGTCATAGCCGCGTGGTGGTTTGTCGGACCCCCCGGCCCCGCGCAGGTCCGCTGCGACGGCATGGAAACCAGCCGCTGCGAGGTCCGGCAGTTGGTTGCGCCAATTGGTCCAGATCCCACCGAAACCGTGCAGCATCAAGACCAATGGGCCCGTACCGGCCTCGGCCAGATGGAATCTGATGCCGTTGGCACTGACCGACCGGTGAGAAACGCCGGCGATCGCAGTGTCCGTGGTGAGGCTGCTGGTGCTGAGGCCGCTGATGGTCACGCCGCCGGTGGTGAGGCCGCCGGCCGCGGGCACACCGGTGGCGAGGCTGCCCACCGCAGGGCCGGTCGCGGCAGGCGTTGTGAGGTCGTGCTCACGCCGTGTCTCGTGGGCCGGCTCGTCCGGCTCGTCACTGCTCACGACGGGGGGAGGGTCAACGGACGGCGGGCGGCTCGGCGTGCGTGGCCGCAGACTTCAACGTCGAGGCGGTTTCCGTCAGGCTCGAGATGGTGCGCTCCGGCTTCTTGATCTTCTTGACCTTCCTGATGCCCAGGAATGCCAGGCCACCGGCCATCAGCAGCATTGCGAAGAAGACGATCGTGAACGCCGCCCAGCGCTGCAGCCAGATGGCCAGGATCTCGCCGATCATGAACCAGAAGAAGAAGGCGCTGAAGAGGGCGATCACGCCGGCCAGGATGAAGAAGATGGCCCCGGTCAGTGCGGTCTTGACCGACGCGGTCAATTCCAGTTTCGCCAGCTCGATCTCTGCTCTGACCAGCGTGGACACCTGTGCGGTTGCGTCCTTGACCAAGGCGCCGATCGATGCGGACGGATCGACATCCTGCTCCGCCACCAGAGGGATCGACGGGCGGCGGGTGGTTCCGCCGTAGGTGATCGGCGGCTGCGGGGTGCCTGACATGGGTCACGTCCCTCTCTCGAAGTCTCGTCTGCTGGAATTACCGGTGCTGCTGTACCCGGATTGCCGCTCTGCCACCCGAGGTCGCGTTCATCGTGCCACGTCGGTGGTCGTGGATCGTCCGCAGACCCCGCGGCCTACGGTCGGCGGGACTGCCGGGTCTGTCGACCGGGTCCGGTGATGCGTTCCGGTGACGCCGCCTCTACCGCCACTGCAGAGTCAGCCGATGTTGACTGCGATCCGCGGATGTCCGGCGGGCGTGAGCCACTGCATGATCGAGACCAGGGCGCCGGCGTCCATGGAGACGCACCCGGCCGTCGCGGTTCCGTCGGTGACGTGCAGGAAGTAGGCGCTGCCGCCGCCCGGAGTGGCCGGCCACCGATTGACGTCCATCACGAGCGCGTAGTTGTAGACGGACCCGGCGTCGTAGAGGTTCTCGCCGGCCGCGGTGTCGAACGGGCAGTTCTGCAAGGCGCAGACCTGGAGGGTGTTGTAGGCCGGGGAGTTGACGTCGGAGACCCACCGGTCGTCGCCGTTGACCTGGGTGTGCGGCAACGACGTACCCGGATCGGACTGCCGACCGAACGCCTGGCTGATCGTGAAGGTGCCCCGCGGGGTGTGCGAGTTGTACTCGCTGGGCGTACCGACGCCGTCGCTGCCCAGGTGTGCGGTGACGGGCCCGAACCTCTTGGTCCACGTGCCGTTCGACTGCTTCTGCCATGCGATCAGGGTGCCGGTGGTCGAGTACTGCGACGACGCCCGGACGGTGATGATCTGCGTCGCGTTACCGACGCTCACCGCGATACCGAAGTTGTTGGCCGGGGCAGGGGCAGGCATCGGTTTCGGTGCCGGCTCGGGCACCGGTTTCGGTGCCGGCCGGGGAATCGTCCTGGTCGCAGAGGAGGGCCTCGGAGCCGGCGCCGCGGTACTGGCGTTCGTGGTCTTGGTGTACGTGGTCTTGCTGTTCGTGGGGTTGGAGTTCGGGGCGCTGCTCGGCGGTGCGGCGGTGGTATCCGGGGCGGCGGGCTTCGGCACTGTAGTGCTGTTCGGGGCGGTGTCGGAGGGAACGGTTGCGCTGTTGCGTCCGGGTGCCGTCGTCCTGGGGGATGACGCCGTGGTCCAGGGCTGCTCCGGGCTGGTCGAGGTCCTGGTGGAGCCCGGGGTGGCGCCCAGGCGGGCGGCCGGCTGCGGGCTCGGTGCGAGCGCCGACGAGTCGGGCGGGGTGGCGAGCGGCCGCTGCAGTCCTGGTGGCCGTGACGACCGTCGGGCCGGCGGGGGTCGCGCTCGAGGGGTGCCCGGAGGACGCGCCCAGACCGGGCACCATCACCGGGTCGGAACTGCTCAGGCTGCTCGGGAACGCTGCGGGACTCTGAATTCGTGTGGTGACACCGTGTCGCTGGTTCACCTGACCCTGCTGGGTCGGGTCCCGGGCTCCCGCCGAAGGCAGCACGTAGACGGCACCGATGACCGCCACCACGGCAGCAGCCGACAGGGCCAGCTTCTTGATCACGGACGTCACATTAGTCCCTCTGTTACCACCAGCGACAGCCCCTGGCCGGCAGGTCCGACCGGTATGACCGCGTGTCCACCCGTATGACGCTCAAGCGTCGTACCAGCGGTGTCGACGTCATACGAGCGGGGCCGACGTCGTACCGAGCGGGGCCGAGTCAGACCCGCCGAGCCAGACGGGGCCGAGTCAGACCTGGTCCTCGGTCTTGGCCCCCGAGAGTCCCGAGGTGATCATTCCCATCACCGCCGAGTCCTGCAGGGTCGTCACGTCCCCGAGGTCGCGGTTCTCCGCGACATCACGGAGCAGGCGACGCATGATCTTGCCGGATCGGGTCTTGGGCAGTTCGGGAACGATCATGATCTGGCGCGGCCGGGCGATGGGCCCGATCTGGGTGGCGACGTGCTTGCGCAGTTCGGCGATGAGGTCCTCGCCGGCCGACGCTCCACCTTCGGCCACCCGTCTGGTGGCGTCTCCGCGGAGGATGACGAAGGCGACGATTCCCTGGCCCGTCATCGCGTCGTTCGCCCCGACCACCGCGGCCTCGGCGACCGACTGGTGTGCGACCAGCGCCGACTCCACCTCGGTGGTGGAGATCCGGTGACCGGACACGTTCATCACGTCGTCCACCCGGCCGAGCAGCCACAGCGCCCCGTCCGAGTCGTACTTCGCTCCGTCTCCGGCGAAGTAGTAGCCCTGGGAGGCGAACCGGGACCAGTAGGTCTCCCGGTAGCGCTCGTCATCGCCCCAGATCGTCCGCAACATCGCCGGCCAGGGCTGGGAGATGACCAGGTAACCGCCCTCGCCCCTGCCGACCGGGACGCCCTCGTCGTTGACGACCTGCGCAGAGATCCCGGGCAGCGGGCCCATTGCCGAACCGGGCTTCGTCGCGGTGACGCCGGGCAACGGGGCGATCATCATCGCGCCCGTCTCGGTCTGCCACCAGGTGTCGACGATCGGGCAGTGCTCGTGGCCGATGTTCACCCGATACCACATCCACGCCTCTGGGTTGATGGGTTCGCCGACGCTGCCGAGCACCCGCAGCGACGACAGGTCGTACCTCGCCGGGATCTCGGCTCCCCACTTCATGAAGGTGCGGATCAGGGTGGGCGCGGTGTAGTAGATCGTCACGCCGTACTTGTCGATGATCTCCCAGTGGCGGCCCTCGTGCGGGGTGTTGGGGGTGCCCTCGTAGATCACCTCGGTGGCGCCGTTCGCCAGCGGGCCGTAGACGATGTAGGAGTGTCCGGTGACCCAGCCGATGTCGGCGGTACACCAGTACACGTCGGTGGCGGCCTTGTGGTCGAAGACTGCGTCGAAGGTGTAGGCGGTCTGGGTGAGATACCCGCCGGACGTGTGCAGGATGCCCTTGGGCTTTCCGGTGGTGCCCGAGGTGTAGAGGATGAACAGCGGCTGCTCGGCCGGGAACGCCTCCGGCAGGTGCTCGGCGGACTGCCCGTCGACGAGTTCGTGCCACCAGAGATCCTTTGCACCCCAAGTGATGTCGATTCCAGTGCGCTGGACGACCAGGACGTGCTCGATCGGGCTGCCCGGTGTCGCGACCGCTTCGTCCACGGCGTCCTTCAGCGAGACGGCGGCGCCGCGGCGGTACTGCCCGTCCGCGGTGATCATGAGGCGGGCGTCCGCGTCGGCGATCCTGGTGCGCAGTGCCTCGGCCGAGAAGCCGCCGAAGATCACCGAGTGCGCCAGGCCCAACCGGGCGCAGGCGAGCATGGAGAAGACGGCCTCCGGGATCATCGGCAGGTAGATGGCGACACGGTCGCCGGCCTGCAATCCCAGGGACACCAACGCATTTGCTGTCCTGGAGACCTCGTCCCTGAGTTGCGAGTAGGTGATCGTCCTGGAATCGCCCGGCTCGCCCTCCCAGTGGATGGCGACCTTGTCGCCGAGGCCGTTCTCCACATGGCGGTCGACGCAGTTGTAGGCGACGTTCAGTCTGCCGTCGGCGAACCACTTGGCGTGCGGCGCACCGGTGAAGTCCAGTACTTCGGTGAACGGCGTCGACCAGGTGAGCCTGTTCGCCTGTTCCGCCCAGAACGCGTCCGGGTCCTTCCGGGCCCGTGCGTACACCTCGGCCGTGAAGTTGGCATCGGCGGCGAATTCGGCGCTGGGCGGGAAGGTCCGGTCCTCGGCCAGCAGGTTGTCCAGGGTGGCGGAGGGATCTGCCGGGGGCTGCGGCGTCTGGTTCATCGGGGCGTCTCCTCGTTCGACAGCGCTGTCGGCTGGTGATGGCGGTCGTCGGGCTGGTGGTCGAGCGCGATCCGGGCGCGTGGGTCAGCCCAGACCTACCGACTCGAAAGTATCCGCAGCCATGGCCCGCTGCCATGGCGGGGTGGGGATGGGTTCCCGCGGTCGGCACTCCGGGTGGCCCCGTCAGGGCGGCTGGCTACGGTGGTCGGGTGACATCCACGCAATGGCGGGACCTGACGCATCTCCCCGGCGTGAGCGATGCGGTCGCCGCGGCCAGATCGGCCATCGAGCAGGTGCATCGGCATCCTGCGAACCGTCGGGGCTGGCCACGTACCTCTGCGGCCGCCTCGGTGCGCGCCGCCCGCGCCTCGGCGATCCTGGACGGCGGTTCCGGCGAGATCGACTCGAACGCGGATTCGATCACGGATCCGGTGCTGGCCGGCGCCCTGCGGGTGGCGGCTGCGATCGGTGCGCTGGTCCCCGTCTGGGAACGGGCGCCCCTGCAGGCCCTGGCCCGCCTGCACACCCTGGCGGCTGCCGATCTGGAAGATCCGGCTGCACTGGGCCGCCCGACACCCGGACGTCCTGAGCTGTCGTCGCGATTGGACGGCCTCGGCCAGATGGTGCTGACCGCACCGTGGCCGGCGCCGGTGCTGGTGGCGGTGGTCCACGGCGAGCTGCTGAACCTGCAACCCTTCGGCTCCGCCGACGGCGTGGTGGCCAGGGCCGCCGCCCGGCTCACCATGATCAGTACCGGGCTCGATCCACATGGACTCACCACGCCCGAAGTCGGTCATCTGCGTGTGGGATCTGCTTACCTCCGGTCGGTGGCGGCCTTCGGTGACGGCTCCGATGTGGCCGGATGGATCATCGATGTCTGCACCGCTCTGATCGGCGGTGCCCGGGAGGGTGCCTCCATCGCGGATGCGGCGGGCTGACGGTCGCTCGCGGCGAACAGCATGCTCTGCAACCTGTCTGGCCGAGGCGCCGCCCTCGGCGCCACCGCTCGCGCACCATGGGCCCCTCGAACCGCCCCGGACGGAAGCCGTCCGGGGGCCGGCTGCACCACAGGTACATGTATGCGTCTGCATGAAGTCGGCCGACCGACGCGCTGAAGCGGTTCAGTTGCGCCGAGCGTGCGCCGCTTCGACGCAGGCCTGAACGGCTGAATTTCGAACGACCCGATCCTGCTCGTCGTCGCTCCGTCGACAACGCAAAGACGGCATCCCATCCGAAGATGAGATGCCGTCTACTCGGGCTGGCCGACTACCAGGCTTCACCACACTCGTCGGTGACGGACTTCGCGAGTTTCGCGTAAAGCCCTGACGACGTACCCTTCGCGGTTCATAGCGGTGAGTGGGTACCGGGGTCCGAGTACGAAGCTCCGCAGCGGGTGGGCTGTAGTTTCTCCTCCACCGCAGTCCTTGGCCGATCGGGGGTCCGTACACCAGTTGTACCGCGCCCAGCGGCTTTCGGCAACAGCTGGACCGGAGTTCTCCGACCCTGACCGATTCAGTCGTTCGCCCGAATGGGTCATTTTCCTTTGGTTTTGATGTGAATGCCCAAAATGAAAGCTGAGCGGACGTGACGACCTGCACGCCGCGGTCTACAGTGAGGAGGTCGGTTTCCACCCCCCCGGAAACCGGCCACCGGGTTCAGCTCAACCCCCCGGAGCTGAACCCCCGCGGCCCCCGCCCTCCCCCCTGGCGGGGGCCGCCCCTCACTCCAGCAGGACCAAGATGCCGGGCCGCAGCGACTGCGGTCCGGCATGTTGCTGTCCGCCGGTCCGGTCGGCAGCGCCCGGCGCAGGCCCTTGGATCTGACGGGCCGACGGCGACCGATCGGGCGGGTGGAACCGGGGGCACCGGTGGACCTGTCCACCAGCAAGTTGTCCCCATACTGCTCGCTGTCCACAATCCTGATCCGGCGCTGGCGCAGGCCGCCGCCGACGCGTGGACTGAGGCCGCACGGTGCAGGCGTCCGATCATCCGATCGGGCCCGGCCGGGCGTCGAGGTCCGACCGTCTGGAGTGCCAGGGGTCACGGGGAGGGGAACGGCGGATGGATGCACGACCGTTGATCGTGACCGGCGACGAGCTGATGCTCGACGATCTGCTGAGAGTGGCGGCGGCGGCCGGCGTCGAGGTGGCGCACAGCGTCGACCCGGGGGCAAGGACGGCCTGGCGGGCCGCCGCGATGGTGTTGATCGATCGGGCACTCGTTCCAGAGGCCGTCGGTGCCCGGTTGATGCCGCGCCGCCATGTGATCGCCGTGGGACGGGGAGAGCCCGACGCCGGCAACCTGAAGAGCTGCCTGAGTCTGGGGGTCGAGCAGAGCCTGCGGGTGGGCGACGACGACGAGAGCCTGATCGAGTTGCTGGCCGGGACGATGTCGAGGGGGCCGGGGGACGGACATCTGGTGGCCGTGATCGGTGCCTGCGGGGGAGCCGGGGCCTCCGTGTTCGCCTCGGCGCTCGCGGCCACTGCGGAGCGGGCCGGCCGCGGGGTGCTGCTGGCCGACTGCGACCCCTGGGGTTCCGGACTCGACGTGCTGCTCGGGGTCGAGGACCGGGGTGGCGTCCGGTGGGACGAACTGGCGGCGCCGTCCGGCCGGCTCCCGCCGGACGCACTGCACCGCGCTCTGCCGGCCGCCCCATTCGGTCACGGTCGGATCGCCGTGCTGTGCCACGCTCGATCGGGCGGCCGGGAGATCCCCGGCGGTGTGGTGGACGTGGTGATCGAGGCCGGACGCAGGGCCGGTGATCTGACGGTCGTCGACCTCCCGCGGCACCCGACCCAGGCGGGCGACCGGGTCATCGAGAAGGCCGACATGGTGCTGCTGGTCACCACGGCCGACGTCCGGGGGTGCTACGCGGCAGCGCGGATCTCGGATCGGCTCCAGCAGCTCGGGGCCTCGCCCGAGCTGGTGGTCCGCGGGCCGTCGCCCGGTGGCATCGGGGCCGACGACATCGGTGCGGTGCTCAGGCTTCCCGTGCTGGCCCGGATGCGTCCGCAGCCGTCCCTGTCCCGTGACCTGGAGAACGGACGGGCGCCGGGCACCGATACGCATGGCCCTCTGGTCAAAGCGGCCAGGACCGTGCTCGCCCGATTGCATCAGGAGGTCTCGTGACCGTCCCGGCCGGCGTGGCCCCGGCGCTGCTCACCGAGCAACTGATCGAGAGCATCCAACGTCGCCTTGCCCGCGAGCGCAGCGAACCGACCGGAGTCGCGCTGGCCCGCGCGTTGCGGGCCGAGACGTCCGTGCTGGTCACCGACGCAGAGATGCTGAAGCTGATCCGGCAGTTGGAACGCGAGCTGGTCGGTACCGGGCCGCTGGCCGAACTGCTCGCCGATCCGCAGACCACGGACGTGGTGGTCAACTCGCCCGACGACGTCAGGGTCGATCGCGGGGCGGGCTGGGAGCGCACTCCGGTCACCTTCGCCGACGAGGCGGCGGTGCAGCGCCTGGCCCGTCGGCTCGCCTCACTGGCCGGGCAACGGCTGGACGAGGCGCAGCCCTTCGTCGACGCCCGGCTCGCCGACGGGACCCGTCTGCATGCCGTCATTCCGCCGCTCGCGGCCTCGGGGAGCTGCCTGTCACTGCGTGTCCTGCGACCCACCACACATGACCTGCAGGCGTTGTCGGACGCCGGAACGCTCCCTGGAGTGGCGCCGGCCGTGGTCCGCGCGGTGCTGACGGCGAGGTTGGCGTTTCTGGTGTCGGGTGGGACGGGGTCCGGCAAGACCACCTTGCTCGGGGCCATGCTGGCGGCCGTCGATCCGGCCGAGCGACTGGTCACCGTCGAGGATGCCGAGGAGCTCCGGCCGCCACATCCGCATCTGATCCGGTTGGTGGCCAGGGCGGCGAACGTCGAGGGCGCCGGGAACGTGCAGCTCCGTCAGTTGGTACGGCAGGCGTTGCGGATGCGACCCGACCGGATCGTGGTCACGCTGTCAACCCAACGGGTCGCATCGATCACCGTGTGAGGATGCTGTGAGAATCAGACCGAGCTCACAGGAACTGTCACTCCGCGTGTACCGTATGCCTCGCACTCACTTGAGCCGAGAGGCAACGGTCAGTCGCACTTAGACCTGACCGTACTTAATAGAGTGAGTAGCCACAGAGTGAGTGAGTGGGTGCACCCCCCGCTCGATGACGGCAGTCTGTCTTCATGAGTCCCTCAAGCTCCGTAAGGAGAGCAGTTATGGAGCCGAATCCGCGAGATGAACAGCTGGCCGAGTCGATGCAGGAACTCGGTGAGTTCTACCAGGCTGGTGGGAAGACACCCAGCAACGAGTTGGTGCCGCTCCCTAAGCGTGCTGATGATGTGGAGCACTACTACGGAGGGCGCAAGCAGCTTCCGTTGTTGGCACCAGAAGTACCGGAATCGTTGAACCGTCTTGACCGGTACACCTTGCAGAAGCGCGCTGATGAAGAGGTCTACAGCAAGCAGCTCGGCGAGATCCTCAAGCAGGTCGACTTTCATTTTCTCAACGGCAGGACCATCCAGCGCATGCAAGCGCTGGAATCCTTGAAAGACATGATCGAGGCGAAAATGGCATCCGGGCGTTGTACGAGCATCGATGTTGCCATGTACACCGATGTGTATCGGCGATACCTGGACTCAACCGGTTTTATGGCTTAGTGATGAGCTTCGGGGTAGCAGTGCTGATAGCTCTAGGTATTGGTATGGCCGGTGGGGGTTACATCCGTTGGCGGATAAGTGTTGGACGCCAGTACACCGTTCCAGGCGCGAAGAGCGCCCACAAGTGGCGTAAGCGTCAGATTGATGTGCAACACGCTAAGCAACGACAAGACATCGAAGAGCGTCACCGTCAGGCGGAAGAAGAGTTGACCCGCCTGTTAGAAGAGGCAAAAAAGCGAATTCAGCATAATATGTAGTTACCATGCTGTGGTTACTCACTTTTACCTTTGGTTCAGCGCTAACTCTCTGTGGGTTGGCGTTGAACCGGCGTTGGGAGCAATTCAAGATGGACATCAAGCTTGTCACGTACGAGTTGACGTTCCCGCATGACCTTTCACGGCAACAAGCCACTCGATTGTTCTCGGCCTTGGCTGGATTATACCCTCACCTGCGAAAGTACAGCATCAGAGCTCGGCCCTCTCTGGTGTTTGAGATCCTTGGCAACGAGCGAGGCCTTCATCACTTCGTCAGCTTCCCGAGCGAGCTCGCTGATGTTGTAGCTGGCCACTTGCAAGCCGTCATACCGTCCATCGGGTTCAAGAAGTACGAGGACTTCTCTATTGGGCTGAATCGCCAGTGGACTCATGGCGCTCAACTCGGCGTCCGGCAGACGTTGATAAGCCCGGATGGCAAGCCTGCGGAGTTGGACGACAAGATGATAAGCGTCTTGCTGGGGAGTATGAGACAGCTGCAACAGGGAGACTATGTCATCGTTCAGTGGGTGGTTACGCCAACGGGTTCTGACGATGAGTACCGAGCCGTTGGACGACTCGGAGTCTCCGCACCGAATGCTATCCGCGGTCTCGAATTGATGAAGCGTGTTATCGCGGCTTACCGCAGCCTCCAGGTGTTTGTCTTTCGGTCGTTCCGTTCTGAGGGCAGCCTGGCGAAGATCACCAACCGATCCGCGCCCATCGAGTACTGGCCGAGTTATATCTCTGCCGTTGATCTTCCTGTCGTCGCCGGATTGCCTATCGATGGGCCCCAGGTTCCAGGTATGGAGTTGGGTAAAGGTCGACGTCTCGTCGCTTCTGCACGAATCCCACAGGATGGCTTTCGGATCGGCACTTCCAGTTACCCAGGGCACGGCCGGCCGTTGGCTATCGCTCCTGAGAGTCTTCTCCGTCACCTTTGGGTGCTCGGTCCGACCGGCTGTCTTCATCCAGACACGGTAATCATCGACCCAATCGACCACTCACGTCTTACCGTACGTCAACGTCATGAAGCTGCCGTTCCGTTCCACGTTTTATCACTTGACGGTGAAGAAGTGGTTGTAGCCGTTGCTTGTGCACCAGTGAAATATCAAAAAGTTCCCATGTACCGAGTCAGCGATGGCACTAACAGCATCACGGTTACTGGTCACCATCGAGTATGGGATGGTAGCCAGTACGTTCAGTGTGACGAGCTTTATGCGCAGCAAGAAGCTTCGCACGTCCTTCTTCCGACCATTGCGGGCGACGACCTTTCAAAGTTGTTGCAAGGTGCGCAGCGTTGGTCGGGAAAACTCGAAGGTTTTCAAGGCGATTATCGCCCTTCACCCCGTTTATATGGTCAACAACTTCGCCCGGCGAGAGATAGCGGCCTAGCTCCTGTTCCATCACGACCCGATGTTCTCGAACATACCCAGCAGCGCTGCGATAAGGATGATCGTCATCCTTCAAAAGGATGTACCCAGACTTATCGACTGTACGGCCACCGTTCCAGAAGTGATTACTGGAATCTTTCGAACCTCGACCGCGAGAAGGTAGACCAGCAGCACCGAGATATTTTCTCGTCGACTTCCTTGTCACGCCCATTTGTTTCTGAATCTGAAGTTCGCTCATTCCCTGATGGTACAAAGAGATACACTGAGCAATCTGAGTTACGGTCCACGCTTTTCCCACACGTTGGTTCCTTGTTTAACTATTCCCATCTTAGCTCATATCGGGTCGAACGGGTAGAGGATGAGTACTATTATGATTTTCATGTACCCGAGTTAGAGAACTACTACGCTGAAGGTCTGTTCCATCACAACAGCGGCAAATCAACACTCCTTCACAATCTCGCCGCACAGGTCATGGAGCAGGAGTATGGACTCATTCTCATAGAGCCGAAAGGCGACCTTTCGAGGCAAGTACTCGACAGCATCCCGAAAAAGCGGGTTGATGATGTCGTCTGGTTCAACCCACTTGATAAGGACTGGCCTATCGCCCTCAACATTCTGGATGGTCCTGACCCAGAACAGACGGCCGGCCAAGTCGTGGGACTCTTTAGAACGCTTTACGGAAGTTCCTGGGGACCGCGCTTGGAGATGATCCTGAAGTATGCGGTACTGACTGCCGCGTTGAATAAGCTCACCCTCTACGACGTCAAACACATGCTGTTCGATTCAAAATACCGGAACGCACTCGCCGCGAAGTCAGGCAGCGTGGACGTCAAACTGTTCTGGTCCACGTACAAGGACGACAAGACCTCCGACTTCGACTCCGTCATGAACAAGCTCGATGCCTTCGTGGGACTCAGCGTCATTCGTAACATCACCGGCCAGCCGAGCGGTGACGCTAGGGGGCTGAATCTACGTGAAGTCGTGAACGAAAATAAGATTCTGATCGTGCCGTTAA
Source organism: Nakamurella sp. PAMC28650 (assembly GCF_014303395.1). Taxonomy (GTDB): domain Bacteria; phylum Actinomycetota; class Actinomycetes; order Mycobacteriales; family Nakamurellaceae; genus Nakamurella. The sequence goes on from NZ_CP060298.1 coordinate 1,689,376, forward strand.
CCAGAGAAATCGGCGAGACGACCGCAAGTATGCTTGGTTCGATCATCATGACTCAGTTGTGGCAAGAGGTACAGAGTCGTAAAACCCGCAAACCGGTGTACTTCATGATCGACGAGGCGCAACGCTTCATGGGCACGGCTACTTCAGTAGAGGACATACTCAGTCAAGCACGCAGCTACGGTATGGGCGTGATCCTCGCTAACCAGAATGTGGATCAGATCAAGCCTGCATCACTACTGAGTGCGTTCAAGGCAAATACTGCATCGAAGATCGTGTTCAAGCTTGGTTATGACGATGCTTTAGTGATGGCCCGTGATTTCAAGCCCCTTGATGCGAGCAACCTTCAAGGACTTGATGAGCACGAGGTTGCTGCTCTGCTGCTGACGCCTACTGGTACTGCTGGCGTAGCAACTGTGGCCACGTCTAGGCCCCCAGGACGAACTGCGCACGGCACAGCTGCTTGGCAAGCCTCACGTGACAAGTACGGCCGAGCTGTGGCTGACGTTGAAGTTGAGTTCGAGGCGAAGTTCGGGGTCAAGGAGAAGGTCAAGCAGTCGATCGGTCACATGCCATGAGGCTGATCTGGTATTGCGGCTGTTGTTGCGACACGTGTTGCGGTGGCGCAAGGCGCTCAAGCCCGGTGACCTGCGATAACAGGGCGATTGAACAGCTGGCGAGTTGCTCCATATGAGTACATATCTCTCATCTCGCGACCATGCTGTCATCGACTCCATCAACCGCCTCCGTCACATCTCGTCCCAGCAACTCCAGCGACTCCACTTCGTGGAGTCGCTGGAAGGAAAAAATTCGAAAGACGTAACAACAAGAAGGGTACTAGCAAGGCTAGTAGGGGAGGGGTACGTCTCGCGGATTGAGCGCTCTTCTGGCTCTGGTTTCGTGTATCAACCGGCTGGAGCCAAGACACGTAATATCGACCTTCATCAACTGGATGTTTCCGAACTCTACGTTCTCCTATCGGAGGCGGAAGCCCGTGGCGAGTGCTCACTACTGGAGTTCACACCGGAAGAGCCGAGGGGTGGAGTGAAAGCCGATGCCTATATTCGGCTGGATTTGAAGAACGGGAAGTACAGCTGTTTCGCTGAGATAGACCGAGCTACGGAATACAAGCCCCAGCTAATGAAAAAGCTACGGGCATACTCCCAAGCCTACGACAGGGCGACTTCTCCATTTCCAAAGGTTTTATGGATTGTCTCCTTCGCTCCGAGAGACCGCTATAGCGAGCGGGTTAACATAATCAAGCAGTTGGTCAGCCGTGAGCCTGAACCGGAGTTGTTCGACGTTCTAACGCTTCAGGATGCCGTTACTCAGCTGCTCAACTCATAGAGCTTATGCCTTGGTAAAGCCATAAAAGTGTTGACACCGGTGCTTATCTTTGAGATAATGTAAGCACGTAATGGAGATACGACACATGGCTTACATCAACACAATCACCGGCGAGATTATCGACGCCAAGCCCTTCAAGAAACGACAAGCTCGGATCGCCTACGCGCCAGTCCGCCGTAAGCGCAAGTCCTATGTTCTGACCAACGCTCTGACAAAGTTAGTTCCCGTCGCTATTGCGGCCGTGGTGTTACTGACCTTGGTCTTGAAGATCGGTCGATGAAAACAGACGGTGATGGGTTCGAAGTTATTTATCACCGTCCAAGGGGGAAGTTAAACGGAAAAACACTTAGTTTTCAAATTCTGGAAATTTTTTCTCGATTTTTTGCGTCGCTCAGATTTTGGTGATTCACGGGCTGTCCAGAGCTAGAGGCGAGCACCTTTTGAGCTAAGGCATCCGCGATCCTGCGTTAGACGAGACGTTCGACCACCAGGGGTTGATAGTCATCAAAATCCATCTCCGTCTCAGCAGGCGCGGCGTCCCGGTTGCCAGTATGATCCGCCCATGGACCGGATCACTGGCGAGGCAAAGCTGATCAGGAATCGAGCGCGGCGTTCTAACGCTAATGCGCTAAAGGCCGATCTGGTGCGGCTGAGTAAGCTTTCCGACGCTGCTAAGGCTAAAGGCAATCCTACGCCCGTTATGCAGGAACTGGCAGCGGCGAGAAGAGCAGTAGTGACGTATCAGAAGGCAGAGAAGTCTAGGGGAACCTACAAGTACTCTAAAGCACGCAAGGTAGCTGACCGCACGATCAAACCGTATTCGTCAGGATGCGCGTCCACCTCTGCGGTCGGCCTAGTAGCTTTGGTTCTGAGCTTGAGGGTAGTTAGTCGAAAGGCCAAAGCGGTACGACTACAAATCTCATTAGGTATTGACACCATGAGCACTATGGGGGAGGATAGCTAGTAGCTGTTCCGTTACAAGAAACAGCTAGAGGGAAGCAAAACCTATTGCAATTCTGGCTGGCTTTGCTATGCTTGAATGGTAACGGGACACCCCCTCAAATCTTCGGATGCGAGGGGTTAACTCTTTTCCACGGATTTAGTAACACCACAGCTAAAGAACTCACTTCTAACTTGATACGACGCTTCGCACGACCTGTACGTTTTACAGGCGGGACTTAGAACATTGGAAACACCGACAACCTACCCCTTACTAGGCTTGCCCTACGTACCAGGAATATAACGAGGCTACAAGGGCGAAGCCCTTATTATAGTCAGGAGATCGTATGGAACTAGAGTTCAACACTATACAAGCCACCGAGATTGCCGCGTTTCAGCAGTTGTCGAAACAAAGCTTTTAAGCGGATAAGCGAAAAAGGTATTGACTCCGTCTCCGATATAAGCGATACTGGTATCAGTAACGGAGATACTACATGACCACTAATAATTCATATCAAGTAAAGCCCGCAAGGACGTCCGAACGTCGACGCCTTGACGAGCAGGCAGAGCAGGCCCGACGCGACAAGCGAGTGTCTCAGATGCTGATCTGGCAACAGGTTGCGGCTCTCAGCGCTGCTGCCGGCCTCGTAGCGTTGATCTTTGGCATCGTTTGGATCTACCTGGTCCTGACGGGAGGAGCAAACTAATGCTGCAACCTCTTCCACCAACTTTTAGCGACAAGCGCTACATCCCAATCGATGGAATCACGCGCCGATCAAAGTCGATGCTCAGCGGCGATCCGATGGCTAGGCTCTTGACCGTGTTCGATAAATTCAAGAAGACCACAGAACGTCTGAGATCAGAGCGAGGTCAATCATGATGGGCGAATCGCTCGTACCGTGCCCGAACTGCTCTGGACTTCTCGGTAAATGTCAGTGGTGTAACGACACCGGCTTGGTCTACGAGGCCGATTTAGAAGCTCGCGCTTTGAACCTCGCTAGAATCGACGCCAAGGTCCTAGAAATCAAGGCTATGTTCCCTCATATGACCGGCGTTATCCACGTAGACCCACAGAACGAACCAAATAACTCAACAAGGTAATCAAATCCATGTCAGACAATATTTACAAAGACTACGAAGCGCCCAGTACTGGTGGAGTCTTCTTAGCTCTCGAAGACAACAAGCCCACGAAGCTACGTATCGCCTCGGCCCCTTACATCTTTCAAGACCTGTACAAGAACAAGGAAACCGGCGAGGAACGTCTATCGGTTCGATACGCCTGGGTCGTAATCAACCTGACCGTTCCAATTGAACCAGTTGCTCAGATTTTGCGTTTGCCCGTCACCGGATTCAAGAACCTCCAGGCGTTCGCCGCCGACGACGAGTACGGCGATCCACAAGGTTACGGCATCACCATCACTCGGAAGGGGACTGGCAAGCAGACCGAGTATGCGATCGTGCCTTCTCCTAAGGCTATCCCGCTGACCGACGAGCAGAAGGTCCTAGCCGGTTCTGTTGACCTCGTGGGGGCGATCAAGAACGCTATCCCTTTAGTCGACGCTCACAACGGAAAGCCACTACCAAAGCCAGGCGCAGACGACGAATCTACAGCCGCTGTCGCACCTGACCAGCAACGTGACCGGATCTCGACGGAAGCGGACATGATGCGTGAGATCGACTTGTCGGATATACCGTTTTAATGGGAGCACCAACGCTTCCCGGCGTCCGTGTAGGCACTCCCTACACTTGGACGCCGGCCAAACAGCACGTTCATCAGTACAAGCCCTACGACAAGCGCATCTGTGGCGTCCTGCTGCGCTCTCACGTATGCCGGGTGTCTGAGTGCCCTCTTCCCGTCGATGTCTACGACATGGTCATCGAGAACCGCCTCGCCTTCAAGGGCGAGGACGAGTACGAGCGCGGGCGATGGGCAACCACATGAGCTTCACCATCAACCCGCAGTTCATCGCCACGGTGGTCAACGCGCACAAGCTCCATCTGGCCAAGTACGTCCATCCTGACAGTCCGATCAAGTTTGGCCTGACAATCTACGTATCAGGCATCGGAAAAACCTCTGTTCAGGCCGAGAATCTGCTTCTCGACCAGCTGCGTGACCTCGGCGGCGAGTTGGAGGTACGACGATGATCCGTCCCTTCCCCATCATCATCACCGTGATGTTGTCGGCCATCGCCTACCTCATCGTGCACTACCAGCTCTACTGGTTCATCTCGGCCGTGACGCGGTCAGGCGGTGCCCAATGAGCGGCTTGTTTCAGGCCGAAGGGATCGTGCAGTCGGTCAAGACCCTCGTAGACGGCACGATCAAGCTCGACGTAGCCGTCCAGGAGGTCAGTCCGCCAGAGATGGCTTTGCTCTTTGGTCTCGCTCGTAAGCCAGGTTGGATCTTGGTGAAGCCGAACGAAATCACCGCTGAGGACATCCCGATAGTTGAAGCTGACTTTGACATGGGGGAGACCAAAAGCCCAGGCCAGCGTTTGAGGGGTGTGCTGTTTGTAGTCTGGCAGACCAAGACAAGCCAGAAGCAGCCGTTCGAGGTGTACTACCGAGCACAGCTGGATAGAATTATCGATAGATTTAAGCAGGAGTTGGACTGATGGAAAACAATGAAGATGAAACCACCGCTTGGGAATGGTTAGGCTACGCGCTCCTGGTTGGCGGACTCGTATTGATCCTAGCTGGCATCGTAGGCCGACTCTGATCAAGGACATAAACGGACACAGATTAAAGCATAAACAAGGATTAGCGAAATGGCAGGGACAAAAGACGGTGGCAAAAAAGCCTCAATCACAAACAAGATCAGATATGGCGAAGATTACTACCGAACAATCGGGAAATCCGGTGGTGCAAAGTCACGCGGCGGTGGCTTCGTCCTCTACCCCGAGCTGGCCAGAGTAGCTGGAGCCAAGGGTGGTAGAGCATCAAGGCGTGGCCCATCGCAGTGAGCGACTTGTTCGATCGGTTTCAGAAGCCGAAACGAAGCAGGAAGTCGTCGCGAACACCTATCGACAGGCTATGGCTGAAGACAAGGGAGGAATGGTTTCAGTTCCACCCTCCCGACTTCGATGGGGACTACTACCAGTGCGCTCTGTGCCCGTTCCCGGTCCACATCAGCGATGTGAGTCTTGATCACATCATCCCCAGGTCGCGAGCCCCCCATCTGCGCTACGACTTCAGCAACCTTCAGCCGAGTCACTACTTGTGCAACGTGGCAAAGGGCAGCAAGACCAACTAGATCCGTCACCGTGACAAAACCAGTCAGACCCCGGAGCAACCAAGCTCCGGGGTCTGACTGGTTTTTTGATCGGTTATGAGGCGTGTGCTTCCTCGTACTGTGCCAACACTTCGGCCTTGATTCGACCCTTCGGAGCCACGGTGATGCCCTCCTGTGCCGCCCACGCTCTGACGGCTTGCAACTCCTCTTTGCTGAAGCCGGAGCCACTCGGCTTTCGTTCGGATGTAGTCGCTGGGAAAGCCCGTAGACGTCGGGCAGGCGGTCCGCTGAGCTCACGGGCCTTCGGCAAGTAGAGGTCCATCGTGTCCAGCAGCTTCTTGGCTGACTTCGGCCCCAGGTCGATCTCGTAGTCCTTACCGAGGAACGAGATCGAGTAGCGCTCGATGCCTTCCGTTGAGTCGTCCATGTCGTCGTACCGGGTAGTTACTGTCTTATCTGCCATGCAGGCCACTATACAAGAGAGAACCCCCGAAAGTCTCTACGACTTGCGGGGGTCTTTGGGTCTCAAACCGCGTGTAGCTCGGACGGACCATCATCAGGTGTCTCTACTGCGTCAGTGTCGACTGTGTCTGCTTCAAGCGCACGCTTGTACGCGTAGACCAGGTCGAGCGGTACTCGTCCCTTCTCGTTGACCTCCAGATCCTGCGACTTGGCCCACTCACGGACTACGCCCTGGTCGATGCCGTCGTACGGGTCGTGGTTGGGCCGGCGGGATACCGGTGTGATGTCCCGAGCAGCTTTCACAAAGCGGAGGACGGCCTTCTCTAGCTTCTCGAAGTTTGCGTCGGTGAGGTCGATCTGGTACACCCGAATACCGATGCTGAAGGTGCGCGTGGTCGCGTCTACGGACTGATCAAGATCGTCCAGGATGGTCACTTGCTTCATGGCATGCCCTTTCTGGGCGTCGAGGAATGGTCCCTTTCACATTCGTCTATTTCCTTCAGCGAGTCAATGCGGAAATATGAACCAAAGCTCCAGGGTGACCAAGCTCAATACTTGTTGCTCAGTAACAATGAATGCATGCAGCACATCCAGTTCCTCCTCGCCGTCTTCTTTCATGATGCGAGCGCCCATGACCTTATCGCACGAGAGCCAGTAACCGTGGCCGATTAAGCGGACGAACGGGGACATCACCTCGTAGTCCGTTGCCCGATTGGCGTGCTTGCGGCAGTAGAGCCAGTAATTACTCCCGCGGCTCAAGCCGATGAACTCTGGGTTGGCGTGACATTGAACGGTCCAGTTCTCGTCTATGTATTCGTCACAGTCCATTGGACTCCAATTTGTAAAGGGGCAGTGAATACAATCTGCGCCTGGACGGGGAGCACGTCAATTATGTTCGGTCGGTAGTGATTGACGTTTGCCTAGCAACGTTATATAACAAGGATTTGCCGAGCTGGATACGGAATGTTGCAAAGCTATGTTTTTCGTGACTTGCAGCAGCCGAAGCCGGCTCAGGGCCAACACCCGAACAAACAGCTATCGTCAAATGATTGTTGTGAGTACCGAACACAGAAAAGGCGAACGCTCGCAAAGTTTGGAGTTGTCAAGTAACATTATGATGAATGAAGAGACTACCCCCGACTAAGAGCATTATCTTCTGCCCGTACTGCAGGGACGTCACGGAGCTCGTGACCGATCGGCAGGGTCAGTACTGCCTTGGTTGTGTCCGACCGCTTCTGATGCTCCAGGAACGGGCCAAGCTACTTCCTTAGCAGAGGCTGTTGTTGTACGCTCGCGTGATGACAGACATGTTCAGCACGCCAGGTACGTTGTTTTGGTTTTCGGCGACGATCGTCGCCGCCTTATTCTGGGTATTCTTGATAGTCGCCCGTCATCGCCTGGTTACCCGTCATCGCCGAGTTAGTGGGCGTCTTCCGACTGTCCAGCAAGACCATCGCCGATATATAAAGTCGGGCATCCTGTTGATCGGTCTTGCTTTGCTCTTCAGTCTTATTGACTACTTGGCTCTAAGAATAGTCGGGCCTCACCTGACTCGGTTACAGGCTGGCGTCTGGTTCAGTTACCCTGGCTACTTCTGCGTGCTTTTGGCTGGCATCGGCCTCGGTCGCTTGAGTCATATAAGAACTATCGAACCAGGTGTATCCAGGTTCGCTGATAGCATCAACGTATTCATGTAGCAAGCTGTGTATAACTTAAGTATTGACATTCAACTAATAATACTATAGTATTAAATCAAGCTCAAGAAAGCGAGCAAGTAAACAAATATAACGTTTCGAGTCTCACACCTGGTACCGAGGTCGCCCCGCCGAAGAGCGGAGCTAGACAACATCAGAACCTATCTCAATGAGCACCAGGCGCGAGACCCGAAACAAGGAAACACAAAATGAACCACTTCAAGAAGATCGCAGTCACGTCCTTGATCGTATTCAACATCCTTTTGGCCGGCGCAGCAGTAGGTAGTTACCTCATGCACAAGTACGACGCGCAAGTCGCAGTAAGTGCCCAGCACGTCGCGCAAGAGCTGCTCAAGTCCGTCCCGGCCGCGTCAACGTCAAAAAACTAAGCCAGCTTGCTCCTGTCGTCACGACGGTAGCCACCGGAAACGAAAGCGTTCAGTCCCTGATCCGCCAGTACTTCCCGGTTTCTCAATGGAGCAATGCGCTGGCCATCGCCAAGTGCGAATCGAACCTGAACTTATCAGCTCACAACTGGAACCCTGCCACCGGCGACGACAGCTGGGGAGTATTCCAGGTCAATCGGTACGGCGCTCTCGCAGCCACCAGGCCGTCCGCTGAGCTGCTGGCCAACGCAGAATTCAACGTCCGCTGGGCTGCCAGTGTTTGGCGTACCCAGGGCTATAAGCCGTGGGGTTGTGCGCGCAAGTTACGCATTAATTAGAGGTACCTATGAAGCTCAATCTGTTCAAACGTTCTACGCCCACAGAATCAACCGCTGAGGCTATCGACCGCGCAGCTGCTCACGCCAGCGCCATCTGGATGCACGAAGCCACCAAGATCGTCATCAAGCTGGGTCAGGGCTCTACGAGCTTCACCACGGACCAGGTCCATGCCGAGCTGTCCAAGATGGATGTAGCGACCCCAGAACCCCGCGCGCTGGGTGCCGTGATACGTCAGGCCATTCGTGACGGCTTCATCGTTCTCACGGGGGAGTACCGCAAGAGCGCGCGCCGTGTCTGCCACAAGCGACCGATGGCGGTGTACCGGCCGGCGGTGCAAGTATGACCAACCAAGACGATAAGACGTGCGCCAGCCACTGCGACTATGGTTGGAACTATAACCCCGAATGGCGCGAACACACTCCTTGTCCAAACGCATTTCACGTTACCGGCCAAGTAGAGAGTGAGACACCACAAAGTTGTATTTGTGGACATCTTCTTTCTTACCATCGAGTAGACAATTTCGACGATGATTGCGGAGCTTTAGGTTGCACCTGTCCTTACTTTCAAAAGTTTACTTCATCCCAGCAACCGAAAAGTGAAACACCCGAAGCATGCGTTTGTTGTGACCATGATCTAAGTTCTCATAGATACGTACACCACTATAAGTGCGATGAGTGCAATTGTGACTACTTCACTGACTCACCCCAGCATCCCGTAGAGATCGTAGTACCATTGGTTTGCCCAACGTGCCACCGCGAAACAAGCTGGACAGTCGAAGTAAACCCGCACTGTCAGTTATGCCAAGCGCCGTTGTATGCCACATTACCTCAGCAACCCGTAGGCAAAGACGACAAGGAAACACCCTGGCAACATTTTCTTAGAGTTTATGCGATTGACGGCCACGACTTAAACATTAATCAGGTACGTTATGCCGCTGTAGAGTTTGTCAACAATCCACTTTATGGAGCAAAGAAGGCCAACCATGAATAACCACAGCACAATTGATATGCGTCAGTTTGGTTGTGAGACATGCGGCGGAACGCACTCGCCCGATATTGATTGCCAACCCGTAGGCAAGGATGACGCAGTGCTAGGCACCGACATAGATGGGGATACGAAGACAGAGGTTATTGGTCATTTTGAGGGAAACGTTATGCATATTAGCGATATTCGGCAGACTAAGGATGACACCAAAAACCCCGCTCCAAAGAACGAGGTTTCAGGTACCCACCAGAATACAACCGAAGTTGTTACCCCTAGTATACCAGAGGACGACAGCTTTGAGGCAACGGTAAAGAGTACGCTTGGTGCGTTTTATACCAGTGCAGTTATAGATGGATTTAAAAGGGTAGATGAACGTACAGGACAGGATTACGTTGTAGCGGCTTATATGCCCACTATCCTCGCCGCTTCTGACCAACGTGTAATAGAAGTACTGACCCGACTCTTAGAACAGCCAGACCAAAGCTTATAGATACAGCCACGGCGAATTAGAGGAGCTGATTGACCAAGTTATTGCCTCTATAAAAGGAGATACTCATGGAAAATAACATCTGCACCGAATGTGGCGCTTTAACCAGTCCCGTTGATGAGTTTCACCCTTACGTTTACTGCCAGCTCAAACTCAAAGGGTTTAAACTCCCACCCCCTCAGAGAATCTCGAATCTGAGCCAAGGGGCAATAGATAACTTAATTGCTGATGCTGAAGCTAGATTAGGAGCCACCAAATGACACAACCCGACCATTCTCGATGTACCGTAAAAAATGGTATAGGGACTTGCTATATAGGAACTCACTTTTGTCCAGCACAACCCGACACGACACCAACGTTTAAAGATATCGACCGCAACGGCAACCCCGACGTTACTACTATACTGCGGATAATCGACGATAAGCGGAGCCGCTATGAGGTCGCTGTTGCCGTAGCAGAGTGGCACCAAGCCGAGCTACGAGAGGCGAAGGTAGCGGCTCGGATAGATGAACTTAACCTATTATTTCCGGATGAAATGAGTTGCGGAGTAGGTCTCGTCCATAAGATCGTCAATTTAACGTTAAGAGAACGCATCGAGGAACTCACCAAAGGAACCGAATCATGAATGATACGACACCAACGTTTGAAGAGAAGGTACAAATAGTCATGGCAGCCTTCGTCCTCAATTTCAATCCAACACTAGGGACAATAAGAGAAACGACAGTCTCAGTTGTTAAAGCCTACCAATCCGCACTACGTGAAGCGGAGGCAGCGGTGTTGCAAATGGTACACGGCCGTCATTCGTTGGAATGTGCTAAATGCTATGACGAATTACAACTTAAGGAGAAGCAATGAGCTCTCTCAATCGTCTCCCTACAGCGGACAAGGTCAAGCCCAGGGCCGTCTACTGGACGAACCATCAGCTCACCTGGCTCAGCCACCAAGCCATTAACGAAGCCACAACGCTGAACGGATTGATTCGCCAGGCAACCTACGAGAAGTATCCAGATATGCCTAGACGCTAATACTTACCAATTGCTTTTTCGCTGCTGTGCACTCAAGGCGAGGTTCGCGAGCAGTTTGCCGAGCTGTAGCAATGAAGTAACAGATACCATTGTCTGATCAAGCGTAACATTCAGCCGATCTACATAGTTCGTTGCTTCGAATAGCAAATCCTCGATCGGTAAGGCCCAAAATATTTTACAATCTACTTGGTCGTTTTCACCTAGACTGTAGGTAACAACAACGTTTTTCGGCGTCACAGTCTCGCCAGATAGCCCCATTGCTGTCATCCATGCGGCCATGCGCTGCTCCATGAGCTCGTTCGCAAACCCAAGCGCCTCAATCGCTTCTACGCTTTCACCACGCATTGTGCTGTCGTAAGCCTGCAATGCTCGGTCTTTGAGCGTCATGTCGAAGTCTCCTCTTGGTCAGTGGGACACGAAGGTAACACTTACGAACCGAGCGCGCTGAGTGAGAGTCTGATCGAACGCTTGATCGACGAGGATGGACAGCGCCAACTGCTTACCGCATAGTGTCTGTATGAAGGTGAAGCAGTGAAGTTCTACGGGAAGTGTCGCGGTGAAGGCAGCTGCATCTGTGGTCGTTGTGCCGGCTACCCGTTCAACCAGATCTCTGCTATCACCATCAGCCGCCCAGGGATGATGAGCTACACCATTACCGTCCCAGAGGCAGAAGGCCCGCTCTTTCGTGAGTGGGCCTTTGGTAATGCCCACCAGCGACGCCGGCTCGTGCCGTGTACGAAGTGCGGCGTTAATTTGTCATCCCGTCATGTGTGTCGGATGGCGTAATATTGTCGCCGACATCCAACAAATGCATAGCTCGTAGAGCGTCAAGATAAGCCTTATGCATGTATGCACTTAACTCTCGGTGGATATGTGTAGTTCGTATCATGGCTACCTTCGAACCACCTAGCTGTATAACGATGCGGCCTCTTATAGGCGCACGCCTCTTGAGGTTTCGAAATAGAATGCCGAAGGCTATTGAAGACATAGTCCAAAGCTTTCGCTGGTTGAATAACAAAGAGCCTCGATTGAACTTCGGATCGAACTGGCTAAGTGTACTGGCCTCGAATTCAGCGTGTTCGATGACGGCTGTGTAAAGGTCGATGGTCCAGCTTAGGTCCTGGTTGGACTTGATACGGGATGTCGCTCCGCCAGTCGAAGGATCAACCTCGTCCGGCTTCACCTCAAACAGCCGACCCGCGTTCCAAAGGCCAAAGGAGTTTACATCTACTTCGGCTAGGCCACGATTTGAAACCACAATTTTAAGTAGCATGTGACATGTCTCAGAACCGTCGTTCACGAGGTCGACCTTAGCCCGGATGATGGCGTTAGCGCGTCTGAAGGTGCGCCGAGAGTAGAGCGCGGTAAGACCAGAGACGACGAGTGCTGCGCCACTTATCTCTATTGGTGTCAATTGAAACACGACTCGCGCCTCCTTGGGTTGTTGCGCAGTATAGCCGGTGGTCCTCGACATGTGTTGCCGAACGAACCATAATTAAAGTTATAACCGGTGAATCTATGGCAGCCGTCCCAACAACCCAGAACCTGGACATCTACCGCGGCGACGATGAGACGATCACGCTGACGTTCAAAGACAAAGTGACGGGTCTACCGAAGAACCTAACTGGGTCGTCATTTTTCTTCACGGCCAAGATCAACTCGTCGGATCTGGACAGCGCGGCCATCATCGCTAAGAAGGTACTCAGCTACAGCGACCCAATGGGTAGCGGTATCGCCATGGTCCCCCTGACTCACACAGACACGGCTGTGGGGCTCGGCACGTACGTCTACGACCTCCAGTGGGTAGACGCGGCCGGCAACGTCAAGACAGTGCTCAAGGGCAAGCTGACGGTCCATGACGACGTAACCAAGGCGACGAGCTGATGTTCGACAGTGCTGATCTGGTTGATGTAGCGGTGGAGCTCGACGGCGTGAATGTCACCGTTGAGGTTGGTGCAGCAGGACCGGAGGGGCCAGTCGGGCCTGGAGGTGTCACCAGCGTCAACGGTCATACCGGGTCGTCCGTCACCGTGACGAAAGTCGATGTTGGCCTGGGAAGCGTCGACAACACGTCGGACAGTGCCAAGCCGGTGAGTCCAGCGCAGGCGGCCGCCATCGCGTCAGAAGGCGCCAGTCGTTCCTCGGCTGACAGCACGCTTCAATCCAACATCACCGCTGAGGCCACGACGCGGGCGAACGCTGATACGACAAACGCCACAGCGATCACAAACGAGACAACCAGGGCTACAACAGCTGAGGCCACCAAGTACGTGAAACCTGGTAGCGGTATCCCACGCACAGACCTCGACGCTTCATCTCAGACGAGCCTTGGCAAAGCTGACACAGCGTTGCAGAGCGCACCGGTTACGACGGTTGCAGGGAGGACTGGTGCCGTTGTGCTCACAGAGGCTGATATAGCCAATTTAACGAGCGACCTGGCCGTGAAAGCTTCGAGTGCTTCGGTTACGGCGGAGACAGCACGCGCCACAGGCGTTGAGGCCACGAAGGCCAACGATTCGTTGGTCATCCACCAGGCCGGCGCGGAGACCATCACCGGGGCAAAGACATTCAACTCTGGCACTCTGTTGGACAAGGGTAACCAGGTGTTCAACGTTAAGGCCTATGGAGCAGTTGGTGACGGCATTACCAACGATACAGCCGCAATCCAGAGTGCCATCAACGCCGCAAAAACGATCGGCGGGATAATACGCTTTCCAGGGGCTGGACCTTATCTAGTTAGTCCAGAAAGCCTAACCACCTTCAGTAATATATCTTGGGAAGGTGACAGCCGTGAAGGAACCGTAATCAAGGTTATTGACAACAGCACCTATTCCCGAGTGGTTCAAGTTACCGGGACGTCAGGCCTGTACGTCAAGAACGTGAGATTTAGTAATCTCTTCTTTAGTGGTGTGCTGGCTGCGCCGCTGGGAACAGCAGTCCGCAGTAACACATATGCAATCGCTTGCGCATACGTCGATGGGGTAACAGTCGAAAAATGCCGGTTTGAGCAGTTTGATGTATCCAACACATTCACCAACTCTAGCAATATCTGGGTTGACCAATGCGTTGACTATTCGGGGTCTCTCACCTATGGCAGCAAGGACCTCGTCCAATGTCAGGGTGTTAGTGGCATCAAGGTGTCTCGGTGTGTATCTCACGGGAATGACACCTCAATTAGACTAGAAGGAGTCAAACACGCCTCTGTTTACGCAAACGAGATCTACTCATCGTCTATTGAGATTGGGAACCAAATATCCTACGGTTATTGTGAAGACATCCAAATTTTTGGCAACTATTTCTATGACTCTCACGTTGTCATGATTAATTTCTCTGACACCGACACAAAGACTGTCAACGGCAACTTAGTAGCGATTGATGGCGTTAGCATCACCGGAAATTCTTTTAATTTGGCAACGGTAGCCAACTCTCAGGCAATCTTGGCAGAGGCGTGGTCGTCATCACTCACTTCTGGCATCAGTAATGTAGCTATTACCGGCAACCATTTCAGTTCGACTCTGGCGATTGGGAGCATCAATACCGGAATCGTGGGTATGGCGACCAACGGTCAAGCATTCAACTGGACTATTACGGGCAATAATTTCACCGATATGAATGGATCGGCAATTGACATTACATCTGGGGTCAACTGGATTGTGACAGGTAACACATTCTCAGACTTTAACCGTGGTGCAGGGTTGGGCAATGCGTGGAACAGATCGGCCGTAGCAGTCCGAGCCACATCGACATTCAATTCCAACCATATTGATATTAACCATAACCAAATGGATGCCAACGGTAAGAATTATGCGTTGCCAATATATGTGGGGGATGCGTCCTATATCGACAACCTGAATATCAAGGATAATGACATTTACGGAGTAACAGGAAGCGGAGCGTCTCCTATCTATTTCCAGACAACCCAACCATCAGGTGTGATCAGTGGTAACTTTGGCTATAACAGTGGCGCTGTCCTCTCACCGATACAAGATAAAGGCGGCCAAGTCTTCAACCCTGTTGCCTACGGTGCTAAGGGCGACGGTACAACTGATAGTACTACCTTTGTACAGGCCGCTATTAACGTTGCTTCTCTTGCGGGCGGGGGCATTGTCCAGTTCCCGGCAGGTATCTTTGTTCTTGGCGCTCTCACGCACTACACCAACGTCATCGTTCAAGGTGTCGGCCTCGGCACTCAGCTATTCCTCAAAGCCGGTACTAATGCCTACATGTTTACGACGAGCAACACGGCAGCAAACCCAACTGGCTATGCTCACGATCACCAGTTACGCGATTTCTACTTCAATGGTAATACAGCCAACAACACGACTTTGGCTGCACTCCTAAGTTGTTCTTACAGTCGTAACCCAGTTGTGTCGGGTGTCAAGTTTGAGTTCTACAATAACAACTGTATATATATGGGTGGTGGCGGTAACAACGTTACTCAGCCACGTTTTATTAATATTCAAGGTGATAACGGCTCCATAACCAACGGTGTCGGCATCAAGCTCGACTTCAACTGCTACGACTCGCTGTGGTCGAACGTCGACATTGGTCGCGCATACCGGGGGGTCGTAACATCGTCCGGCGGCGTGGGAAATCACTCTTTCAATCAAGTACTAACCTGGGGGCACGCTGATACCGGGTTTTACAACTATCAGTCGCATAACAACGTCTGGACTAACTGTACCTTTGACCAGAACTTTGGGTCAGGTATTGTGTTTGACGGTACTGTGGGTGCCACCCTGACAAACAGTAAGGCCAGCAACAACAGTTTCACCGACCCATCTGGAATTCTCTATGCCACGGGTGCTCCAACGAAAGCTGGCAACACTTACTCGGGTATCAACGTCATAAATAACTCCTCTGACATTAAGATCAACAACCCGGTCTATTACAACGATCCGCTAAGTCAGCCCAACTACGGCTCTCAAGCTTACGGTCTTAGTATCGGTTCTGGATCAACGGTGATCCAGAACAACGCCACGTACCGTTACATGATGACCGGCAACGTGAACACTGCTGGCACCTTGAACCACTACATGATTGCTTTAGGACAGCCGGCCAAGCCGACACTCACGCCGTCGACAACGGGTGGCACGCTGCCAGCTGGGCAGAAGTTCTACGTGGTAACAGCGCTGAACGCGACCGGCGAGACCATGGCCAGCGGTGAATCGGTGGTGACAACCACAGGAACAACATCGTCCGTGGCTTTGGCCTGGACAGCTGTGACAGGTGCAAGCTCGTACAAGGTGTACCGAGGCACTACCGGCGGTTCTGAGAGCGTTTACTACACGACAGCAACGAACTCATACACCGATATAAACGGGATCGGAACTACGGCCAGTCAGCCAGCAACGAACACGGCGTTTGTCACGCACATAGCTGGCGCCGGCCCATCATATATCGGTGGATCGCTAACAGCTCTTTCGTTCACGGGTTCTGGTTCTGGATTGACTGCGATACCGGAAACTGCCATCACGAATTTGACCACTGACCTAGCAGCAAAGGCTCCGCTTGTCTCAGCTGCATTGACCGGGGTACCTACAGCACCAACAGCAGCTCCAGGAACAGCTTCTACTCAACTCGCGACGACCGCCTACTCAGACGCCGGTAGCACTGTCGCGAAGGCTCGGGCAAACCACACGGGCACCCAGCTGTCTACTACGATTTCTGACTTCATGAGTGCTGCATCTCTTGCTGCGCCCGTTCAGACCGTAGCCGGCCGCACAGGTGCTGTGACCCTCACGAGTACCGACGTAGGCCTAGGAAGCGTCTCAAACGCTCTCCAGCTGGTTGCAGCCAACAACCTGTCGGACCTCGCTTCAGCTGCTACTGCTCGAAGTAACCTGGGCCTGGGCTCACTAGGCACGTTAAGCACTGTCACGCTGACGACGAATGTGACGGGTGTATTGCCGGTAGCGAACGGTGGGACGGGAACTACGACTTCGACGGGTTCGGGTAGCATTGTTCTCTCAACCTCGCCGAATTTCGTTACGCCTTTACTTGGCACGCCTGCATCGGGTGTCGCTACGAACCTTACTGGTCTACCTCTTACTACTGGTGTAACTGGAATATTGTCAATTCTAAATGGCGGTACAGGTTCATCGACGCAAAACTTTGTTGATTTAACGACTACTCAAAGTGTTGGTGGGGCAAAAAATTATACCAATTACACAGTTTTCAGTGGTGGCTTTACTGGTATGGGTAATAACTATAGTAACCGCGGCTATTCAGGCGGCGGACTTGAGTTAGGGTATGACTCGACTAACTCTACAACGAACATTCAAGCAATTAGTGAGGGCGTGGCTTGGCTCAAGCTTAACTATGGCGCGATAAGCCACAATTGGTATATCGGAGGTGGTAGTAGTCCCGTATTTACGATTTCCTCTGGTTCACAGAAGTTAGCAAACGGTAATAAACTTATACTAGGAGCTTCCAGTACAACTACCTCCTCGTTGAATATCCCGGCTGGTGTAGCCCCCACAACCCCTAACGACGGAGACATCTGGTATGACGGTACGAACTTGAAGATGCGAATCGCAGGCGTGACCAAGACGTTCACAATCACTTAGCAAACTGATGCTACGGGCTGGGAAGCGGGAGTTCCCGGTGTACCCACTCGACAACAGCAACTCCTTCCACAATCTGAAACTTGAGACTGATGATCTCGTTCGTATCAGTGATCAAGGTAACCGTCGCTTTATCGCGCTCGCTAATGGAGCGTTCTAAGCTTTTTAGGTTAAGAGTTCGGTTCAAGTGATTGTAGCGTCGGACGATAAGCATCTTGGCTCGTCCTACTAGCTCGTCGTCAGTATAGTCGGGAACCGCTTGCTGTTTACGATCTGAGGCGTACTTACGAATAATCGAAACAATGCCCTCTAGCGTTTTCGTAATACCGATGCCAGCTGCTATATCGATAAGCCCGGTTACGGTTGAAGCGTCAGCGCCCCACGAATGATGCCCGCGACTCAGTTCCGATTTGAAACTATGCCACCGCCGCTGGCCGTCCTCTTCGTATGAAGCAATAGCTTCAAGGTCTTTCAATAGTTCGTTTAGATCACCGCGGCCGGACGGCAGTTGAGCAAAGAACTCCGAGTAGAAGCGTTCCTTCCCGCCATGTAGGCTCGAAATCAAACCGACTTGGATGAAAAAACCGTCGAAGTATGTTTCTTCGGCCATCAGACGCGTCGCTGTTCGGCGTCGTTGATTTTCATGCGCGAAGCCTACCAGATGGAGGTAGTTACAGCAGTTCCAAACTGCTTTATAATGAGCCCATTAACGAGGTTCTGCAATGAAGATCAAGCTCAAGACTACTGTCAGCGATTACGAAGGTAAGCCAATCACTCAGCTTGATGATCAGGGCAAGACTGAAAACGTCACGTTTCGCCAGGTCATCAACGCTGCACTGAACAACGAAGTACCAGGCGCTGTGATGACACCTGAGGACAAGCAGCAGATCTATCAGATCAGCAAGAAGATATGGGACTCATGGACGCCAGACCTTTCGAACGTGGAGTGCGCCTATATCCAGACACGCGGCCTGGCGGTGCTCAACCCACTCCTCAGCGGCCGGCTTGACGACTTCCTCAACCAGCGTGACGAAGAGGTAGCGCAGACCGAGAAGTAGTAGGCAGGTTAAATTTCTATCCATCGTCGTGCAGCCTTGCTCCCATGCGCTACGCTCCACTTCCACGTTCCGTGCACTACCGTTAATGGGGAGACAAATTGAGACGCTACAAGGTTCTGGGTCTAGTCATGACAGCCGTCCTCCTGGCTGCATGCTCAGGAACCGCAGCAACCGGCGCAACGGTCACCGTCACAGCAGCTGGTGTCGCATCTACCGTCACCGTGACGCAATCGGTTGGTGCAGCACATGCAGCATCATCGCTGGCACTCGCGGCTTCGTCAGCACCGTCAGCATCACCAGCAGCGTCTGGACAGACGACCAATAAGCTCGGTGGTCCGGCAGTGACTTACGAGAGCGGGTTGGCGATTAAGGTCGGTCAGCCGGCGCCGTACACTCCAAGCCAGTACGCAACGACGAGTACCTTCAAGAGCTACGTCATGCTGGAGGTTACGATCACCAACGGCACCAGGGCCAACTTCAACCCGATTCTGCTGACGGAAACCATTCAGAGCGGCAACCTGGCAGCCACGCAGATATTCGATACCGGCCTCTCGGCACCCAATCAGACGATGCTTTTGCCGGGGCGTTCTTTAGCGTACAAAGTGGGATTCGGTGTCAAAGACCCCAAAGACGTGGTTTTACAGGTGAGTCCGGGGTTTACGTATACCCCGACAATTTTCACCAGCTAGTGCTCACTCCTTCGGCTTGGCATTTGAGGCTACATCGATGAACTTTTCGATGATCTGCTGGCTATTTGCGAACTCACTTTCTGTGCCAACACCAAGCATTGCCGGCCCGGTTAGGACCGAGCGACCTACCTCAGCTCTAATCGCCAGGCGCTCATCGTCCGATAGAAACTCCGAGTACGCACCAACGGTCTGGAGACGAACTTGAAACTCGCGTGCCCTACGCGCAACGGTTCGGTGGCCGTTTGCTTCGTGGGCTAGGTACAGCGCTAAAGCTAGAAGCGGGATAGTTACCGTCAGTCGAGTCAGGTCAGTAGCAACGCTGTCATTGCCCTTTCCGAGTGCTGAATACACGATCCAACATGCGCCGGCAACAGAAAGAACGAACAGGGCTATAGCAGCGATCCTGAAATACTTTGCTGATTTCAGTTCGTCGTCGGCTATCTCCCTGTAGTTGCGGAAGATAGTGTCAAGTCCAGCCTCGTTAGCAGCGATCTTGGCAGTTATGGCAGCAGCTGATGCCTCATTAGCGCCCTCGCGAGCAATCTCGGCTGACTTTGCTATTTCATCAACGGTATTTGCAAGATTAAATGTCCTGAGCACAATGTTCCACGAGCCAAGACGGCCTTCGACTGTTGTTTTCGCTCGGCGTAGAGTTTGCAGGAGTTCGTTTATTTCTGCATTCAGCTGCAGGTCTGGTGTTTCCGTCTGACCCAGCACTAAACCAACGGCTGTCGCTACATCGATGATTGACTCGGCTATCGTCTTTCTGGTGATGTCAGGCGGCTTGATTCTTGCCAAGTTCAGCTCGTTTTCGCACCCGTATTCAAGTTTCCGCAGCATTGTGACTAGCGACTCGAAAGCCTCAATCTCGCTCGTCGGGTATGCTCCGTGACGCTTGATGCTTGCTATCGCCAGAGGCACCGTATTCTGCGCAAGTCCCACGACGAAGACTAGATCTGCGATGAACTCATTGCGATAGCCGTCGAGTTCGTGCACCGCACCGTTTTCGTTGGGAGTTAGGTAGACCCTTTTCATCGCCACAGTCGTCGCGATGAGATCCTGAAATAGCTTAGTTACGTACGTATTCTGCCGGTCAAGCTCTTCTTCATCGTAAATCGTCAACGGCTACCTCCTGTTTCGCCTTCGGTAGTGCGGAGTATAGCCTAGGATTGCGAGACCGTCCGTTTCGCTCCAAGCTGGAAGTCATCGAAAAGCCGCTAGACGAAGCAAATTCTTCCTAAACGATACAAGGGGAACAAATCTGCGGTCAGTGTTATAGTGAAGAAGTAACAAGGCATTTTCATGGGTGGCATCACGATCTCCGACGTACCAGTTCTCACGCGTCAGTCACAACCTAAGCCTCAGCCAACTCCACCGGTACAAGACTGATGGCTGACAAGCATCCTGGCGGACGGCCAACCAAATACACCCCTGAGCTACTCAAGAAGGCGCAAGGGTATCTGAAGCAGTGCGTGGACACCAAGGAAGTAGTCCGCACGGGCAATAGCGGTCAAGTGATTTGGACGGTAAAGCTTCCAAGTGTAGCTGGACTGGCGATCTATCTGAAGGTCGCACGGCAGACGGTCTACGATTGGGCGGAGACTTATCCACAGTTTTCGGACATATTAGACGAAATCCTGGCTGAGCAAGAGCAGAGACTAATTGACAATGGTCTTGCTGGTAACTACAACTCGGCCATTGCCAAGCTGGTCTTGGGCAAGCACGGCTACCAGGACAAATTAGCTCAAGAGCACACCGGTAGGGATGGCGCTCCGATAGCGTTCATCGACATGGCGAAGAGTGGCGACACCGACTCTTAGAATCCAGCCCACAGCGAAACAGCTTGAGGCGATCCGTGCCATCAAGGCCGGCATGCGGTACATCCTCACTGGTGGAGCTATCTCGACCGCCAAGAGCTACGGCCTGGCGCAGATCTTCATCTCGATGGCCATGCAGTTCCCACGGACTCGCTACGGCATCTTCCGCAAGAACCTGACGGTACTTAAGCGGACGACGTACCAGACGTTCCGCAAGGTGGCGTTTGAGTATGGCCTGACCGAGGGTGTGCACTACAGGGTCAACCGGTCTGAGATGTACTGGGAATTCACCAACGGCACGACGATCTACTTCATCGAGCTGGACGAGACCAAGGACCCTGACTTCAATAAGGTCAAGGGCCTGGAGCTGACGGCTGCCGGGATCGACGAGGTGAACGAGGTCGCCCAAGACGGTGTCGACATCGTGGGATCTCGCGTCGGAAGGGAGAACCGCAACGGCGAGCCCCAGTTCGTGCTGATGACGTGTAACCCGTCGGACAACTGGGTCAAGGATCGGTTCTACAACCCCTGGATCAAGGGCACTCTGCCAACCGACCACCTGTTCATCCCATCGCTCCCCAAGGACAACCCGCACAACTCCCAGGAGTACCTCGAAGCCCTGGACCGTATGCCGATGCAGTTCAAGAAGCGCTACGTCGAAGGCAACTGGGACTACGTGGATGATTCCAACGCGCTGTTCCCCAACCACGTCATCGACCGCATGATGGTGGCGACCGTACCGAAGGCCGGCGAACGCACCATCGGCGTTGACGTGAGCCGTGAAGGCAGCGACAAGACCGTCTTCTCGCTGTTCATAGGGGATACCCTGACCGACCTGCTGGAGCCAGAGGTCGATCGAAGCGACGTAGCACCAATCTCCGATCTGATCGCTGACGAGCTGATTCTGTACATGCAGAAGAATCTCGTTGGTTATCAACAGGTGTGGATAGATGCTGTGGGCAATGGTGGTGGCGTTGTCGACTCGATGCGACGGCGTGGCTACTACGTGAACAGCTTTAAGAGCGGTGAGAAGTCCACAGACCTGCACGAGGACGAGACGCCGAAGTACGACATGCTGCGCTCCGAGCGCTACTACAAGATGGCTCAGGCCGGTACACAGGGCAAGCTGAAGATCTGGAAGCACTGCCCATGGGTAGAAGAACTGAGACGCGACCTCCTGGCCCACACGTACGAAGTTACCGATAAGCAGTTCATCGTGGAGTCCAAGACCAAGATGAAGAAACGGCTTGGCCGGTCACCTGACTTTGCTGATGCTGTTGTCATGGGATGGCGTGAAGCTTTGGAGGCTGGAGCCCTTGACATTGAGACTTCAGGTAGTTGGGACGACTTAGATAGTGACGACGAGTAGCGTGTCGTATAGACTAAAATAAACAGGAACTACCTCAATTGGGATTGCTTGACCGCTTTAGAAATCTAGTAAGCCTCGCGGACGGCAACTCTAACGACCGTATTCCTATGGGTGGCTCTACCGAACTTGGTGTCTCGGGAGAGTCCATACTGGGTGGATTTGGTGACACAGAAGCCAACAGCGATAACCTCACGCCGGCCGATTACATCAAGATGCGGCAGAACGATGGAACCATCGCCTCGATGTACAGCATCTTGACTATGCCGATTCTGGCCAGTCAGTACACCATAGCAGCCGATGAAGAGGATGCCAACGGGGAGCAGGCTGATTTCATTCGCCGCGTGCTTTTGAACCCACCTCACAAGGGCGGCATGGAGATCCCGATGCCGATCATCCTTGGGCAGATGCTTCAAGCTGTCCTCGAAGGCTTTGCGCTGTTCGAGAAGGTCTACATGATCTCTAGCGAAGGCAAGATCGTCTACAAGAAGCTTGCGAATCGCGATTCTCGTACAGTCTTTTTGATTCGTGCTCAAGATGGAGGTTACGGTGGCGCTCACCAGCGCACGACATTCAAGAGCGTCTATTACGACGTTGAGATGCCGGCCTGGAAGACGATGCTCTACACCTACGGCAAAGACAAGAACTTTTTATACGGCGAGTCAGCGTTCAAGGCTGCGCACTACCACTACGTCCTCAAGCACAAGCTCTACTACCTTGCGAACTTATCGGTTCAGACGAGTGCTGTACCTCCAAAGGTCCTCAGTGGCCCGAGCAACTATGGCAAGCCTGAAAAAGACCGAGCGATGCGCAACGTCGAGAAGCTTGGTGGGGTACGTACGACTGCCTACATCCCTGACGTCTTGACACTGACGCCATACGACTCTGCCAAGGGCCGCATGGACGCGCTACCGCTCATCGAGCATCACAACGCTGAGATGGCGCGTTCCGTTCTAGCGCAGTTCCTCATGCTTGGTACGGGATCCAAGAGTGGCTCATGGGCACTGTCGAAGGATCACTCCGACATCCTGCTGACCGCGCTGAAGGGTGTTATGAGTTCGATCGAGGACCACATCAACCACTACCTGATCCCAGACCTGATCGATCTCAACTTCGTGAATCCGGCCTATCCAGAGTGGCACTTCCAGGACATCACCTCTGACGCCAAGGATCTCGTGCTGCAAGCCTTCACGCAGATGGTCACCTCTGGCGTCGTCAGTGACGAAATCAAGCAGGGGATCGAGGACCGGATCGCCGAGACGCTCGACTTCGACATGGAGCAGCTGCACCAGGACGTGCTCGATGCGGCCAAGGAGAAGATCGCAGCGGCCAAGGCCATGGGCATCGATGTTGATCCCCAAGGCAACCCGCTGCCGATTCGTCAGACAGTCGCAGCACCGGCAGGTGGTGGAGCAGATGCCAAACCGGGAGCCAAGCCAGTGAGCAAACCCATCAACCAGTCGGACGAGGCGGCCGGCGTCATCCCAAAAGTCCCAGAGCGCTTACCGGCGCTGAGAAGCGGGTCAACTTCCGACAGATTCAAACCCGACTGGATGCCCTAGAAGCCCAGTTCACCGCTGATGTCCACGTTGTGTACGACAAGATCACCACGGACGCGCTGAAGCGTCTTGAGCCACTCCTGGAGGCTCGTGACTTCCGTGCCCTGTCATCGTTCAGCTTCGGCTACACGGGGGAGTACCGCGACCTGATCGCTCGCCAGATGCGTGACGCGTACGAGTTCGGTAAGAAGGGAGCAGCGGATGAGCTCAAGGCGTCAGCTTCAGCGACCAAGCGTGACAGCACGACGCTGATCAACCAGCTGGCCAGCACGATTACCGACAAGCAGATGAGCGATCTGCTGTTCATCGTCCGGGCTGAGGTGCTCAAGGACCTGCGCAAGAACCAACTGAGCGACGACCAGGGCGACGAGCCGACTGATGAAACCAACTTCATCCAGCGTGCGTTAGATAGCCTCTCCGAAGCGTTCGCCACCTTCTTCGACAGCAAGGTCTCATTGACCGGTGCTGTGTCCGTCATGCAGGCCATGACGCGCGGCCGTACCGACTCGTTCGTGGCCAACGCCGATCGCATCTACGCCTACCAGTGGTCGGCTGTGCTCGACACCAGGACCTGCAATATTTGCTTTGATCTCGACGGATCAGTGTTCACGGGAGATGACAACACCTGGGAACCACCAATCCACATCTATTGTCGGTGTATCAAAGTCGCCATTATGCGAGATGAAGTCAGCCCCCCAGACATCACTGGCTTCCCGGACAACCCTGGCGGCGTTGACGATCCCTCTTTATAACGCCACAATTAAGTTATGGACGAATCATTTGTTAAATCAGTTCGTGACGAGAAGGACGCTATCGAAGTAACCAAGATGGCAGAAGCCTACCGTCGTGAATCCTATGTCCGGAAGTTTGACGGCAACAAAAATGCAGCCGACAAGTTCTTGCGAGATAAAGATGGACTTAGACGTGCCTGATAAGAACATCTACCAATTGCCGGTCAGTGATGCTCACAGCTCAATTGTTGAGATGGGCGATGGCACTCGTCGCTACCGCAAACAGCTCGTCAAGTTCGGTACCTTCGTCAACCCGAACAAGACCGGTAACAAAATGACATTGGACCGTACCTGGGCCGAGACAATCGTCGAAAACTTCAAGAACAAAGTGCTCAACCGTGTGCCAGTCGCTGAAGGTCATCCAAAAGACAGTGGCGAGCTTCTGACCAAGACTCGTGGTGATCTCTCAGCATTGTCGATCGAGGACGACGGTCTCTACGGCGAGCTGGAGATCAAATCACCAGAGACTGTCAAAGGGATCGAAGATGACTTGATCTATGACGTGTCAGTGTCGTTCGACCCGGACTACACCGACAAGGCCTCGGGAGCTCAAGTGGGGCCGGCTCTGCTCCACGTGGGACTCGTGAATGACCCCTACCTGAAGGGCATGCAGCCATTCCAGTCATTGTCAGACCGAGCAAATGTAATTATGTTAAGTGAAAGCAAGGAGCCCATAGTGTCAAAGATTAAGAACGACCGCGAGTTCATGGTTCAGATCGAATTTAGCGATGGCGATACGACGAAGAGCGTTGCAGTCGCTCCTGGTGAAGAGGTAGAGGTACCCGACACCGCCGCCGAAGCCGTAAATACCCAGATCCAAGAAGCGACGGCTCCTACCGTTACTGAGCCTACAGCTGAAGAGAAGGCCGCGGCTGAAAAAGCCGTCACCGATAAAGCTGAAGCAGATGCTGCTACAGCCAAGGCCGAAGCCGACAAAGAAGTGGTTGATAATGGTAAAAGCGAAACTGAAAAAGAACTAGAGACCACAAAAGCAGCATTGGCAGACGCCAACAAGAAGATCGCGCTCAATGAGGCAGAAGGTCGCTACACGGCTCTGCTCAGTGATGGCAAGATCGTACCGGCGCAACGGGACGCTTTCATCTCCCTATCGACCGCGGCCACTTCAGGAACCATCAGTTTGGCCGACAACTCGACTACGTCATTGAACGATTTGCTGACAGACTTATTCAAAGCAGCTCCTAAACGGATCAACTTTGGCGAAGAAGGCGCAGCGGGCGATGAACCAAAGAAAGACCCATGGGATGAACAGACGGAAGAGGAAAAGGCAGCCAGTTTGGCCCTTGGAGTCACGCCTGAAGAGTTCAACGAGGTAAATGCAACAGAATTAACTAAGAAAGAGGAGGCCAAATAATGGCTAACTTAACAGCTGCTCGTGAAGACTTGCGCAAGGATGATGATCTAATCGCGTTCCAAGTCAAAGCGGCTACTACGATCTTCAAAGGAGCAATCGTGGGCGTTGACGCTACCGGATATGCCAAGCCAGCTGCTCCTGCCGACAAGCGCATCGTGGGAATTGCCTACGAAGGTAGCAACAACACCATCGGCGCCAACGGTGCGACGCTCGTTCGCGTCATTCGTAAGGGGTCAGTAGTCCTAAATGCTGCTGGTATTACCCAAGCCAACATCGGCGACAAAGTCTACGTCACAGACGACAACACCGTCACTACGGTTTCGACTGGTTCAATCCAAGTCGGCGTCATCGATGAAGTTCTATCAGCAACAACCGTTCGCGTCGCTCTGACAGCGAACATTTAATCGGAGACATCTAGATGGGACAAATAGTCACTTCAGATATAGTCAAGAACCTCTTGCCCGGTCTGAAGACCACGTTCATGGCAGGATGGAAAGGTGCAGATCTTGGATGGAAGCAAGTCGCTACTGAAGTAGCCTCAACGCTCCCGAGCGAGAACTACGCTTGGTTAGGCCAGACTCCTATCGTTCGTCAGTGGACTGATGAGCGCATTCCTAAGGGTCTGTCAGAATACAGCTACAACATTAAGAACCTAAAATGGGAGACGAGTATTCGCGTCGACGCTGAAGTTCTTGAGGATGAGCAATACGGTCAAGTTAAGATGCGTGTCGGCCAAATGCCAGCTGCAGTAGCTCGCCACCAGAACCACCTGGTCTACAACATGTTGACCAATGGCTCTACGGGTCTATGCTACGACGGTTCTAACTTCTTCGATACGACTCATAACGAAGGCCTCTCAGGTACGCAGATCAACAAGTTCACTTCTACTCCATTGACCTACACGAACTACGCCGCTCTTCGCGCTGCTTCGATGCTGTTCAAAGATGACACGGGTGAATTAGTTGGATCAAAAGCAACTGCCCTCGTCGTGCCTGCTGCTCTCGAAGGTGTAGCTCGTCAGATTTTGAACTCTGACTTCGTAGTCAGTGACACCGTTGCTGCTCCACAAAGCAACATTTGGAAGGGTTCAGCTGAGCTCATTGTCGTTCCTTGGTTAACCAGCGCGACTCAGTGGTTCCTCCTGGACCTCAACGCTTACATCAAGCCCATCGTGTTCCAGAACCGTGTCCCTGTGACCTTCAAGGCTCTTGACGGTACTTCAGACTCAGACAACGTGTTCATGCGAGACGCCTATCTTTACGGCGTGCGAGCTCGGTACAACGTTGGTTACGGCGACTGGCGTACTGCTATCGCTAGCGTCTAGTTCCTAGGCACAGAGCGGCTTCGGCCGCTTCTGCCTGCGCACTAGCGGGATAATAGGAGATCCAAATGGGTAAATTTATCGTTCGGCTAACAAATGAGTTCTCAGCTATCTCGGGCGCTGCTCGTCGCTTTCGCGCCGGCTTGGAGATCCCGGTCGGTGGTGAGGTAGAAGCTGACTTAGACAAGGAACAGCTTGCTGAATTACACGAAGATCAGTACGTAACGGTTCATGATGCTAAAACCGGCAAAGTAGTGACGCCAAAAGACACGACAGTACAACCACTTGCTATCTCTACAGAAGCAGAGAATGCCCAAGCTGCTGTTATAAAGCCAGCTGAGACTATCGTAGAAGACGTCAAGGCAGCCAACGATGCTGCTGCACCATCAAGCGAAGTACTCGCTAACCAAGAGGCTCAGGCCAAGTTGGACGCTAAGGCTGCCAAAGCTGACAAGAAAGCTTAGTACTAGGTGGATTTGATTTGCACAACATGTGGCAAGTCGTTTTATGTATCGCCCTGTTACAAGAATCGCAAAAACTGCTCTCGCGCGTGTAGCGTGATTTGGAGAGGAAGCGACGTAACCGGCAAGAAAGCGCTCAGTAGGTTATGTGAGTGCGGTTGTGGGGCAACAATCAGTGGGTTTCACCATCAGTCTCTGCGGCCAGTTAAGTATCTACCAAATCATTCGCCGCGATATTTGAGTACGGCTAGTGCAGAGATTCGAAGTGCTGCTGGCCGACATGCGCGAAGTTTCGCTTCATCGGTGAAGCTGAAGCCTACAGCATACCGTGGACAATTGCACTGGAATTGGAAGGGAGGTATCACACTAAGCGTTAGGCTTGAACGCGCCAAGTTTAGGCAGACAGTCGCTCACCACGTATTAGTACGCGATAACTTCACTTGCCAATTTTGCGGCCAGGTAGGAGGTTACTTGCAAGTTGATCACATCAAGAGCTGGTCAGCATATCCTGAATTAAGGTTCGATTCTGAGAATTGTAGAACGCTTTGCATGGCGTGCCATTACGAAGTAACTTATCACCGTCCAATGCCGAAGGGAACGCTCTGGGCTGCTGGTCACC
The DNA here is from genome assembly GCF_014303395.1 of Nakamurella sp. PAMC28650. GTDB lineage: Bacteria > Actinomycetota > Actinomycetes > Mycobacteriales > Nakamurellaceae > Nakamurella. Next base: position 1,717,886 of record NZ_CP060298.1, read on the forward strand.
GAAAGGACAAGGTTAATTCGTGAATCCAAATTATGAAACGAAACAGGCCATTTTAGAAGAAGCCGGACTATCTCAGATCGTCAACGGTGAGGTCCTTGCTGGTGTCATAGATGGAACGAATCTGGTCTTCAACACGATCTACAAGCCGATTACAGATTCCAACGACGATGATCAGATCGACACGACCGACATCACGGTGTACGTCAACGGTGTGCCAGTGTTCGTCCAGCTCCTCAACGAGCTGACTGGCACCATCACGCTGAAGACTGCGCCGGCCGCCGGAACGGTGGCGACATGCGACTACCGGTACAGCCCGGTGACTGACGCCTACATGAACAAGATCCGTGAGGAAGCTGAAGACTGGATCAACTCAGCGATGGACTCCATCGACCCGGTGCCGTACGGGAGCGGCGTTCCATCGACCAACACCGTGGTTCCCCCAACGGTCCGCAAGCTGACCAGATGGTACGCGGCCGCCCAGCTACTGATGAAGGACTACGGCTTCAACCACGACACCAACATGACCTCCAAGGATGGCGCGAGCAAGATGGCGCTCCTGGAGGGATCTGGGGAGCCTGGCAAGCCTGGCTACAAGCCTGGGCTGCTGAACAAGTACATCGCCATCGGAGGGATGTCGGGGATCTCAGACGTGTCTGCCGCAGAGCTGGACACCTACGCCGAACCGGATCTGTTCTCGACGGTGGATGCGACGTCAGGGCTCACGGTCAGCGTGGACGACAACTTCATGCGCGACATCTACCAGGAACAGCTTGAAGACGGTCTGATCCCATGATCGAGTTGAAAATTACTCTCGACGGCCAGACTCAAATGTCTCGTCAGCTGATGGTCAGCTCTGCGGCGCTGGCTGACTTCACTATCCCTCTACGTGCTGCCGCTGAGCTCATGCAAAAGACATTTCAGCTGAACTTCGATTCACGTGGCGACATGTTCGGCGGGTGGTCTCCAAGAACGAGATCATACCCGTGGCCGTTACTGGAAAAGACTGGCGCAATGCGCAAGGCCTTCTTCACGCGCATTGAGGGCAATACCGCAGTTCTCGGCAATAGTACGAGCTACTTCAAGTATCACCAGCTTGGTACCCGCAACATGCCACAGAGGCTCATGATGAAGCTCGACAACGAGCGCAAGGCACTCGTAGTGAAGATCTTTCAACAACACCTTCTTGATTCCATGAAGGCCTTTAAGTAATGGCACAGGGATATCGTGATCCAGTAGTAGCTCTGATTGTAAGCTTACTCAACGCCTCTGGACCTACAATCCTAAGAAATAAGTACTATCACGGCGATCCGGTTGTCGTGAATAAGTCGCTGTTGCCGGCCTGCTTTGTATCCAAGGACACAACAACCTTCGGTAACGAAAGTACCTCCGAGGATCTAATTCGCATGCCCATGGTCATCAATGTCGTTTACGACCTCACGAGGGACTTCAACCAAGCTTTCGACAACGTGAACTCTGCCTCAGCGGTGTATGAGATGCTGGAGGCCCGCAACGGTGACTACACGCTCCGTAAGGACGCGATCACAGCCGTCCTGCGGCACAACCAGCAGATCGCTGCTCACCTCTACATCAACCTCGACAAAGACGTCACCTGCGAATACGGGGTAAGCGTGAATAAGCGTGGGGATGGCATATATACCGTTGAAGGCGTATGCAAGTTCGAGGTCTACCAGATCCAACTCACGCCATAGGTATTGCATGGCCTGAGTGGAAATGTAACGATTAATACAAGAGGACATTCCATGGCAGAAGTAGAAGCACCCATAATCGACTCGGCAGAACAGGTAGTTAAGCCAGAAACGATGCTGTTCTACTTTCCGCAGTATGAACTTTCAGTCGAAGCGGTTGACTACGACGATGCGCTCAAGCAAGTAAAGAAACTAGCACAGAAGGACAACTAGCATGGCTGACGTCAGCGGCAGAAAAGTAAGTTACGGTATAGCCAAAGAGGGACCTCGCGGTATTGCCACGACTCCGACCAACTGGATTCCGCTATTGACCTTCGACTTTCAAAATAAGAGTGATCAAATCTGGAATGAATCAGTGTTTGGAGTTTTAAACAAGAACTCCGGCTCAGAGCTGGTCAAGGACTACGCCGAGGGGAAGCTTGAAGGTAAGGTAACCGATCAAACCTTCGGACTACTTCTATACGCTGCGCTTGGCAACTACTCAGGAGCCCTTCATGCGGCTGAGACCCTGGTTAAGGATCACACGTTCACACAGAGTCAAGCCAACAACCCCCAGTCACTTACCATCACTCGTGTAGATGGGAACACTGACAAGAACTACCCACTGGCTATGCTTAAGTCATTGGAGATCACTGTCGTCGTCGGCGAGTTCGTGAAATACGTGGCTGAGTTCGTTTCGAAGAAGGGCGTCGCCGGTACCGATACTGTCGCGTACGTCCTAGAGAACGAGTTCAAGGCTAAGTTCGCTACCGCCAAGACGGCTGCTACTACAGCTGGCCTTGGCGCTGCCTCTGCGATTCCTATGAAGTCATTCAAGATCAAGATTGCCCGCAAGGTGAACCCGTACTACGTCTTTGGCTCCAACGATCCAAACGAGATCTTTGTCGAGGACTTCGAAACATCTGGCGAGTTCGTTCTTCGCTACACCGATCAAACTTACGAGAATTACATGTTCAACAACACGGTCCAGGCGCTCCAGGTCGCTGTCGTCAACACGTCCGTAACGATCGGTACTTCCGCTAACCCTGCTCTCACCATCACTCTGCCTAAGGCCGACGCCAGCTCGTGGAAGATCGACATGAAGGCCGACGGTATCGTCGAGCAAACGGTCGGGTTTATGGGACTGTTCGACTTCGCCAGCTCAACGGAAATCAGTGCTGTTTTGACGAACAGCAAAATCACGTCATACTAGAGTCACTAATGGAGCATCCTAGTGTCTCAGAAATTTATTGTTCGTAAGCATGTGTCTCTTGATTTCCTCGGGGAGGACTGGAAGGAAGCGTTCATCGACTACAACGCCTTCGACTCGAACGACCTTCTGCAAATAAGCGAAATCAGCACTGACGAGAGTGATAAGACCTCTTCATTCCGTAGGATGCTGGAACTATTGAAGGCCAACTTCTTGGATGGGAAAGGTGTCGGTGTCGATGGACTCGTGGATCTGACACAAGACGACCTGAGCCAATTGCCTATCGAGATCGTTAATAGGTCGATAGAAGCACTGAACGGATCCGTAAGCCCAAACTAGCCGACGCTCTGAGCGCACTCATCGTTCAGGGCGTACTACCCGCCATTGGTTATGGCTCGTCTTATTGGTATTCTAGATATAGGTATCGCAAAGCTCTCGGAGGGTTATCGGCTGACGAGATGGATGCTGAGATCGAGCGACACATGGAAGAGTACCAAATAAATCTCCGCATTATGGGCTTTGAAGCCGAGCGCGAAGAGCTAGAACAAAGGCGTCAACAGCAACAGCATGGCAGATCTTAACTCCAGCATATTAGAGCTAGTCATATCGGCAAGAGATCTGGCTACTGAGACTATAGCGAAGGTCAACGCCGAGCTTGCTGCGACTGGCGATAAGGCGGTTGCCTCGTCAGAGAAGGCCAGTGCCGGGATGGCCGGGTTGGCTGTCCCCGTGGCGGCTGTTGGCTTAGCTGTAACCGCAGCTCTCGGGGCCACTGCGAAGATGGCCTCAGACTTCAACCAGCAGATGGAGCTTGTCCATACGCAAGCCGGGGCCTCACAGGCGGAAGTTGAAGCCCTCAAGAACCAGGTACTCGCCCTGGCGCCGGCCGTCGGGTTTGGACCAACAGCTCTTGCTCTAGCACTCTTTCACGTTGAGTCCGTTGGCTATCGTGGCGCTGATGCAATGGCGGTTCTGAAGATTGCTGCTGAAGGCGCAGCAATCGGTCAAGCCAGTCTCGATGACACGACCTACGCTTTGACGTCCACAATGAAATCATTCAACCTTGAGGGCATTGGCGCCGCTACGAAGACCATGGGCGAACTGAACGCCATCGTGGGTTCCGGAGACATGAAGATGCAGGACCTGAACGCCGCGATCCAGACCGGCATCCTCTCGACGGCTCAGACCTTCGGCATCGACATCCAGTCCATGGGCGCGGCGCTCTCGTATCTGACTGACCGAGGGGAGAAGGCTGACGTTGCCTCCACCCGACTCTCCATGGGAATCACGCTCATGGCAGCCCCTACTCAAAAGGCAGCCAAGCTGCTGGGCGACATCGGTATGGCCGGACCGGCTGTTGTGGCTTCAACGGATGCCATGACCCAAGCCCTGCGGAAGGCAGGCCTGACGACAGTGACCCTCGCAGATGACCTGCGCAAGCCTGACGGTATCCAAGTGGCTCTACAGGACCTCCAGACGCACCTGACAGCGTCGGGCATCAGCGCGGATGACGCCGCGGCCTTGATGTCTCGCGCCTTCGGTGGTGGACGAACGGACAAGGCTCTCATGGCGCTGATTGAGAATCTAACCGGAATTAAGCAAAAGTACGATGCGATTGGGGTATCAGCCAATAACTTCGGCGAAGACTGGGCAGCACAGCAAGCCCAAGCAAATCAGAAGCTCAAAGAATTCCAGGCTGGCCTGCAATCCTTGGCCATTCAACTGGGGGAGCACGTTCTAGTAGCGATCTTCGCAACAATCGGCGCCGTCCAAAAGATGTGGACAGCATTTACCGCTGACAAAGGCGTCCAGGATGCATTTAAGCTCATTGCTGCCGCTGCCGGTCAGCTGTGGCAAGCAATCGCCACTCAGCTTGCTCCAGCTCTAGAGCAGCTATGGCCGAAGGTACAACCGCTGGTCATGCTCCTGGCGAAGGCTCTGGGTGTCGATCTTGTGTTCAGCCTGCTCGCCGTCATCAAAGTTACGACCTGGAGTGTCGAGCTATTCGCCGAGATGATCAAACTTGTTTCTACCCTGATCAGCTGGGTCGAGAGCGCAGTCGGTGCATCAGCCAAATTCGCATCTGAATGGGTGAGATCCATCGGTGGTATGAAGAACGCCATCGGCGATTTCGTCGGGTGGCTACTTGGGTTTGGATGGTCCAGCATCGGTGGAACGATCGGTAGGAGCATAGTTAACGGGGTGACCGGAGTGCTGAAGGGGCTGAGCTCAAGCATTCCCGGTGCTAATACAGCGTTGCATGACCTGCATATTCCGGGCTTTGCCACTGGTGGGGTAGTTCCTGGATCAATGGGCCAACCGGTCCTAGCTCTTGTGCATGGTGGCGAAACCATTACTCCACCCGGAGAGAAATTTGGCGGGAACGCTAACAGTGTTGGTGGCTCGGTAAATCTGACTGTCAACGTCGGTACGTTCACGGGCTCTTCAGCAGAATTCGATAATCTAGCGGCCAAGATCTACCAGTCACTCATGCGAACCGCACGAGCTAACGGTACGCAGCTGCCGTCAATAGGAGTACGACCGGCATGATCACACTCAACTCAATCACGATTGCACAGCCCAAGTCGGACGGGGTGAAAGAGGAGCTCTTACAGATCTACCACGATCGCATGAGGGTCAACGGCTCGCTTCAGCGCAACTTCTTTGGCGTAAAGAAGCAGGTCACTCTGTCCTGGCCGCCACTGGCGCCGGCTGACTTCCAAGTGCTCATCGCAATGTTCACCTCTGGCGCTACAGTCTCCTACAGTAACTCCAACTCGGCCTATGCCGGTGGGTCGATGAACTTCGTCGGCCTTCCATTGCACGCTGAAGATGCGTACCTTCCTGGTAGCTCAATTCTCAGGACGTTGACCGTAACCTTGCGTCAAGTCTGATGCAGTCGGTCTCCGGCTCCTGGGCCACAAACATTGCGGCACCGGTACGCAATGTCTCGTATGGCGTACAGATGAGCTGGCCTCAGACAGTCGTAACCTCTGGCTTCTTCACCATCGGCACTTCGTCAATCGGTGGTCCCGACATCATCAAGTCAGGAGGCGCGGCGGTTGCGTTCTTCGACAAGTACCAGTACTGGGACTACTCGCCGCGGCTGATCAACGTCAGCGTCTCCCAGAAGATCGGACAGTACCCATACGGAACGATCATGGCGCAGCTCAGCGCCCAGCTCGATAACGGGGACTACCTGTTCACTCCCGGATTCGACGCCACGATCGGTGCTTACACAGAGCTCCCCGGACGGCCGGTGAAGTTCAGCCTTGGGTTTGAGGGGGAGACGCTACAACAGTTCGTTGGCTTCACAGACAAGCCGACCCACGACCGGAACGACCTGACTATCAGCCTGACGGCGTTCGACGCGTTTGCCTACATTGCGACCTACAAGTCCGTCACGAACACGGTCCTGACAGGACAGCGGGCAGATCAGATCATCGCAACCGCCCTTGCGGAGATGGGTTTCAGCGCTTCTCAGTACAGCCTTGACCTTTCGCTCATGAACCCAATCGGTGCGTTGGCTCCATACGGTCTCAGGTGGGGAGACATCTTCCACCAGCTCTGCGAAGCTGAGCAAGCGCTAATGTTCGTCGATGAGAACGGGATCATCCAGTTCTGGAACCGCCAGCACTTCATCAACAACCAGACGACGGTGTGGAACCTGGACTACACCAATATGGAGAACCTCCAGACCGAAGTGACGCCCATCTTCAACGACGTCCTGGTCGTAGCCAACCCGCGGGCTGTAGGGCCGAAGCAAAAGGTCTGGGAGCAATCCACACCAGTCGTGCTCTCGCCTGGGCTTACGACGGTGCCTGTCGATTTCACAGACGCCAATGGCTCGCTACCGGTGACCACACTTGACACGCCGATCGGATCCTTCAGCTCCACCACGTCGACCTACACGGCCAACGCCGCTGCGGATGGATCGGGTACTGACCGAACTGGGAGCGTGACTGTTTCTTCGGTGACGTTGAACGGTACGAGTGCGGTCGTGGTCTTCAACAACGCCACGAGCTCATCCGTCTACCTGACGACGCTGTTGCTCTTCGGTACTTCGGCTCCGGTGACCGCGCACATCAGCGTTGAGTACAAAGACGCCGCCAGCATCTCGCTGTACGGGGTCAACCCTGGCAACAACGGGGACGTGCTGGAGATCGACAACAACTACATCCAGGATCAAGGGACAGCCACCAGCTTGGCCTTCGGGATCGTCAACGAGTTCAAAGATGCGCGCGGTCGCTACCTAGCCTACCCACTGGCCAACCCGGCGATCCAGATCGGTGACTACCTGCAGGTCACGAACTCTGATTCTGGCGTCGTGAAGAACATGTGGGTAACCGGTAGAACGATCAGCCTTGGCGTTGGCGATCTTTCGCAAGTGTTGGAGCTTGAGGAGCGGGCTTTGATCTCTTACTTCAAGATCGGGACGTCCAGTATTGGCGGTACGGCACAACTTGCACCATAATAGAATAAACAGGACTCACGACTCATGGCTTATGTACCGACAACCTTCACAGCAGGCGAGACTCCGCCAACATCTAAGTGGAATCAATTGGGCGGAAACGACTCTAGCTTTAACGACGGCACGGGCATAGGGCAAGTCATCGGCCCATCGCACCTGACCGCTACCGCAATCACGGCGGGGTATGTTCAAGCTATAGCCAACCAAACATCAATCACGTCAACGACGGTTGTCCAGGTCACGAGTCTATCTGCCGCTGTGACCGTTCCCGGCGGGGGCCGACGGCTTGAAATCGAGGCCCATCTGCCGAATGTCGCCTTGGCGGCAGCAGGCAATATCTTCGTGTCAATCTGGGATGGCGCAGTCGGTAGCGGCACGCAACTACAAGAGGACGAGATTACCGTGGCCGGAGCGACGTTTGTCGTCTCTCCAACAGTCAAAGCTTACCCAGCTCCAGCAGCTGGTGGTAAGACCTACAATGTCGGGATTCGCGTCGGCAGCAGCACAGCAGCGATAACAAGTAGCGCAACTGCCCCGTCAAGTCTGATCGTCAAGGTGATCTAGTGGGCGTTCAGACGTCGAGCATCTCGGGAACGACGGACGGTAAGACGACGTTTGACCCAGCCCGCGGCTATCTAGTCAACGATGGAACAAACAACCGGGTTCTCATCGGTAAACGCAATGACGGTAGCTATGGTATCGACGTGTCAAAGACTGGCCAAGAAGTGGTGGGAGCCTCTGGCAGTCAGCTCGTGATGAGCAGCCAGTTCAACTCGTTCAAGATTGTTGCTACTGGTACGGCTTCATTCGTAGTAGCAGCAGGAGGTGCAGCAAACTCGTCCTACTACGTCGACATCCTTCACAACCTAGGGTTTGTGCCCGGCATGATTGCCTACATCAACAGCGCCGGTACACGGTTGCCGGCTGGTGTTAACTACGCGCTACCGATGATCTTCTATGGCTTCGCCAGCGGCGGGGCGATACCGATCAATGCCCTATTAAGTGGCGCAATCAACTCAACAACTTTGGAGTTTCTGCTATATACGGGTGACGTTAATACTCAATACGCTGGGACCTGGTCTGTCAGATATTACCTAACGCAGGAGACTGCCAACTAATGAAGCTCTTCTACGATACTTTTGGCAATGTGATCGGATCATTCGAAGGTGCGACGGATGCGATCGAATCGAGCGTTGGTCTCCCTAGCAACGCCATAGGCTTCCTGGTGGCACCCAAAGCCCTAGTAGATCGTCTGAATGATCCCCTTGATCCGCTGCATCCCCACGACCTGACAGTTGCCGGCGACGAGATAGAGTCTCGCAATCAATCCGCTAAACCTAATCCCACTGGATAGCCAATATGTCTCCACGAACGCTTAACGAAGAACGAGAACATAACGAAGATCAGCAAGCAGAGATGCGTGTTGACATGCGGTACATGCGTAACGACATCAAAGAAATAAAAGAAACACTCAAGTTTCAGGCGCAGTCATTCATCACCCGCGATCAGATGACGGCAGCGTTTACACAACGTGATGACCGGCTGACTGACCTAGAGGACGGCCGTAAAGCCGATCGAGAACGTTCAACTTTCTACGTTCGTGCTGTAGTGGGTGCGCTATTAACAGCTATCTTAACGTTCGCTGTAGTGCTATACCAAGCATACGGAGTTCATAAATGAAATTTTTCCGCACGTGGCGAACAGTCATCAATGTGGTCCTACTGATAGACGGTGCAACGATCCTGGTTGGACTGTACTTGGCATTTTGGCCAATGACGGCACTCACGGTAAAAGTACCTGACAAGGTCTTGAACCCGAACCATGAAGTATACGCCGGTGACACCCTGATCTATCAGGTGGATTATCGTAAGTATACGAGCGCTCAAGCGTCTGTCACACGCACTCTCATTGGGTTGGTCACGTATCCGCTGCCTGGGGCGATCAATAACGTACCGCCTGGCCAGGGTGTAACGATCTCACGAAACACGATAATCCCTGAGGGCGTCGCACCGGGCGTCTATAAGCTAGAGCTATGTCCTACGTACCGGCTGAACTTGCTACGTTTTGTCACCGTTTGCCATGACACTGAGTCTTTCACTGTCGTCCTACGGCCCCTAGGATCAATTACTACGACGACCACGACGACTTCGTCTACAGCGACCTCTATGCCAGCCGTAACAGCTCCTACGCCGTCCACAGTGCCATTTCACACTGACCCTCTTACCCAAGAACCAACGCAACCTACGCCAAGTCCAACACCGGGTATTATTCAAAAGCTCCTAAAGGCTGTAGGATTGTAAGCAATAACGAGGAAGCAACATGAATCTCCAGAGTTTCGAAGACCAAGTAGTAGGTCGCTTAGTGAAATCAGCCCGCGGTATCACAGGTCAGTGCGTAAGCGTTAGTGCTCTGTGGGCAGAGGAGAACGGTTGGAAGGCTGTGTTTGGCCCAACCGCATACAGCATTTGGCTTAACTTCAGAGACCCTGCGTACCAGGTCATCGCAAACCAGGCTGGTCCAAACGGTAACCATCCCAATCCAGGGGACATCGTGTTCTTCGACAGTCGCTTTGGTGGGGGAGCCGGCCACACGGGAGTATGCAAGAGCGCCGACCTAAACCAAGTGACTTTGATCGAGCAAAACGACCCGTACGGAACGGGTGTCCACGAGAAGACCTATAGCTACTTCGCTTTGGCTGGGTGGTTCCATCCCGTTGCTTTGGGCGCGCAACCGGGCGGTCTTACGGGCAGCAGTCGAAACGTCACGGTGACGGCCAACCCCTTGAACGTCAGGACGGCTCCGACAACCTCAGCTGTTCTCGCGGTCAACAGCACGATCCCGACTGGCCAGGTCGCCAAGGGAACCGTCCTATCGATTACGGGCTACGAGCATGCGCAGAGCGTGGGCGGTAACGATGTCTGGCTGCGCACGAGCCACAACAACTGGATTTGGTCAGGCGGGACGAATTGGTAGATAATAAGTACATAACGTAGGTTTCCAATGAGTCTTATCGTCACTCTGTTCATTGCCCTGTTAGCCGCCGCGATCGTATGGTTGGTTTTTAGCTTCGTACAACTGGGGGTTGTATGACTGACGATCCACGACTAGCTGAGCTAGGCCGGTTTACGCCGGAGGGAAAGCTAACGCCTGGGTATGGGGACCACTACTTGTTTTTGATCGGTCGCGATGATTGCCACGCGATCCTGCACTACTTGATCCCTAAAGAGACCTTAACATTTAAGCTAAGTATGTTCGGATACGATGATGACGAGCTCAACCAGGACATTCTAAGCCTTATGAAGGACCCGAACGTGCGCGTGCAAGGCAACTTGGACAAGTCTCAGGGAAGCGGCGTACATGAACGAAAGATACTTTCTTCGAACGTAGCTAATGATCCGAACTTTTATAACTCCTTCGTAGTCATGGAGTCGGCTACTCACCAAATTAACCATGATAAAGCTGGGGTGTTTGTCGGCCAGGGCATGGCCTTCGAAGGTTCGATGAACTGGTCAAATAGCGGTGAAGGGACAGGAATCAGTCTCAAGCCTGATGTTAAGCCACAGCCAGGCTATAAGTCTCAAAACAACACTTTGCTTATAACAACTAATCCTACCTTCATTAGTCGGCTCAGTGCGCGGTTAGATACTGACCATGTTGTCGGGCTTTCTCAACGTCGAAAATAATTTGAGGTCATCTGCCGTACTGATATTGCGACCCTAGGTGGATTCAAATGGCAGTTTAGAGTATCATCAGCAAAATAGGAGATTTAATGTGAATAGCTTTTCAATGTCATCAATTTCTAAAGCCATCGCCGCCGGACTGATCGGTTTAGTAATCGCTGAAGCGAGTCGCTACGGGTTCCACGTTGCCCCGGTGTATACGGACGCTGGTGGCGTGATCGTCACTGGCCTTGTTGGCTATGTCGTCGCTCACTTGGCTGTGTATTTCGCTCCAGCCAATACACCTAAGGCTTGACCTTATGGCCTGTTAGCGTTACAACAAAGAGGCAATACACGCTTACGGCGTGACTTGATTGCAATGTGGTGCAGGTTCAAAAATCTCCGTACTTCGGGGATTTTTGGTGTCTATTGCAATATCGTGCCTGTAAGCGCATAAATCTAATCACTTCGTCCCTTCACAAATAAGGAAGTGATTAGATTGTTCTGTAACGTGGGCGCGCTCGACGCTGAAGGCCATCGGGTGATGACCAAGCGAGCGCTGCGAGAGATGCTGGCCATCGATCCGGCTCAAGTGAAGTTCGACTGCACGGGTCTTCGCGATGAAGGCCGCATCATCAAAGGTGACAGCATCCCTCCTGGAATGACTCTCGTCGTGGTAGGGCCGGATCCGTTCACCAAGCGCTCCTGGTACGCCAATGCCTACAACAGGGCCGATGGCACGCTGGTGGTGCGGTAATGAACCCCAATGCCGCACTTGATGCTCTTGAAGACCACGTGCTCGAATTACTTAATGGTGAGCCGGAGCGCGACGACGCCATCGTCTGCCTGGAGCGCATCGCTACTGAAGCCACCGCAATCGCTTCGTGGCTGAAATTCGGTGGCTTCATGCCACGTGAGTGGACGTCTACGGCTCAGCGGGCCGACCTGTGATCGCCGCAGAGCTGCTTCAGGGCATCCATCAACAGCTGAGCCAGATGGTGACGGGTGATGACTGGTTGAACGTCCTCAAGCAAGCTAGCCGGTTTCATGACTACTCTTTTGCCAATCAGCTCTTGATCATGTCGCAACGGCCCGATGCCACCCGAGTGATGGGCTACAAGCAGTGGCCCCGTGTCAACCGGTATGTGCGCAAAGGCGAGAAGGGCATCGCAATCCTCGCCCCGCTGGTTCGAACTGAGAAGACCGAGGATGAACACGGCAAAGAGTCCAAGACCCGCACCGTCATTGGCTTCAGGGTCGTGTACGTCTTCGATGTCTCCCAGACCGATGGAGAGCCACTTGCGAGTGACCTGCCGTCACCGGAGTTACTGGAAGGTGAGGCACCAGAGCACCTGCGGGAGTTCCTCATCCGGCAGATCCAGGGTCAAGGCTTCACCCTTCGGTTCCCCGGTACAGCTAACTGGCCAGAGCCAGAGGTCCGAGGTTGGACCAATTTCCGGGAGAAGGTGGTTGCCATTGCGCCTGGTCTGTCGGACGCACAGCAGGCCAAGACGCTAGCTCACGAGTTCGGCCACATTACTCTCAACCACCAGGAAGCCGGCCATCGCGGCATGGCGGAGATAGAAGCGGAGAGCTATGCGGCCGTAATGATGATGGCCACTGGTCTGAACTCACTGACCTACAGCCTGCCGTACTTGGCTGGTTGGTCCGGTGGCGATATGAAATTGGTCATGGCAACAGCTACGAAGGTTGTCGCGTTCGCTAACATGACCATTATCGACTGGGCAGACTACAGCACTCAGCTCATGCTCCAATTCTGAGACGGGGCTACGCCAGTCGGTATGCCGCCTTCTGACCTAGCCCTGCACGAAGCGCCCGCTACTTGACCCGACGGGGTTCAGTAGCGGGCGCCTTTATATTTTGGCGTTCAATAATATCTATGGGATTGCCAGAAGCTATAAGCCCCAGCCCAGCCGCCGTATCGGGAGACGTAGCCATTAGCCCAAGTCAACTGACAGATTGGATCACCCCAAGCACATCCAGTTTTAGAATAGGGCAGGGCTTGCGGTAGACCTCCTGCGCCCGAAGATGGGTTAGAAGCATTGGGGTTCCAACCTGATTCATGACTGATGATGTAGTCGACATACGAGTAGTCGCTAGGAGCAATACCGGCAGATGCCATCCAGTCTTGGTGAGAGCTATAAGCTAGGACGGGCTGAGGAGCCCTATGAGCGACTGTTTGGGCCTCTAGTGTCAGTTCTGCGGCTTGGGCCTGTGCGGCCACCTGCGCGGCTTCTGCTGCCACTACAGCGGCATGTGATTGAGCAGCTCTAAGTGGGATCAGGATGCGATCGTAAGATAATGCGGGAATCGGGCTCGGTAAGCTAAAGGCCGTCCGAACGTCAATAAACGCCATGGACGGCTGGTGGGTCGGAGCTGCTTGTACTGGGACCGGTAGCGATGCGAGGAGTAACGGAATTACTACCAGTCCATGTAGGCGTCTACTGATATGGTTGATTTCTTTAAGTGTCCAGCCGGGCGAGCAGTTGAATTGGAGATACGACTAGCTCAAACCCCTACTGGCTGGACACAATGCTATAGTAGACGGAAGTAATTGGGGAAGCAACATGAAAGAAATAGTGAAGCAAAGCGTTGAGATGGCGGGTGTTCCTGAAAAAGTGACCGATCCGGTGGTCCTGGCGTTTGTCGCTTCCGCTATATCGTCCAAACGATTTCAACAGCGCCGGGATCAAATCGCCCAAAATCCTTATAAACGGGCCGTTTGAGCTGCGGGTTCACGATGACCCGATCAATCATCATCATGAGCAGCGATCTACGCCATTCCAGGTCCGCGGTCTCCCACGTCTCACGAAGCGTCTGAGCGAGCGGAATGTTGACAATGGTCCGAGACTGCATTTCTTTATTCAGAAGAGCCTGTACGGCTTCTAGAGCGTCCGTAGCGATACCCTTGGCCCTGGCATACTGAGCGCGATCAAGTAAACCGATGGCATAGTCGTCGGTGAGGTCGTTCAGCTTCTTGGCTCTTCTTTCAATATCCGCCATCAGTTCACCAAGGTGGCTCTTGTCCTCGCTCATGACGGATAGGGTTTGTGCGAGGCCTTCGGAGTCGAGACGGTAAAGCATGCACTCAACGACAAAGTCATCTAGGGCTAGCCCATTGCGGCTGATGCCGTCACAACCAACGCGAATCTCGTGGTTGTCTTTTCCTCTGCATGTGTAGGTTGCCTTGAGTGGCTGACTTGAATCACGCCTGCTCTGCGAACAATGAAGCTTGTTGCCGCATCTGCCACAGACGTAGAAGCCGGTTCCAAGGTATCGTCGTGGACCACCGCGGCGCTCACGATTGGCTACTCGCGAACGTAACTCTAGCTTGACCAGATCCTGCATATCTTTATCTAGAATAACCGGCCACTGCGCCGGGTACTGTTCGTCCCGGTGTACGCGGATACCGATGTATCGCGGATTGATAATCATGGAAGTGAGGCGGTTGCGGACCCAGGCGTTACCGCGAGTCGTCTTGATGCCGCGTTCGTTCAGATCAGCAGTAAGGCAGGAGATCGACTCACCGTTTAATATGCGAGCGGCCATTTCTCTTACAACCGTGGCTTCTTCTTCGTTAACGGTCATGTGACCCCAGTTGTAACCGAAAGAGCGGTCGCCACCGCCAGGCAAACCGAGCTTGGCCTGGGCGCGCTTCTTGCGTTTACCTCGGTCGCTGATCTTTCGAGACTCCAGCTGGGCGTTGTTGATGGAAGCGATGGCAGCATGAATCCCTTCACCGGTGTGAAGCAGGAAGACCTGCCCCTCGGTGGTCTCAATACGTTTCAGATTCGTCGTTTCAGCCAGCTTGATCAGCTCCAACAGCTGGGGGAGTTGGCGGTACAGGCGTGTCATCTCAGTGGCAAGGATGATCTCTACCTCGCCTCGTCGTATCGCCTCGATGAGGCGATTGAATCCTGGACGCGGTTTGGTCGAGTATTTGCTGGCACTGATGTCGTTGTCGGCCAGTTGAGCCACGACTTCGTAATTTTGGGCTTGGGCATACTCTCGGGCCTCTTCGGTCTGTATCTGGCAGTTCGGACTGAGGCCGGTTCGGTCACGGCTGAGTCTCGAATAGATTGCAGCGCTTGGCATTTCGGAGCTCCGTTAGGTCTGGTCATCGTCGCACGATGCGCCCTATTTGACAACATCGCCGGTCGGAGAAGTCAGGGGCGCGGAGGTCGTCGACCTGCTGGCGGCTCTGAACACCGGGCACGACGGCGGGGCCGGGACCCTGCATGCGAACACGGCCTCGGAGGTGCCGGCCCGGCTGGAGGCGCTCGCGGCTCCGGCCGGGTTGAACAGGCACGCACTGCATTCCCAGCTGGCCGGCGCGGTATCGGTGGTGCTCCACATGAAACGCCGCGGGCCGCTGCGCTCGCTGATCGAGATCGCGGTCCTGACCAGGGATGTCAACGGCTTCGTGGCGGCTGCCCCAGCGGTCGTCGAGGGTGTGCCGGCCGCCGCCGGCGCCGAGTTGTTGTCCGATCTGCTGGCTGAACGCGGAGTGGCTCGACCATGGTGACGGCGCTGGCCGGCGGACTGGCGCTGCTGTGCTGGCCGAGCGATGCCGGCAGGCTGGCGGTGGAGGGTGCCCGACCCGCCGGCGGCCGCGTGGGTCGATGGCGCACCTGGCGCAGGGTCGTGCCGCCGGCGGTCGTGGCCGGCCGGTGGGTGGTCGGCCTGATCGGCCTGGCCGGGTCGGTGATCTGGGCGGCGGGTGGCCCGGCAGTGGCGGCTTCGGCGGTCCTGTGGCTCAGCACCTCGGCCGGCTTGACCCGCGGGGAGCTCCGCCGACGCCGTGTGCAGGCGGATCTGGTGGGGCTGCTCGCCGCCGTGCGCACCCTGGCCAGGGAGGTGCGCTCGGGGGCCCAACCACTCGCGGCCGTGTCGGCGGTCGCGGCCGCGCACCGGGGCTCGTGCGGGCTGGTGCTGGAGCACCTCGCCACGGTCGTGGGCACCGATCGGGGCGGTGGAACCCCGCCGCCGACCGATGGCTCCGACCCGGCGTCCGAGATCAGCGGGCGGTTGGCGGCCGGGTGGGCCCTGTCGGCCAGGTACGGCGTGCCCTGGGTGGGGCTCCTCGATGCGCTGGCCACCGACCTCGCCGACCGGGTTCGAGCGGCTTCCGCACGGGCGGCCCAGGTCTCGGGCCCCAGGGTGTCCGGCTACGTGCTGGCGTCCATGCCGTTGCTCGGTCTGGTGCTCGGTGTCGGGATGGGCGCCGACCCGGTCGGCATCCTGCTCGGCACCGGTGCGGGTCATCTGATGCTGCTCGCCGGATCCACGCTGACCTGTGCCGGTCTGTGGTGGACGGCAACGATCGTGCACGGATGACGACGTCGATGCTCGTGGCTTCGGCCGTGGCGGGGTTGGGTCTGCTGTGTCTCCCGGCGCCGGCGGTGATGAGGGCGCGGGCGCCGTCGGACCGGTGGCGCGGAGGGACGCTGACCGCGGAGCAGCGTCGTGCGTTGGTGGTGGGCGCCGGAGCGGCCGCCGTCGTCGTGCTGTTCGGTCGCTGGCCGTGGTGGTCGATTCTCCTGTTCGGGGGCCTGGGCGGCGCGCTGACCCTCCGGCTACCTCTGCGCCGGACCGCCGCGGAGCGTGCCGTGGCACGGCACCGACTCGCAGTGCACGCAGATCTGCTCGCCGCCTGCCTCGACGCCGGCATGTCCGTCGGCGCCGCACTGACCGCCGTCGCCTCGCCAGGAATATCGCTGCAGCGCAACGGCTTCGACGATCCGGACGATCCGTTGGCCCTGCTCGATGCCGTCTCGGCCCTGCTCCTGCTCGGGTCCGATCCCGCGCGTGCCTGGCAGGGCGCCCGGCAACATCCGGACCTGGCCTCGCTGGCTGCGGCGGCCGGCCGGTCCGCTAGCGGAGGCGCGAGGTTCGCCGACGCCGTGCGGGAACACGCCGTGGTCCTGCGGGCGGCGTCGGCCGATGCGGCGGAGCGCTCGGCCGGCCGGGCCGGTGTGGCGATCACCGCACCCCTGGGACTGTGCTTCCTGCCGGCCTTCCTCTGCCTGGGTCTGGCTCCCGTGGTGGTCGGTCTGCTCTCCTCGCTGGACCTGTTCTGAATCGGACGTGGTTCGAATCGGACGTGGGTCGAATCGGACGTGGGTCGAATCGGATCGCAGACCCACCCCCGCTCGCTCAGGGGGCGAGGGCAAAGGATCGGCGAAGACTTGCCCCTGAGTTTTTACTTGATTATTACCACACCGGCTGATCAGGAGTTTTCTTATCTGTAACGATTCCGTAGCAGGTTCCACAGGTCGGCCACAGGCGGCGCTCCTAGCGTCGCAGTGGTCGTCATCCCGAGAGGAACCTCATGCCTGAATCGAAGTGGGAACAGAACCGTCACCGCAACGAGGAAGTGGCAAATTTCCTGGACTGCGGTGACGCGCGGGGGGCCGGTTGGCTGGCTGTCCACCCCGCCGATCGCGACCGGGCCGTCTGGGCCCTGCAGAACCGGTCGCCGCTCCGTCCCGGAACTCCCGCGGAGGACTCTCCCCGGAACCTGTGATCGCTGGTCCTCCCGCACCGGGAGGACTCAGGAGCGCGACAGGCCGGTGGCAGCCGAGGCGGTCCGGATGGCGGGAAGACTGGCCCTGACCGCAGTCCCACCATCGTTCCCCTTCACGAACTCGAGGCTGCCTCCCTGTTCGATGAGCCGGTCCCTGAGCAGGCGCAGGCCGAGATGCCCCTCCGAGCGACGGTCCAGCCGGCCCACGTCCAGTCCGATCCCGTTGTCGATGATGTCCAGTCGAACGAGTTGCTCACCCGCTTTCCCGATGTCCAGCCACAGCAGGATCTGCACATGGGTGGCCTGCGCATGCTCGACGACGTTGGCCAACGCTTCCCGGCCGACTTTGAACAGCGTCGTGACGATCTCACCGGCCAGATCGTCCGGCATGTCCTCGGCCTCGACATCGACGTCGATCCCGCGGGCGCGCAGTTGGACCGCCAGATCGGTGATGGTCTGCGGCAGCTGACCGGCCCGTAGATCAGGTGGGTAGAGGTCGACCATCATCCGCCGCAGCGACTGGGTGGCCTCGTGGATGGTGACCTGGACCGTGTCCATCAGGTCGTGATGCCGCTCCGGGACCGTCGGCGCGATGGCGCCGAGGGCGTACCCGATTCCGGCCAGATCCTGGATGGGACCGTCGTGCAGGTCCGCTGCGATCCTGATCCGTTGCTTCTCCGACACGGTCAGGTTCCGCTGGAGAAGCAGACTGCGTTCCACCTCCTGGCGGCGCACCCGCCTGGCCAGCGAGGCTGCGATGGGCACCTGGATGATCTGCAGCAGCAGCAGGGGACCGAGCACCAGCGGCAACATCTGTCGGGTGAGCAGGTCGGCCGTGGCATTGACCCGGGCGTAGTCGAAGTAGGCCTCGAAGGCGAGACCGGGTTGCTCGCCGTCGGGGAAGGGCACGTAGACCTCCACGAAGCCGTCGTTGGTCGGGCTCAGTTCCGGGTGGTCCACCTCCGGGGCTTCGGTGAAGTCCGAACTGATCACCCCGTGGTCGATGGCAGCGGTCACCTCGTCGGGGACGGTGAAGACCCGCCCCGCATCGCGCGTGTCGCTGGCCCACACCACCCGCCCGGTCCGGTCCCAGGCCATCACCTCGACCAGGTAGCCGTCGCGCCCGCGGTAGGCGATCGCCAGGTCGAGGTCGTGTCGCTGGGAAGAGCGCGGATCGAAGGCCAGGGGGAGCAGCGGTGCCACCACGTAGTCGGCCAACCGGGACGTCATGGCCTCGGCCTCCTTGAAGGCCTGGTTGCGGGCGACGTATTTGCTGGCCAGAAAGGCTCCGCCGGCCAGGCCGCACATGGTGACGGCTGCGACGGAGTAGAAGATCAGCAACTGGCGGCGGACGGTCATCCGCCGGATCGACGGCCGCTTCCGCCGTCCGGCCCCGTACCGCGGGCTACTGCGCGGCATCGGTTTTCGCGTTCGGTCCGGACCGGTGCCCCGACCGCGCCCCGCCGGCCCCACCCCTGCAGGACATCATGACGTCAATGACCGCCGGGAACTCCGATGATCCCCAGGCTCTGGGCCCTGATCACCGCTTCGAGTTGAGTGCCGACACCAAGTTTGGTGTGCAGCGATTTCATGTAGCCGCGGCAGGTATGAACGCTGACTCCGAGCACCTTGGCGATTCCCTCGGTCTGCACACCCTGGCCCAGGTAGGTGATCACTTCGAGTTCGCGCGGTGTCAGCGGGACATGACCGGTATCGGGTGCAGTGCGGGAAAGACGCGGCGACGCATTGAATGTCGAAGGTGCCACCAGCATCTGACCGGCCCTGACCCTGGTGAGGACGTCGATCAGCTCGGTGAGCGACCCGCCCTTGGGAATGAAGGCCGAGGCGCCGGCCTGCGCCGCACGGGAAATCCATTCCGGTTCGGTGTAGGCGGTGACGACGGCGATCACCGAACCCGGGGACACCTCGCGGATGCGCCGGGTGGCGAAAAGGCCGTCGTGCTCTGGCATGTGGATGTCGATGACCACCACCTCCGGCTGAAGCTCGGCGGCACGTGAAATGCCGCTGGCCGCGCTCGTGGCCACCCCCACGCACAGCATCCCGGGGATGGTGTTCAGGGCCGCTGACAGCAGTTCGGCGAATGAACGATGGTCGTCGATGATCAAAATGCTGATCGCGGGGCGACCCGGGGAATGGGTGGCGGGGCGTTCGACTGCACTGACGGACACCCGATGTCCTCGATTCCTTTGCACTAGACCAAATGGGAACACGGAGTCCATTTCGTCCTCGAAATCCTTCTTGGGCTTCTGAATCGTAGACTATTGGTGACAATACTGTCCAGTATGTAACTTTGTGTAGCCACCTTTCACCCCAGCGTTGGGGGTGGCGCAGCAATGCATCATCCCTCATCCTGAACGGAGATGATGCGCATCTTGGAAAGCCGCAGTACTGGCCGCAGTACCGGCAGCAGTGCCGGCGCCGGAAGTCACGGAAGGGAAGGGAAGAGCTGGGTGATCAAGGTTCTCCTGGTCGACGACCACGCCTTCGTGCGCGAGTCGGTGTCCCTCCTGTTGCGTCACGCCGGCGGCTTCGAGGTCGTCGGTCAGTGTGACGACGGCGCTGCCGCACTTCCGATGGCCTGCTCGACGGATCCGGATGTCGTACTGATGGACCTCCGGATGCCTGGCATCGGTGGAGTGCAGGCGACCCGAATCCTGGTGGCGGACCGTCCTGACGTGCGTGTGCTGATCCTGGCCGCCTCGGTCAGCCCCCCGGTGCTGGAAGCTGCGAAGCGCGCCGGGGCGATGGGCTACGTCATGAAGGGCGGCTCCCCCGAGCTGCTGGTCAGCGGAATCAGGGCGATTGCGGCGGGCGCCACCCTCTGGTGACCGGTGCCGATCCGGGCCCCGCTTTTGGGGGTGATCCCACCCCCACCGGCGGGGTGGCGGCAGCTCTGCCGTTGTCACACGATGGTTCCGGCGGTCGCCGCACGCAGCGAGGCAGTCTGACTCCGGTCAGCGGCTCGGGAGTGCCGCGATGCACGGCGACCGCCGCCCCGGAGCGAACAACCGCGGCAATCTGCCTGAATATCTGGTGGGACGTCATGGTTTACCCAGGTATTTACTTCACCGGCGATAGTTTCAACCGATCATCGTGACCGGCTCCAGCGGTGCCTTTTCGCGCGGGGAGCCGACGCGGACCACCCCCTGAATTGGGGGTTCTCGCCTTCGGAGCGGATCGCTAACTTCGATCCTGTCCGTCCGAATGGAATCTGTTCGTCTCGATCTGCCGTCGTGGTTCTGCGCAAGCTGCCCCGGTGGATCCGGCCCTCACCGTCCGGAGATGACCTACGACGCCGTCCGATCGGCGCTGACACCCGACCGACCGGTCGAGGTGAACGGCCTGGACGGCATTCCCACACATCGCGATCTATGGAGGATCTGTCCCGTGCGTAAAATGAGGAGATTCATCGCAGGAGCCACGGCTTTCCTGCTGGTGGGAAGTATCGCGAACCTGGCGTCGTCGTCGGTTGCCGCCATTGTTCCGATAGTGGGCCAGGGCTTCACGGTCACGCCGGGGGACCTCTCCTTCATCCTGAAGCAGGTGAAGATCGCGGAACGTCATTCCCGGGCCCTGCTGGGAACCCAGCCAGGGATACCGGCCAACCCGAATCCGGTGACCGACCCCGACTACTGCCAGGCGCTCCTCGCCCCCGGTCCTGACCGTGTGCCGGATGTGCTCACCTCGTACGGACTGCGGACGGTGGACGGGTCCTGCAACAATCTCAAGGTCGGCCTGTCGAACGCCAAGGTCGCTGCGGCGGACCAGATTTTCCCGCGACTGACCACACCGCTGTTCCGTGATGCAGAGCCGATCACCGCGAGCCTGCCGGTCGGCGCCCCCGGCCCGACCAGCTACAAGCAGAAGCAGGGCAACGTCGTAGACTCCCAGCCACGGTTGATCAGCAACCTCATCGTCGACCAGACCTCGACCAACCCGGCCGCGATCGCCGCGGCCGGCTTCCCCGTGCGGACCCAGAACGCCAAGGGGGTGGTGCCCTGCGCGACGGTCGCCGGTTCGGATCCGGTCGTCGACGTCGTTCCGGCCAGCCCGGTCGGCTGCGTGCCCGCCCACCAGACGCTCTTCATCCCGAACGTCACCACCGACGTGGGCCTCTCGCCCCCGTACAACTCGCTGTTCACCTTCTTCGGCCAGTTCTTCGACCACGGTGTCGACCAGACCGTCAAGAGCGGTGCCGCCGTCTTCGTGCCGCTGCGGGCGGACGATCCCCTCATCGCCGGTCCCGACCACGTCGTCGGCACCCCCGACGACCTCCCGGCGTCCCAGCGGTTCATGGTCCTGACCAGGGCGCAGAACCAGCCCGGACCCGATGGTGTCCTGGGTACGGCTGACGACGTCCAGGACGCGACCAACACCGACAGCCCGTGGGTGGACCAGAGCCAGACCTATTCCTCGCACGCGTCCCACCAGGTGTTCCTCCGCGAGTACGCGCTCAACGCCGCGAACCAGCCGGTCTCGACGGGCAAGCTGCTGGGCGGGCTCGCGGCGGGTCAGACCTACCTCAACTCGCCGGACGGCCGGACCGGCATCGGCACCTGGGCCGCCGTCAAGCTGCAGACGGCCACGAAACTCGGTCTGCAACTGGTCGACGCGGACGTCACCAACATCCCGATGCTCGCGACGGATCCCTACGGCAAGTTCCTCCCCGGCCCGCTGCGGGGCCTGCCCCAGTACGTGACCAAGGACCCTGCCGCGCCGACCGGCATCACCCTTGTGGAGGGTGACATCGCCAATCCTGTTCCGGTGCCCGCCAACGCGGTTCACTTCGACACCCCGTTCCTGACGGACATCGCGCACAACGCCGACCCCTCGCCGGTGGACGTCGACCACAACCCGGCCACCCCTCCGGTGGCGCCCGTTCCCGACACCGACCTCACGCCGTCGGCCGACTTCGCGGGCCAGCCCGCTGGTACCTATGACGACGAGATGCTGAACGCGCACTTCGTGTGTGGGGACGGTCGTTGCAACGAGAACATCGCGCTGAGCACGATCCACCAGGTCTTCCATTCCGAGCACGACCGGCTCGTCGACTACATCAAGAATGTGCTGAGCACCGATTCGACGGCCGATGGTGTGGCAGCTCTGGCCGAATGGCAGCTGCCGACCGCCGCGAATCCGGACGGCTGGAACGGCGAGCGGCTCTTCCAGGCGGCGCGTTTCGTCAACGAGATGGAATACCAGCACGCAGTCTTCGAGGAGTTCGCCCGTAAGGTGCAGCCTGCGGTGCGCCCGTTCCACGTGTACTCCCCGGACATCAACCCGGCCATCAAGGCCGAGTTCGCCCACGCGGTCTACCGTTTCGGGCACTCCATGCTCGACGACACCGTGGCCCGGACCAACGTGGATCCCGTCACCGGTGCCGAGACCGACAATTCCCTTCCTCTGCTCGGTGCCTTCCTGAATCCACCCTCGTTCTTCGACGGCGGCGCCGCGGGGACGTTGACCCCGGAGCAGGCGGCCGGCTCGATCGCGATGGGCTCCTCCAGCCAGGTCGGCAACGAGCTCGACGAATTCGTCACCGAGACACTGCGCAACAATCTGCTCGGTCTGCCGCTGGACCTCCCCACCCTCAACATGGCCCGCGCCCGGGAGGCGGGAGTACCGCCACTGAACGACCTGCGCCGTCAGATCTTCGCCGGCACCAACGACGGACAGATGGCGCCTTACACGAGCTGGAGCGATTTCGGCCAGCACCTCAAGCACCCGGAGTCGCTGATCAACTTCGTGGCGGCCTACGGACTCCATCCGACGATCCGGGATTCCGGGCCGGACGGCGTGTTGGGCAACGGCGACGACGTCACCACCATCGCCGGCAAGCGGGCTGCCGCCCGGGCGATCGTCGATCCTCGGCCGGTCGATACGACCGTGACCCCGAACATCCCGGCGGACGTCCCGCCGGTGGACGCCGCCGACTTCATGTTCGGCACCGGCGCCTGGGCGAGCACAGCCGCCGGCGTGACCACCACCGGCCTGGACGACGTCGATCTCTGGGTCGGCGGCCTCGCCGAGGTCACCAACCTGTTCGGCGGACTGCTGGGCAGCACCTTCAACTACGTCTTCCAGAACCAGCTGGAGAACCTGCAGGACGGTGACCGGCTGTACTACCTGGCCCGCACCCCCGGGATGAACCTGCGCACCCAACTCGAGGGCAACTCGTTCTCCGAGCTGATCCAGCGGAACACCGAAGGCACCAACTCCCTCAAGGCCGACGCTTTCGGCACGGCGGACTGCAGGTTCCAGCTCGCGCACCTCGACGGCACCCCGGCCGGCTTCACCGCCAACGGGGCCACCGTCGCCGACGATCCGAGCACCACCGACTGCGACGAGTCGAAGCTGTTGCTGCGCAAGCCCGACGGCACCATCCAGTACCGCGCCATCAACTCGGTCAACCCCTCCGGGATCAACGGCCAGTCGGTTTACAACGGGACTGCCGGGGTCGACCGCATCTACGGCGGCAACGACAACGACACCTTCTGGGGTGGCGTCGGCAACGACGTCATCGAGGGCAACGGCGGCGACGACGTCGTGCTCGGCGGTGACGGCAACGACATCATCACCGATCTGAACGGCGCCGACGTTCTCAAGGGCGGCCCCGGCAACGACGCGATCGACGCCGGTCCCGGTAACGACATCGTGCTGGGCGGCGACGGCCAGGACTTCCTGAACGGCGGGGCGAACGACAACGAGACCTTCGCCGGGCCGGGCAACGACTTCATCATCGCCGGGCAGGGCGCCGACGCGGTCTTCGGTGACGGCGGCGACGACTGGATCCAGGGCGGCACCGGTCAGGATCTGCTCCAGGGCGACCACGGAGCGCCGTTCTTCGACGATCCGGCCGAGACCAAGCCGGGCAACGACATCATGATCGGTCAACCGGGCGAGAACGACTACGACGCCGAAGGTGGCGACGACATCATGGCGCAGAACGCGGCCATCGACCGCAACGCCGGCTCCGGCGGCTTCGACTGGGCGATCCACCAGTACAACACCATCCCGGCCGATGACGACATGATGATCAACAACAACCTGGGCGGCCTGCCCATCCAGGTCATCGTGAACCGCGACCGCTGGCAGGAGACCGAAGCCGACTCCGGCGGGAAGTTCAACGACGTCATCAAGGGCACCGACGGTGTGCTGGCGGTTCCCCGCCTGATCACCGGCGGCGGATTCCAGGGCTGCGACGCGCTCGACCAGGCCGGTGTGGACCGGATCAAGGGTCTGGTCGACCTGCTGCCACCCGTCGCCGACTGGCCGGGAACGGCCGCTGACGTAGCGGCACTGTCCGCATCCGGGCGGTGCCCGCTGGTCGGGCCGGTCTGGGGTGAGGGCGACATCCTGCTCGGCGGCGGTGGCAGTGACACCTTCACGGGTCGTGCGGGCAACGAGATCATCGACGGCGACAAGCAACTCGAGGTCCACATCACCGTCGTCGACCGGTCGGACCCCACCCGGCCGCCGGTCGAGCTCGGCCGCACCGACCTGATGGAGAACAAGGCCACCAGCGGGAACTTCGGCCCGGGAACGACCGGGATGACACTGCAGCAGGCGGTGTTCGCCGGGCTGGTCGACCCGGGCAACCTGGTCGCGGTGCGGGAGATCGTCACGCCGAGCACCCCGGCGGCCGACTGCGGCACGGCGACACCTCTGAACTGCGACACCGCGGTGTTCCTCGGTCCGCAGGCGAACTACACCATCACCGCAGGCGCCCTGCCCGGCCAGGTCATCGTGAACCAGACCGGTCCGGTCGTGGCACCCCAGAAGGTCAGCGACGGCATCGACACCCTGACGGGCATCGAACAGCTGACCTTCTCCGACGGGAGCATCACGCTGGCGCTGCCGGCGGCTCCCACCGTCGCTGCTGTCGGCAGTGCGTTCGCCAGCAGCGGGTCGGCCACGGTCAACTTCACCCCGCCGGCGACGCCGGTCACCGGGTTGGCGCTGACCGGGTTCACCGTCCAGGCCGTACCGGTCGGTGGTGGCACGCCGATCATCAGCCTGATCACCGACGGAACCGCCACCAGCGGAACCGTGAACGGCCTGCTCAACGGGACCAGCTACCAGCTCCAGGTGGCTGCCGGCAACGCTTTGGGTACCGGTCCGTTCTCGGGACTGTCCAACGTGGTGACGCCGACGGCGCCGCCGGTGCACACCGCACCGGGGGCACCGGCCATCGGAACAGCCACCGCCGGTGACGCCTCCGCCCTGGTCACCTGGACGGCTCCGGCCGGCGATGGTGGTACTCCGATCACCGGCTTCTCCATCCAGCCGTTCATCGGCAGCGTCGCCACCGGCAGCCCCACGATCCTTGCCGGAGTCGCTGCCAGCAGTGGAACGGTCAACGGACTGACCAACGGCACGAGCTACTCGTTCCAGGTCTCGGCCGTCAACGCCGTCGGTACCGGCAGCGCGTCGGGCTCGTCGAACACCGTGACACCGGCCACCACTCCGGGTGCGCCGACGATCGGTACGGCCACCAGAGGCAACACCACGGCGACCGTCACCTGGACGGCGCCGGCCGACAACGGCGGAGCAGCCATCACCGGCTACAGGGTGCAGCCGTTCATCGCGGGAGTCGCCGACGGTGTCGCCCAGCCGGCTGCGGCCGGAACCGGCAGCCTGGTGGTCACCGGGTTGACCAACGGTGTCGAGTACACCTTCCAGGTGACGGCGGCCAACTCCGTCGGTGCCGGGAGTCCCTCGGCTGCCTCCAACCCGGTCACGCCGGCCACCACCCCTGGTGCGCCGACGATCGGTAGCGCCACCGGCGGCAATGCCTCGGCGACGGTCACCTGGACCGCACCGGGCAATGCCGGTGGGTCTCCGATCACCGGTTACACCGTGCAGGTGCTCGACGCGGCCAACGCCGTGATCGGGACGCGGACGGCGGCAGCGGCAGCCACCAGCCTGGTGGTCACCGGGCTGACCAACGGGACGACGGTCAGGTTCCAGGTCGCCGCGAACAATTCGGTCGGTACGGGGACCTTCTCGGTCCGGTCGAACAATGTGACACCGGTGGCTCCGACGGTTCCGGCCGCCCCTGCCACGCCGACCGCGACCCGGGGCAACGCCTCGGCGACCGTCACCTGGGTGGCCCCGGCCACCGGTGGATCGGCAATCGTCCGTTACGACCTGCGGGTCGTCACGAACGCGAACCCGACCGTGCAGGTCGGGGCGCTGCGCACCGCGACCGCTGCGGCCGGCAGCCTGATCGTCGTCGGGCTGACCAATGGCACCGCGTACCGGTTCCAGGTCAGGGCGGTCAACGCGGTCGGATCCGGTGGCTTCTCGGCCCTGTCCGCGGCGGTCACGCCGGCCACGGTGCCCGGTGCTCCGGTCATCGGGGTCGCGACATCCGGTACGGCCGGTGGCGCCATCAACGCGGGGGCCAGATGGACCCCTCCGGCGGCGGACGGCGGATCGGTGATCACCGGCTACCGGGTCACGGCCCTACGGCTGGGTCTGCTGGGAAATGTTCTCAGCACAACGGTCTCGGGGTTGCAACCGCCCACCGCCCGCACGTTCACGATGACGCTGACCGCCGGCGTCTACCGGTTCACGGTGCAGGCCGTCAATGCGGTGGGCGGCAGTGCGCAGTCGGCCAGGTCCAACCTGGTCACCGCCCGGTAGCCGATGAACCTGCGGGTGGGGTGGCTCGGCACCGCCCCACCCGCGGGTCCCGGACGTACGCCGATCGGGGCCCATCGCGCAGCGGTCGCCAGAGCTACCCATTCATCCCACTTTCCGGAGGTCCACCGTGGTCATCGAGCAAACCTCCTCGGGCACAGGTGGTTCCCGGTTCAGCGGCGCCCGCTCGCGGCTCGGGTGGGCGTTGCTGTCCGGCATCCTGACGCTGGTCGTCGCCTGCCAGGCATCGCCGGGTCAGAGTGGCCCCCGGTCCTCGCCGAGCCGTTCCGTCGCGGACTCGGCCTCGGCGCCGGCGCCGGCGTCCTCGTCGCCGCCGCTCGGCGCGGCCGGCCGTACGGCCGTACCGCATGGTCTGCCCGACTCGGTCTTCGCCCACCTGAAACCCTTCACCGGGCCGGCGGTGGCGAAATACGGCCAGGCCACATTGCGGGCCGCGTACCAGGAAATGGTCGACTTCGCCTTTGCCTCGGGCTGGAACTCGAATCTGATCGCCCGTCCGTCGGCCTACCTCTCGCGCGCCGACGCCACCTTCACCCTGTCCTACCTCACGCCCGCGTTCGGAAAGGAATTCCTGCTCCAGCTCGGTCAGGCCGTGCAGGGGGACAAGGCCGCTGGGCGCAGACTCGAAGAGGCCATGTTCTTCGGCGTGACCGCGCCCAACGGTCTGAAATCGGTGCAGTCCGGGAACGTGGTGACCAACCGGAAGTTCACCCCCGGGTCGGTCGGGCTCGACACCGCCCACGGGCAGAGGCTTTCTGTGGCGTTCGCCGCCAGCGGCGACATCCAGATGTCGGACTCGACCGGACGACACATGGTGCTGCCCAGCAGTCGGGTGCTCAAATACTTCCTCGTCGCCAACCCCGGTACGGATCGGATCACCCGACCCTTCCTGATCGATTCCTGGTCGATCAGGATGACGGTGAAGCCCCCCATTCCCGTCGCATGATGCGGTCCTCGCCCGGGTGACCCGGGACCTCCACGGCCCGCGTCGACAATGGACGTCCCCAATTTTGGGGGTGGCCCGGCGCTGTCAGGGCGCAGAGGCTGTCAGCGGTGGCAGTTGCATTTCCTTCCCCTTCACATCAGTTCAATCAAACCGGGCGGCACGAGATGAAGCTTTCACGAAGAGATGTTCTCAAACTGAGCGGCCTGGCCGCGGTCGGGGGCGCCGGCCTGGCCATCCCCCTGGGTCACGGGGTCAGCGGTTCCAGCGCCAGCCTGCTTCCGTCCAAGAACATGCCGATCCCCTACAGCAATGTGTTCTCGAGGCTCCCGGTCCTGCCGAAGTCGATGACCGCCGAACATCCGACGGGGACCGATGCGTATCCCGCAGATGGCAGGGGACCCATCGACTACTACGACATCGCCGCGCTTCCCGGCTCGGCCCGGCTCGTGCCGGGGTTCCCGGCCACACCGCTGCTGGGCTACGAGGGGATGATCCCGGCCCGCCGTATCGACGTCGACACGGGCACCCGCATCGTCATGAGAATGCACAACAAACTCCACCTGACCGACATCGGTCTGAACTCACCGCTCAATCTCTCGACGCACCTGCACGGCTCGGCTTCGCTCCCCCAGTACGACGGCTACGCCGCAGATCTCACCATGCCGGGGCAGGTCAAGACGTATCACTATCCGAACGTCCAGACGGCCCGCACCCTGTGGTATCACGATCACGGAGCCCACTGGACCGGCCAGAACGTGTACTCGGGCCTGGCCTCGCAGTATCACCTGCACGACGCGATGGAACGAGCCCTGTTGCCGCAGGGGGAGTTCGACGTCGGACTGATCATCTCGGACATGATGTTCCAGGCGAATGCGTCCCTCCTGTTCGACGACCGGACGCACGCGGGACTCTGGGGGGATGTCATCCTGGTCAACGGCAAGCCGTGGCCGGTGATGAAGGTGAAGAAGCGGATCTATCGCTTCCGGGTGCTCGATGCCTCGATCTCGAGGTCGTTCCGGTTCACCACCTCCCCACAGGCGCCCCTGCGGGTGGTGGCCACCGACGCCGGCCTGATGCCCAGATCCCAGGAAGTCACCCAATGGCGGCACGGCACGGCAGAGCGCTACGAGATCCTCATCGACTTCTCCGGTTTCCGAGCGGGGCAGCGGATTGAATTGCAGAATCTGAGCAACCCGAACAACCGGGACTTCAACAACACCAACAAGGTCATGGCGTTCGACGTGGTGGACGACCAGTTCGATACCAACGATCCGGGTGCGCGGGTCATGCCGGAGGTGCTGAACTACAGCAACGACTGCATGGCCCTGCAGGAGACTCCGGGGATGAAGGTTCGCACCATCCGGGTGGAACACGACGACACCACCAATACGTGGAGTCTGAATGGGATGACCTGGGACGAGATCGTCACCTCGGGCTATCGCAAGGTGATCGCCAACCCCGGTCTCGGGGACACCGAGATCTGGGAGATCCAGAACAACTCCGGCGGCTGGTTCCATCCGGTCCACATCCATCTGATCGACTTCAAGGTGTTGAGCCGCAACGGCAAGCCGCCATTCCCATGGGAACTGGGACCGAAGGATGTGATCTATGCCGGGGAGGGGGAACGGGTCAGGCTGATCATGAAGTTCGGCAGCAGGGTCCCGGGCGATCCGTTCGGCGTCCAGGTCGGCAAGTACATGGTCCACTGCCACAATCTGGTGCACGAGGACCACGACATGATGAGTCAGTTCAGTGTTGGACTGCCCGCCGACCCCACCGGGACCATGGTGCAGGCCGGGTATGTCGACCGGAACGATCCGGTGACCGCGGATCCGGCCGTCACCGACCCGGCCCTCTGACTCGTCGTGCGCGCGATGGTGGCGGGGGCGGCGCTGCTGCTCGTGGTCGCCGCCGCCGTGGTCGTACGCAGCCTGTGGTTGGACAGCGTCACCGTCTCGTCCGGCAGCATGGCGCCGACGGTGTGCACCGGCGACCTCGTCCTCCTGGTACGGATGCACGGTGACGAAGCGGCACGGATCGACGACATCGTGACCTTCCCCAGTCCACAGGACGGTGGGCAGGTCATCAAGCGGGTCGTCGCGGTCGCCGGGCAGAGCGTGGTGATCAAGGATGCGCAGCTGTTCGTCGACGGTCGCGCGGTCGACGAGCCGTATGTCGACCACGCCAGTATTGACGGGGTGTACACGGCCACCGTGATCGTGCCCGACCACTCGGTGTTCGTGATGGGTGACAACCGGGAGAACTCCATCGATTCGAGATCGTACGGCCCGATTCCGACGTCGATCATCGACGGTCGGATGCTCTGGGACATGTGGCACGACTGCAGTTGACCGGTCCAATTTTCGCCAGGGGGGTGGTCGGCGACTACCGCGCCACCGCGGCACGATGTGAGGAGATGTCCTTGATGGGGCCATCGACCGAACGAACGATCTCCGGCGCACCTGCGCATTCCGCACCGAGGATCTGGCGGGCCCCCAGCGCCCTCTCCATGCTGGCGGGGATGGTCCTGGCCGGCCTCGTCGCCATCGTCATCACCCGATGGTGGACCGATACGGACTACCACCCAGCGCTTTTCGGTTTGCCGGACACGGGTCAGGCGACCTCGATCGGTCTACCGGTGACGCAGTTCGTCCACGAGATCGCCGGCCTCGCCGTGGTCGGGGCCCTGTTCGTGAACTGCCTGCTGGACTCGCCCCGGTCACGCGCCGCCGCCGGTCACCTGGTGGCGATGGCCGTCCGTTGGGCCTGGGTCTGGGCCGGCAGCACGCTGCTGTGGATCCTGTTCACCGTCTCCGATCTCACCGGGGCCAAGGTGCAGACCCTCCCGGCGCACCTGGAGTCGGTGTCGATCGTGCTGCGCAGCAACCGGGTCCTGGCCGAGCTGGTCACGTTCTGGGTCGCGCTCGCCCTGGCCATGTTCGGCACCCGCCTCGCCCCGAGACTGCTGAGCGGGTTCACCCTGCTACCGGCCACGCTCGCCATGCTGCCGAGCGCGCTCACCGGGCACGCCAGCCACCACGCGTCGCCCGTCGTGGCCTCGGTATCGCTCGGGGTTCATGTTGCGGCCTCCGCGATCTGGGTGGGTGGGCTGCTGGCGCTCACCGTTCACCTCCGCCCCTACCCGGAGGACATCCGCAGATCGGTCTCCCGATTCAGTCTGGCCGCACTCCTGTGTGTCCTGGCCATCGGATGCTCGGGGCTGCTGGAGGCGGCGGTCACCCTGGACAGCTGGGCGGACCTGTGGCATTCCCACCGTGGCCATCTGATCCTGGCCAAGGTGGCGGCCCTGGCCGGACTTGGCCTGATCGGCCGGCTCCATCGTCGGCGCACGATGGCGGCGGCCTACATCGGCCGGGTGATACCCCTGCTGCGGCTGGCCGCGGTGGAGCTGGGCCTGATGGGCGCGACCGTCGGGATCGCCGTCGTGCTCTCGACGACGCCCTGATCCGACGCCCTGATCCGACGCCCTCAGTGGGAGGGTGGTCGCGGCGTCGTCGTCACCCCGACCACCAGGGCCGCAGCGGAACTGCCGAGTCGCCGTGCGGCCCTGGCCGCACCGCAAGCACCTGGTGCAGTTGGATGTTGTTGCGTTCGAACGCCAATCGCGATGCCGACATGTAAAGGCCCCACACCTTGGCCGTGGCCATTCCGACCTCGGCCACGCAGGCCTCCCAGTTCCGTTCGAGGTTGTGGCACCAGTCGCGCAGCGTCAGCGCGTAGTGCTCGCGGAGATTTTCCGAGTGGCGGACCTCGAATCCGATGTCCTGCATGATGCTGATGATTCGGCCGGAACCGGTGAGCTCGCCGTCGGGAAACACGTAGCGGTCGATGAAGGGGGCCGTGCGGAACGCGGTGTTGTTCTCCGGGCGGGTGATGCAGTGGTTCAGCAGTCGGCCGCCGGGCCGCAGGATCTGGTGGAGTTCGGTGAAGTAGGACGGGTAGTTGGCGACCCCGATGTGTTCGGTGAGCCCGATGGAGGAGATGGCGTCGAAGCCGTCCTCGGAGACGTCCCGGTAGTCCTGGAACCGTACCTCCGCCAGGTCTCCGAGGCCTTCCTCGTCGATCGCGCGCTGGGCCCACTCCGCCTGCTCGGCCGAGAGCGTGACGCCGAGGGCACGCACCCCGCGCCGGGCCGCGTACCGGACCATCGAGCCCCAGCCGCAACCGATGTCCAGCAGCCTTTCCCCCTCGTGCAGACCGAGTTTGTCGAAGACCAGTTTGAACTTGGCCTCCTGCGCCTGTTCCAGGGACGCGCCCTGGTCGGGGTAGACGGCGCAGGTGTAGGCCATCGACGGTCCGAGAACGTACTCGTAGAAGGTGTTCGACACGTCGTAGTGGCGGTGGATCGCGTCGGCGTCACGAGACTTGCTGTGCCGCAAGCCTCTGATCGCCCGGCGCCAGCGCGGTGGCGCCTCCTGTGCGGGCGGCCCGATCGGCTTCAGCGCGCGGAGGCCGAGACCTCTTGCGATGGAGGCCATCTCCGAGAGAGCTGGACGCCTCAGGTGTAGCCCGTCGGCCATCGCCCGCAGCAGCGGGTAGAGGTTGGCCGGATGCACGCCGCTGAACTCGAGGTCACCGGCGATGTAGGCCCTGGCCAGTCCGAGGTCGCCCGGGGCCGTCAGCACGTACGTCAGGCCGCGATGGTCGGCGAGGTGGGCTCCGATGGCCGAGTCCGCCAGCCCGGTGCTGCTGCCGTCGAAGGCCGTCAGGTGGAACGGCAACGGCTTGTCCACGGCGGCGTCTGCGATCTGCGCGACCGTCATCGGGCCAGTGGTCTGTGGGCGGCCGACCCGTTGGCGGGGCGACTGGGAAGCCTTGAACGTCGTCATCTTCGCTCCACCGTCTTTGCATACATGCCGAGGAGTCGGCCGTCCGGGTCGTACCGGCTCTTCAGCCGGGCGTATTCGCGGCCTCCGTAGAGCTCCGCGAAAGCTTCTGCGGTGTAATAGGAATCCGAGTAGAGCGACTTGCGACCGTGTGCCGCGCCGACCCGATCCTCGATGCGCCGGTTGGTCTCGCCCTCCGGCGCGCCCGGGCGTGCGGGGACCGCTGACCAGAACCCCACGTTCACATAGGTCTGGTCGGGATCCAGGGTGTACAGCGGCCAGACGGTCGGCGGCACACCCGGCACGGAGCGGGTGCGCAGCGGGCAGAGCCAGATCGGTTCGATGGGCACCGATTCCAGGAACCAGGACAGGAAATCAGCGGTGCCCTCCACCGGAATCTCGACGTCCTGGACGACCCGTTCCATCGGCGGGCGACCGGCCCGTCGTTCCAGACGATCTCCCACCCCGAACCGGCGGTCGAGGGCGACCAGCTTCCAGTAGAACGAACTGCGTCGCAGCCGTCGTGGCCAGAACTGCCGGATCAGCGGCTGTTGCGCGCCGAACGCGCGCGAACACCAGAACCAGTCGGTGTCCCAACGCCAGAGGTAATCGGCGATCGTCAGACGGTCGAACTGCCGGTGCTGGATCGACCGGTAGTAGATCTGCTGCCCCTGGTAGTCACTGGTCGGGCCGGGCTCGTCCGTCCCGGTGCCCAGCGTCAGGTAGCTCTCGGTGGCGCTGAAGACCACACCGTCGAGATAGTCGACCGGGGCGCCGTCGTGGCGGCCGGACGCGGAGATGGTGGCGATCGCCTGCTGCAGTTCGGGGAGCGAGGTGAACCTCAGGTGGCGGAGTGCGACGTATCGAGCGACCTTCTCGAGCCGGATGCGAACCCTGGTGGCATAGCCCAGGCTGCCGTAGGAGTTGGGAAATCCTTCGAACAGATCGGCGTGCGGACCGTCCGGTCGGGCCGTGACGATCTCGCCGGCCCCGGTCAGCACGTCGAATTCCAGGACGGACTCGTGGACGAGTCCGTTGCGGAACGAGGCGGACTCGATACCGAGTCCGGTCAGCGCACCGCCGATGGTGATGGTCTTGAGTTGCGGCACGACCAGTGGGCTCAGGCCGAACGGCAGAGTGGCCGCGATCAGGTCCTCGTAGGTGCACATGCCGGCAACGTCTGCGGTCATGGCCACCGGGTCGACGTCGAGCACACCGGTCAGGCCGGAGACGTCGAGGCCCGGGGTCCGGGTGCGGGCGCGTTCACGAAACAGGTTCGACGTCCGTTTCGCCAGACGGACCGTCTCACCGGTCGGGACTGCGCGATAACTGGACAGCAACCTCTTGACTGCTTCCCGATGGGCGCTGGATCCGGCGAACCCGGCGGCGGTTGTCCACCGCCCCGGCGGATCGAGCGCGATCTGCTCCTCCGACATGCCGGTCATGCTAACGGCCTGCCTCCGGCCGCCGGGGACCGCCTTCCGGGGCGCGGTTCCCCGGCCTCGCTGCAGTGACGAACCAGTGACGGCCTGTCACCGTAAGGTCAACTGTTCACCTTCCATATGGGCACCGCGCCACCAAGGGGTGTAATTTGTTGACCGTCAGTAGTCGGAAATTGGGGTTCGGGCTGAGTTGTTGGATCAACCCGGCGGAAACGAGGGGTACCGCTGTGTTCCGTGTGGGAGTTCGAAAGGTCATCGGCCCTCGGGCAATGCTGCTGCTGGCGGTCGGCGTGATGGCCGGTGCAGCCGCTCTGGTCGGCGCGCCCGCGGCTTCGGCCGCCGGCTCCGGCCTCGAGATCATCGACGTGAAGACGACGCCCACGACGGTGGCGGTCGGCGACCAGCTCGAGACGGACATGGTCTTCACCGTCCCCGACGGCACGCCTGCCGGTCGGACGACCCAGCTCACCCTGCCGAAGGCGCTCGTCGCGCTGCCGGCCGGATTCGACGTCAGGACGAGCGATGGCACCCTCGTGGCGACGGCCGTCATCTCGCCGGGCGATCCGGCCGTCATCACCTTCACCACCACCGACTATGCGCAGACGCACATGGATGTGCACGGAACTGCCTTCGTCCGGGACAATTTCGACTCCACCATCGCCCCGCCCGGACAGACCACGCAGCTCCGGTACGTGACCGACGCGACCACGTTCACCAACCCGCTGACCGTGTTGCCCGGCAGTTCGATCGACCGGACGGGCGCCTACAAGTTCGGCCAGTTCGTCCGTAGCGATCAGGGCAGCCAGAACCCGACCGCGGCCATCTACTGGTTCGTCGAATCGCCGGTCGCCCCGGCCGGCGGGTGGACCTCCACCGAGTTCAAGGACGTGATTCCGGCCGGCGAGAGCATCGACTGCGCCACGGTGACGGTCAGCGTCGGCGACGGCACCGGACCCGGCCACGGCTTCGCGAACGGATCAGGGTTCGGGGACTACCGCTTCTCGCCGCCCTGTTCGACGGCCTCGCTCGACCTGCTGACCGGGCCCGTTCCGGCGGGGAAGATCATCCGAGTCCAGTTCACCGCGACGCTGGACATGCCGACCGGTGGCACCCAGACCACGTTCGTGAACGCCGCGACCGTGATCACCAAGGCGGTCTACGGAGGCCCGACCACCTATCCGGCGAGCGGGGCGCTGGTGCAGTCCAGCGCCGGCGGCATCGCGGTCGGCGTGACCCCGGTTCCTCCGACGACCACCACCGTCACCACGTCAACCACGTCGACTACGGAGACGACGCCTTCGACCGTCACCACGTCGACGACGGAGACGACGCCTTCGACCGTCACCACGTCGACGACGGAGACGACGCCTTCGACCAGTACCGTCCTGACGCCGACCACGACGGTGGTGGTGCTCCCGACGTCCAGCACGCAGTCGTCGGGTACCCGGTCGTCGGGCACCCAGTCGTCCGTGACGACGGTTCCTACCACGCCGATTCCGGTGTCGCCGTCGCCGAGTTCGCCCATCTCCACGACGAGCGACGGCACCACCATCCAGGTGCTGCCGACCAGCCACTCCCTGGCGCCGACGACCTCGAACACGTCCAACACCTCGGCCGGTTCGGTGACGTCCTCGACGGTGGTCCCCACCACCACGACCGCTGTGGCGTCTTTGGCCAGCACCGGAGCTCCCGTCCAGCGCGTGGCGACCTTCGGGGCCCTGCTCGTCCTGCTGGGATCCGGACTGCTGACTCTGACCCTGCGGCGGCGGGGTCGACACCACGACCCGCGACACTCCTGACGGTCGATCGGCCAGCGACACTGCGTTGACCTTCGGACGATTGCGGCGGCCGAGCAGCCGTCCAGAGCCGTGGTCGCGACCGGACGGCTACAACTCGTCGGCGATCAGTTCGACTTCGTAGTCGTCGGTGTTGGCCAGGTAGGCGGCGTATTGCGCTGCGCCGCCGGCGTAGGGGTGTCGTTCGGGAAAGAGCAACGTCCAACCGTGGGCCGGGGCCTGTGCCACGAGGCCGTCGACCTGCCGTCGGGAGCCTGCGTGGAAGGCGAGATGATTGAGCCCAGGCCGTGTCCGGTCGTGGTCGGTGGCGGACAGGTCCGGGGATTGCTCGATGACCAGGTAGGTCGGGCCGAGTTGCCAACTGCGCCCGGCCGACCAATGCTGGAAGGGTAGGTAGCCCATCTCGGTCAGCAGCCAACCCCACTGCGCAGCAGCACGTTCCAGGTCGGGCACCCACAACTCCAGATGATGCAGCGTCCCGACGGTCGGTGGTGTCATCCGGGCGTCCCTTCAGATCGTCCAGCGAGTGGGGCATGGTGGGAGCCGGCCCGGGCGGACCTTCCCGAGGCGTTGACGGCCCACCGGAACAGCTTGCTCTACACAGCGAGCAGGGCGAGATAGGCCATGCCCATGACTCCCCGGTAACCTCCGAAGTAGCCGGCCCGCTGTCGGGCCGCCCGGGCGTAGACCTCGGCGGCGTCCGGATGGTCCGGACCATTCTGGGCAAACCACCTGGCGTAGCAGGCGCTGAAACCGGACTCGAACTGGTCCCACTCGTCGATGCTGGCTTCGTACACCGCCACGGGCATGAAACCCCTTGCCACCGCAATCTCGATCAGCTCGACCAGCGAAATCAGTTCGTCGAGCCTGCCTGCCAGCGGTGCGACCGCCTCCGTGGTCGGGGGGGTGGACCAGATCCCTTCGCCGTAGACCACGCGGGCCCCCCGCCGTACCGTTGCTCGAATCGCGGCGAGGGCGTTCGAGTAGTCCAGCGGCTGGTTTTCCACCACAGGCGGTCCCCATATCTGGCTGGCACCGATGCACACCACCGCCTCCGCCCGCTCGGGCGCGTGGTGCTTCGCGTCACCACAGGTCAGGGTGACCCGGGACGCGAGGCCACGCTGCTCGACGAGCCGGCGGCCGTGGTCGATCGACGCCGCGTCGATGTCGACACCGACCCCGCGTGCATCGGGGGCTGCGGCGACGGCGCGCAACAGCAGCTCTGCCCATCCACAACCGATGTCGAGCAAGGTCCCGTGCAAATCACCGGCCAGGAACTTGACGAGCTGGTCTGCGCGGTCCTCCGACAGCGGCGTCATGAAGGTCAGGTCTTCCCAGGGCGGAGTCAGGCTAATGGTCACGGAATCAAGGTGACAGCCCGCCCACCTCGAACGCAACCGATATTCCTATCGCGGCGCGTCTTGGAGGGCATCATGGCGTTCGCTCTACCTCGGACGGACGGTGACGTCGCCCAGCTGAGCCCGCCGATCGGCCACCATTCGTCATGCCTGAGCAGTGAAACGCCATTCTCCGAATTCTATTCTGTGGCCTAAAAGAGGCTCTTGTGACGTTCTCGTGGGCGTCTTGACCCCTGGTTGTGGGCGACACACCGGGCTGCGTATAGGTTCTGGCTTATCTAGGGTCAGTCACTATCCAGGAGCACGGTGTGCGCGGTGTAACGATATGGCGAAAGCTGCTCGGTGTCGAGCAACTGCAGGTGTGCGATGTGGCGTGGGAGGAGGCCGACGACCGGCAGGTGCTGGTCGTTTCGGTGCGTGCGACGAAGGGCGCCCGGAGTAGGTGCAGTCGATGCCGGCGTAGACGGCCGGGCTATGACCAGGGCGGCGGAACCCGGCGGTGGCGGTCGCTGGACTGGGGGTCGACGATGGTATTCCTGCAGGCTGCGGCTCCGCGGGTGAACTGCCAGAGGCACGGGGTGGTCGTCGCGGCGGTGCCGTGGGCCCGACCCGGCGCGCGGGCAACCCGAGCGTTTGAAGACCAGTGCGCGTGGTTGGCGGCGCACACCGCTTCGTCGGTGGTGGCGCAGTTGATGCGGACGTCGTGGCGGCATGTGAGCGCAATCATCGAGCACGTCGTCGCCGACGGTTTGGCCGGCCGGGACGTGCTCGCGGGGCTGCAGCGGATCGGCATCGATGAAATCTCCCACCGCAAAGGCCAGCGGTATCTGACGTGCGTGGTCGATCAAGACTCCGGCAGATTGGTGTGGGCCGCACCGGGCCGCAACAGCGACACCCTGGGTCGGTTCTTCGACCAACTCGGCCCAGAACGGGCGGCGGCGTTGACGCACGTCTCGGCCGACGGGGCGCAGTGGATCCACGACACCGTGACGGCCCGGGCGCCGCAGGCGGTGCTGGGATTGGATCCGTTTCATATCGTGGGGTGGGCCACCCGGGAGTTGGACAAGGTCCGTCGTCAGACGTGGAACATGCTGCGGGGCAACAGTAGCTCCGCGCAGGCGTCGTCGGTGAAGGGCAGCCGCTGGGCATTGCTGAAAAACCCGGCGGACCTGTCCCCGGAGCAACGCGGGTCGGTCGCCTCGATCGCCCAGACCAACCGGCATCTGTATCGGGCGTATCTGCTGAAGGAGCAACTGCGCGCGGTGTTCCAGGTCAAGGGCCAGGCCGGCCGTGAACTGCTGGCCGGCTGGATCGCCTGGGCCCGCCGCTCCCAACTCCCCGGCTTCATCGCCCTGGCCGCAACGTTGAAGCGGTTCCAGCAGCTGATCTGGAACACCCTGATCCACCACATGAGCAACGCCCAATCCGAGGCCACCAACACCCACCTACGGGCCTTGACCCGCAGGTCGTACGGCTTTCACAGCCCAGAAGCGTTGATAGCCATGGCGATGCTTACCAGAGGCGGGTTATGCCCGCCGCTACCAGGCCGCTAACTGGCCCACGAAAACGTCAGGAGACCCCTAAAAGACCCCTAAAAGAATGACCATTCTGTCACCTGGGGGCGGCATGGAATGGCGCCATTTTTGGGGTCGGCTGTCAGTGCCCGCCGATAAAGTTCTCGATATGGGGACGGCCGGATTCGTCGATTCCGACCAGGCCAGACAATTGGTCCGGTCGGCGATGAACGCCGTCACCGATTTGCGGGACGGCGCGCTCTTGGAAGATCGGCGCCGAAGATCTGCCGGTGCTGGCCGGGGCCCTGGAGGCCCGAGCAGTCGGTGCCGAGCAGGTCCGGACGA
Organism: Nakamurella sp. PAMC28650; assembly: GCF_014303395.1. Taxonomy (GTDB): domain Bacteria; phylum Actinomycetota; class Actinomycetes; order Mycobacteriales; family Nakamurellaceae; genus Nakamurella. The sequence goes on from NZ_CP060298.1 coordinate 1,757,393, forward strand.
TCGCAGCGACGATGGGCACACTCCCCACCGCCATGCCCATCCTGGAACGGGAGTGGTGGGAGAAGTTCCTGGTCGAGCAGGCCGGCGCACTGGACCCGCGGCAGTTGGACCAGGTCGCCGCCGCGGTCCTGGACGCCGCCGACCCCGACGGGACCCTGGACGAAACCCAGACCAGGACGCGGATGGAGTTCTCGTGGGGGTCCCGCAACGCCCGGACCGGCCGGACCGGCCGGACCGGCCTGACCGGGGGCTGACCGGGCTGACCGGACGGGTAGATGATCACGGCGTCGACGTCCTCCGCACAGCGATCGACGCGCTGTCCGCGCCGAAACCCGCAGCCGACGGCACTGCCGATCGGCGGTCGCCGGGGAACCGCCGCGCCCACGGCCTTGGTCGCCGCGTTGGCAGGGTTCCTGGCCGCTGGGACCGGGCCGAGCCACGGCGGGGAGAAGCCGTACATCGTGATCTACCTGCACTGGGACCACGTCAAGGGTGAGATCGCGAAGGCCACGAGGGAGTCCGGCTTCCCGGTGAGTACGGGGCAGGCCCGCCGGTATCTGTTCGACGCGCAGATCCTCCCGGTCGTCCTCGGGTGGCGGTAGTGAGGTCCTGGACGTCGGACGACCCCGACGGACGTCTACGCGGGGGATGCGGCGGGCGATCAAGGTCCGCGACCGGGGCTGCGTCTGGTCCGGCTGCGACCGGCCGGCGAATTGGTGCGATGTTCACCCTGTGAATTGGTTCGTCCGGGATCTGGGGGAGACGAACGTCCACACCGGGGTGCTGTTGTGCGGTTTTCATCATGATGAAATCCACAAGGCGCAATGGGTGATCCGATTCGCCGCCGACGGCCACCCGGAACTGATCCCCCGCCGTGGATCGACAAAGGTCAACGACCCCGCCGCAACCGGATGCACCATTGACGGGACCTCACGAACACGTTGCCTTCCCGGGGCGAATTCGGTGTGCTCTGATGTAGTGTGTGGCTGCGTATGGCCGGGGCGGCGGTCGAAGTGGTGGCCGGACTACGAATGATATTCTGGTGGTGGAAGCCGACTATCGACCGGCAGTCAGCGATCAACCACCAAGAAGGAGAACTCATGAATATCTCCACCGCAGACCTCTCCGACGAATTCGGCGACGCTCTGAGCCATTGCGACACCCCGTTCGTGCAGTACGGCCTGCACAAGAGCTTCGCCGGGGCGATCACCACGGTGCGCTGCGTCGAGGACAATGCCTTGCTGCGTTCGGTTCTGGAGACACCGGGCCGCGGCGGCGTGGTCGTGGTCGACGGCGCCGGCTCGACCAGGGTCGCCCTCCTCGGCGACATGATGGCCCAGCTGGCGATCGACAACGGCTGGGCCGGGGTCATCATCAACGGCGCCGTCCGGGACGCGCGAATTCTCGGCGGTATGGAACTGGGGGTCAAAGCGTTGCGGACGAACCCTCGTCGGGGCTCCAAGACCGGGGCCGGCGAGAAGGACGTCGAACTGACTTTCGGACGTGCGACCTTTCGTCCTGGGGACCACGTCCTGAGCGACGAGGACGGAGTCGTCGTCCAGATCCGGTGACGGCTACTCGCGAGATCTGAGCAAGCTCTAGTTGCTCGCCTCGCCGTAGTTGAACGTCGTGACACAACCGCCATCGACGGTGACGATCGACCCGGTCATGAAGGACGAGGCATCCGAGGCGAGGAAGAGGGCGACCTCGCCGATCTCGGCCGGCTGTCCCTGACGGCCAAGTGGTTGCATCCCGGCCGCCTTCTCCCGCACGGCGCTCGCGGCCCGGAAGGCCTCCACGCTCAGCTGGGGACCCCTGCGCCCGAGGCCGGTGTCGATGTATCCCGGGCAGATCGCGTTGACGCGGATGCCGTCGGGTCCGTAGTCGACGGCCATCTGGCGGGTCAGGTTGATGATGCCGGCCTTGGACGCGCAGTAGGCGGCCGCTTTCGGAGCACCGATGAGTCCGTAGGTCGAGGCGGTGTTGACGATCCGTCCGTCGCCCTTGGCCAGGAAGTGCGGTATGGCGAACTTGGAGCACAGGAACGTCCCGCGCAGATTGACGTCGATGACCCGGTCGAAGTCGGCCGGTTCGATTTCGTGCAGCCGCAGTTGGCCGCCGCCGATGCCCGCATTGTTCGCCAGGATGTCGATACCGCCGAAGTAGTCGACGGTGGAGGCGATCAGGTGCTGCGCCTGGTCGGCACTGGAGACATCCGCGGACACGAAGTAGGCGGAGCCGCCCGAGTCGGTGATCTCCCGGACGGTGCGCTCGCCGTCCGGCGCCAACACGTCCGAGACCGTCACGTTCGCGCCGGCGGCGGCGAAGGCCAATGCCATTGCCCTACCGATCCCGTTTCCCGCACCTGTGACGACCGCGGTCCTGCCATCGATCCTCGTCATCTGACTGCCTCCTTGTCGAACTGCGACGTGGCGCCTCGGTCTCTTGTCTGCTGCCGGGCGCAGATATTTCCCAGACCTGGAACACACCAGGGGTTCTCCGAAGAGCCCAGACGGTACACAATACGCAGTAGACCAAATCGGATGCTGACTGGGGAGGCACCCATGATCGAGAGCGCGGCCGGCGCCACCTCGCTTCCCGGGCTGAGTCACGACTCGATCGCGATCAGCGCAGCGACCTGGATCACCGACCGGATCCTGGAGGGTCGGATCGGGCCGGGCGAGAAGGTGACCGAGGCCAGCCTTGCCGAGCAGATGGGTGTCAGCCGGTCGCCCGTCCGCGAAGCGCTCCGCGCGCTGTCCCGCGGAGGCCTGATCATCGTCGAGCCGCGGCGGGGTGCCTTCGTCGCCGAACTGGATCAGGAGAACGCCGCTGACCTGTATGCCTGTCGTCTCCTGCTCGAACCCCGTTGCAGCGCAATGGGAGTGCAGGAAATGGACGACCGGCGCGCCGACTCCCTGACCGAGATCTTCGGCCGGATGCGGGTCGCGGCCGACCAGCGGGACACGGCGGCGTACGTGCTGGCGCTGAAGGACTACAACTGGAACCTGCTCGACGCCTGTCCGAATCGACTGCTCTTCGGCTTTGCGGAATCGTCCTGGCAGGCGTCCCTTCGATACTGGGACCTGCTGGTCCGCAGCTCACCTCACTATCTGACCAAGTCCTTGCGCCGGAACAAGGGCATCCAGGCCGCCATCGAGTCGCGGAACCCGGTCGAGGTGGAGCGGGTTGCGACGGCGGTCCTGGAGTTCGGACGCGACGAATTGATGAAGCTGCTGTCCAGGCTGCCGTCCAAGCAGCCTTCCGCCGTCATCGCCTGACACTGTTCCCACGGAGGTTCCACGAGTGCGCTTGTTCGACGCCAACTGGCAGCAGGTCGAGTCCTATCTCCAGCACGACGACCGGGTGGTCGTGCCGGTCGGGTCGACCGAGCAACATGGCTTTCTCTCGCTCGGCACCGACGCGATCCTGGCCGAGCGGGTGGCCCTCGAGGCGGCCGAACCGCTTGGAATTCCGGTGCTGCCGGTGCTGCCGTTCGGGATGGCGCCGTACTTCAGCGCGTTTCCGGGCAGTCTGACCCTGCGGATGACGACCTACGTCGCCGTCATCCGTGATCTGCTCGATACTTTGTCGGGTCAGGGTTTTCGGCGGATCGCCATCGTCAACGGCCACGGCGGGAACGCCCCGGTGCTCGGTGCAGTGCGCGAGTGGGTCGGTGAGAAGCGTGACCACCGGATGCAGGTGGTGTTCACCAGCTGGTACGGCGCGCCCAGGGTGGCCGCCCTCGCCGAGTCCTACGAAGCCGACCCGACGCATGGCGGCTGGTTCGAGAACTTCCCCTGGACGCGGCTGGCGGGGGTGGTGATGCCGGACGGGGTGAAGGCGCACACCTCCCGGGATCTGGTGGCCCAGTCGACACCGGCGGACATCCGCGAGCTGACCGGGGACGGCAGCTTCGGCGGTTCCTACTCACTGTCGGACGACATCATGACCGAGATCTGGCAGACCGGGGTGGCCGAGGTTCGCGAACTACTCGAGACGGGTTGGGCTTTTTCATGATCGGCTCAGGGCTGACCGGACGGGTCGCGGTGGTGACCGGGACCGCCCACGGCATCGGTGCCGCCATCGCTGCCGCGCTGTCCGACGAGGGCGCGCAGGTCCACGGCATCGACCGGGCCGAGGTCGACGTGTCGGATTCCGCTGCGGTGAAGGCATTCTTCGGCTCGCTGCGGTCCGTGGACATCCTGGTCAACAACGCCGGCGGCGTGGTCGGGCAGACGCACCGGCCGATCGAGGATGTCACCGACGAGGCCTGGCAGGCAGTGTTCGATGCGAACCTCACGTCGACCTTCAACTGCACCCGGGCGGTGGCGCCGCTGATGAAGGCCTCCGGATGGGGCCGCGTCGTGAACATCTCGTCCGGGGCGGGTCGTAGCGTCAGCCTCACCGGGATCCAGGCCTACACGAGCTCCAAAGCCGGCCAGATCGGCTTCACGCGCCAGATGGCGCACGAACTCGGTCCCTTCGGCATCACCGTCAACTGCATCGCCCCCGGCTTCGTGCTGTCGAACCCGACCACCGAGAAGCAGTGGGACAGCTACGGTGAGGCCGGGCAGGCGGCGCTGGTGGAGAGCATTGCGCTGCGCCGCCTCGGCAACGCCTCCGACATCGCAGACGGAGTGCGCTGGTTCACCTCCGATCTGGCCTCCTGGGTGACCGGACAGACGATCTCGATCGATGGTGGACATGCTTTCTTTTGAGCCTGACGACGATCGCTACATCGCCGAACTCACCGAATACGTGGCGATTCCCAGCGTCAGCCTGGACGCCGACCGCGAGACGATGCTGCTGGCCGCGAACTGGCTGCTCGCCAGGCTCGACTTCGCGGATGCCCGGATCGTCGAGACGGGAGGTCATCCCGCGGTGATCGGCGAGTGGATGGGCGCACCCGGCGCTCCGACGGTGTTGATCTACGGGCACTACGACGTCCAGCCGACCGGCGACCTGCAGGAGTGGATCACCCCGCCGTTCGCGCTCGCAGTGGCCGACGGCCGTCTGCGCGGGCGCGGTGTCACCGACGACAAGGGGCCGGTCTACATCGCCCTGGAGGTGGTGCGGCAGTTCATCGCGCAGGAGGGCGCGCTCCCGCTCAACGTCCGATTCCTGTTCGAGGGCGAGGAGGAGATCGGCAGCCCGCACCTCTCGGCCTACGTGCTGGACCACGCGGCGGAGTTCGCCGCCGACCTGGTGATCTCGGCGGACGGGGCGATGTGGCGGCCGAGCGAACCGTCGCTGTCCGTCGCGTCCAAAGGGCTGCTGGCACTGGACATCGAGGTCGTCGGGGCCAACCGCGACCTGCACTCCGGGCGCTACGGCGGGACCGTGGCGAATCCGGTCCACGCGCTGGTCCAGATTCTTGCCGGCCTGCACGGGGCGGACGGCAGCATCGCCGTGCCGGGCTTCGACGACGGTATACCGCCGCTGGGCGACGTCGAAGAGGCGGAGATCGCGGCGGTAGCGTTCGACGAGGACGCCTACCGGACCGAGCTGGGCGTCGACGAACTCTTCGGACAGCCGGGCCTGACCACCCTGCAACGACTCTGGACGCGGCCGACGCTGGAGATCAACGGCATCACCGGCGGTGGCTCCTACACCGTCATCCCGCATCGCGCCGCTGCGCACATCACCTGCCGGCTCGTGCCGGGACAGCACCCGGACGGCGTGGCCGCCGCCATCGACGAATACGTGAGAGCCGTTCCGGTGCCCGGTGTCCGGGTGACGGTCACATTCGAGAAGGGAGCGGTTCCGGCCTACACGATCGCACCCGACCATCCGGCGATCGCGGCGGCGACGCAGGCGCTCTCGGAGGTCTATCCCGGGCAGGCGGTGCTGCTGGCCCGTATCGGCGGAACCCTTCCCGCCACTGTGCTGTTCGAGGAGGCACTCGGCGCGAAGACACTGTTCTTCTCCTTCTCCACCGCCGACGAACTCCTGCACGCACCGAACGAATTCCTGCGGATCTCGCGACTCCGGGAAGGCATGCGCGCGTGGGAAGGTCTGCTGCGATTGCTGGCCGCCGGCGAGCATCGACTTGCCCCGGTTCTCCGATGAGCGAGTACACCTCGTATTCCTATCTGCCCGAAGGTGACCGGCCCGAGTTCGACCTGGATCCGGAGTTCGATCGTGTGCCGCCGTACGACCTCGGCCTCGATCCGGCACAGGCCCGGCGGGCCGAGCAACTGCTCACCGACAACATCGTGATCAGCCTGCACGATCATCCCGTGCGGTTCCCACGGGACATGAGCCAGACGCCCGCCTACAACCGCACGGCTCGTCAGCACACCGCCTTCGAAGGTCTGCGCCGGTCTGGCATGACGTGCGTCTTCGACAACATGATGGACGGGACCGCCTGCGTCACAGGCCAGGCGCCGTGGCGATGGGACGACATCATCGCCGACCTGGGGATGCGGCAGGCCGATCTCGCCCACCAGGACCACGTCTGCGTCGCACGCACCGTGGCCGACATCGAGGCCGCGAAACGTAGCGGCCGGGTCGCGCTCGTGTTCGGTCTGGAGGCAGCCACCCCGATCGAGAACGAACTGGACCGCATCGACATCCTGTTCGGGCTGGGGCTACGCCAGATCGGTATCGCCTACAGCGATTCGAACGCGTTGGGCAGCGGGTTGTCGGAACCGACCGACGGCGGACTGACGCTCTTCGGCCGGAAGGCGGTGGCGCGGATGAATGCCGTCGGCCTGGCCGTGGACATCTCGCACTCCTCGGACCGGACCGGTCTCGACGTCTGCGCCGCAACGCGGGCACCGGTCCTGATGACGCACGCGGGAGCCCGTCGCCTGTGGGACATCCCGCGGCTGAAGAACGATCCCGTCCTGCGGGCGGTGGCCGGAACCGGTGGGGTGATCGGTATGTCGGCGGCTCCGCACACGACGATCTCGTACGAGCACCGGCGACACACCATCGACTCGGTGATGGATCACTTCGAGTACATCGCCGGACTCGTCGGGATCGAACACGTTGCGTTCGGTCCCGACACGCTGTTCGGTGACCACGTCGGCCTGCACACCACGTTCGCCGCGATGCTCTCCGGCGCCGCGGGGTCTGCGCCGGATCATCCCAGGGTCGAATACGTGGCCGGCCTGGAGAGCCCGGTGGAGAACTTCCATCACATCGCCGGCGCTCTGGTGAAGCGCGGATACGGCGACGGTGACATCGCAGCGGTCCTCGGTGGCAACATCCTGCGGGCGCTGCGCGGCATATGGCCCTCGCCGGCCTGCTGAGTCCAGAACGCCTGGCCGCCCGAGGATTCAGGCGGTGAGCATCTTCTCGATCATCGACGCCGCACGGAGCAATCCGGCGTCGTCGCCGATGGACGCCGCGAGTTGCAGGGCGACCGGCAGCCCGTCCTGCGTGGTGCCGCAGGGGATCACCATCGCGGGTTGGCCGGTGACGTTGTACGGACTGCTGAAGATGCCCTCGATCTCACCGTCCGGGGTGTCGATCGGCGGAGTGTCCTCCGGAGCCCGGTAGGGCACTGCCGGCCCGACGAGCACGTCGAGGCCCTCGAGCAGAGATGCGGCGGCCGGCAACAGCGCCAATCGCTCGGCCCGCGCGGGCGCGCTCTGCTCCGGGGTGACCGCGGCCGCCGACTGCAGCAGCCTCAGGGTGGCGCGACCGTAGTGGCCCGGGTCGGCGCGAACCTGCGTCCCGTGCACCTGCCAGGCCTCCTCGAGGAGGATGTCACCGAGGCATTTCTCCAGCTGGGCAAGACATCGACCGTCTCGTTCCACGATCTGGGCGCCGGCGGCCCTGAGACGTTCCACAGCGGCCCTGGTGATGTCCCTGAGCTCCGGATCCAGACGCGGGTCGACCAACTGGTCGACGAGCAGGCCGACCCGGAGAGGCTCCAGCGGAGCCGTCAGGTCGTAGGTCCGGCCGGTGAGGACACCCAGCACCTCGGCTGCGGTGGCCACCGAATCGGCCAGCACGCCCACGTGGTCGAACGTCGGCGACAGAGGCGTGACGCCGTCCTCCGGAACCAGTCCGTGCGTCGGCTTGATACCCACCACCCCGCAGTACGCCGCCGGAATCCGGATGGAGCCCCCGGTGTCGGTGCCGAGTGCGGCCCGACAGACCCCGGCGCCGACCAGCGCCGCAGAGCCGCCGCTCGACCCACCGGCCGTGCAGTCGGGTCGGACCGGGTTGCGGGCTTCCGGGAGGTCGTCGTGCGGCGCACCGGCGGCATATTCCAGAAGTGTCGCCAGGACGAAGACATCAGCGCCGGCCCCGCGCAGCGCGGTCACCACCGCAGCGTCGCGCGACGCAGGAGGCCCGGCCATGTCCAACGGGTTCCCGTTGCCGCGGGGATATCCTTCGACATCGATCATATCCTTGACTGCTATCGACATACCGTGCAGTGCACCGGTTCTCGCACGTCGCGGTGCGCCGATCACCCGGCTGACGGCCTGCAGCGGCCGCCCGAGGCGTTCCATCCGCTCGTAGGTCGCGAGAAGGTCCAGATTGGCGACCTCGCAGGTCCGCTCGCCACGCTCGATCGCGCGGATGAGCTCGGCCACGTAGTGCGTCAGAGGCCCGGCGAGTACCTCGATCTGCTCCGCCACCTCGGTCGGGCGTCTGCGCACCATCAGATCGCGGTAGATGCCGCTGTGGGACTTGGCGCTTCCACGATTGAAGATCACCAGACGATCGAGCGAACCCTCCAGATCGGCCGGATCGAATCCGTCGAAAGGCAAAGGAGTGACGGGCGCCTGGGCCAGCACCTCGCGTGCCAGGGCCAACATCAGCGGACGGTATTGCGGGAGCTCCAGGTGATCGGCAATCGAGAGATCCGAGACGGCGCCCGCGAACAACATCGACCCGTAGGCTTCCTTGGCCCACAGGTACCCGAGAATCCGGTCCGTGGCCTCCGCGTACGGCAGGGCCTCCGCAATCGTTTGCAGCCGTGGGGTCATCGAACCGTCCAGCTCACCGATCCGGAAGGTGCCGACGTTGCCCTGCAGGATGACTCCCGGCGCCATCAGGTCGGCGCCGAAGTTCACGAAGCACACGAGGAGCCGTTCCTGGTCGACCGCTTCGCCGAGCACATCGGCGGTGAGCCCGTTCTGCATCGAGACGACCACCGCGCCGGCGGAGAGCCGACCCCGCAACAGGTCCGCGGCCGAACGGGTGTGGTGGGTCTTGACCGACACGATGACCACGCCGTCCAGCACCTGCGGCAGTTGGTCGGGAACGACGGCCGGTGCGTGGACGCGGAACTCACCGACCGGACCGGTGATCTGCAGTCCGTGCTCGTTGATGGCCGCCACGTGGTCGGCGTCCGCATCGCACAGCAGGACGTCATGCCCGGCCCTGGCGAGATGTGCACCGACGGTGCCACCGATCGCGCCGGCACCGATGATGGTGAACTTCATCCTGACTGCGCCTCCATGGTGCTGTCGCTGTGGACCCGGGCCGGAGTTCGCCCAGGCCACACCGGTTCTCAGAAATAGCTCAGCGAATCCAGTGGATGCGGGCGGCCGAAATGAGAATGTAACGCTCCGGTGATCCGGTGAGGAGCCTTGCATCCCTAGAATTACGCTACTAGCCTAGCGATTGCATACAGTACACCGCTGCTACTGAAGCGTCCTGGGAACCATTCGAGGAGAAGACCCTGATGAACCTTGATGACAACGGATCCACCGCTGCTCGGGCCGCCGCCATGGCCGCCCACGAGCTCACCCGCAGAAAAGCGTTGCGCCTGGGTGCTCTGGGCCTGGGTGGGGCCGGACTCAGTGCTTTCCTTGCGGCCTGTGGCACCAACAACACCAGTACGCCCAGCAGCAACGCGAGCAGCCCGGCCAGCACTGCCAGCACTGCCAGTGCCCCGGCCGTCGGGAGCACGAGCGCGGCCGGTACCGGCGCGGTCGCCAGTGGTGCCGCCGGCACCGGCGGGGCCAGCAGCGCGGCCTCCATCCCGGCCGGCAAGAGTGGTGGCAGCGTCATCATCGCCAGGGCGCAGGACTCGGTTGATTTCGACAAGACCATGGTGTTCAGCAACGCCTCGATCTGGGTCTACGTGCAGATCTGGGAGACGCTGACCATCGGCAGCAAGGACGGCCGGACGGTCGAGCCGTGGTTGGCCACCAGCTGGACGCAATCCGCGGACAAGCTCACCTGGACGTTCAAGCTGCGCACCGACGTGAAGTTCAGCGACGGAACGCCGATGACTTCCGCCGACGTCAAGTTCTCGCTCGACGAGGCCAGCACGACCAAGGGCGGCTGGGAGTTCATCAACTCGGCGATCGCGAACATCACCACCCCCGACCCTCACACCCTGGTCATCAAGACCAAGTACCAGTGGGCTCCGCTCCTGGCCGACCTGGCCTGCCCGAGCAACAGTATCGTTCCCAACAAGTACGGCGGTCGCACGAAGAAGGCCTTCTACCTGTCACCGATCGGCACCGGACCGTTCGTGTGGGACACGTGGAACAAGGGCAACAAGCTGACCCTGAAGAAGAACACCAACTACTGGCGCCCTGGCCTGCCCTACCTGGATTCCGTTTCCTGGCAGGTGGTCCCGGACGACAACACCCGCAACGTGATGATCCAGGGCAGCACCGCACAGATCAACGAGAACCCTCCCTTCTCCACCGTCGATCAGCTGAAGGGCGTCTCCGGGGCCGCGGTCACGCTGTTCCCGTCGACGCGGACCGACTACCTGCTGATGAACGAGAAGCGGGCGCCTTTCGACGACGTGCACGTCCGCCGGGCCATCTCGTACGCGATCGACCGCGAGGCCCTGGTCAAGACGGTGCTGTTCGGCAACGGCACACCGGCGAACTCGCTGCTGATGCCAACGGTTCCCTACTACGACAAGAACACCCCCGGCCAGACGTACGACATGACCAAGGCCAAGGCCGAGATGGCGTTGTCCAAGGTGCCCAAGGGCTTCAGCACGACCTACCTGGCCGCCTCCGGTGACTCGGTCGACTCGGAACTCTCCCAGATCCTGCAGGCGTCGCTGAAAGAACTCGGGATCACCATGGCGATCAGCCCCAAGGACCCCAGCGCGATCCACGATCTGCAGAACGCCTCGAACTTCGACATCAGCCACTCCTACTGGACGATGGACATCGCCGACCCGGATGAACTGGTGCAGTTCGCGGTGCTGCCCGCGGGCGGTGGGCATTCCTTCGAGACGAGTTACAACAGTGCGGCGGCCCAGTCGTTGGCTACACAGGCGGAGAAGACGTTCGACACCGCGGAGCGACAGGCTCTCTACACCAAACTGCAGGCCCTGCTGGCCGAGGACGCCTTCCTGCCGCCGTTGTTCTACCAGCCGTTCCCGTATGCGATGCGCACGTCGGTGCAGAACTTCTTCGTGAAGCCCACCGGGCTCTACGACATGGGCGTCGTCTCCCTCGCCTAGTGGATCTGATGGAGGAAGTGGGAACGAGCGGCTCCGACCGATGAAGTATTTCCTGTATGTGGTGCGGCGTATGGTCACCCTGATCCCGGTCGGGTTGGGCATCACGCTGCTGGTGTTCCTCCTGCTCAAGATCGTGCCCGGTGACCCGGCCGTCACCCTCCTGGGGACGCACGTCACCGATGCCGGTGTGGCTGCGCTCCACCAGCAACTGGGACTCGACCGTCCGTTGTGGCAGCAGTACCTGACGTTCCTGGGCAAGCTGCTGCACGGTGACCTCGGCGAGTCCTACCAGTACCAGAGCAGCGTCTCGTCGCTGGTACTGCAGAATCTGGTCCCGACCATCTGGCTGATCGTGACGGGCGCGCTGTTCGCCGTGATCATTGCTGTGCCGCTGGCTGTCTGGGCGGCGAGCCACCGAAATGGTGTCAGTGACAACGCCATCCGGACGATCCCGCTGATCGGCCTTGGCATGCCGGCGTTCTGGCTCGGGATCATGCTGGTGCTGCTGTTCTCGCTCAAGGCCGGGGCGTTTCCGGCGTCAGGCTTCGGCGACGGCTTCGCCAACCATGTGAAGTCCATCGTGCTACCCGGCCTGACCGTGGCACTCGCGCTGGTCCCGATCCTAGTCCGGAGTCTGCGCGCGAGCATGACCGATGTGCTGCAGAGCGACTACATCACCACGGCAAGGGCGAAAGGACTCGGCGGCGCCCGCGTCGTCTTCGGTCACGCCCTCCGCAACGCAGCCATCTCCTCCATCACCGTGCTGGGCGTGAACGTCGCGTATCTGGTGGGCTCGACCCTGGTGGTGGAGAAGGTCTTCGCCCTGAACGGGATTGGATACCTGATGATCAATGCGATCTTCAACCGGGATTTCCCGATCGTGCAGGGCATCACCCTGGTGTTCGCGGTGATGGTGGTCCTGGTGAACCTGCTGACCGATATGACGCACGCCGCTTTCGACCCGAGGGTGCGGCTCGCATGACGGCCCTCGTCGCCAAGGGCACCACCGTGAGCCGGCGCAAGAAGCGACGGCGGCAGCGCAACGTTCCTCTGGTGGCGGGGTTGAGCCTGCTGCTGCTGATCGTGCTGGCCGCCGTCTTCGCGCCACTGCTGACGCACTGGGACCCGATCCAGCAGGATCTCGTGAACGCCAGGTCCGCCCCGGGAACTCCGGGACACCTGCTGGGCACCGACGCCCTCGGGCGAGATGTGCTGTCCAGATTGCTCTACGGCGCCCGAGTCGATCTCCAGGTCGGCGTCCTGGCCGTGATCAGCCCGTTCATCATCGGGACCGCCCTCGGTCTGATGGCGGGGTGGTTCGGCGGATGGATCGACATGCTGATCATGAGAATCGTCGACGTCGTGATCGCATTCCCGTTCTTCGTGCTCATCATCGCCGTCGTGTTCGCCCTCGGCGCCGGGACAGGCAGCGTCTACCTCGCCATCACGCTGGTCGGCTGGGTGGCGTACTGCCGGATCGTCCGCGGCGAGGTCCTGGTGGCCAAGGAGCAGGAATACGCACTGGCGGCCCGCGCCAGCGGTCTGCCCACCTGGCGCATCCTGTTCCGGCACCTGCTGCCGAATGTGGTGCTGCAGGCCATCATCTACTCGATGAGTGACATCGTGCTGACCATTCTGGCCATCGTCACGCTCGGGTATCTGGGGCTCGGTGTCCCGCCGCCCACACCGGACTGGGGATCGATGATCTCGGACGGTCAGCAGTTCCTGCTGACCCAGTGGTACCTGGCCACCATTCCCGGATTGGCCGTCGTGCTCACCGGATTCGCCCTGGCCCTGGTGGCCGACGGTCTCGTCGAGAGGTTCGGTCGTCGATGACGCCGTTGATGGAGGTCCGCGACCTGCACGTGGAGATCCCCCTGCCACACGGCAATCTGCAGGCGATCCGCGGCCTCTCGCTCCAGGTGGATCCCGGCGAGGCGATCGGTGTCGTCGGTGAATCAGGCTCGGGCAAGAGCATCACCCTGCGGGCGCTGCTCGGTCTGCTGCCGCAGCCGGCCAGGGTGACCGGCGGATCGATCCTGCTCGACGGGGTCGACGTCACCGGTATGCCCACCGCACGGAGGCAGAAACTGCTCACCGACGCGGTCAGCATGGTGTTCCAGGACTCGCTGACCGCGCTCAACCCGGTGATGAGGGTCGGCGAGCAGATCGCCGAGGTCCCGCGCCGGAAACTCGGGATGTCCAGTACTGCAGCGCATTCGCGGGCCGTGGACCTGATGGAGCAGGTGGGCATTCCCGACCCCGAGCGCCGTTACCGCGCCTATCCGCACGAATTGTCCGGTGGCATGCGTCAGCGCATCTGCATCGCGATCGCGCTGTCGACCGATCCGCGTCTGATCCTGGCCGACGAGCCCACCACTGCCTTGGACGTCACCATCCAGGCGCAGGTGCTCGAGGTGATCGAGACGCTGCGGCGCGAGCGGAAACTCGGTCTGGTCTTCGTCAGCCACGACCTCGCCGTCGTCAGCCAGACCTGCTCGAGGGTCTACGTGATGTACGCGGGACGGGTCGTCGAGTCCGGAGACATCCGGACGATCCTGCACGATTCGCGCCACCCGTACACCTACGCGCTGCTCCGTTCGGTCCCGGATCCAGACGCTCCGGTCCACCGGCTGACCACCATCCCGGGGCAGCCGCCGGACCTGACCGCGACGGTCGACGGATGTTCGTTCGCGCCGCGCTGTCCCTATGCCGCTGCGCAGTGCACCACGCAGGATCCACCCCTGGTTCCGGTGCGGCGCGGTGACTCGCACGTGACGGCCTGCCTGCGGTGGGAGACCGCCGAGCACTGGCCGCAGTGGTCCGGTACGTCCGAGCACGTCGAACTCGGGCAACCCCTGTCGGAGGCGAAAGCATGACCACCCGGATGGAGGCGACCGAGCCGCTCGCCGGTGCGGGCCGCGAGGTCCTCGCGCTGGAAGGACTGGTCCAGCATTTCACCACCGGCCGCTCCTGGACGGATCGCCTGACCAGGACCGCACCGCACGTCGTCAAGGCGGTGGATGGGGTCGATCTGACCCTGGCCGCCGGCGAGACCCTCGGCCTGGTCGGAGAATCCGGCTGTGGGAAGTCGACCCTGAGTCGATGCGTGATGGGCCTGTACCAACCGACCGCCGGCACGATTCGCTACGCGGGGCAGAAGATCGACGGTCTGCCGACCCGGGCCCAGCGTCGTACCGTCCAGATGGTCTTCCAGGATCCGTACAGCTCGCTGAACCCGCGGATGACGGTCGGGCAGACGATCGCGGAGTTGTTGCGCTACCACAAGATCGTTCCGCGCGACCGGGTCGCCGCCCGGTGCCTGGAGTTGATGGACCTCGTCGGGCTGCCGCCGGAGGCGCTGGGACGCACGCCCCGCCAGTTCAGTGGCGGACAACGCCAGCGGATCGGGATCGCGCGGGCCCTTGCCCTCGAGCCGACGGTCCTGATCGCCGATGAACCTGTGTCGGCGCTGGACGTCTCGGTGCAGGCGACCATCATCAACCTGCTGCTGGATCTGAAGCAGACTCTCGGGCTGTCGATGGTGTTCGTCTCGCACAACATGGCGGTGATCCGCCAGGTCAGCGATCGCATCGCGGTGATGTACCGGGGCAAGATCGTGGAAACCGGGTCGACGGCGGACGTCTTCGATGATCCCCGGCATCCCTACACCCAGCTGCTGCTGAGCTCGGTGCCACGGATGCTGGCGCCGGTGTCCTTGATGCCGATCGGCACCGCGGACCCTCTTGCGGTGGTGGACGGTGAGCCGGACGCCGACGAATCGCCCTACGCCGCTCACGTCATCGAGGGCGAGGGCAGTGGCTGCCGCTTCCGTCCGCGGTGCCCGGTGGCGATCGCTGCCTGCTCGAAGGAGCCGGAGTTGCTACCGGTCCCGACGGCTGGGCGCGGCTCGTCCGACCGGCTGGCGGTCGTCCGGTCGGAGGTCGCCCGGTCGGCGGCGTGCTGGCACGTCGAAGACCGTACCCGGTCCGCCGGCGGCGGCAGATCCAAGCGTGCAGGATTCGATGGGGGCAACGTGTTCGACGGCGACCACGGTGCCGAAAGCGATGCAGCCGAGGTGAAGTCATGACGGAACCGGTGGTGATCGGGAGCGAGCGGAGCGAGGTCGGGCTGCCCGCCGCGATGGAGATCCTGCTGTCCGGCGGATCCGCACTGGATGCGGTCGAGACGGCTCTGCGCCGCTGCGAGGACAACCTCGAGGATCACTACGTCGGCACCGGGGGCCTGCCCAATGCGCGCGGCGAGGTCGAGCTCGATGCCTCGATCATGATCGGGTCGAGTAGGGCCTTCGGCGCCGTCGCAGCGTTGAAGGGCTACCCGAACCCGATCTCGGTGGCGCGCGCCGTGCTCGAGAAGCTGCCCCAGCACGCACTTCTGGTGGGCGAGGGAGCGGCATTTTTCGCGCAGGAGTGTGGTTTCGCCACCGCTGATCTGTTGACCGACGAGGCGCGACGGCTGTGGCGCGAGGCCCTGGGTCCCAGCGTGGAATCCGTCGAAGGGGAGAACACCGCCGCCGGCGCCGGCGATGAAGCCTACCGGGCCGCGTCGCTGGAACTGGTCCGCCGGCTCGCTCCGCACGACGGGCCATGGGGAACCATCAACGTTCTCGCACTGGACCGCTCCGGAGAGTTGGTGGTCGGGGTGTCGACCAGCGGCTACCCCTACAAGTACCCCGGGCGGGTGGGTGATTCGGCCATCGCCGGTGCCGGCAACTACTGCGACCTCCGCTACGGCGGCGCCGCGTGCACCGGCCGCGGAGAACTGAGCATGCGGGCGATCGGAGCGCGCGCTGTGGTGGAACGCCTGGCCCTGGGCGATGATCCGGAAAGCGCCTGCGCGGCCATGCTGACCGACGCGGCGACGTTGCCCGACGAGTTTCGCGCCGAGTTGCGCACGCTCGCCCTCACTTTCGACGGGCGCCACGGTGGGGCCGCCGGGCAGGTCGGGTCGGTCTACGCCCTGATGACCGCGACCAGTGCCGAACCGGAATTTCGAGCAAGGAGAGTGGTGTGAAGGTCTTCATTTCCTCTGACTTCGAGGGGACCGCGGGGGTGGTCGACTGGAATCAGTGCCTGCTCGGTGAACCCGAATACGAGTACTACCGGACGCTCCTGCAGGGCGAGGTCAACGCAGCCATCGAAGGCGCTGAAGCCGCCGGCGCCGAGGAGTTCCTGGTCAACGACTCGCACTCCAAGATGCAGAATCTCCGACCGGACACCCTGGCCGGTAATGCGCGCTACCTCTCGGGGCGGCACAAGCCGCTGTACATGATGCAGGGTCTGGACAGCACTTTCGACGCGATCTTCTTCGTTTCCTACCATGGCTCGATGTCGAGCCCGGCCCCGCTGTCGCACACCTACAACCCCCGGGCGATCGCCGAGGTGAAGCTCAACGGCGTGGTGGTCGGCGAGTCCGGGATCAACGCCCTGGTCGCGCTCGGCCACGGAGTGCCGATCGTGTTGATCACGGGCGACGACATCACGGCGCAGGAGGCCGCGAAAGTCAGTCCGGGTGTCCATCAGGCGGTGGTCAAGACGGCGATCTCGCGGTTTGCCGCGGACAGCCTGCACCCGGCCGCCGCACGCCAGGAGATTCGTTCGAAGGCCGAGGCCGCCATCCGGTCGCTGGCCGAGGCCGCGCCACCGGACATCACCCTGCCCGCCACCCTGGAGATCACCTACCGCAATCCGGATCTGGCCGAGATGGCCACCTGGATCAGCGGTGTCGAGCGACGCGGGAACACCACGGCGACGATCACGGACGACGACCCGATCCGGTTGTTCCGCACCTTCATCAACACCGTGCTGCTCACCCGCGAGATCGCCGAGTAGCGGTGATCGATTCCGCGTGAGAATCATCGATCTGCGTACGGTGCCGGTGCGGGCCGGGTTCTTCGTCGACGACCAGGCCGCCATCACGGCCGGGGCCGCCCGCGACGGTTTCGGGTACCGCGGAGAACCGGTGACACCAGGATTCAGCGCCATTCGTCAGGCGGGGGAGGCTCTTTCGGTCCTGTTGTTCCTCGACGACGGTTCGATCGCCCACGGGGACTGCGCCGTGTCGCAGTACAGCGGAGCAGGTGGCCGTGACCCGGTCTTCGGGTCCGTGTCGGCAGCGCGGGACATTGAGGAGTACCTGGCCCCGCTGCTGATCGGAGCGGAACTGACCTCGTTCCGGGAGATGGCCGGAGCGATCGATCGCACCCGGACACCCACCGGTACCTTGCACACGGCGATCCGCTACGGCGTCACCCAGGCCCTGCTCGACGCGGTCGCCCACCGGAACCGGCTCACGATGGCCGAGGTCATCTGCGCCGAATACGGAACCGGCGTCGAATTGGCGCCGATACCGATGTTCGCGCAGACCGGCGACGATCGGTATCTCAACGCCGAGAGGATGATCCTGAAGCTCGTGGACGTGTTGCCGCACGGTCTCATCAACGACGTGAAGACCAAACTCGGTCCGGCCGGCGAATTGCTCGAGGAATACCTGACGTGGCTGGTACGCAGGATCGGGGAGCTGAGGCCGTCGCCGGACTACCAGCCGCAACTCCACTTCGACACCTACGGCACCATCGGTGCCGCGTTCGGCGGAAGCGTTCCCGCGGTGGCGCGTTACCTCGCGGGGCTGGGCAGACTGGCTGCGCCGTACCAGCTCACCATCGAGCATCCCATCGACGCGGGAGGCAGGGACGCGCAGGTCGAGACCTACGTCAGATTGAAGGCGGAGCTGGTCCGGCTCGGCTCGCAGGTACGGATAGCGGTCGACGAGTGGTGCAACACCCTGGCGGACATCGAGTTGTTCGTGCAGCGGCGCGCGGCCGACGTCATCCACGTGAAGACGCCCGACCTGGGCGGTGTCGACCAGAGCATCGAAGCGCTGCTGCTCGTTCGTCGGCACGGTCTCGTCGCCTACTGCGGCGGCACCTGCACCGAGACCGAACGGTCCGCGCAGATCACCGCGCACGTGGCGATGGCCTGCGGGGCGGGCCAGATCCTGGCGAAGCCGGGAATGGGCGTCGACGAGGGTCTGATGATCGTCGGCAACGAGATGGCGCGGGTGATGGCAGTGGTCGACAGGCGCAGGGCGATGGCGGAAGGTACGGAGATGACGATCAGGTCCAACCCGGAACTGGCTCGGCTGAGTGCGGAGTTCTTCCAGGTCCAGCACACCGGAGATCCGTTCAACGCGACGCAGCTGGGCGTGATCGGTTTCGACGGTCTGGTCCCCGATCCGAGCCGGGAGGGATCGGCTGCCTTCATCGCCAGGATTGCAGATATCGAGAAACGTCTGGAGGCCATTGATCTCGGCACCCTGGATGCGGCGGACCGGATCAATGCCGCGGTGCTGTCAAGACTCGCGTGGGGTGCGCGTTCTGATCTGGAACATTGCCTCTGGGAGACCAGTGCGTCGGCCGACGCCTACTCCTCACCGCAGGCGATGATGTTCATGTCGGTCCCCACCGCCTCGGTCGGGGACGAGAGGGCCGCCGAGCAGTACGTGAACCGGTTGGCCGGTCTGCCGGTCTTCCTGGATGCGATCGCCACGCGCTATCGGGTGGCCGCCGCAGAGGGCCGACTGCCGACCAGGGTCGGTGTCGGTCAGGCCATCGACCAATTGACCGGCCACCTCGCGCTGGACGCCGAACAGGACACCCTACTGGGCCCGTTGCGTGCCGGTGGCGCCGCTTTCGAGGCCTTTCGTCAGCGCGCGAGCGACATCCTCCAGGGTGCGGTCCGACCTGCGCTCCGGCGGTTGCTGGACTGTCTGGAGAACGAGATGCTGCCGGTGGCGCGCGCCGACGACCGGGTCGGGATCCGGTTCGTGCCCGGGGGCGAGCAGGGCTATCGGGCCGCCATCCGCCGACACACGACCACCGACCTGACGCCCGAGGACATCCATCAGATCGGACTGGACTGCATCGCAGATCTGCGCAGGGAGTGGGAGGTGCTGGGGGCCAGAGTCCTGGGTACCGATGTGCTTCCGGAAATCTTCGCTCGCCTGCGCAATGATCCGTCCTTGCGATTCGAGCATCGCGCCCAGATCGTCACGACCGTCGCAGATGCCCTCGGGCGGGCCGAAGCCGTTCGTGATCGATGGTTCCCTCCGTTCGACATCGCCGACTGCGTCATCGAGGAGATCAACCCGATCGAGGCCGGGAATGCTGCGATGGCGTACTACCGTCCGCCATCGGGCGACGGTTCCCGTCCCGGTGCGCACTGCGTCCTGACGGACCGGCCGGAGGATCGATTCGTCTACGAGTACGAGGCTCTGGCATTCCACGAGAGCACCCCGGGCCACCACCTGCAGATCGCTTCGGCGCAGACCTTGACCGAGTTGCCGGACTTCCGCCGTTTCCTGGACGCCGAGGTCTGTGGGTACGTGGAGGGCTGGGGCCTCTACAGCGAACGGCTGGCTGACGAGATGGGTCTCTACACCTCGGATCTGGCCCGTCTCGGCATGTTGTCGTTCGACGCCCTGCGGGCCTGCCGCCTGGTCGTCGATACCGGGATGCACCACCTCGGTTGGTCGAGAGCTCAGGCTGTGCAGTACATGTGGGAGAACACGGCGACGACGGCCGCCAATGTCCGCAACGAGATCGACCGCTACATCTCCTGGCCGGGGCAGGCCCTGGCCTACATGATCGGTCGGCGGGAGATCACCCGGTTGCGCGCGGTGGCGCAGGAGCGGCTCGGCTCCGAATTCGACGTCCGCTCGTTCCACGGTGCCGTGCTCGGAAACGGGGCCGTACCGCTGGACGTGCTGGAGCAGATCATCCTGGACTGGATCGACTCCAGCCTCTCCCATTCCCATTCCCATTCGAAGGAGTGAACAAATGTTTCTCGTAACTGGTCAGGTCTCACCGCGGTGAAATAGACTGTCATTCATTGGGCGAATAGACCGGAGAATGTCGATCTATGTGGGGTGAGCCGTGTCGGCGTGTCGCCGAACAATGGTGTTGTCTGATGCGATAATAATGGAATGACGCAGCCGACGTACGCCGAACTGGTGGAACTGATCGTCGAAATGCGCACCGAACTGAACATCCTCCGCGCCGAGAATGCGGCATTAAAGGTGCGGGTCGCGGACCTGGAAGCACGGTTGCGGACCAACTCGCAGAACTCCTCGAAGCCACCATCGGCGGACGGACCCGGCAAGGCGAAGACCAGGTCGCTGCGCACGCCGTCCACACGCAAGCCCGGCGGACAGGACGGGCACCGCGGGCAGACTTCAGCCCAGGTCGCCGACCCGGATGTGGTGATCCGCCACGAACCGAGCTGGCGCACTGGCTGCGGATCGGATCTGGCCGATGCGACCGAGGTTGGCTGCTCACGCCGGCAGGTCTTCGACATCCCGCCGATCAAAGTGCACGTCACCGAACATCAGATCATCAGCCGCCGCTGCCACTGCGGGAAGACCTCGACCGGCGACACACCCGCCCAGGCGGGCGGACCCGTGCAGTACGGGCCGGTGATGTGCGCGGTCGTCATCTATCTGTTCATGGGGCAGTTCCTGTCCAAGAAGCGGACCGCCCAGGCCATCAGCGAACTGTTCGGCATTCCTGTCTCTGATGGCACCGTCGCCGCGGTGACCAGTCGCGCCGCCGGTGACCTGGGCGAATTTTTGGCCCAGGTCACCGCCCGCTTGAAATCCTCTCCGGTGGTGCACTTTGATGAGACCGGGCTGCGCTGCGAAGGTCGCAACCACTGGCTGCACTCCGCGTCCACCCCGGCCTTCACCAGACTGTTCTTCCACCGCAGACGCGGTACCGAAGCGATGGCCAAGATGAACATCCTGCCCGGCTTCACCGGCACCGCCGTCCACGACGCGTGGGCACCGTATGACACCTACACCGCCGCGCGGCATGCGCTGTGCAATGCGCATCTGCTCCGCGAGCTACAGGCCGTCACCGACCACCACCACGCCAGCAACACAGACCTGCCCGGCGCCTGGTGCTGGGCGCAGCAAGTCCGCGACGCGCTGCTCACCCTGCACAAAGCGGCCGCCGCCCACCCCGACACCCAGGGCCCCGGCAAAGTCGGGTTGACAATTCTTGAGCTGCGGCGATGGGTTGCGACACGCCGGGAGGGGCGGTTTGCGGGTGGGCGTGGCCCACGGTGATGATCATGAAGGTTCTTGAGGCCACTCACTCACAGCCAAGGACCACGCCCGATGTCATCATCACCCAGGTATACCGTCGTTGACCAATTCGACGAAGATGAGTTCCCCGACATCCCCACGGCGCCGGCGGCGTTGCTCCGAGCCCTGCGATCGGTTCCCGACCCCCGCAGCGCGCGCGGCCGCCGGCACGGCTTGTCCACCATTTTGGCGGTGGCCGCGTGCGCGGTGATCGCCGGTGCCCGCTCCTTCGTCGCCATCGCCGAATGGGCCGCCGACACCGCACCAGCAGTATTGGCCAAACTTGGCGTATCCAGTGAGAGACCCTGCGAGTCGACGATCCGGCGAACCCTGAACAGGATCAACGCCGACGGTTTGGATGTCATCGTCGGGACCTGGGCCGCTGTGGTCGCCACCGCGTCGAAAACATTTCAAGTGATCGCAGTCGACGGCAAATCGGTCCGGGGATCCGCCGTGGCCGGCGGCCGGTGCCGACATCTGCTCTCAGCGCTCACTCACACCGCAGGCCTGGTCCTGGGGCAGTTGGACGTCGATGTCAAAACCAACGAGATCCCCATGTTCGCCGAGCTTTTAGACAACATCGAGTTGCTCGGTGCGTTGGTCACCGCCGATGCGATGCACTGCCAGAAAATCCATGCCAAGTATCTCGTGGAGCAACGCGGAGCGCATTACCTGCTCACCGTGAAAGGTAACCAACCGACGCTGCGGCGGCGACTGGCCCAACTCCCATGGAACGACGTCGACGTCACCGACACCCAGAAGGACCGCGGACACGGACGGATCGAGAAACGAACCCTCAAAGTCGTCACCATCGCCGCGGGAATTCTGTTTCCGCACGCCGCCCAGGCGATTCAGGTGAGCAGAAAAGTCCGGTCGATCCGATCCAAGAAGTGGCATACCGAGACCGTCTACGCGGTCACCGACCTGCACCCGACCCAGGCGTCCGCCGCGCAGCTGGGCACCTGGCTCCGAGGACACTGGTCGATTGAAAACCGTTTGCACTGGGTCCGGGACGTCACCTTCGGTGAAGACCTGTCCCAGGCCCGCACCGGCAACGGACCCCAGGTCATGGCCACACTACGAAACCTGGCCATCGGACTTCTTCGACTGGACGGAGCCCGCAACATCGCAGAAGCCGTCCGACATCACGCCCGAGACCCCCACCGACCACTCAAACTCGTGCTGACCAGCTAAAACAGCCCGACATGAGCGATCTGCGACTTTGCCGGGGCCCTACCCCGACACCCCCGTCGACCAGGCGGTCATCGCCGCCGAAACCGTCAAGATCCGGCACGCCCTCCTCGCCGCCACCCACCCCGACGGCGCCATCGGCCGCAAACACCGAGCACTGGCCCGCCGCATCCACCGCAGAGAAGTCGACTACCTCAAATTCGCCTCCGACCCGGCGATCCCGTTCACCAACAACCCCGCCGAACAAGAGATCCGCATGACCAAGATCCGACAGAAAATATCGGGCACCATGCGCACCGAAAAAGGAGCCGGACACTTCGCGGACCTCCGCTCCTACCTACAAACGACCGCAAAACACGGCGTACCAGCCCTGGCCGCCCTCACCCAGCTGACCAGCAGGAACCCCTGGCTACCCGCCCACACCTGACCAGTTACTGTTTCTCAACATCAACGGGGCCAGTCTGAACGTCGAGGTGCTGGGCGCAGAAGGAGCGCCCGTGCTGATCGCGCACCACGGTGGCGGGGGGATCGGCGCGCTGTCCGAGCCCAGAGCAACGTTCGGTCCGCTGGCGGATCTGTTCCGGGTGATCGTCTTCGACGCTCGCGGGTGCGGGCTCAGCGAGGCGGTCCCGCCGTATTCCCATGCGCAGTGGGCGGCGGACGTCGACGCGTTGCGGGAATGGGCGGGAGTGGAGCAGATCGTAGTGGCCGGCGGCTCCTACGGCGGATTCATCGCGATGGAATATGCGATCGCCTTTCCCGAGCGGGTGCGGGCGATGATCCTCCGTGACACCTCTGCGGACCGGACGAATCTCGATATCGCGAAGGACAATGCCCGTTCGCAGACCAGGGTGGAGCTGAACTGGGAGAATTTCGACCGCTACTGGAGCGGGAACATCCGCGATGACGCCGATCTCAAAGCCTGCTGGGCGGAACTGATTCCGCTCTACGACTTCGAGTACGACCCGGTGGCGTCTGCCGCCAGGGTCGATGCCGGCATCTACCGTCACGAGTCGCACAACTGGTGTTTTCAGCACAACGTGCCGATCTATGACCTCAAGCCCCGGCTCGGGACCATCACCTGCCCGACCCTGGTCACGGTGGGCCGGGCCGACTGGGTGACGCCGGTTTCCTCCTCGGAGACCATCGCACGGCTGATCCCGCACGCGGAGTTGGTGGTGTTCGAGAAGTCCGGGCACTCACCCCAGTACGAGGAGGCCGACCTCTTCCAGCAGACGATGCGCGAGTTCCTGGGCCGGGTGATGAAGTAGCGCGCGCATCGAGCGGTGATCTATGGGCATTTTGTGGGTGATTTGCCCGTTTTTCCTCACCGATCGACGAGGGGGCGGGGATCAGAGGGACCGGTGATGCACCTGATCGCCGGTCGCGACGATGATGTCCGAGACCAGCGCGGGCGGGAAGAGACCGTGTTCGACAAGTCCTGCGGTGCGGCTGAGAAGTCCGGCGGCGGCCTCGATGTCGTCGAGTGACCCGTGGTAGTCGGCGATCACGCCACCGTCAGGACTCCGGGGGACATCGCGCAGGCGAATCGGAGCCAGGCGTCGCATGGTGGAGGCCAGGCCGAACTCGAGCAGCTCGACCGGGACCGGAGCGTGCAGTGCAACAACGGGTTTCGAGGAATCGGCGATGATGACGAACCGGTCGGAGGTGGCCGCGACGATCTTCTCGCGGGTGTGCGCCGCTCCGCCGCCCTTGATCAGCCATCCGTCCGGAGTGATCTGGTCGGCACCGTCGATGGCGATGTCGAAGTGTTCGATGGCGCCGAACGGCTCGACGCGCAATCCCAGGCTCCGGGCTGCCGCCTCGGTTCGCTTCGAGGTGGCCACGCACCGCAACGTCAGCCCGCGCGCGGCCAGCGCCGGCAACAGGAAGGCGACCGTCGACCCGGTGCCCAACCCGACCACCATCCCGTCCTCGACCAGTCGGGCCGATGCCGCGGCGGCGAGGTTCTTCTCCGGGCCCAGCGATCGGACTGGCTCGGATCGGACTGGCCCGGATCGGACTGGCCCGGATCGGACTGGTGGGCGGATCCGGTGGTCATCGCTGGGCTCTCCCGTGGTGATCGAGTGCGGTCGGATTGCGGCTCGGGGAGAGAGTAGCGGGGTCGCACCGGCGGTCGTTTCCGAGCCCCGCATGGATCAACTTCGCCTGTTTGGGACTGGAGTGACAGGAGTCGTCACTTTCGTCCATGCGTGGGAAGTTGATCCACGCCAACCCGGGGCCCGCTCAGTCCTGGGTGAGCTTTGCGGTCGAGCCCCGGACGATCAGGCCGGTGGCCAGTTCGACGTGGTGGGACTCGACGGTCTCGCCGGCCGCCAGGCGCAGCACCGTGCGCAGCGCGACCCCACCGATCTCCCGGAGCGGTTGACGAACCGTCGTCAGCGGCGGCGAGGCCATCCTGGCCAGTTGGGTGTCGTCGAATCCCACCACGCTGAGGTCCCGCGGCACGCTCAATCCCCGGATCCTGGCCGCCTCGATGACGCCCAGCGCGATCTCGTCGCAACCCGCGAAGATGGCGGTCGGCCGCTGCGGGAGGTCCAGCATCGCGGCGCCCATGGCCACCCCGGTGTCGTAGTCGAAGAGGCCGCTCGCGACGTAACCGGGCAGGATGGGCGCGCCGGCGCCCTCCATCGCGGCCCGGTAGCCGTGGACCCTGGCCTGGTTGCAGGCGGCCGTCTCCTTGTCCCCGATGTAGCAGATCCGGCGGTGTCCCAGACCCAGCAGGTGTTGTGTCGCAGTCAGTCCGCCGGCGAAATTCGTCGACCCGACACTCGTCACCCTGGCCCGCGGCATGTTCATCGGGTCGACGACGACGAGCGCGATCTTGGCGCGGCTCAACGCGTTGAGGTGCTCTGCGGTCAACTCGCTCGTGACGGCGACGACGCCCCGACGACCGGACGTGGCCAGAGCGCGCGCCCAGACCGCCGGTCGCTCCCCGGGTCGGTTGCCGGCGTCGCCGACGCGGGTGCTGACGACGATCGACACCCCCGCGTGTGCGCCGGCGTCGATGACCCCCTGGACCACCTCGGACGAATAGGCGCGGAGCGCTCCGTCGACCTCGACCTCGACGGTCGGGTGGCCGGCGGTTTCGGTGCGGGGCGGGCTGGAACGGACGTAGTCGTGCTGCTGCAACACTTCCTGGACGATGATGCGGGTTGCGGCCGCCACATCCCGTCGGCCGTTGAGTACCTTGCTGACGGTGGCGACGGACACTCCGGCGGAGGCGGCGACGGTCGCCAGGGTCGGCCGCGCCTGCTTCTCCGGGGACCCGGCCACTGTCGCGCTTCCCTTCGCCTAAGCCGGCACGACGACAGGACGGACGTCCACCGGGGTGACCATGACGCGATCGTGGCCGACCGTCCGCAGCGGCCCGGTCAGGCTGAACCGGCCACGGCACCGAATGTCCGATGCGGACAAACCGACCAGCACGTCGACGATACCGGGCTCCACCACCCGCGTGAGGTCGCGGCCCGTGAACGCCGTGCGATCGGCGTGGACGTGGAACGTCACCTCGGCAGCCCCTCCGGCCGGGGCGGCTGCGCGGGCGAATCCGACCAGTTGCCGGACCGGCCTCGCGACCTGTGCCACGGCGTCGTGCAGGTAGAGCTGGACGACCTCGTCCCCGTTCCTGGAACCGGTGTTCCTGACCCGGACCATGACCGTCAGCGCTCCGTCCGTCGGGATCTCGGTGTGGCTGATCCTCAGCTCCTCCACCTCGAAGGTCGTGTACGACCGGCCGTGCCCGAAGGCGAACAACGGCGTGGGATCCAGGTTGCTGGTGCCGAAGTGCTCCACGCCCAGCGGGGGTTGGAGATAGGTACCGGGTTGCCCGCCGGGGATGCGCGGGATCTGCACGGGAAGCCGCCCACCCGGCTGGATCCGGCCGGAAAGGACGCCCGCGATCGCTGCGCCGCCCTCCTCGCCGGGCATGAACGCCTGGATCAGTCCCGCCGCCCCGGCGTGGATCCCACCCAGCGCGTACGGCCGTCCGGACACGACGACCACCACGACGGGCGTTCCGGTCGCGATCAGTGCCGCGATCAGATCCGCCTGCACCCCGGGCAGTTGCAGGTCTTCGGCGTCGCACCCCTCGCCGGAGGTACCGAGACCGAACAGCCCGGCCAGATCGCCGACGAACGCGACGCAGACGTCGGCCGCGCCCGCGGCCGACGCGGCGTCGGAGAACCCGGACCGGTCGTCGCCCTGGACCGCGCACCCGTTGGCGTAGGTGACCTCCGCGTCGGGGAGTTCGGCCCGCAGGGCCTGCACCGCCGACAGCACCTGGACGCCCAGCCCCCGTTCGGGGTAGCGGGGAAGAACGTGATTGGGAAAGGCATAGCAGCCCATGAAGGTTCGCGGATCGTCCGCGCACGGACCGACGACCGCGACACGGTGCAGGACGGGTCGGTTCCGGCCCAGCAGGGGCAGGGCCGTTCCGGGGTCGAGGAGGATGACCGATCGCTCGGCCAGTTCGCGCGCGATCGCCCGGTTCGACGGTGAGTCGAGGTCCCGATCGGCGGCACCGGAGACCGAGGCCTCCGGGGTCCACCCCTCGTCGAGCAGACCCAATTCGATCTTCTGGCCCAGCAGCCGTCCGGCGGCCCGGTCGACGAGCGCTTCCGGAACCTCTCCGCGGCGCACCCGCTCGACCAGATGGGTTCCGAAGCCGAGGGTGTCGGGCAGTTCGACATCCATGCCCGCCTGCAGGGCCAGCACACCGGCGTCCTCGGCGTTCGCGGCCAGGTGGTGCATCGTCGCCAGGAACGGGACCGCCCAGTAGTCCGAGACGACGGTCCCGGTGAAGCCCCATTCGCCGCGCAGCACATCGGTGAGCAACCACGGATCTGCGCCGGCCGGGACCCCGTCGACGTCGGAGTAGGAGTTCATCACCGAACGGGCCCCGCCCAGCGACACCGCCATCTCGAACGGCGGCAGGACGACGTCGAGCAGTTCACGCCGGCCCATCGAGACCGGGCCGTGGTTGCGGCCGGCGCGCGATGCCGAGTACCCGGCGAAGTGTTTCAGGGTGGCGATCACGCCGGCACTCTCCAGGCCCCGTACGTAGGCGGAGCCGAGCATGGACACCAGATAGGGGTCTTCGCCCATCGTCTCCTCGACACGCCCCCAGCGGTAGTCGCGGACGACATCCAGCACAGGCGAGAGCCCCTGGTGCACACCGGCTGCCGCCAGATCCTGACCGATCGCGGCGGCCATCCGCTGCACCAGGTCGGCGTCGAAGGTCGCCCCCCAGGCGATGGCCGCCGGGTAGACGGTCGCCCCGAAGGTGGTGAACCCGGTCAGGCACTCCTCGTGGACGAGTGCCGGAATGCCCAGACGCGAACCGGCGAGCACCACCCGCTGCTGGCGGACGACCTCGGCGGCTCCTTCGGCAAGCGTGACCGGCACGCTGCCGAAGACACGGGTGAGGTGACCGAGGCCGTGGGCGCTCGCATCCTCGAGGGCCACCGAGCCGGACGCGGCGAACACGTCCTGCAGGGGGGCCACGTTGAAGGTGGTTCCAGGATCCGCGGCATCCGGGGGCAACATGTCGTTGCCCGCCCACCGACTGCCCAGCTGGGCGACCTTCTCCTCGAGGGTCATCGCGCGGAGGAGCTCCTCGACGCGGCGGGCCGTGGACAGCGTCGAATCCCGCCACGTCGGCGTCAACTGCTCGCGGCCCGGGATGGACAGGGTTGTCATCAGCTCTCCTCGTCGGTTGGCCGGCTCGTTCAGCGTCGAAACAGTCGAAACATCCGGCGGTCAACCATAGCGGCTCTCGAAAACTTTCGAAACGTCCGTTCTGCCCGGCCCGACACCAAATGCCATCTGGTCAGCGATGAAACCGTTACGACGACCGGCCGCGCCGACAGCATTCTCCGAAAACAGAATCTCTTGACACCGCGTTCCCCGAAATCTAGTGTTCCCTTTGCGATCAACGCAGACCGCCGCGGCGAGGCCTTGGCCCCCGTCCGAGCAGGGAGATCACCCATGGATTCGAACACCACGTCCCGCCGCAGTTTCCTCGGGCTCGCGATGGCTGCGGGCGCCGGAGGGCTCCTGACGGCCTGCGGCGGAACCTCGGGCCCGTCCACGGCCGCCGGTACCAGTGGATCCGCTGCCGCCGGCGGCTCGGCTGCGGCCGGCGCCACCGGGAGCGCGAGCTACTGGTTCCTGACCGGCCAACCCGGCGAAGGGATCCGCACCAACACGGTCAAGCGATTCAACGCCGCCAATCCCGGCACGCAGATCCAGTCGACCACCTTCCAGAACGACGCCTACAAGACGAAGATCAAGACCGCCATCGGTGCCGGCCAGGCGCCGACCGTCATCTGGGGCTGGGGTGGTGGCGGCCTGAAGAGCTACGTGGACGCGAACCAGGTGGAAGACCTCACCAGTTGGTTCGCCGCCAATCCGGCCGTCAAGAGCAGGCTCTTCCCCTCCTCGTTCGGCGCAGCCACCGTCGGCGGCAAGATCTATGCGCTGCCCTGCGAGACCGTCCAGCCAATCGTTCTCTACTACAACAAGACGCTGTTCGACAAGATCGGTGCCAAGCCGCCGCAGTCCTGGGGCGACATCATGGATCTGGTGCCCAAGTTCAACGCCAAGGGAATTGCGCCGTTCTCGCTCGGAGGCCAATCGCGCTGGACCAACATGATGTGGCTGGAGTTCCTGTTCGACCGCATCGGCGGCGGGGAGGTCTTCCAGGCGGTCTTCGCCGGCGAGAAGAACGCCTGGTCCAATCCATTGGCGATCAAGGCCCTCACCCAGATGCAGACGCTGGTCAAGGCCAACGGCTTCATCAAGGGCTTCTCGTCGATCACCGCCGATTCCAACGCCGACCAGGCGCTGCTCTACACGGGCAAGGCCGCCATGATGCTGCACGGTTCGTGGACCTACGGGAGCATGGCCACCGACGGCGGCGATTTCGTCTCGGGTGGTCACCTCGGATACATGAACTTCCCGCCGGTGGACGGCGGCAAGGGTGACCCGACCGATACGGTCGGCAACCCCGGTCAGTACCTGTCGATCTCGTCGAAGGCCACCGACGAGCAGAAGACCATCGCCAAGAACTTCTTCTCGACCGCCGTGCTGTCCGACGCCGAGAACAAGGAATGGGTCGCATCCGGTTCGATACCGATCGTGAACGGGACCGACAAACTGCTCAGCGGATCCAAGGACGCCGAGTGGCTCAAATTCATCTACGGAGTCTCCAGCGGCGCCAAGACCTTCGCCCAATCCTGGGACCAGGCGCTCAGCCCGACCGCGGCCGAGACGCTGCTGGACAACATTGCCAAGCTCTTCCAGTTGTCGGTCTCGCCGCAGCAGTTCGCCGACAACCTGAACAAGGTCATCGGCACGTGAGCACGCTCGCGCGGTCGGCTCCGCGCGAGGTCACCCCGGAACGTCGACGGGGTCGGCGCCGGACGGGCAGCACCGGTTCGGTCGCGTGGATGGCCATTCCGGCCCTGGTCGTCTTCGCCGCTTTCGGTCTCGTCCCGTTGGTCGGTGTCCTGGGTCTGAGCTTCACGCAGTGGGACGGGATCGGAGCGATCCACCCTGACGGCCTGGACAGCTGGCGTACCGTGCTGTCCGATCCCGGCCTTCCGCACGCCCTGTTCGTGACCTTCCTGATCATGGTGCTGTCCTGGGCCGTCCAAACCCCCGCGAGCATTCTCATCGGTGTGTTCCTGGCCGGCCGTGAACGTTATCGGGCGGTGCTGGCGGTGATGTTCTTCATCCCCGTCCTGCTGAGTTCCGCTGCGATCGCCATCACCTTCAAAGCGCTGCTCGATCCCAACTTCGGCCTGGGCGCGGGACTGCACATCGGATTCCTCACCCAGGACTGGCTCGGCGTCGACAAATTGGCCGTCGGTGTCATCATCTTCGTCGTGTCGTGGCAGTTCATCCCCTTCCATTCGCTGATCTACCAGGGCGCGGTGCGACAGATCCCACGGTCGATGTACGAGTCGTCCGAGATCGAGGGAGCAGGACGGATACGACAGTTCTGGAGCATCACGCTGCCGCAGCTGAAGTACACGATCATCACCTCGTCCACATTGATGGTGGTCGGCTCGCTGACGTTCTTCGACCTGATCTTCGTGTTGACCGCCGGGGGCCCCGGTGACGCCACCCGTGTTCTCGCGCTGGACATGTACTCGACCGGCTTCCAGGCCAACCTGATGGGCCCGGCCAGTGCCATTGCGGTGATCCTCGTCCTCGTCGGTCTGGCCCTGGCGCTGCTGCTGCGCCGGATCGGCGGCGGTACGGCGGCCGTGAGTCAACTGGACGGTGTCTGAGATGGCCGCCACTCTGACCACCTCCGTCGACCGCGAGCGGGAGGTCCCTTCCAGGATCCGCCGGAATCAACGCAGGCACGGGCGAAACTGGCTCGGTGGAACCGCGGGCTGGATCTGGCTGGTCGTCGTGATCCTGCCGATCTACTGGATCGTGGTCACCAGCCTGAAGACGCAGGCGAATTACTATGCGACGAACCCGTTGGCACTGCCGACGTCTCCGACCCTGTCCAACTACACCCTGGTGATCAGGTCGGATTTCGCGACCTACTTCGTCAACAGCGTGATCGTCACGCTGGGCACGATCCTTCCCACCCTGCTGGTCTCGTTCATGGCCGCCTTCGCGATCGTGAGGGGAAACAGCCGGTTCCTGCGGTCGATCAACTGGCTGTTCCTGATGGGTCTGGCGATACCGTTGCAGGCCACCATCATTCCGGTCTATCTGATCATCATCAAGCTGAAGCTGTACGACAGCCTGCTGGCGATCATCCTGCCGTCCATCGCCTTCTCGATCCCGCTCTCGGTGCTGGTCCTGTCGAATTTCATCCGGGACGTCCCGAAGGAGCTCTTCGAATCCATGCGGGTCGATGGTGCCAGCGAATGGACCACGCTGTACCGGCTGGCCCTGCCGCTGACCCGGCCGGCGTTGGTGACGGTGGCCATCTACAACGGTCTCGGGGTCTGGAACGGCTTTCTGCTCCCGTTGATCCTCACCCAGAGCCCGAGTAAACGTACGCTGCCACTGGGCTTGTGGACGTTCCAGGGTCAGTACGGCGTCAACGTCCCGGCCATCCTGGCCTCGGTCGTGCTGACCACCCTGCCCATCCTGGTGCTCTATGCCATCGGACGGCGACAGCTGCTGAGCGGCCTGACCGCCGGCTTCAGCAAATAGCGAGGGGAAGAGCGTGTCCGTCAGCAAGAATGCCCTGGTGGTTCGTGGTGGCTGGGACGGCCACCAACCGGTGGAGGCCACCGATCTGTTCATCCCGTATCTACGTGCGTCCGGGTACGACGTCCGGATCGAGGATTCGCCGAAGATCTACGCCGACGCGGACTACCTGGCCGGGGTCGACCTGATCATGCAGTGCATGACGATGTCCACCATCGAGCCGGCCGAGCTTGCCGGTCTGCGCGCCGCCGTCGAGGCCGGTACCGGTCTGGCCGGGTGGCACGGCGGTATCGCGGACTCCTACCGGAACAGTTCGGACTACCTCCACCTGATCGGCGGGCAGTTCGCCTGCCATCCGGGTCGACATCCGGACGAGCGGACGGGTGAGCAGTCGGACAACTACGTGCCGTACACGGTCACCATGTCGGCGGCGGCCTCGGCCCATCCGATCACCATCGGCATTCCTGACTTCCCGCTGGTGACGGAGCAGTACTGGGTGCTGTGCGACTCCTACGTCGACGTCCTGGCCACGACCACCCAACAGGTTCGTGCGTGGGACCCATGGACCAGACCGGTGGTGTCGCCGGCGATCTGGACCAGGCAATGGGGTCAGGGCCGGATCTTCGTCACCACCGCCGGCCACCGTGTCGACATCCTGCAGAATTCCAACGTGAAGGCGATCATCGAAAGAGGACTGCTGTGGGCGAGCCGCTGAAAGTCGGCATCGTCGGCCTCGGCACCATCAGCGCCCAGTACCTCGGGACGCTCGACCGGCTCGGATCGGTCGCCCTGGTCGCCGTCGCGGACCTGAACCCCGAGCTGGGGGCCGGTGTCGCAGACCGACGGATCGGCGTCCGGGCATGCAGCGTGGGTGAGCTGCTGGCTGCCGACGACATCGACCTGGTGCTGAACCTGACCATCCCTGCCGCCCACGCCGACATCGCACTCCAGGCGATCAGCGCGGGCAAGAGCGTCTACGGGGAGAAGCCCCTCGCGCTGAACACCCTGCAGGGCAGGGAGATCCTCGGAGCTGCGTCCGCGGCGGGCGTGATGATCGGCTGCGCTCCGGACACCGTCCTGGGTACCGGGATCCAGACCGCCCGCAAGGTCATCGACGACGACCTGATCGGCCGTCCCATCGCCGCGACCGCCACCATGGTCACCCCCGGGCACGAACGATGGCATCCCCACCCGGATTTCTACTACCAGCCCGGCGGGGGGCCACTGCTGGACATGGGCCCCTACTACCTCAGTGCGCTCGTCACGCTGCTCGGTCCGGTCACCCACGTGGTGGGAGCGTCGAGCCGGACGCGAGCCACCCGGACCATCGGCTCCGGTCCGCGTCGGGGTGAAGTCGTACCGGTCGACACCGATACCCACATCACGGGTGTGCTGACCCACGCCGGCGGTGCGCTCTCGACCGTCGTGATGAGCTTCGATGCGGTGGCCACCCGCTCGGCGAACATCGAGATCCACGGCGAATCGGGCTCTCTCATCGTCCCCGACCCCAATCATTTCGAGGGCGATGTGCAGATCCGGACGCTGGGCAGCACGAGCTGGACCACCGTTCCGGTGTCGGCCGGGTATCTGGATGCGAGCCGGGGGATCGGCATCGCCGATCTGGCCTCCACGCCGGACGGAGGTTCGCCCAGAGCGGGCGGTGCCCTCGCCTACCACGTGCTGGACGTCATGGAGAGTCTGCTGCGCTCGGCGCAGACGGGACGGGCCAACCCGGTGGGCAGTACCGTCGATCGTCCGACTGCGGTTCCGCTGCAGGGTATGTCCTGACCCGTCAGCGCTCCAACGTCTCCCGCACGGCCGTCTTCAGGAAGTGGAAAGCGTCCGGAATACCTCTCGGGTTGCCGGCCCGGTGCCCCCACACCCCCGGAATCACCTTCAATTCGGCGTGCCGGAGAAATGGCAGCTCGGCCTCGTTGTCCGCCACCCGGAAGTAGAGGTCCGTCTCGGTGGGCAGTAGCACGACTCTCGCGGTGATGCCGGCCAGCGCCGCCGGCAGATCACCGAGATACGGTTCGCCGTCACTGATGTCGGCCACCATCCAGGTCATCGCCTGCGCGTACAGGTTGGCGGCCCGGTTCTCGGCGAACGATTCCACCCAGTCGGTCTGCAGGAAGGTGTCCAGATCGGGTGCGTCGAGCGCTGTGCGGAAGAGTTCCTCGCGATAGAAATCCTGGCTGAGGCCCCAGCCCGCGTAGATGTGGGCGAAAGCGCGCAGGGCCAGGACAGGCTCCTCGGTGAACTGGCCTTCGCCGCGATGTTCCGGGGCCGCCTCCAGGGTGCGGAGCAACCCGGAGAGGAAAACTCTGTTGTGCAGGGACGTCCGGGCGCTGCCGCAGACGATGAAGGCCCGCTCGACGTCGTCCCCGAACCTGGCCGCCCAGTGGTAGGCCTGGATGGCCCCCATCGAGAAGCCGTACACCGCAGCAATTTTGCTCACTCCGAAGTGTTCGAGGAGCAGACGCCGCTGGGCCGACACGTTGTCGCCGGGGGTGACCACCGGGGGAAATCCCGGTGTCTCGGCCGCGCCGGAGGACAGGCCGTTGGAGAACATGTCGATGACGACGATGAAATACCGCTCCGGATCGAGGATCTGATCCGGACCGATCAGCCAGGTCAGGTCGTCGTGTTGTGCGGAATAGCTCGTCGGATAGACGATGACGTTGTCCCGGTCGGCCGAGAGGGTCCCGTGGGTCTGCCAGACGATCCGGGCGTCGGTGATGATGCCGCCTCGCTCGACCGGCAGGTCACCGAGCGCGAACGTGCCGTCGACGACGGGCCAGTTCATGAGATGGCCCCGACCGGTAGCAGGGCATGGACGCCCCATACGTCGTTGGCCACCTGAGTGACCCGTAGGTCGACAGTCGGGCTGGCCAAGGCCATGGCCGCCGCCTTGTCCAGCCCGTACAGCACCTGCATCCAGCCGAGCATGGCGTCCAGGGCCTGCGCCATCGCCTCGTTGAGGTCGGTGTCGAATCCGAAAGTGATGCGACCGGAGGGAGTCTCGGCGTGGATTCCCGGGATGGCCGGGGCGGTGACCAGGTCGAGGGTCGCCTGCGTCGTCATCGGGCATTCGATCGCCGTACCGCAGACCTCCCCGTCGCCCTGTCTTGCGTGACCATCGCCCAGGGTCAACAGCGCCCCCGGGGCATTCACCGGCAGGTAGAGGGTGGAACCCGCGCCCAGGCTCCGGCAGTCGATGTTGCCGCCGCCGACCGCGCGGGGCGGAATGGTGGAATGTTCACCGGGATCCGCGGGCGCGACCCCCATCACCCCGAGGAACGGATCCGTCCGGACCACGTGCTCCCACTGGTCGGTCGCGGTACCCGCGTCTGCGTCGATCTCCCAGAGCAGCCACGACGGTGGGTACTCGGTCAGGCCCAGTCGACGGTTCAGCAGATTGTCGCGGGCCGCGGCCACCGTCCAGCCCCAGGGGTCCGGCCGGAGGGAATCGATGCGAAGCGCCAGCACCATACCGGGTTCCGCGCTGCGAACGGCGATCGGTCCGGTCAGACAATGGCCGCGCGGCTCGGCGAACATGGTCGGTCGCTGCTCGCCCGGCGTCTGCTGGCGCTCGAGGAAACCGGAGGCGTCCAGCGAGCGGACGATCACCGTGTCGCCGGGGTCGACGGTCAGGACCGGCGATGCATCGCGGGAGAAGTAGTCGATGGTGGTCCCGGTCTCCGGATCCAGATGGTGCACGGTCATGGCGTTCCCAAGAATTATGGCGCAGCGATCAGGGTCTGGGTGTCCAGTGGATGGTGGCACGCCACCGCGTGGCGATCCTCGGTGGGTGCGAGCACCGGCTCCTGCTCGGCGCAGAGGTCGGTGGCGAGAGGGCATCTCGTGCGGAATCGACAGCCAGAGGGTGGGTCGATCGCCGACGGCAACTCGCCTCCCAGGGCCGCAGAGACTTGACCCCGCGCGCGCAGTGGATCCGGAACGGGAATCGAGGCGATGAGGCCGGCCGTGTACGGATGCCGGGGCGAGGAGTACACCTGGGCACTGTCACCGAGTTCGACCAATTTGCCCAGGTACATCACGCCGATCCGGTCGGCCAGATACTTCAGCAGCGAGAGATCGTGCGAGATCACCACGTAGGTGAGCCCGTAGCGATCCTGCAGCGAACGCATCAGGTTGAGGATCTGGGCCTGGATCGACACGTCCAGGGCCGACACCGGCTCGTCCGCGACGATCACCCTCGGCCGCAGCGACAACGCCCTGGCGATGGCGATCCGTTGACGCTGCCCGCCGGAGAACTCGTGTGCGTAACGGCCGCCGGCATCGGCCGGAAGGCCGACCGCGTCCAGCAACTCGGCGACCTGCGCCTGATTCTCGCGGCGGTTTCCGGAGCCCTGCGCGGCGAGCGGTTCCGCGACGAGGGCGGCGACCGTCATCCGCGGATCCAGGGCCGCGGACGAGTCCTGGAACATCATCTGCAGGTTGCGCCGCCGTTTGCGGAAGTCACCCGCGCCCAGCCGGGTGATGTCGGTGCCCTGGAACCGCACGCTACCGGAGCCGGGCTTCTCCAGACCGACCATCATCCGGCCGATGGTGGTCTTGCCGCAGCCGGATTCACCGACCAGGCCGAGGGTTTCGCCTTCCCGGACCGATAGCGTGACACCGGAGACCGCGTGCAGTTCGCGGCGTGGGCGGAACGGGAGCCCTCCGCGGAGACGGAAGTCCCGGTGCACGTCGAGCAACTCCAGCAGGGGGGCATCCGGCGTGATCGGCCGCTGGGCCCTGAGGTCCGTGTCGTCCGGAACCTGACCGGCCTCGGCCTCCTGTCGTGGGTGGAAGCAGGCGTAGGAATGATCCGGTGTGGAATCGACCAACTGCGGATCCTCGATCCGGCAGATGTCGGTGGCGAACCGGCAGCGCGGAGCGAACCGGCACATGGCCGGTAGCCCGCTCAGGCGTGGTGGGGTCCCGGGTATCGCCGCCAGTGATCGTCGGCTGTCCAGTTCGAGCGTCGGCATCGACTCGAACAGTGCCTCGGTGTAGCGGTGCCGGGGATCGGCGAAGAGATCCAGGGCCGAGGCCTGCTCGACGACGCGCCCGCCGTACATCACCGCCACCCGGTCCGCGTGGCCGGCGATGACGCCGAGATCGTGGGTGACCAGCAGGATCCCCATGGACAGTCGTGCCTTGAGGTCATCGAGCAACGTCAGGATCTGTGCCTGGATGGAGACGTCGAGCGCGGTGGTGGGCTCGTCAGCGATCAGCAGTGCGGGCTCGCAGACCAGGGCCAGTGCGATCATCACCCGTTGCCGCATCCCCCCGGACAGCTGGTGCGGATAGTCGCCCAGCCGTTCGCCCGGTCTCGGCATCCCCACCAGACCCAGCACCTCCCTGGCCCTGGTGCGCGCCGCCCGCAGTGAGCCTCCCCGGTGGATGCGGTACGCCTCGATGAGTTGGCTGCCGATGGTGCGGGTCGGGTTGAGACAGGTCATCGGGTCCTGGAAGATCATCCCGATGTCGCTGCCGCGCAGCCTGCGCATCTCGGGTTCGGGAAGGCCGGTCAGCTCCCGTCCGCCGAACTTCACGCTTCCACCGGTGATGCCGCCGCCCGGCGGCAGCAGCCGCAGGATCGACATGGCCGTCATGGTCTTGCCCGAACCCGATTCCCCGACGAGGCCGAGCGTCTCACCCGGTCTGATCGTCAGGCAGACGCCGTCGACCGGACGGATCCGGCCGTCCCTGGTGACGATCTCGGTCTGCAGTCCGGTGATCTCCAGCAGGGCTCCGGTCGGCGCCGGACGCAGCCCCACCACCGCACGGGTGGGCTTGGTCGGGTCGGTCATGCCGTCTTCCTCTCGTCCCGCAGCCGTGGCAACAGGAATGTGCGGAACGAGGTCCGCCGGCGGCCGTGCCGGGGATC
This sequence comes from Nakamurella sp. PAMC28650, assembly GCF_014303395.1. Taxonomy (GTDB): domain Bacteria; phylum Actinomycetota; class Actinomycetes; order Mycobacteriales; family Nakamurellaceae; genus Nakamurella. The sequence goes on from NZ_CP060298.1 coordinate 1,795,255, forward strand.
GAGCACCGTCATGACGTAGTCGCCCAGGAAATTGGTCACCAGAATGGTGAGGGTGATGGCGATGCCCGGGAAGGTCGAGAGCCACCAGGCCATCGAGAGGTTCGACGCGCCGGCCGCCAGGTCGCTACCCCAGTCGGGTGCGGGCAGCCGCACACCGAGCCCGAGGAAGCTCAGGGTGGTGGCGGTGAGCACGGCCCAGCCGACACCGCTGCTGACCAGGACCACCACCTCGGTCGCAAGGTTGGGCAGCAGGTGCCGCACCGCGGTACGGGACGAGGTGGATCCGAAAACCCTGGCCGCCTGGACGAACTCGACCGAGCGAAGCCTGCGGACCGATGACTCGACCACGCGGGCGAAGCCCGGCGTGAAGGCGACGCCGACCGCCAGCACGATGGAGGGCACCCCCGACCCGACGGTGGAGATCAGGATCAGGGCGATCAACAACACCGGTAGCGCGAGCAGGACGTCGACGATGCGCATGGTCACCGCTCGCACCCAGCGCGGGCCCGAACCGCCGATCACCCCGATGGCGACGCCGGCGATGGCGGCGACGAGCACACCGCAGACGCTGGCGACGAGCACCGGGCGCACCCCGTAGATGTTGCGGCTGAACACATCCCGACCCAATTGGTCCGTACCGAACAAGTGCGTGCCGCTGGGCCCGGTGAGGATGTCGTCGCCGGTGGCGATCGGATCCTGGTGCGCGAGCAGGCCCGGCGCGAGCAGCACGACGAGGATGAGGACCAACGAGACGGTCACCGCCGCGCGGGAGAGAAGACGTCGTGCGGCGGACGTGCGCCGTCCCGGATCGCTCTCACCACCTCCGGCCGCAGGCAGCAGGCCGGCCTCTGCCGTCAACACCACGATGTTCGACGCACTCATGCTTGATCCTGGCTCATCGCTCATTCGCTCCGCTCATCTGCCCGTACCCTGCTCGTGCCCCGCTCGCACTCGCCCAAGATGCCTACTCATGCCGCCGCCGTCGCCAGGCGGGTACGCGGGTCGACCGCACCCACGATCAGGTCGATGATCAGGTTGATCACCACGTAGCCCCCGCCGATCAGGACCACCGCACCCTGCACCACCGGGATGTTCTTGCTGGTGATCGAGGTGGCCAGGAAGCTGCCGATGCCGGCACGGCCGAAGATCACCTCGGTGATCGCCGCGCCGGTCAGGATGTTCCCGAACTGCAGACCGATCGTGGTGATGGCCGGGATGGACGAGTTCCGCAGGGCGTGACGCATCAGCACCCGGAACTCCGAGGCACCGTGCGCCCTAGCGGCTTTCACGTAGTCCGAACGCAACTCCTGGATGATGCTGCCGCGTACCAATCTGGTCAGGATCGCCGAGTAACCCCAGCCCAGTGAGACCGCCGGGATGATCAGCGAGGCGATCGAGCCGTCGTCGATGGCCGGAACCCACTGCAGCTTGACGCTGAAGAACAGCACCAGAACGAGCGCGAGGAAGAAATACGGGATGGCTACGCCCAGGAACGAGAATCCACGACAGAGCCTGTCCGACAACGAGTTCGGCCGCACCCCGGCCACCAGACCCAGTGGTACCCCGATGATCACCGCGACCGCCAGCGCCGAGAAGGTCAGTATCAGGGTGCTCGGCGTCCGGGAGAGCAGCTCGTGGGCCACCGAGTTCTGGGTCGCGTAGGAGGTACCGAGATTGCCGTGCAGCAGCTGACCGAGGAAATCCAGGTACTGACGCGGGAGTGAATCGTTCAGACCGAGTTGTTGACGTAGTTGAGCGATCTGCTCGGGAGTGGAATTCGACCCGAAGAGGATGATCTGGGCCGGGTCACCCGGCATCAGATGGATCAACAGGAACGAGAGAATGGTGATGCCCAACAACACCGGTACCGCCGCAGCCAGTCTGCGCAGGACGAAATCCATCCCTCAGTCCACCTGCGTGCCGTGGAAGAGGATGTATCCGTTCAGGGTCGTGCTCACGTTCTTCACCGACGGGGCCATCGTGAAGGCACCGTTGACGTCCCACAGCGGCAGGTACATGGCGGCCTGCATCAAGGTGGTCCCCACCTGCTCGTAGAGGGTGTTGCGCGCCGCGTCGGCGGCCGTGGCGTTGGCCTTCGCGATCTTCGCATCCACCAGGGGGTTGGAATAGTGCGACCAGTTGAAGCCGGACTTGATGGCGTCGGAATTGGCCCAGATGTTCAACAGATACGGATCTGCGCCGTAGTAGCCGAACGCCCCGAGATTGTGGGTGCCGGCGTTGAACGAGCCCTGCGCCGTGGCCAACGGCTGGACGGTCGTGTTGGACGTGAAGCCGACCTTCGACAGTTCGGAGACGACGAATTGCGCGGGGAGTTCGAACCCGCCGCCGGTGAACAGCAGGATCTCCAGCGAGAGCTTCTTGCCGCCCTTGGTTCGGACCCCGTCGGAACCCTTGACCCAGCCTGCCGAGTCGAGCAGGGCGTTGGCCTTGTCGGGGTTGTAGGAGTAAAGCGCGCTCGAGGGCTTGCTGTACCCGGGGGTGATCGGGGTCAGCACGCTGTGGGCGGGGACGTCGACCCCGAACAGCACGTCCTTGGTCAGCTTCTCCTGGTCGACCGCATACATGATGGCCTGCCGGACCTTGATGTCGTCGGTCGGGAACTTGGTCACGTTGATCGGCATGCCACTGGGCGTACCGATCGACGGAACCGTCAGCTGGGTGAACTTGCCGGACTTCGACGCCGCCGAGATGTCGTTGGCCGGAGGGTTCATCGCGATCTGCAGCTGGCCCGCCTGCAACGCGTTGTAGCGGCCGCTGTCGTCCGGCACGATGCGGAAGGTCAGTTCCGAGAGCTTGGCCGGGCCGGTGCCGAGGACGGTGGGGCCCCACTTGTAGTCGGGATTGTTCTTCAACGTCAGGTGGTCGCCCGCGACGTACTCGCCGAAGGTGAACGGGCCGGTCCCCACGGGGTGGTTCCCGAATCCGGTGACACCGTACTTCGCCAGCGCCGTGGGGGAGATGATGCCGAAGTTCCCGGCCGCCTGCTGGTGCAGGAAACCGGCATTGGGTGCCGAGAAGATGATCTGCACGGTCGAGGCGTCGATGATCTTGGTTTCCTTGTAGGGACCTAGGGCGCCGAGTCCACTCTTCGACTTGGTGGCCGGGTCCACGACGTGGTCGTAGGTCGCCTTGACCGCTGCGGCGTCGAACTTGGTGCCGTCGTGGAAGGTCACATCGGTGCGGAGCTTGAACGTGTACGTGGTGGCATCGGCCGAGACCGTATAGCTGGTGGCAAGTCCGGGATGGAACTCGCTGGCCGCGCCGTTCTTGCCCGGCAGCCACCAGACCAGGGGGTCGAACAAGGCGAACGTGATGAGCAGGGTGAGCGCGAGGCCGGTCGCACCGGGATCCAGCGTGTCCGGGGTGGACGAGATACCCATCACCAGCTTGCCGCCGGCGGCCGCTGCGACGGGTGCCGCGGAAGGGACGGCAGCGCCGGCCCCGGACGTCGACGACGCGGCAGTGGCACCCGACGTGCTGGACGAGCCGCACGCGGCGAGGGCGAACCCGGCGGCGACGGCGCCGCCCAGTCCCAGCATGCTGCGCCGCGAGAACCGGCGGGCGGCGCTGGAGGAGAGAAGGACCGGATTCAACGGTCCTGGTGTCGACGGCGCCATCGCCGAAGGCGTCGCGTCGGTCACGTCTCGGTTGAGGTGCTCTGTCATGGATGAACTCCCTGGGTCTGCACACGAGAGAGCCCTTGAAGGCTCTGTATGTTGTATACGGGAATTCAAGACCATGTTTGTTTCGTGCGTGTCAACACCGAGGCGCATCTGGGCTACTTCTTGATTCCATCCGCCGTCCCCCGAATGACGCGGCGAACACCGGATGACGCAATGGTCGGGCGGTTGTCGCGAGGGCCGGGTAACCATTGACTACCAGAACAGCAGTTTGAGGCCCACGACGGTGCCGAACACGATGACGGCCGTGCGCAGCACACGAACCGGAAGCCGCCGAGCGATCCTGGCCCCGACGTAGCCGCCCAACAGACTGGCCACGGCCATGATCACCACCGGCAGCCAGGCCACCGGCCCGAAGATGACGAAGGCGATCATGGCCAGCGTGTTGATGGCCAGGGAAAGCGCGTTCTTGAGGCCGTTGATCGCCTGCAGGCCCAATGGCAGCAGAGTGCCGAGGACTCCCAACAGCATGATGCCCAGACCGGCACCGAAGTAACCCCCGTAGACGGAGGACAGCAGCACACCGAGGTAGACCCAGGCCCCCCGGTCACGGTGGCCGGCCTCTCGCCGCTGGGCGACCTTGGCGGCGAGAAGAGGCTGCACGGCGAAGATCGCGGTGGCGCCGAGGATCAGCCAGGGAACGAGGGCCGTGAAGGTCGCCGCCGGCGCGGTCAGCAACAGGAGCGACCCGATCGCCGAGCCGACCACGCTGACGGCTCCCAGGATGGTCAACCTACGGACATCAGCGGCCAACTCCTTGCGATAGCCGACCGCACCGCCGAGATATCCCGGCCACAGGGCCACCGTGTTGGTGACGTTGGCCGTGACGCTGCCGTATCCGGCGGCGAGCAACGCCGGGAACGAGATCAGTGACCCGCCACCGGCAACGGCGTTGAACGCCCCGGCCAGGACGCCGGCCCCACCCAGCAGGAGCCCGGTCCCCAGGTTCACCGCCCAACCGCATAACCGTAGCTTCCACGCGGATTCGCGGCCGCTCGCAGGAAGCCCGTCGTCGGATCGACGGCGACGGCGCTCAGGCGGCCGAGAGTCCAGTCCGGGGCGACCTCCACCAGATGACCGCGGCCTCGAAGGTCCTGGATGACCTCGGATCCGAACCGGGGCTCGACGACCAGCTCGGCCGGGGCGGAGCGCCGCGGCCAGAACGAGCTGGGAAAGTGGTTGCTGTGCATGTTGGGAGCGTCGATGGCGGCCTGGAGTCCCAGCCGGCCGTGCACCAGCGACAGGAAGAACATCAACGACCACTGATCCTGTTGGTCACCGCCCGGCGTGCCGAAAGCCAGCCAGGGTCGGCCGTCCCTGAGCGCGAAGGAGGGCGACAGAGTCGTTCTCGGTCTGCTGCCGGGCCTCAGCGAAGAAGCCAGATCCGGTTCCAGCCAGGCCATCTGAGCCCGTGAGCCCAACGGAAAACCCAGGTCCGCGATCGTCGGGGAGCTCTGCAGCCAGCCGCCACTGGGGGTTGCGGAGATCATCATTCCGGAGCGGTCGACGACGTCGAGGTGGCAGGTGTCGCCCCGTGTCGTCCCGTCGGCGTCCACCCCGGTCCCGCCCGGGAGGGCAGCAGGACCGGCGGCGTCGAACCCGGCCACCGTCGGCTCGCCCGCTCCCGCCGCACCGGCTCCGGCTGCCCCTGCGGTTCCGCTCGCAGCGGTGCGCAGCCGGGCCACCCCTGGCTCGCGTCCGTCCGGTCGACCCGGCCGGAGAACGGTGGACGCCGCCGGGCCGATGAGGGCCCGGCGGGTGACCGCATATTCTTCCGAGAGCAGCGTGGCGAGGGGGACGTCGACCACGTTCGGGTCGCCGTACCATGCCTCGCGATCGGCGAAGGCGAGCTTGCCGCATTCGACGACCGTGTGCAGGTAGTCGGCGGACAGGAAGCCGGCGGCGTCGAGGTCGAAGCCGGAGAGCAGTGAGAGCTGCTGCAGGAAAACCGGTCCCTGGCCCCAGGGACCGGTCTTGCAGACGGTGTAGGGGCCGTAGTCGAAGGTGACCGGATCTTCGACCGGACACTGCCAACCGGCGAGGTCGTCCCCGGTCAGCAAGCCCGCATGAGGCTCACCCGTGCTGTCCCTGACCTCCCTGGTGCAATGTGCGGCGATAGCATCTGCGACGAAACCCTCGTAGAACGCCCGCCGCGCGGCATCGATCTGCAGGCTGCGATCCGCGCCCGCCATTTCCGCTTCGTCGATGATGCGTCGCCACGTCGCGGCCAGCACCGGACTCGTCATGCGGCTGCCGACCGCGGGTACCTGGTCACCGGGCAACCAGGTGGCGGCGGAGGTCGGCCAGTCCCGCCGGAAGGTTCCCGCCACGGCCTGGATCGTCTCGGCGATCTGCGGCAGCATGGGCCAGCCCTGCTCGGCGATTCCGATGGCCGGCTCGAGCACCGCCCGCAGGGACCAGGTCCCCCACCGCTGGAGCAACAGCAACCACGCAGCCATCGCGCCGGGCACGGTGGCCGCGAGCAGGCCGGTACCGGGAACCTCGGTGAGGCCGAGCGAGTCGAAGTGTGCGATGGTCGCGGCCTGCGGTGTGACGCCCTGGCCGGCGATGACCTCCACCCGCTCCTCCGTGGGATCCCACAGCAGGATCGGCGCCTCGCCGGCCGGCCCGTTCAGATGGGGTTCGACCGCATGCAGGACGAAGGCCGCCGCGACTGCTGCATCCGCCGCATTGCCACCCCGCTCCAATACACTCATCCCGGTCGAGGACGCGAGGTAGTGGGTACTGGCGACCATTCCGAAGTCACCGGTGAGTTCGGGGCGCGTGGTGAACGGTGCTGACGTCACATGACCGCTTTCTCTGGGTTTCGACGGCGTATGGGTTTCGAGGGCGTCCGGATGGGTGGCGGGACATCCGCGACCTTGCCTTGGGTGTCTCGGCTACTGTATACAACATCGAACGCCCAGGGACAGTGCCGAAGAAGAATTGCGGTCGGTCGACGACCCGGGGTGGCGGTCGGTCAGACCAGTAGCCGGAAGGAGGCGCGGGCGGCCAGTACGTGCCGTCGAGCCTCCGCCTCGGACAGCTCACCGTCGCCGGAAGCGATGGCCTTGATCAGCACCTGGTGTTCAGCCCACGACTGCGGAGCCCGACCGGAGGCACTGTGCCGGAACAGCCACTGGCTGCGCTTGACCATCGGCGAGCCGATCCCGGCCAGGTAGGTGTTCTCGCTGAGTTCGAACACACAGGTGTGGAATTCGGTATTCAGATCGGCCAGGGCGTCCAGATCGCCGTTCGTCTTGGCGGTCTTGGCGCGGTCCTGGATGTCCTCCAGCCTGGCCAGTCCGGCGGGCTGGATCTTCTGGGATGCGAGCCGGGCGCTCAGGGGTTCGAGGGCGAGCCTGACGTCGAACAGGTTCTCCGCCTCCTGGGCCGACATGCTGGCCACGAAAGCACCACGCCTGGCCGTGACGTCGAGAAATCCCTCGCTGCTGAGCACGCGCATCGCCTCCCGGATGGGATTGCGCGAAACATCCAGGCGTTCGGCGAGGCGGTCCTCGATGAGCCGCTCCCCCGGGGACAGCTCACCACCGAGAATCATCCGACGAATCTCCGCCGCCACGACCTCGCGCAGTGGTTGGTGCGCGGCACCCGGGGTGGGCAGGGAATTGGTCGCAGTCATGGTTATAGATTCTATGCAGTCGCAGACCGATTTGACGCGGCCGCAGGTGAGACCCTGTGCACGATCGGTCGAGCGCGATGAAAGACATGATGGGAGATTCACCCTGCTGTGCCCCCGGGATGCTTGCCGGGCGGACTCCGACGAAAGATGAGGAAGGGTAACGACATGAATCGACCGGCCGAGATCTTCCGCTACCACCCGGGCCCGGAGGACTTCGTCTGGACGTTCGGTGGCGCTGCTGCGAAGGCGACCGTGCGTCCGGGGACGTTGCTCGAACTCTTCACCGAGGACTGTTTCGGGGGCGTTGTACGCAGTAAGGACGATCTGGTTTCGCTGGTCTGCAACTTTCCTTTCCTCAACCCGCAGACCGGTCCCTTCCACGTCGAGGGGGCCGAGCCCGGAGATACCCTCGCGATCCATTTCGTCTCGATCGAACCGGCACGTGACTGGGGAGCATCGACGACCGTCCCCCTCTTCGGAGCCCTCACCTCGACGGTCCACACCGCCACGCTGCAACCTCCGCTACCGGAGCGGGTGTGGATCTGGGCGTTGGACCTGGACACCCGGACCTGCACCTTCACCGCCCACGACTCGGCGCATCGGGTCGAGTTGCCGATCGATCCGATGCACGGGACGGTCGGGGTGGCTCCGGCCAACCTCGAGGTCAGGTCCGCCCTCGTGCCGGACGCGCACGGGGGCAACCTGGACTCGCCCGAAATGCGTGCCGGCGTCACCTGCTTTCTCGGCGTGTCGGTCGAAGGGGCCCTGTTCAGCCTCGGGGACGGCCACGCCAGACAGGGCGAGGGTGAGACCTGCGGCGTCGCAGTGGAAACCGCGATGAACACCGTCATCGTGATCGATCTGATCAAGGGCCGGTCGGCGCCCTGGCCACGGATCGAGTCCGATACCCATCTGATGTCGCTCGGGTCCGCGCGCCCGCTGGAGGACGCCTTCCGCATCGCCCAGCTCGATCTGCTGCGCTGGGTCGCGCAGGACTGCGGGCTCTCCGAACTCGATGCCTACCAACTGCTCTCGCAGGTCGTCGAGTCTCCGATCGCGAATGTCTGCGACACCAACTACACCTCGGTCGCCAAGGTGCGCAAATCGTGGGTGCCGGGACGATCGGCGACCACGGAAACCCACGAGCGGCTGAAGGCCATCGGCGCCGCGTATCTGGCCGACCTCGCGGCCGCTGCCGGAAAGGAGACAGAATGAGCATCACAACTCTCGGTTCGTCCCCGTCCGACGAGGGTCTCGTGCCTTTACAGGTCACGATCGAGGGCCGTCCGGAAATGGTGTCGACCTGGTATCGAATCGTGGGCGGGCCTCTCGACCGGGGTGCGCGCGGCCCGGCTCCGCTGATCGTGGCCCATGGCGGTCCTGGCGCGACCCATGACTATCTGTTGTCCATCGCGGAACTGGCCGTGAACGGCCGCGCCGTCATCTTCTACGACCAACTGGGCAACGGCAGGAGTACGCACCTACCGGAGCAGGGCGCTGATTTCTGGACCGTTGATCTGTTCGTCCAGGAATTGCAGAATCTGGTGAAGGCTCTCGGATTGGAGAATGGTCACCACCTTCTCGGCCAGTCCTGGGGTGGTTTCCTGGCGCAGGAGTACGCACTCACCTCGCCGGTCGGTCTGTCCTCCCTGGTGCTCGCCGACACCGCCGCCTCGTTCCCGGAGTTCCTGGCCGAGTGCAACCGGCTGCGCGAGTTGTTGCCCGCCGACGTCCAGCAAACACTCGTCGATCACGAAAAAGCAGGAACGACCGGTGATCCCGAGTATCTGGCCGCCTGTGATGTGTTCTACCGGCGGCATGTCTGCCGACTCGACCCATGGCCGCCCGAGGTGGTCGAGTCCTTCGCGTGGATCGACCGTGACCCGACCGTCTACCACACGATGAACGGCCCCAGCGAGTTCCACGTCATCGGGTCCATCAAGGACTGGAGCGTGCGGGACCGACTGTCGGAGATCGCGCTCCCGACCCTGCTGGTGTCCGGTGCCCACGACGAGGCAGGGCCGGCCGTGCAACAGACCCTGCTGGACGGAATCCCCGGCTCCAGCTGGCATCTGTTCGAGCACTCCGCACACATGCCTCACGTGGAGGAACGGGACGCCTACGTGGAGGTCCTGAACCACTGGTTGGCCCAGCACGACCCAGGTCGCTGAATCGCCGCGGTCGCCGCATCCGACGGGTTCATCAGGATCCGGGCGAGAAGCGAGGTGCCGGGCTTGCATTCGCAAGCACGAGGCCTTCGCAGAACTACGTTCGTAAATGTTCACGCTGAGTGCCCGGCGTCCGGCATTCGTGTGCCGATGAGTAGTGGAAGGTGCGGAAGAAGCTCGGGCCGAACCCATTGCGGGCCCGATCGAAAGTAGTCTTCGCGGACGTCTGGACCCTCCCGGCGCCCGGCGCCGACACCACCGCACCGACGGTCGCCCTTTCGTCTGATCCGGTCGCTCCCGACGGGACCAACGGCTGGTACCGGGGTCCGGTGACGTTGACGGCCACCGCCGTCGACGACGTCGATCCCTCCCCGGTGGTCTCGGCAGTGGTCGATGGTGCTGCAGCCGCACAGATCTCGGCGCCGATCAGCTTCATCACGGACGGCCGGCACACCGTCTCGGTGACCGCCGGCGATGCCGTCGGGAACGTCTCGGCGGCGTCGAGCTGGTCCGCGAAGGTCGACATGACCGCCCCGGTGTCGAACGCCATTGTCGACGAGGTGGCCCGCACGGTGAGTTTCACCGCCGCGGACGACACGTCCGGGGTGTCCAGGGTCGAGTACCAGCTTGCAACCGGCTCCTGGCTGCCCACAAGCACTTCGGTCACGGTCGGGCCGGCTGCCGTCCTGGTCCACTACCGTGCGGTCGACCAGGCCGGAAACATCGAGGCAGTGCACCAGGTCTCGGTGCCGAAGGCCGGCGTCACGCTGCTGGCGTCGAATACTGTCGCAGTGCTGTCCGGCACTTCGGTGGTGGCGGGCGGATCCGTCACGTTGAGCACCAGGGTCGCCGGCTCGGGTGCGGTCCCGACCGGAACGGTGCGGGTCACCTCGCACGGGGTGCAGGTCGGACAGGTCGTCCTGTCCGGCGGCCGGGCGGTACTGACCGTCCGGGCCGGTGCGTTCCTGCCGGGCACCTACCGGTTGCTGGTCGGCTATTCCGGTAGCGCGATCTACTCGGCGTCCTCCGACACCGTTGCGCTGACGGTGCTCAAGGCCTCCTCGATCACCTCGGTCACCCTGTCGCCGACCACCGTCGCCTACGGATCCGCGGCGAGAGCGACTGTTCGCGTGAGCGTCTCCGGCCTGGCGGCGACCGGCGTCGTCACCATCACCGACGGGCGAGCGGTGCTCGGCCAGGGTCGGCTGTCGCACGGCGCGGTGACCATCACCCTGCAGAGCAGGTCGGCCGTCGGCACCCACTGGCTCAGGGCGTCCTACGCCGGCGACGCGTCGGTCGGACCGTCGGCGGGGACGGCGAAGCTGGTCGTGGTGAAGACATCCGCGCGGGTCCAGGCGGCGGCCGCATCGGTCCGGGCGTCGGCGAGAGCCACCGTCGGCGTGTGGGTCCTGACGACCCCGTCGTCGATCATCGCGGCCGGTGTCGTCACCGTGAGGGTGCTGATCGGCGCCCGGACCGTGGCCTCTGGCACGGCCCGGTTGTCGGGTGGTCGGGTGTCGGTGTCGCTTCCGAAGCTGGCGGCGGGCCGCTACCACCTGACGGTCGACTACTCCGGGAGCACGGTCGTCGCGGCGGCATCGGCGAGCACTGCCCTGACCGTCACCCGGTGAGGTCCGGTCGGGGCGTCTGTTGAACCAAGTGGTGCAGCACAGTGCCCCGGGCCCAACGGGTCCGGGGCACTTGCATGCGGCTGACAGGTCGTCGCGCGATCTGGGGGGAGTGGCCGACCTGCTGTCAGGGATTGATGATGACCTTCAGTGCCGAATTGGCCGAGGCATTGCGGAAGACCTCGTAGGCCTCGTCGATCTGGTCGAAGGTGAACGTGTGGGTTCCCATCTTCTCCGAGGGGATTCGCCCGCTGGCCACCATCTTGAGCAAAGTCGGAATGGAGACGGTGTCGACCAGACCCATCGTGAGCTTGATGTTCTGGATCCACATGTCCTGCATCGGCAGCGAGACGGGTGCACCGTGCACGCCGACGTTGGCGCTCGTGCCTCCGGACGAGGGATATCGCCGTCAGGAGGGTCTCGGGATATCCGACCGCCTCGATGGCCACGTCCACCCCGAGACCATCGGTCATCGCGAGGACTTCGGCGACGACGTTCGGTCCGACTTCCACGGTATCGGTGGCACCCATCTCGAACGCCTTCTCCAACCGGAACTTGTTGGAGTCGATCGCGATGACCCTGGAGGCACCGAAGAGCCCGGTGGTCAGGATCGCGGACAGCCCGACGGCGCCGGCACCGACGACGGCCACCGTGTCGCCGGGCTTCACACCGCCGGCGAGGACGCCGACCTCGTATCCGGTCGGAAGGGAGTCGGCGAGGAAGATGGCCTGCTCGTTCGAAACGCTGCTGGGGATCGAGTACAACGAGGTGTCGGCGTAGGGGACACGGACCAGCTCCGCCTGCGTGCCGTCGATCAGGTGGCCGAAGATCCAGCCGATGCCTCCGACGCTCTGGCAGTGTGACGGCATGCTGCGCTGGCAGTACTCACATCGTCCACATTTCGTGACGGCCGGTACCAGCACCCGGTCACCGACGGCAAAACCGGCGATGGCGGAACCGATCTCGACGATGGTCCCGACCGCTTCGTGTCCGAGAATTCGACCCTGAGTGACGGCCGCGACATCGCCGGCGAGGATGTGCAGGTCGGTGCCGCAGATCGTGGTGGTGTCCACCCGGACGATGGCATCGGTCGGTTGCGCGATGACCGGGTCTGCGACCTCCTCCCAGGCTTTCTCTCCCGGACCGTGATAGACGAGCGCCTTCATCGGAGCCTCCATTGGCTGAGTTGGAATCGCTGGAGCCCATCAAGAATAGTCGATCCCGGAAGTCACGACCGTGTCGATCCGGGACGAATTCGAATTCTCCTCGGAGTGGAAATCAGTTTGCATCCGTCATCGTGACAAATAGTGGGCTATGGGAAAAGTGCCCCTGCAGCTCCCGACGTCTGCTTGCAGGAGGATCTGAATCCCGACGGATCTGTCCGGTATCGCCCGGGCGGCTCGAGATCGGTCGCTGCTAGCGAGCCGACCACGTCCGCAGGGTTCCCCGCCGGCGCGTTCCCCGCCGGCGCCCGGCCGTCGGGGTCGACCAGATGCGTCCAGGGTTGTCGAGGGCTTCCGGGGCTGTCCAGGCATACTGGGAGATCGACGGTAAGGGGTGCTGTGGGCGAAGTGAGCATGCGCGACGTCGCGGATCTGGCGGGGGTGTCGGTCAAGACCGTGTCGAACGTGGTCCGGGATTGGCCTCACGTCACACCGCAGACGCGCAAGCGCGTACAGGACGCATTGGACAGCCTCGGGTATCGGATGAACCTTTCCGCCCGCACGCTCCGGAGCGGGCGGTCGGGGATCATCGCGCTGGCGGTACCTTCCCTGGATTCGCCCTACTTCGCCGAACTGACCTCCGAACTCGTCCGGCAGGCGGCCGGTCTCGGATGGGCGATTCTGGTGGACCAGACCGATGCCGACCCGGATCGGGAGCGACATGTGGTCGAGGGTCTCAGCGGCCGGCTGATCGACGGCCTGATCTACAGCCCGTCGGCGCTCTCTCCCGCCGATATCGCCGACCTTCGGCCCCAACGAACGCCGATGATCCTGCTGGGCGAGCACGTGCCGGATCATTCCGGGGATTCGGTGGCGATCGACTACGAGGAAGCTTCCCGGCAGATGACCGAATACCTCCTCTCGATCGACCGGCAGATCGCAGTGATCGGTCTTCAACGGAAACTGACGGATGATGCGTCCCGACTGCGGGCTGCCGGCTTCGATGCCGCACTGACCGGCGCGGGCATCGAGGTCAGGGATATCCCGCACCTCGAAGTGGAGGCCTTCTCCCGAGTCGAAGGTGCGCGTGCGATGAAGGACCTGCTCGACCGTCCGCGTCGCCCGAGGGTGGTGTTCTGCTTCAGCGATCTGTTGGCACTGGGTGCGGTGCACGAGGCTCGTCGGCAAGGTCTGCGGATTCCACACGACGTCGCCATCGCGGGCTTCGACGACGTCGAGGAGGGTCGGTTCACCAGTCCGACGCTGACCACGGTGAGGCCGGACAAGCCGGGCATCGTCGAGGCCGCTCTGCGGTTCCTCCAGGATCGACTGGACGGCCACGACGCTGACCAGAACCACGACTCACGACGGGCGACACCGGGTTTCGAGCTCATCGTGCGGGAGAGCACCCGGCTCTGATGACCGGTCCGCGCCCTGGGGCCGGTCTGTCCGGCACCTCCGTGCGGTCGTTGTACATCGATGTACACATCCATGTACCGTGGTGGAATGCAGACACGTGAGATTGGAAATGGCACCGTCGGGCGCATCGAGGTCGGCGCGATCGGCCTCGGGTTGATGACCTTCGACCAGACCGGGACGCAGCCCCGTGAGCAGCTCGCCGGGACCGTCAGAGCTGCCCTCGAGGCCGGCGTCACGCTGTTCGACACCGCGGATGCCTACGGGCCCGGTGAGGAACTGGGCGCCGACACGCAGGGCGCGAACGAGACCCTGATCGCCGGGCTGCTGGATGAACTGGGGGTCCGGGACCAGGTGGTGCTGGCGACCAAGGGCGGCCACACCCGCACCGCGGACGGCGGCTGGGGAGTCGATGGGTCGCATGATCACCTGATCGCGGCCGTCGATGACAGCCTGCGCCGATTGGGTGTCGACCAGATCACCCTGTGGCAGCACCACCGTCCCGACCCGGCGGTCGGTTTCGACGAGATCGTCGAGACCCTGAAGGAGATCTACGCGTCGGGCAAGGTCCGGATGATCGGCCTGTCCAATGTCGATCCCGCGCAGATCCGTCTGGCTCACGGCGTTCTGGGCGATGCCCTGGTGAGCGTCCAGAACCAGTTCTCCCCAGCGTTCCGCAGCAGCCGGCCCGAGATCGACGTCTGCGACGAGCTCGGCCTCGCCTTCCTGCCCTGGAGTCCGCTGGGCGGACTGGGCGATGCGAAGGAGCTTGCGGCCAAGCACCCCACTTTCGCCGAGGTCGCACAGGAACTGTCGGTGAGCGCCCAGCAGGTTGCGCTCGCGTGGGAGCTGGCGCAGTCACCCGTCGTCATCCCGATCCCTGGCGCCAAGCGGGCATCCTCGATCAGCGACTCCGCCGCCGCCGCCGAGATCCAGCTGACCCAGGAGCAGCTCAACCGGCTCGACAAGGACAGCTGAGCCCACGGCGCAGCCAAAGACCCACTACGTTCAAACCCTCCGCGGATTTGCGAGGGTCGATGGCGGACTTGACGGTCCGACATCTACCAGTAGCTATGGTCGTAGGGCCTGTAGTGGAAGCCGAATGTTTTGCGGGCGCCGGCAGACATCTAACCGGACGTCAAACCGTCCCAGAGGTTGTTCTCGGTATAGAGGCGCTCGACCTCGTCGAGTTCGACATCAGCGTCTGGAGCGTCGGTGACCACCGGCCCGGCGACCCACCACTCGGCCCCGGGCAACCCGGCCGACAGGTAGGCGCGGGTGCCAGGCGAGTTAAGCTGACTGGATGGTCTGCGCGTTACCTTCACCTCGCCGTGCACCGGCTCCCAGAGCGTGGAGTCTTCGACCCGCTCCTCTAGGACGACCGCGTCATACCACCTCCACACGATCACCTCGGTTCCGCCGGATGTGCGTGCGACCGCTACCAGATGGCTCGGCGAGACCCGCTCCGTGCGAGGCCGTGGGAATTGTGCGGCGTAGCCAACCCATCGCCGATGGCCGTCGATCAAAATCTCGCACTCCTCGTCTTGGACCCGGAGCACGATGCCGGGGCGTAGCCGCGGCTGGACTGAGCGCTCGCTGCTCGTGACGGCGGAGCCTGCGCACGGTCTGGGGTTGTTCTGAATGCACATCTTTGGTCACCTCTGTGAGGAAGGCGTTCCCGGCTGAACTTCTCAGTCAGCACGAGAAGGCGCACAAACGGGTATCGACACGGGTGTGGCACCTCCTCTCGATCGACGTGAACCAAGAGCCTGTCACAGTGCAGTCACGGCTGGGAAAGCAGGGCAGGTGCCGTCTCGGCGCGTCCGTCGCCTGGGGCAGTCGAGGCGCCCAAAGGTGGATCATCTATCGGATGGTCGGAAGGCAGGCAGACGATCGGTCGGCGAGTTCGTCGAGGAATTCCGATGTTCACGTTCATGCTCAGGGGATGTTCGAAACGCAGCGGCGAGATTGGCGCGAGCTTCGACTCGCGGGCGACGTTCGTGCGGGTCGACGCATACGCGGCGAGATCCGCAAGATGCAGTGGTCCTTCGTCAAACGGTCCTGGGCCTGGCTGCTGAGCGGGGTCGCGCTCGGTGCGGGCTGCACCGCCGCGGTTCTGCTCGTCGTGCATGGATCCTTCGCCCGGGGCCTGGTTGTCGGTGCAGCCACGGTGCTGGTATTCGGTGGGCTCGCTGTCGTGGTCATGCAGCTGACCGGCAGTGCGCCGCTCGGGATGGGCGCCCAAGCCGAGGTCTGGACGGCCAGCGAACTTCGTCCTCTACGCCGGCACGGCTGGCGGATTGCCAATCATCTCTTGCTGCGGTTCGGCGATATCGACCACCTGCTCGTCGGCCGGCACGGCGTACTCGTCATCGAGACGAAATGGAGCGCCGACATATGGAGCCTCGAAAGCGACCGCGTCAACAAGGCTCTCCTGCAGGTGCAACGCAACGCCCGCGACATCCGCCTCTGGCGACCCGAGCTACGGCACGGCTCACCCGAGGTTGTCCGACCGGCGCTGTTCCTCTGGGGCGGTACCCGCTCTGATGTCTCCAAGCCCGATGACGTCGAGACGATCAACGGTGTCGATGTCATTTACGGACTCACCGCAGCGCGCCGATGGCGTGAAGCTCTTACCCAGCGTAGGGGGACGCCCGAGCTGTCCGATGATCAGGTCACAGCGATCTGGGATGCTGTGAAGACCAACGCCCACAACTTGGATCAGCGCGAACAGCGCGCGCCCACGCCGCCTTCCATCGCCAGCATCTTCATGCTGGCAATCAGCACCTTCCTCGCCGCGACCCTCGCCGTACTTACCTGCTTGTACTCGTTTCAAGCCATCACGCCCGCATTGGCCCGCGTCACGCTGGTTGCGGCCTTCGCAGCCATCGGACTGCTGGCACGGCGCTGGAAACCCACCCGTATGATCGCACTCGGCTGGCTCGCCGGCACCGGATTCACCGCCGCATTCGCACTCGCCGTGACACTGACAGGCTGAGCACCACGAACGCGCATTTCCACCAAAACAATGCCTGTCGAACAAAGTCGTTCGCCCACGTTCGGCGCGCTGAGCAGTCCTGGCCCTGACAGCGTTTCGACGCCAGTTCGTTGTCCCGAGAGTGTCAGTCCGCGACCGACGGGGAGCGGCCCTCCTGTCGTATCAGCCCACGTGGACCACGTCAGCTGGTGAGCGCGGTAAGCGACGCGACGCCGATTGGCAAGACGCCCGGCAGGGCGTGCGACGTCATCGGAACTCCGCCGGGACCCGTCAGGTAGCCGAACGCGTCCACCAGATAGCCACCGGCGAAAAGCCACGCCGCCTCGCACTGCGATACCCCGCACACGACATCGGCGCCGATCATGCCCGGAGACCCGGATATGGGAATGCAGTGTGCGCTCGCGCCTGCGGCAGCGGACTGGCAGCCGGCCACCGTTGATGCGGTGATCGTGATCCGCACCGTCCAGAGCAATTTGCCCGAACCCGGGTAGGTGACCTCCAGCAACCGATTACCGCGGCACGCGCTGGTCGGCTGGGCCGTGCGCTTCGTCCCCGCCGGCAGCAGCTTCGCAGCTGCCGTGATGGCTCGGCTGACTCCCGCGACGCACTGCGCACCGGTCAGGCCCGTGAACGAAGTGCTCGAGGAGGTCGTGGGGTGAGTGCTCGTGCTCGAGCCGTTCGACAGTGCCCTGTCCAGGGAAGCGGTGCTGGCCGGGGTCGCCCCATTCGTCATCCGCGACGCCGGTGGTGCACCGCTGATCGGGATACCGGCCGAGGCGTGGGAGGTACACCCTTGACTGTGGCGACCTGGGCGGGAAACTGACCTCGAGGCCCGGCGCAGTTGCCAAGGCGACCAGCCGAGCCCCGGTCATCACAAGGCCCAGCCCTTCGGTGCTTCGGTGAGCCCGACGTCAGTGGCGGCCCCAGGGTTTGCGCGACGACGTGATCACCGGTGATGTGGTGGACGGGGCGGTTGGCTAGGGTCCATCGGGTGTTCCCACCCATCGATCCATACGAGTCCGGCTACCTCGACCGCCCCGACGGGACGCGGTTGTACTGGGAAACCGCCGGCAATCCGGCTGGTCGACCCGCTCTGTACCTGCACGGTGGCCCGGGCGGTCACGGCACCGTCACGGGCGGGTACCGGCGTCGCTTCGACCCGGATGGCTATCGCATCATCGGGTTCGATCAGCGCGGTAGTGGTCGCAGTTCGCCGTGGGCATGTGATTCGCTGGAGACATTGCAGGACAACACCACTCAGATGATGGTTGCCGACATCGAAGCGCTCCGCGAGCGTCTCGGTGTCACCAAGTGGCTGGTGCACGGCGTCTCCTGGGGATCCACCCTCGCATTGGCCTATGCGATCAGCCATCCGGAACGCTGCTCGGCGGTGCTGCTGTACGCGGTCACCAGTGGTGCACGGGCGGAGATCGACTGGATCACGGCCGGCATCGGCGTGGTGTTCCCCGAGGCGTGGTACCGCTTCGCCGACCACGTCGGCTGCGCAGAGTCCGGCAGGCCGGTCGAGGGCTACGCCCACCTGCTCCGGGATCCGGATCCGGCCGTCCGGGCCGTCGCGGCGGATGAATGGGACCGCTGGGAGAACATCCACGTCAGCCTCGGGAGTACTGGACCAACGGGCCCGTTCCTGCACGACGACCCGCGGTTCCGGCTCAATTTCGGGGTCTCCTGACGTTTTCGTGGGTGGTTTAGCGGCCTGGTAGCGGCGGGCATAACCCGCCGCGGGTGAGCATTGCCATGGCTATCAACGCTTCTGGGCTGTGAAAGCCGTACGACCTGCGGGTCAAGGCCCGTAGGTGGGTGTTGGTGGCCTCGGATTGGGCGTTGCTCATGTGGTGGATCAGGGTGTTCCAAATCAGCTGCTGGAACCGCTTCAACGTTGCGGCCAGGGCGATGAACCCGGGCAGTTGGGAGCGGCGGGCCCAGGCGATCCAGCCGGCCAGCAGTTCACGGCCGGCCTGGCCCTTGACCTGGAACACCGCGCGCAGTTGCTCCTTCAGCAGATACGCCCGATACAGATGCCGGTTGGTCTGGGCGATCGAGGCGACCGACCCGCGTTGCTCCGGGGACAGGTCCGCCGGGTTTTTCAGCAATGCCCAGCGGCTGCCCTTCACCGACGACGCCTGCGCAGAGCTACTGTTACCCCGCAGCGTGTTCCACGTCTGACGACGGACCTTGTCCAACTCCCGGGTGGCCCACCCCACGATATGAAACGGATCCAATCCCAGCACCGCCTGCGGCGCGCGGGCCGTCACGGTGTCGTGGATCCACTGCGCCCCGTCGGCCGAGACGTGCGTCAACGCCGCCGCCCGTTCTGGGCCGAGTTGGTCGAAGAACCGACCCAGGGTGTCGCTGTTGCGGCCCGGTGCGGCCCACACCAATCTGCCGGAGTCTTGATCGACCACGCACGTCAGATACCGCTGGCCTTTGCGGTGGGAGATTTCATCGATGCCGATCCGCTGCAGCCCCGCGAGCACGTCCCGGCCGGCCAAACCGTCGGCGACGACGTGCTCGATGATTGCGCTCACGTGCCGCCACGACGTCCGCATCAACTGCGCCACCACCGACGAAGCGGTGTGCGCCGCCAACCACGCGCACTGGTCTTCAAACGCTCGGGTTGCCCGCGCGCCGGGTCGGGCCCACGGCACCGCCGCGACGACCACCCCGTGCGTCCGGCAGTTCACCCGCGGAGCCGCAGCCTGCAGGAATACCATCGTCGACCCCCAGTCCAGCGACCGCCACCGCCGGGTTCCGCCGCCCTGGTCATAGCCCGGCCGTCTACGCCGGCATCGACTGCACCTGCTCCGGGCGCCCTTCGTCGCACGCACCGAAACGACCAGCACCTGCCGGTCGTCGGCCTCCTCCCACGCCACATCGCACACCTGCAGTTGCTCGACACCGAGCAGCTTTCGCCATATCGTTACACCGCGCACACCGTGCTCCTGGATAGTGACTGACCCTAGATAAGCCAGAACCTATACGCAGCCCGGTGTGTCGCCCACAACCAGGGGTCAAACCACCCACGAGAACGTCACAAGAGCCTAACTTTGATGCGTTAATCGTTGACGACCGCGCAACTCTTGTATCATCGCCGCACTTTGCAGAAGGGTGGACGAACGCGGCCGAACTCTGCCAAAATCCTGCCAAAGTCCGGCCAGAATCCGCTGCATAATCTCTGCCCGCGGATGTTCGACCGGGCAAATCCACGGCTCTGGATACCGTCACCGATTCCGGTACGGGTCGGCTGTCGCGGGAAAGCGTCCGGGGTTCCGTGTCGCTTCGTTCGAAGTCGTCGATGCACCAGCTCACCTGTAGTGACCGAAACACCTCTCACGTCGCAGTGCGGTCTGGTGGACGAGGCCCCGCAGACGCACTATCGATATATTTCAGGGTCTCCTGACGTTTTCGTGGGTGGTTTAGCGTCCGGGAAGCGGCGGGCATAACCCGCCGCGGGTGAGCATTGCCATGGCTATCAACGCTTCTGGGCTGTGAAAGCCGTACGACCTGCGGGTCAAGGCCCGTAGGTGGGTGTTGGTGGCCTCGGATTGGGCGTTGCTCATGTGGTGGATCAGGGTGTTCCAAATCAGCTGCTGGAACCGCTTCAACGTTGCGGCCAGGGCGATGAACCCGGGCAGTTGGGAGCGGCGGGCCCAGGCGATCCAGCCGGCCAGCAGTTCACGGCCGGCCTGGCCCTTGACCTGGAACACCGCGCGCAGTTGCTCCTTCAGCAGATACGCCCGATACAGATGCCGGTTGGTCTGGGCGATCGAGGCGACCGACCCGCGTTGCTCCGGGGACAGGTCCGCCGGGTTTTTCAGCAATGCCCAGCGGCTGCCCTTCACCGACGACGCCTGCGCAGAGCTACTCCTACCCCGCAGCGTGTTCCACGTCTGACGACGGACCTTGTCCAACTCCCGGGTGGCCCACCCCACGATATGAAACGGATCCAATCCCAGCACCGCCTGCGGCGCGCGGGCCGTCACGGTGTCGTGGATCCACTGCGCCCCGTCGGCCGAGACGTGCGTCAACGCCGCCGCCCGTTCTGGGCCGAGCTCGTCGAAGAACCGACCCAGGGTGTCGCTGTTGCGGCCCGGTGCGGCCCACACCAATCTGCCGGAGTCTTGATCGACCACGCACGTCAGATACCGCTGGCCTTTGCGGTGGGAGATTTCATCGATGCCGATCCGCTGCAGCCCCGCGAGCACGTCCCGGCCGGCCAAACCGTCGGCGACGACGTGCTCGATGATTGCGCTCACGTGCCGCCACGACGTCCGCATCAACTGCGCCACCACCGACGAAGCGGTGTGCGCCGCCAACCACGCGCACTGGTCCTCAAACGCTCGGGTTGCCCGCGCGCCGGGTCGGGCCCACGGCACCGCCGCGACGACCACCCCGTGCGTCCGGCAGTTCACCCGCGGAGCCGCAGCCTGCAGGAATACCATCGTCGACCCCCAGTCCAGCGACCGCCACCGCCGGGTTCCGCCGCCCTGGTCATAGCCCGGCCGTCTACGCCGGCATCGACTGCACCTACTCCGGGCGCCCTTCGTCGCACGCACCGAAACGACCAGCACCTGCCGGTCGTCGGCCTCCTCCCACGCCACATCGCACACCTGCAGTTGCTCGACACCGAGCAGCTTTCGCCATATCGTTACACCGCGCACACCGTGCTCCTGGATAGTGACTGACCCTAGATAAGCCAGAACCTATACGCAGCCCGGTGTGTCGCCCACAACCAGGGGTCAAACCACCCACGAGAACGTCACAAGAGCCCAATTTCGCCACCCTGGTGACCCATTACTGGTCGCAGGACTGCTTCCTGCCCGGCGCGCAGCGCATTCTGGACAACGCGCACCGGCTGGCCGGGATCCCGGGAGCGCTGCTGCATGGTCGTCGTGACGTCAGTGGTCCGGCTGGCACGGCCTGGCAGCTGCAATGACGGTGGCCAGGCAGTGAGCTGATCATCGAAAAGACCGAAGGTCACGGCGGGCCGCTGCTGTCCGAGCGCGCGGTGCAGATCACGAACCGTTGGCTGACCGCTCTGTGACCATGCACGGACGACCCTGAACGCGCGCACCCATCACCCGACTCACCGGCATTGCTCGCCGCGTGCGACCGCTGACCGACCACCGATGGATTCCTGCGCCCTCTCGGCCTCCCGGTCCGCCTCGGCGGAATAGGGCTGGAACGGCACGAGCAGGAGCTTGACGTCTGTCCCGCGGATCCGCCCGCTGATCTGCGCCTGGTCGAACGAGGCCGGTGCGCCCGCCATCCGGACGATGGACCGGGAGCCGAGCGCAGCAATGGCCGACTTTGCATCGAACGGAGTCGGTGTGGACGGCGGTGCGGGGGCCACAGCCGCGGCCACGGCCCACACACCGGGACCGACGAACAGGACCAACAGAGCGACCGTCAGGGCCGTCGCGAATACCCGCACTCGGGTCAAGCCCGACCACCGGGGTGTGGGAGTCCCACGTGCTCGCGCAAGGTGCGGCCGCTGTATTCGGTGCGGGCGACTCCCCGTTTCTGCAGGATCGGCACCACGTGGTCGACGAACAGATCCAGCTGGCTGGGCAACATGTTCGGCATGATGGTGAACCCGTCGGCTGCGCCGGCCCGGAACCACTGCGTCATCAGATCTGCCATCCCCTCGGGGGTACCGGTGAAGTCGAGACCGCCGGGTAGCGTCGAGAACTGTTGTGCCACATCGCGAAAGCTCGCCTCCCGGTTTTCGGCCATCCGGAACAGCGACGCCGCGAAGCTGCTCCTGGGTGCACTCTCCAGGAGTTCGGCCGGGAGTGGCACATCGGGATCGATCACGCTGGAGTCGAATCCGGCGAAGTTCGCGAAGTTGCGCCACCGGAACTCCGGGCTGGAGGCGTCCTCGAGTTCCTGTTTCAGCGCCGCGGCTTCGGCCTCGGTACTGCCCAGCAGGAACGACAACCCCGGCCAGAGCAGGACTTCCTGACGATGACGGCCGCCCGCTGCGGCCTGGTCCCTGACGCTCCACCGGAAACTGATTGCCGAGGCAAGGTCTCGCTGCGGCGTGAACACCGCGTCCGCGTACTTCGCCGCCAGCGCGACACCGGCCGGTGACGAGCCGGCCTGCGTCAGGAACGGATGTCCCTGGGGCGATCGCGGGAACGGCAGATAGCTGTCCACGTCGAAGTGGGTGCCGTGGTGGCGCGGCGGACGGATCCGGTTGCGGTCACCCCAGCGGCCGGAGAGCTTGGACATCGGGGCGGCGTCATCGGCCCACGCATCCCACAGCGACAGCACCACCTCGACGTATTCGTCCGCCCGTTCGTAGCGGTCGCTGCGCGGCGGATGCGGGACGTCGCCGAAGTTGCCGGCCACGGCGCCCTCGACGGTGGTCACGATGTTCCAACCCGCCCGGCCCCGGCTCAGGAAATCCAGGGTGGAGAACCGTCGGGCCATGTCCCACGGGTAGCTGTAGGTGGTGGACGCGGTGGCGATCAGACCGATGTGTTCGGTGGCCAGTGAGAGGGCCGACAACAGATCGATCGGGTCGAAGCCCGCCCCTGGCAGGTACTCCGAACGAAATTCGGCCACGCCGGGGGTGTCGGCGAGAAACAGGGGAGTCGAGCACGCCACGCTCGGCGGTGCGCGCGATGTCGACGTAGTGGCTCGGCGACAGGACCACCTCCGGCGCATCCGCCCCCACCCGCCACGCCGCCTCGTGGTAACCGGAGTCCCGCACTAAGACGTTGAGGTTGAGGAAGCGGGGCGAGACAGGAAGCGCAGAACTTTCGGAACCCACGGTCATGACGGCACCACCCCTTCAGCACGAGCCTTCGACAAGTTCTCGCCTGCTTCCGACGATCACCCGAGTCTGCAGGTTCCCTCCCCGGCGACTCACCACGAGGCGGGCACCATCGGTGCGATGACGCCCTCCGTAACTCCTCGACAGGTATGCGGCGGGCTGCCGGGCGCAGCGTCAGTGGGTGCGTCGCCGCATCGAATTGGTCGACGAAGTAGGAACCGCCTTCTCCTACACTCGGGTGGTGTCCAACGTGCAGATTCGACGTCGGTGCGACGTCGACCTACCACCGCTCATCGACATTCTTGCCAGGCAGCAGGCTCAGACGCAGTACCCGTTCCAGTGGCCACCAGATCGCGGACCCGAGCACTTCCTCCGTCGTCCCACCGAGATCGAGGCCTGGGTTGCGGATCTGGCCGGCAACGTCGTCGGCCACGTCGCGATCCAATCAGTCGCCAGCGACGAACTCGGGCACATGTGGGCGGCAGCGCTCGGTGTCCCGATCATTGAGTTGCGCTGCATCAGTGTGCTGTTTGCAGATCGTCGCCTGGCCCGGCGCGGCATAGGTTCTGCGCTGCTGGCCCGAGCCACCGAGCGGGCGCTGGCCGGCGGTGGGGCACCTGTGCTGGACGTGGTGGCCGGGCACCTCGACGCGGTGAGCTTGTACTTGAACCGGGGCTGGCAGGAGGTAGGGCGGTTTCGGCCAGAGTGGCTGCCCTCGTCGCAGGAGCCGGTTCGCGCGATGATCCTGCCGAAGCCCGAACCGGCCGGTCCACCCTCATGCGGGTCGACCCCACCAGCGGGGCCCTGATCGCCATGGCCCGAAACCGTCTGTGGGACTCGATCAACGACGAACGGTCGTGCCCGCGCGGTCCGGTCCCCGGGCTGGGTGTCATAGGTCCGGGACGCGGCGGAGCCCACGGTCGACCTCAGTCATGAGCGACTGCGGTGTCGTGCCGATCCAGTCCTTCAGGTCGGTCTTGTCCAACTTGGCCAGTGCGGCGACGTTCACGACGGAGTCGCGGGGCAGACCGGTGACCACGGCCGGCAGGAAGGTGTTGCCGGGGATCGTGGCCAACGCGGTGTTGGAGGTGACGACAGCGATGAGGACGGTCGCCCATCGGTTTTCGTCGTAGGACGAGCCCTGGATGACCAGAACCGGCCGGTGTTTGGCCGGTCGACTACCGATGGCTGGGCCAATCTCGGCCCAGTACAAGCCGCTGCGTTCGATCACCATTCATCGTCGTCGGCAGCCAGGACACGGTGGCCCTTGGCAACTGCGTCAACCGAGGATTCATCGATTGCTTCGAGCTGATCGAGGGCAGCATCGATGTGTCGGGTGACAGATTTGCCGAGGTCGTCTGCTCGCGCGGACGCGCGGTCGAAGGTGCCGTCCGGGAGCGAGATTGCAGTGTTGACTCCCTGAGTACAACCCGGGATGACCACGAGGACGAGATTGCGTGCGAAGCAGCCGCCGGTCAGGCTCAGACGGCTGCCTCGCCACCATTGGACATCGTTCGTGGCCAATTCCGAACATTCCGAATCAGTGGGCGCGGGTCGTGGTCGGGGTGCTTACTCGTCGTTGTCGGCTCGGGCTTGGTAGTCGGTGATCTTCTGGTCGATGACGTGCAGTGATGTCGTCCAGGTGCGGATGCGCTCGGCGACTTCGGCCCGGTGGTCTTTCAATAGCGCGAGTCGTTCGTGTACCCCGGCTGGGTCGCGTGCGACGAGGTGGGTGAATTCGGTGATACGGGCCAGCGGCATGCCGGTATCGCGCAGATGGAGGAGCACCTCGATGAGGTGGACGGCGCCGGGGTCGTAGCTACGACGCCCGCCGGCGTCCCTGTCCGGTGGCGGGAGGACGCCTTGGCGTTCGTAGTAGCGGATGGTGTCGGGGTCGAGGCCGACCCGAGCTGCAACCTCACCGATACCTGCCGGCTGATCCTGCTCGTCGGCGTTCGTCATGCTCGCGCTGCCTGAAGGCGGGCGATGAGGTGGTCCGGGAGGACCTGCGTGACGGCATGCCATGCCGAGCGGACCTGTTCAGGGCGGGAGACCCCGACGATGGGCAGTACGGGCGTTGGGCGCTGGTTCATCCAGGCCAGCACGACCTGGCCTGGATCCAGTCCGACCTCGTCGGCAACCGATCGCAGCGCGTCCAACCGCTGACGGGAGTCCTGGGTGCTGTAGTCGGCGGGCAGTGGGCGGTCGGTGCGGGTGTAGGCGCCCGACAGCAGGGGTGAGTATCCGACCAGGGTGATCTCGGCGGAGGAGGCAATTCTCTCGGTCTCGAGATCCAGCACCACTTGGGGTGCGGTGTCTGCACCGGGTCTGATCGGGAGGTAGGTGAACCGTTGTTGCAAGGCTCGGTAACGATGACCTGACGGCGTGCGGAGGGCTTCCTTCAGGCGGTCGGCAGTCAGGTTGCTGGCGCCGATCTCACGCACCAGTCCTTCCTGGACGAGCTCATCGAACACACCCAGGGTCTCCGCCAGTGCCACGGTCGGGTCGTCGATGTGGGCGTAGAGCAGATCGAGGTGATCGGTACGCAATCGCTGCAGGCTGCCGGTGACCTGATCGCGTACTGCGCGCGCCGACAGCCCCTGGACGTGGTCGAGGTCAGAATGACCGGGCCGAGGTCGGGCGCCGACCTTGGAGGCCAACGTGATCCGATCGCGGGCATACGGACCACGAGAGGTGAACCAATCGCCGATGACGGTCTCTGATTCGTCGCCGACTCCGGACCAGAGCGCGTAGTTGTTGGCCGTGTCCCAAAATGTCGCGCCCACTTCGGCGGCGACGTCCAGACACGACATGGCAGTCTGTGCATCGACCGCCGTCCCGAAATGCATGGTGCCCACCGCCACGGCCGAGACAGCAAGAGCGCCCACGTGGTGCGTCGTTGAAGAGGTTGTTGTCAGATCCATTCCACGACCTTCGCACCTGGACCAAGGTCCAAGTCAACGCGACATCTACGATCAGCAGCACACAACTTCTCGTCGACCGATCCCCAATCGGGACAGTGCCACCCCGGGTCCGGCCGTCGCCGACGGCGACGCCCCGAACGGCGTCGTCGGTATCCTTGCCGACGCTGCTAGACAGTACTGGTGCCGGCTGGTACCACTGCCGTGGGGATGGCGTTGTCGACGAGGACGGCCGCGATAGCTGCTGCGGTGGCCAGGGTCTCGGTGTCGAGGACCCGGCTGCGCGCTGAAGCGCCGTCCAGCAGGAGCGCCAGTTGCTCGCCTAGCTGTTCGGGGTGGGTGGCGCCGGCCTCGCGGGCGGTATCGGTGAGCCGGGCGGCAAAGGCTTTCTTGTAGTCGCGGGCCTGCACGCGTGCCGGGTGGCCGGGGTCGGGGATCTCGACGGCCGCCGCGATGAACGGGCACAGGGGCGAGTGGACATCGAAGGCGGCGAGGAGTCGCTCGCGGGGCGTGAGGTCCGTGCGGTCGAACACCTCGGGCAGAATGTCGGGATCGAATCGGCGTAGACCCTCGGCGATTAACTCGTCCTTGCCGGAGAAGTGCTGGTACAGCGTACGTTTGGACACTTCGGCCACCGCGCACAGCTGGTCCATGCCGGTGCCGTTGATGCCGTGATCGCGGAACAGTTGCTGTGACGCGCTCAGGATGCGCTCTCGTGCGCCCCGGCCGCGGCGCAAGCCCCGCGGCCCCTTCTCCAACTCGGTCATATCCATAGCTTAGCCCCAATCGGTACCGATCGGTGTGCATAGCTTGACACACCTCCCACTCCTCTCTACCTTAGGTAAGGCGAACGGTGTACATAACATCGCGCCAACTGGATGGAGTGAGTGTTCATGGGAAAGCTCGATGGCAAGGTTGCGGTGATCACCGGCGGGACCAGCGGTATGGCGCTGGCCGGTGCGAAGTTGTTCGTCAACGAAGGGGCTCACGTCTTCATCTCGGGCCGACGGAAGGACGCGCTGGACGAAGCCGTCGAGCTGATCGGCCGGAACGTGACCGGCGTGCAGGCCGATTCGTCCGACCTCGCCGATCTGGACCGTCTGTACGACGCGGTCAGGCAGGAAAAGGGCGCGATCGACATCTTGTGGGCAAGTGCCGGGACGGGCGAACAGGGCAAGCTCGGCGAGATCACCGAGGAGCAGTTCGATGCCGCCTTCTCGTTGAACGCACGCGGCACACTGTTCACCGTCCAGAAGGCGCTGCCACTGTTCAACGACGGTGGATCGATCTTCATGACCGGGTCGAACGCCTCGCTGAGGGGCTACCCCGAATGGAGCGTGTACGCAGCGAGCAAGGCCGTACTGCCCGCCTATGCACGGGTGTGGGTGTCCGAGCTGAGGGACCGGAAGATCCGCGTGAACGTACTGACCCCCGGCCAGGTCGCCTCGCCGATGATGGAGGCGGTGATGGACGAGCAGCTGAAGGCGCAGTTCGAGTCCGTGATCCCGCGGCGAGAGATGGGCCGCCCCGAAGAGATCGCGTCGGTCGCGCTGTTCCTGGCCTCCGACGACTCGAGCTACGTCAATGGCATGGAACTGGTGGTCGACGGCGGCACGACAGTCGTCTGAACGGCCCCAGCAACACCCCACAACCAACTGATCCACACATCAACGGAGGAACACACACCATGACCACCATCAGCATCATCGGCTCGGGCAACATGGCCACCGCCATCGGCACCCGGGCGGCGAAGCACGGCCACACCATCGAGCTCATGAGCCGCAATACCGCCAAGGCTCAGGCGCTCGCCGACCAGATCGGCCACGGAGCCACCGTCGGCACGTTCGGACAAGCGCCGGCGGGTGACATCGTCATCGTGGCCGTCCTCCACGCCGGCGCGGTCGACGTAGTCGCCCACTACGGCGATGCGCTGGCCGGCAAGATCCTCGTCGACATCACCAACCCGTTCAATGCCGACGCCAGTGGAATCGTGACGAACGCGGGCAACTCGGTGTCCCAGCAGATCGCCGCTGCCGCACCCAAAAGCGCACACGTCGTGAAGGCCTTCAATACGATTTTCGGCGGCGTCATTGCGACGGACAAGCCCCTGGACGTGTTCTTCGCCGGCGACGAGGCCGAGGCGAAGACACGTTTCGCAGCGTTTCTGCAGAGTCTGGACATGCGGCCCCGCGACACCGGAGGGCTCGACATGACCTACGTCCTGGAATGGACCGGCATCCTGCTGATGGGGCTGGCCCGCAACGGCACCGGTTTCGACGTCGCCTTGCGCGCCGAGGTTCTCTGAAGGATCTCGACCGGCGACGGCTGCGATCAGGTCAGTTGATCAGGCGGTAGATCCGGCGCCGGACTCGAAGTCGGGTGCCGGTCGACCGCCTGCCGGTGCAACCGCTGCGGAAGCCGGCGCAGGTCGGGTTGAACTCCGGCACTTGCGGCGGCTGAGTCCGGTGGAACCGTGACCGGTCACCGATCCCTATCTGCGAGCTATGGCTTCGGGCCCGTACTCGCGCAGAGTCCCGCCAAAGGCGGCTGGACATACGTCGTCATGGACGGCTCCGCCGATTTTTTCGCTACCCGCGGACTGGTCAAAGTCAGCGGAACCATCGACGACCTCCCCTTCACCAGCTCATTCATGGCGCTCGGTGACGGCACACACAAACTCCCGGTCAATGCCACCATCCGCCGCCGCCTCGGCAAGCAGGCCGGCGACGCCGTCACAGTCCACCTCGACCAACGACTGAACCAGACAACCGCACCGAAAGGTCTGGCGAATGGTGCACAGTCGTGCACGTAGGTAGGGGTCCAGGCCTCCCGCTACACCCGCCTGGCGACAAGTCCCGCTCGGGTGCCTCGAACGGGACACCACACCCGATCTCGTCAGCACACCGCAGAGATCTCTGCCGACGGCCGATCGATGGACCCGCACCAGCCTGTAGCCGCGTGGAGATTCCGTGGTCGTCCACAGCGACGGGCGATACCTCAACCCTTGGACTGGGCGCGGTATTCACTCGGAGTCAGTTGATGGACCGATCGGAATCGACGAGCGAAGTAGAACGCATCGGGGTAGCCCACCGACTGGGCGATGACGGCCACCGGATCGCCGGTGGTGTCGAGCATTTCCCTCGCCCTGGCCATTCGCAGGTGGGTCTGGTAGGAGATGATCCCGAGGCCCGTCTCGCGCCGGAACACATCGGCGAAGTGGGAGGCGCTGAGGCCGGCCAGGGCGGCTAGGGCGTGTCCCGTGGATCGTTCTCCGTTAGATGCCTGAGCCAGATTCCGATGCTGGCGACGTCGACGGTGCCTCGGTAGACGAACTCCCGTTTGTCATACCGGGTGGCGACCGCGCGGTAGCCGCGTAGCCGGTTGAACGTCCGCTCCACGGTGTTGCGGTCCTTGTAGATTTCCTTGTCGAATTTGGGTGGCCGACCACCACGGGAACCCTTGGACAGGCGACCGTTGATCTGGTTCACCGGCTCCGGGATGGTCGCCTTGATACCCCTACGCCGCAACGACTTACGGATTCTGCCGCTGGAATACGCCTTGTCCGCCAACACCCGATCCGGTCGGGTCCTAGGCCGCCCATCACGGCCGCGCACGATCCGAATATCGGCCAGCACCGCGGTGAACGCCAACGCGTCATGCCGCTGACCAGCCGAGATGACCCGCCCCACCGGCCGACACTTCGAATCAGCCGCCATGTGGATCTTCGTCGTCACCCCGCCGCGGCTACGCCCCAAACCCTCCCGATCAACGACCGGCGGCGGCCGATCCGCAGAATTCTTGTAGTTCGATAGTGCCCCCTGTGTCTTTGAGGGCCTTGATCGGAGCCTCCAACACGACGCTGGCAAGGACGGCGGCGGGGATGTCCTTCGGCGGTTCGTGCCGGGCACCTGCCGCGTGGTGATGCGCCCGGATCACCGTCGCATCCACCCCCAACGCCCACTCACCGACATCGCCGTGATCGCAGTCCGCCCGCAGCATCGACAGCACCCGCTGCCAGGTACCATCCCCTGACCAGCGACGATGCCGGTTGTACACCGTCTTCCAATTGCCGTAACACTCCGGGAGATCCCGCCACGCCGAACCGGACCTGGTCCGCCACAGCACCCCGTCGACGACCCTGCGGTGATCGACCCACCGACCACCCCGAATCGGGGTCCGATCCGGTAGCAAAGGCTCCAACCGGGCCCACTGCTCATCCGACAAATCATGACGATTCTGCACAAATCAGAGTCTGTCGGAACCGACCTCCAAGATCCGCGGGACACGCCCTAGTTCCGCAACGGAGACTCGTTCGGTCAGGTTGTCCCGCAGATACTGCTGGGCCTGTTCGACCGGGGATCCTCGCCGTCGACCTCGCCGGCGGTCGGCCGCCAGCAACGCCATCAGGTACCAGGCGGCCCCGGACGCAGCCAACAGGTTGGGTTGGGTCTCGTCGCGTTGCAGGCGATGGATGATCGCCTCGACCAGCCCTACGGCCTGGTAGATGTCGCCGACGTCGACGACCACGTGCTGGACGTCGATCGAGGCCGCGTCCAGCAGACCCCGCACATCGGCCCCGGCCAGGTGCACCCACCAGATCGTCCAGGGATCCTGGGCGTCGGCCTGATATTCATGGGGGGTTTCCGGGGGGATGATCAGAGCCTGCCCCGTCTCGACCCGGTACTCACCGCCGCCAAGTCGGCACCACCCCGCGCCTTCGGAACAGATCATCACGATGGCCTGATGCGCGCCGTCCGGCCTGATGTGACCGTGGCGGCGAGCATGCGGATAGTGCCCGCAGTCGGTGACCAGGAGCCGGTCGGTGCCCGGCATGGTCAACGCCCTCCTGGCCAAGGGACGAGGTAGCACCAGCAGTCGTTGACCGGGAAACCCCTCACGGATCGGCACCGCGCCCATTATGCCAGCTTTGCACCCAAGACCATGGATTCGTCCAGGTAGTCCAGGGGATTCGACATTCCGGCGGGTATCGAACAGGGCTAGTTTCCTCCTTGTGCTCGCTGATGAGTTGCCGACCCGACCGTCGTCCCGGCTCGACCGCAGGATCGGCGTCGACCTGCCCCTCACGCTGACCGTCACGCTGTGGGACTTCACCTGGTACACCAGAACAGGTCCCGGCGAGCCGTTCTCCGACCTCGACCTTGCGTTCACCCAGGCCACCGAGCGCGGGTACAACACCGTCCGGATCTGCGCGATGCCCTTCCTGCTGTTCGGTTCGGGTCTGGACACCAGGGGGCTTCGGCTCGGCCCACTGGGCGGTAACTACGCCCGGCGAACACGTTGGTACGACGTGAAGGTCGCAACCGTCATCGATGCCCGTGCCCATCTGCTCGAACTGTTCCGAGCGGCCCGACGACATGGCTGCTACGTCATCGTGTCCAGCTGGGAATACCAGCAGAGCTCTGCTTTCAGCCTTGATCGTGACTGGTTCGACGCGCTGATGGCGGTCGATCCGGAGACTCGGCCCGAGGTCCTGGCGCAATCGCACTCCCAGCTCATCGATCTCCTGCGGACCGAAGGTCTGCTGGACCGGGTCGCATTCGTCGAGCTGCACAACGAAGTACAGGGCGGGCATCTCACCGAGGGTCTGGACCCCGAGCTGGACCTGGTGGTCGCCCTGAGGCCGCGGCTGCAGCGCGGCATCGATCGATTTCATGCTCTGCAACCGGACGTAGCGGTCACCGTCAACTATTCGGGGGTTCCGATCACCAGTTGGCGTGGTCTGCCCACCGGACTGGACGTCCTGGTCGTTCATCCCTACATCTACGGAGTACTGGATGCGTTGGTCACCGGATTCCACCTGCGCGGCGACGGCAACGATTTTCCGCAGGAGCTCGCCGACGCGGAATTGCTGCGCCCCGGGGCTCCCCGGTTCGCCGCGTGGACCCTCGGGGAGGCGGACGCCTGGAAGCTGACTGCGACGATCGTCGGGAAGCCCGAGATCTATCTGCACGATTGGTGTGATCCGGACTCCTTCGACAGGTTCCTCTACGATCACTACGCGGATTACCGATGGGGAATGGGCGAAAAACTCGCCGAATGGATCGGGGCGGCTGCCGATTGGGCCGAGACCAACGGCGTTCCACTGGTGCTCGGCGAGGGGTGGATCGGATACACGCCGGTGCACGGCAATTTCGAGGAGGGCCCGGTGGGTCGCGAGTGGTGCCGGTTCGCCGTCCGCGCCGCCGCCGCGGTCGGGGTGTGGGGGTCGGTCGTGTGCTCGAATGCAGCACCGCACCATCCGATGTGGTCCGACGTCGAGTTGCAGCGCCAGTGCAACGAGATCTTGACGGACGGCCGACAGCGTTCGGCCGAACACTGATGTCCACCTGCTCCTCCGGCTCCGATGGCCGGTGCAGCCACGCGTCATGGAATTCTCAACGAGGAGTGTGAAGTGATGACCGTCGTCCACAACATCAGTCGCCGCAGGCTTTTGCAGGGTGCTGCGGCACTTGCCGGAGCATCTGTGCTGAGCGGATGCGTGAGCTCCGGCAGTGCCACGGGCGGGAGCAGCGCAACAGCGCTGACCCTGCAGTCGTCGCTGTCCGACCCGGACCCGAAAGCCGCTGTCGAGGCGTTGGTCAAGGGCTACACCAAGAATCCGTTGACCCTGAACACCGTGGCCATCGAGAGTTTCCGGGCGCAGCTGCCCACCTACCTGAACTCTTCCACGCCGCCGGATGTGCTGACCTGGTACGCCGGTTCGGTGGCCCGGGACTATGCCGGCAAGGGCTACCTGCTCGATGTGTCCGATCTGTGGGCACCGAGCGGTGCGCTGGCCAAATTCAGTCCGGCGCTCAAATCGCTGTCCACGGCCACCGATGGCAAGCAGATCTTCGTTCCCACCAGCTACTACTGGTGGGGCGTCTTCTACCGGAAGTCGATGTTCAAGAAGTGGGGTATCGAGGTGCCGACCACGTGGGACGAATTCCTCGCGGTCTGCAAGAAGATCTCCGGTCAGAACGTCGCGCCGCTGACGATGGGTACGGGGTCCACGGCCTGGGTCGCCTCCGGCTGGTTCGACTATCTCGATCTGCGTGTCAACGGCGCCGCATTCCATCGCGACCTGCTGGCCGGCAGGAAGCAGTTCGACAGCCCGGAGGTGAAGAACGTGATGACCGAATACCGCAAACTGCTGCCGTACATCGACCCGAAGGGCCGGTCCTATTCCTGGCAGGACGCTGCGACACCGCTGATGCAGGGGAAGGCCGCCATGTATCTGATCGGCGCGTTCATCACCTCCGTCGCGCCGGCCGACGTCCTGGACGACATCGACTTCTTCCGGGTCCCGATCATCGACCCCAAACTACCGGTGGCCGAGGAGGCCCCGACCGACGGCTATTTCGCCAGTGCGAAGACCAAGAACCCCCAGGGCACCAAGGATCTGCTCTCCTACCTCGCGTCGGCCGCCAGCCAGCAGACGTACATCCAGAACAGCAAGTCGTCCAGCCTCCCCACGTCGCCGGACGTCGATACCACCAAATTCACCCCGCTGGTCCAGAAGGGCATCACGATGCTGAACAAGACCGACGAGATCACCCAGTTCTTCAATCGTGATTCCTCCGACGCCCTCCAAACCACCGCGGATACGGCCCTGACGAAATTCCTGGACCAACCGACGGACGTCAACGCGATCCTCGGCGATTGGCAGAAAGCTGCGGCGAAGGTCTTCGCATCGGCATGAGCACCACGAAGGTCGCAGTGCCACCGAAGACGATCGGAGCGGAGCCGGCCGCGCCGCGACGCATCACCAGGAAGATCCCCGTGCTGGTCTGGATCTTCCTGGCGGTGCCGGCCCTCATCGAAGCGGCCTGGGTGTTCTGGCCGGCGGTCAACAGCTTCGTGCTGTCCACGCAGAAGTGGAACGGTGCCGGTGCACCGGTGTCCGTCGGCTTAAAGAATTACTCCGATCTGTTCTCCGACGACGTCTTCCGGCAGGCGTTGCAGAACAACGTCATCTGGGCCATCGGGTTCGGGATCTGCTCGGTGGCAGGTGGTCTCGGCCTCGCGGTGGCGCTCAACCGGACTCGTCGAGGGGTGGGTCTGTATCGGAGCGCCATCTATCTGCCGATGGTCTTCTCGCTGGCGGTGACCGGTCTGTTCTGGAGGTTGCTCTACCAGCCCGATGGTGCCGTGAACAACGCGCTGACCGGTCTGGGACTGGGCAGTTGGGCCACCCAGTGGTTGGCCAACCCGAAGACGGCGATCTACGCGGTGCTGGTGGCGGCCGTCTGGAGGCAGGTGGGCTACGTGATGGTGCTCTACCTGGCCGGGCTCAAGGGGTGCGACCCGACCCTGGATGATGCGGCCGCGGTCGACGGTGCCAGCCCGTGGCAGCGGTTCTGGCGGATCACCATGCCGCAGTTGCGCGGGGTCAACATGGTCGTGTTCGCGGTCACCGTCATCGACTCGCTCCGCACCTTCGACATCGTCTGGACGATGACCGGCGGTGGGCCCTACCACTCCTCGGAACTGCTCAGCACCTACATGTTCGAGCAGGCGTTCACGTCGCTGAACCTGGGCTACGCATCGGCGATCGCGGTGGTCATCTTCGTCATCGCGATCGGTTTCATCCTGACCTATCTGGTCCGCACCTCCCGTCAGGAGGACTGAAATGGCCGCACCGACCACGACGAACACGACGGTGGGGACGCAGATCAGACGGCCGAGGTACGCGGGAAACGGCCACGCCGGCAACAAGGGCGGCCGGCCGTGGTTGTTCCACGGCCTGATGATTCCGCTGACCGTGGTGTGGGTCGCCCCGATGGTGTTCGTGGTGCTGGTCGCCTTCCGATCCTTCGATGACATCGCCGGACGTGGGTTGTCGGCCCTGCCGAACACTTTCACGCTCGACGGGTTCCGTGAGGCCTTCGGCGCCGGTGCGATCGGTCAGGCCCTGCTCAACAGCGTGCTGGTCACGGTCCCCGCGGTGGTGCTGGCGCTCTCGCTGTCGTCGATGGCGGCCTTCGCGCTGAGCCGGTTCACGATCCCCGGTCGTAGGACGATTCTGCTCACCATGCTCGCCGGGAATCTGCTGCCCCCGCAGATCCTGTTGATCCCGGTCGCCAAGATCATGGACTCGGTCGGGCTGTACGACACCCGTTTCGGGCTGGTGGTGATCCAGGTGGCCTTCGGAATGGGTTTCTACACCTTTGTCCTGCAGGGATTCATGCGATCGATCCCACGGGAGATCACCGAGGCTGCCGTCGTCGACGGTGCAGGGGTGCTGACCGTGTACCTCCGCATCATGCTGCCGCTGTGCCGCCCGGCGCTCGCTGCGCTGGCGGCCCTGTCGACCACCTGGATCTTCAACGACCTGATCTGGTCCCTCAGCGTGCTGCGGAGCCAGACGAAGTTGCCGATCACGGCGGCTCTGCTGAACCTGCAGGGCGGCTACGTCAGTCAGTGGAACGTGGTGGCGGCCGGCTCACTACTGGCGGCGCTGCCGACGGCGATCGTCTTCTTCGCCTTCCAGAAGCACTTCGTGTCCGGACTGCTGGTCGGCAGCGACAAATGAACTGGCACCTGCACTCCGGCGAACCGGCCACGCGCTGATCCCGGGGCATGCCGACCGCGTGGCTCCCACCCACATAGAGAATGGACCGAACAACCATTGCTTGCCCACGAGTCCCGCATCGAACTCCCTCCAGTGCCGACCGACCAGTCCGGATTCGAGGTCGCCGCCTGGGCCGAGCCGGTGCTGATCGACACCTACGAGCTCGAGCCCCCTGATCACTTCCCGGTCTTCCTGGACCACCGGGTCTACCAGGGCTCTTCCGGCCGTGTGTATCCCCTTCCGTTCTACGAGCGCATCAGCTCGACGAAGTCCCCAAGGAGTTGGTCGGCGGTTCACCTGGAGAACAAGTGGATCAGGCTGATGGTGCTGCCCGAATTGGGCGGCCGCATCCACATCGGGTTCGACAAGGTGCGGGGCGAGGACTTCTTCTACCGCAACAATGTCATCAAACCGGCCCTGGTCGGCCTGACCGGCCCGTGGATCTCCGGTGGCGTCGAATTCAACTGGCCGCAACATCATCGGCCCGGAACGTACCTGCCGACCGATACTTCGATCGAGCGCGCCGCCGACGGCAGCGTCACCCTCTGGTGCTCCGACCACGAACCGTTCCACCGGATGAAGGGGATGCACGGCATCCGACTGCACCCGGATCGTGCCGTGGTGGAGGTGGTGGTCCGGCTGTACAACCGGACCGAGGACACCCAGACGTTCCTGTGGTGGGCGAACGTCGCAGCCCGGGTGCACGACGACTACCAGTCGTTCTTCCCGGCCGATGTCAACTACGTGGCCGACCACGCGAAGCGGGCGACCACCAGCTTCCCGCAGGTACGCGGCCGCTACTACGGTGTCGACTACCCGGCGAGGGTGGACGCGGAGCATCCGGACGCCGACCGCCTCGACTGGTATCGCAACATCCCGGTGCCGACGTCCTACATGTGCGTCGGCAGCTCGGGTGATTTCTTCGGAGGGTACGACCATCGGTCGCACGTCGGGTTCGTGCACTGGGCCGATCACCACATCTCCCCCGGGAAGAAGCAATGGACCTGGGGCAATGCCCCTTTCGGCTGGGCCTGGGACGCCCAGCTGACGGATGTGGACGGCCCGTACGTCGAGCTCATGGCGGGTGTCTACACCGACAACCAACCCGATTTCTCCTTCCTGACACCAGGGGAGACCAAGTCGTTCAGCCAGTACTGGTACCCCATCCACGACATCGGTCCGGCCCGGGCCGCGACGCTGGATGCTGCTGCCGCACTGGCGACCTCCGGCGTCGCGGGCGGCAAGACCTCTGTCCGAGTGGGTGTTTCGGTGACGAGTGCCCGACCCGCTACGGTGATCAGCGTGCTGGGGCCGGCCGGCAGTCTGTTGCACCGGCGGACGGCCGACCTCGAACCTGGTGTGCCCGCTGACTTCTCGGTCCTCCTGGCCGGTTATTTCGCAGCCTCCGACCTGACGGTGCTGGCGGAGTCGGACGGGCTGGAACTGGTCCGGTTGCGACTCCCTCCTGACGAGGATCCGATGGCTCCGGAGCGGGCCACCGAACCGCCGGCCCCGGCGGCGATCGAGTCGATCGAGGAACTCTTCCTGGCGGGCCTGCATCTGCAGCAGTACCGTCATGCGACCCGGTCACCCGAGCCGTACTGGCGGGAGGCGTTGCGCCGCGACCCGTCCGACAGTCGGACCAATGTGGCCCTGGCCGCCCGACTGCACCGCAGTGGCCGGTACGAGGAGGCCGAACGGCTGCTGCGCACAGCGATTTCCAGGATCACCTCCCTCAACCCGAATCCGCCGTGCGGCGAGGCCCACTACCGACTGGGCATCACCTTGGCTCGTCTCGGACGCATCGAGCAGGCGTACGACGTGCTCGCGAAGGCGGCGTGGAACGCCGCCTGGCGAGCACCCGCGCACCATGCGCTTGCGCGCCTGGACTGCATCCGGGGGCGGTGGGGCTCGGCAGAGGACCACCTGCGGCAGGTGCTGGCCGCTGAATCCGGCCATCTGCAAGCGGCTGATCTGCTGGTCCTCGTGCTGCGTCGGTTGGGCCGTGACGAAGCTGCCGCGGCGGTGCTGGCCGACACCAGAACGCTGGATCCACTGGACTTCTGGGCTCTCGACCTGGCCGGCCAGGCACTGCCGTGCGACGCCCAGACCATGCTGGACGTCGCGCTGGACTACGCCGCGGCCGGCTTCGTCGCCGAAGCGCTCTCGATGCTCGACAGAGCCGAGAGCAGGGTGTCGTCGTCGCCGGCCGGGGCAGGCAACGTCGAACCGTTGATCGGTTATCACCGCGCGCACATCCTGCGGACGGCCGGGCGACTCGCCGAGGCCGACGCGGCCGCGTGGGCGGCATCGACCGCCGTCACCGACCTCTGTCTGCCCGGCCGACCAGCCGACGCCGATGCACTGCGCTCGGCGCTGACGGCACGCCCCGATGACGCCCGCGCGGCCGGGCTACTCGGACATTGGTTGTACGCCCACGACCGCGAGGCCGATGCGATCTCGATGTGGCAGCGGTCCGCGGATCTCGATGCCACCGACCCGGTGATCTGGCGGAACCTGGGGCTGGCGGCGGTCAACGTGCTGGGCGACCTGGACGCGGCGGGGGAGCACTACCGCCGGGCTGTCGCGCTGGCACCGGAGGATCCGCGCCTGTGGTTCGAGGTCGACCAACTCGCCGCACAGCGGGGCACTCCGGTGACCGAACGGGTGGCCGTATTGTCCGCTCGAGGCGAGATCACCGCCCGACGTGATGATCTCACCGCGGTCCTTGCAGAATTGCTGATCCTGACCGACCGGCCGGAAGAGGCGCTGGCCCTCCTGAACGGTCGCGTCTTCCAGCCCTGGGAAGGCGGTGAGGGACGCGTTCTGGCGGTCTGGGAGGCGGCGAACGCCCGCCTGGCCAGGACCGCGATGGCGCAGGATCGTCCGGCTGACGCCGTGCGATGTCTGGAATCGGCGTTGGATCCGCCCCGGAACCTGGGCGAGGCCCGTCACCTCCTGGTCAATTCGGCGGACCTCCATCTGGCCCTCGGGGATGCGCAGGCCGCGGCCGGTTCCGCATCGGCTGTCCGATCGTGGCGTCGGGCAGCAGATGCCGATGGTGATTTCCAGAACATGAGTACCCGGGCCTTCAGCGAGATGACCTACTTCTCCGTGATCGCGTGTCGGCGTCTGGGTCAAGATGCGAAGGCGGCGGCACTGCAGGACGGGTTGGCCGGCTATGTCGATCTGCTGGACGAGACACCGGCCGTGGCCGACTATTTCGCCACCTCGCTGCCGACGATGTTGTTGTTCCACGAGGACCTGCAATTCAGGCAGGTCACGACGGTGCTGTTCCTGCGCGCCCAGCTGTGCGTCCTTCGCGGCGACCCAGAAGGCGCGATCATCCGGCTGAATAAGGTGCAGTCAAGAGACCCAGCGCATCGGCTCGGGATGGAACTGCTGGAGGAGCTGGTCTCGGGCCACTCAGCGGTAGGTGGCCCGGTCACCTCCGATGCCGCGCGATGACGCCGGCGGGGGCGCCGAGCGCCGATCTCGACACCAGCGGCCCGGACCAGGTGTTCTGGCTGTCCAATGGCCGACTGACGCTGGGGATCGTACCGGCGCTCGGCGGGCGCCTGCTGTCCCTGCAGTTCGGCGGGCGGGAGTTGCTCTACCGCAACGCAGAATTGATCGACCACCGACTGCACCGCCGGGACGCATCCCTGCGTCCACCGGTCGACGTCACGATGGCATCCTGGCGCAACTACGGCGGTGACAAGACCTGGCCCGCTCCGCAGGGTTGGTCAGGGCCGGCGCAGTGGCCCGGCCCGCCGGACCCGGTGCTGGACTCCGGGCCCTACGTCCCGACGTTGACCCTGGCCGACGACTCGGTCACGCTCGCTATGACCAGTGCGCCGGATCGCCGGAGCGGACTGCAGATCACCAGGACGGTGAGGCTGCGCGCGGGATCGGTCGAGTACGAGTTGCGGCAGCGGTTCGAGGCCGTCGACCGCCCCGTCAGGTGGGCGATCTGGGATGTACTACAACTGCGGGCCGAGTCTTCCGGCGATCCACGTGACGGCTGGTACGCGACCGTCGTCGACTCACCCGACTCTGCCATCGAATTGTTGTCCGGCAATGGATTTCCCGCTCATTCCATCGCTGACGGGGTGATGGTCGTTCCGTTCCAGGAAATCGTCGGCAAGCTCGGAGTCCCGGGCGCTTCGGGCCGTGTCGCCACCTGGCTCGACGGCGTCGCGGTGACGCAACGGTTCTCGGTCGTCGAGGGGGCCGAGTATCCGGATCGCGGATCGAGGGCCGAGATCTGGTTGGAGTGCCCGCTCCCGCATCCGTTGGCCCATCTCGGCGGGCTCGACCCGCCGGCACGCATCATCGAGAGCGAGGTGTTGGGGCCGCTGATCACACTGATGCCCGGGGAAAGCACGTCGTCGAATGTGGTCGTCGGCGTCACCACCGAGTTCGTCCCGGCGACATGGGCGACGCGCCCCCAGCGACGATCGTGACCCGAGACCACCGATGGGTCAACTTGTCCCGTTCTAGAGGAGAACGCCTTGCTCGCCGGCCAACATGGTGAGGTCGTTGCGCTCGCGCTCGCTCGTCGCGTGGGCGATCGCGTAGTGGATGCTGTTGCGGTATTCCTCACGTCGCTGCCGGCGGGCCTGGGCGGCCCTGCGGAACCTCGTCATCGGTCGAGTCCTGGCCGGGTGCGCTGGCTGATGATGATCAACTCGTCACGCATGGCCGGCGATCCGGCATCTGCGATCATCCGCGCGAGAGCGCGGTCGTTGCGGGCTTCGATGTGACGCTTCTTGAGAGTGCTGATGATGCTGGACATTTCGGTGGATCCCCGCTCTGTTCTCGCGGTGGTGCGCTTGCCCTCTCTGGAACATCTGCGCTCATCCGGCCCACCGGGTCGGGGGGCGGAGATCGTCGTTCTATTTATGCTTCGTTGACAAGACGCACCAGGACGGCAGTTGATACGTCGATCGTCCGGTGATACGCCTCACTCGCCGGGGAATCGACTGCTTCCAGGAGCATGCAAGCTCCCGCTACGATAACGCTGATCATCACCGACGAGCAGCAGGGAAAACATTCAATGGCACAGCAGACCACGGTCACCTATCTCGACGACATCGACGGCAGCAAGGCGGCGGAGACCGTCGCCTTCGGCCTCGACGGAGCGCACTACGAGATCGATCTCAGTGCGAAGAATGCGAAGAACCTCCGCAAGGCCGTGGCGGAGTTCGTCGAACACGCACGCCAGATCAAGACCGCCGGGATTGCCGGAGCCCGCACCACGCGCGGCGCCGGCCGGAAAGCCTCTTCGGCCGAGGCCAAGCCCGAGAAGCGAGCCGGCAAGAGCGAATTGGTGGCCATCCGCGCCTGGGCTGCCGAGAACGGCATCGAGATCGCCGCCCGCGGACGTATCTCGGAAAGTGTGAAGACGCAGTACGCCGAGGCGGTTGCCGCACAGTAGTGCCCCGGTCGTTGCCCTGGCAGTGCCGCCCCGGAAGGGCGTCAGTGGTCGGAGGGTGCCGAGTCCAGTGGGTCGATGAACGTCAGGTGATGATCGCCGTTCGGCTCCGACCGCTTCCGTGTGGAGGCAGCGTCGGTGGCGGAGTGGGTCGGTGAGGCCTGATCGGCGGTGGCGTTGGAAAACAACGGCGAGAAACCGTCTGATGCGGAGTGCTGTGAAGTCACGGTCTGCTTTCTGAGTCGGATGTGCTGGTGCTGGTGAGGCCCTCGGGTGGAAATTCGCCGTCGCAGGGGCGTCGGCGTGGGAAACGCCAGCATTCCCCCCCGCCGAACTGGAGGTTCGAACCGGGTGGACCGGGTGTATCCCTGCGGGGACGCAATAGCCCTGGGTGGTGCGCGACGGCTCCACCTTTCGGACGAGTGTTCCCCATGAGCATGCCACGTCAGGGCGTCGAGGTGCCAGAGCCGTGGGACGACACGGACCAGATCGCCGGACCATCCCGGGCGGAGCAAGCCGCGGCCGCCGATCCGAGTTCGCTCCGCGCCCGGGGACGCCGGCGTTTCGTGCTGCCGGTGGGAAGTCGCGGTGAACTCGGTGTCGCCGTGGTCGGTGACCGGCCCACCGACAAGTTCCGTTGCGGCCCAATGGGTCTGGTGGTGACCTGGCTCGACGAGCCCGACCACTGAGGCGACCGCCCGGGCGGAAGATAAGGCGATCGCCTCATGTGTCCAGGGCGTCTCACGACAACGGTCGTTCCCATGACGATGAACCTGTTCGCAGTCCAGAGCACGATCGAGCACCGCAATCGGGAGTTGGCCGCGATCGATCGGCGGCGCTGGCCGGATGTGGCCCACGCCCAGCGACTGGCCCACCACCGAACGGTCGGCCGGTCTCGACCGGCGGCCGACCCGGCACGGCCCTTGCGCCCGCGGCATCCGGCCGGCCGGTGGCGACTGTGGTGGCACGGGTTCGCCCGGAGCACCCGTGTTGCGCGACGATAGCCGGGTGCCCCGACCCCCCAGCCACGCATTCGTCGGCCGGTCCGCCGAGCTGACGGAGCTGCTCGGGGCGTTCGACGCCGCGGCCACCGAATCGGATCCCAGCTTCACGCTGGTCAGCGGCGACGCCGGCAGTGGCAAGACCAGGTTGCTGCAGGAGCTCCAGAGCCGGGTCGAGGCCGCCGGTGGCCTGGCCCTGGTGGGATCCTGCGTCCAGGTCGGTGATTTCGGGCTGCCCTACCTTCCGATCGTCGACGCCCTACGCACCGTGGAGGCCGATCCGACCGGTGCGAAGGTGCTCAGGGCCGAGTCGGCGCTCCGGCCGGCTCTGGCCCGGCTGCTGCCGCAACTGCTGGACCGGTCCGCTGACGAGCCGGAACCGGGGACCGCGCCGTTGCAGGACGGACTCGGCCAGGGGCAGCTGTTCGAGGCGTTGCATCGCGTGCTGACGATCCTCGGTGCTGCCCGGCCGGTGCTGTTGGTGATCGAGGACGCCCACTGGGCCGACCACAGCACCCGTGACCTGATCGCCTTCCTGGCCAGGACGCTGAGGTCCGGTCGGGTCACCGTCGTGGTCAGCTACCGCACGGACGACCTGCAGCGGCGTCACCCGCTGCGGCCGTTGCTGGCCGAGCTGGCCCGGCTGCCGGAGGTCCGCCGGGTCGCCCTCGCGCCGTTCACCCGCACGGAACTGGCCCAGCTGCTGGACGAACTCACCGGCTCGCCGGTGGACGTCCATCTGGTCGACCGCGTTTTCGCGCGCAGCCAGGGCAACGCCTTCTTCGCCGAGGAGCTGATCAGGGCCGGGCGCAACACCAACGGGGCGGGCCGGCTACCAGATCAACTGACCGACGTGCTGCTCAGCCGGGTGGAGGAGCTGGACTCGGCGGGACGGCAGGCGGTTCGCGCAGCGGCGGTCGCCGGGCGGCGGGTCGGACACGGTCTGCTGTTGGCCGCGGCCGATGCGCCGGAGACCGAAGAGGGCCTGCGTCAGGCGGTCGAGGCGGGTTTGCTCACCACCGACGGCGAGTCCTACAACTTCCGACACGCACTGTTCCAGGAGGCCGTCTACGGCGACCTGCTGCCCGGCGAGCGGGTTCGGCTCCACGCACGGTTCGCCGAGCTGCTGGCTGCCGACACCGATGCAGCCGGCGGTCCCGCCGAGTTGGCCCATCACCTGCTGGCCGGGCACGACCTGCCGGCCGCGCTGGGTGCGCTCATCCGGGCCGCGACGGCGGCCGAGACGATGGCGGCACCGGCAGAGGCGCTGCGACACCTCGAGCAGGCGGTCGCGCTGCTCGACCGGCTCGGTACCGGCGGTGATCGACTCTACCTGCTCCTTCGGGCCAGGTAGGCGGCATCCGCCAGCGGCGACCC
Organism: Nakamurella sp. PAMC28650; assembly: GCF_014303395.1. Taxonomy (GTDB): domain Bacteria; phylum Actinomycetota; class Actinomycetes; order Mycobacteriales; family Nakamurellaceae; genus Nakamurella. The sequence continues at coordinate 1,839,084 of NZ_CP060298.1, forward strand.
GGCGCGAGCGCTCTTCTTCGGCCGTGCCGTCATGACGCTGGTCGACGACCGTCCCGAGGATGTCGAGGCGCGAGCGGGCGCCCGGGAACGGCTGGCCATTCTGCAGTTCGAGGCCGACGTCGACGACGACGAGCCGTCGCGGGTGGCCCTGGAGCTGCTCGACGGCCGCGGACCGAGTCCGCTGTTGGCCAGGGTGCTGGCCACCCGCGGTCGGGTGCTGATCGTCCGCGACCGACCGGCGGGTGTGGATACGCTCGCCGAGGCGACCAGGATCGCCCATCGCACCGGCGCGGACGCGATCGCCGCCGACGCCCTGATCACGCTGAACCTGCTGGGCCGGCGCGGTGTTCTGCCCACGGACGAGGTGCCGTCGTTGGCGCAGGCCCTGGCCGGGACGACCGGTCCGGACGGTGTCAGCGTCCGGCTGCGAGCCCTCCGGTTCCAGGCGGCGCAGCTGATGGAGGACGGCGACCTGATGGGTGCGAGGGCCGCGGCCGACGAGGGTGTCGAGTTGAGCAGTGCAGCCGGCCTGAGTTGGAGTAGCTATGGTCTGGACCTGCGGCTGATGGACGCCTGGATTCTGGAAGCCACCGGGGAGTGGGACGAGGCGCTGGCCAAGAGCCTGGTGGCCGTCTACGCCCCGACCGAACCGGGGCGGGTGCTCGCCACTGCCGCCGTCGGCATCCTGGTCGGCCGCGGTGATCCGGAAGGTGAGTCGCTACTGGCCAGGCTGCGCGGCACCGGCGACGGATATTCCGAGCTGCAGCTCGACCTGCGCGAGATCGACCTGCGGCTGTTGCAGCGTCGGCCGGTCGACGCCCTCGCCGTCGTCGAGCGTTGCCGACGCCGGCTGGACTCGGACGGGTGGGTGACCGAACGGTTGCTGCTGACAACCCGGCACGCGCAGGCATTGGCCGATCTGGCCGAGACCGCCCGTCGCGACGGCACCGATCCGGAAGAGCTGATCGCCCACTCGGCGTCCCTGGTCGACGAGGCCGATGCCCGGTCGGTGACGCCGGCACTGGCCGGTGCCTATGGCCTCAGCTGGCTGCTGCGGCTGCGGGCGGAGTCCGATCGGGCTGCCGGTACCGACACCGCGGATCAATGGGCGGCGGTGCTCGCTGCCGCGCGTCGGGCGGGCCGGGTCCCGGAACAGCTCTACGCCGGCGTACGGGCCGCGCGGATGTTCCTGCAGGCCGGTGACCGGGTCCGGGCCGCAGACCTGCTCCGCACGGCACGGAAGCAGGCCTTGATGCTCGGCGCGTCTCCGGTGCTGTCGACCATCGACGAGATGGTGCGTCGCTCGCGCCTGCGGCCGGGTGCCGACCAGGGAGTGACCGCCTCGGAAAGCCCTCTGACCGCAAGGGAATCGGAGGTGCTCGGGCTGGTGTCGACGGGACTGTCGAACCGACAGGTCGGGAACGCCCTGTTCATCTCCGACAAGACGGCCAGCGTTCACCTGAGCCACATCATGAGCAAACTGGGTGCCACCACCCGCACCGAGGCGGTGTCGATCGCCCGGCAGCGCGGCCTGCTGGTGGATTGACCGGCCATGCTGACGACCGGCGTCCCGTCCGGGGTCCGGAGGGAGTTGCGCGGAGCGCAAGGAGCTGTTCTGGTGCAGCCCCTACGGGCTCGAGGCAACCGCGTCCAGCAGGTCCGCGATGGCCGACCTGGTGAGCGGGTCCGCAGCTGTTTCCCCGAACAGGCGCGCCAGGCGGTCTCGTTCGGGGTCTCCGGGCGGATGCTCGAGCCAACCCGTGCAGGCCCGCTCGTTGATGTGCCCCAGCACGGCGACGAGCATGGTGAAATCCCCGGGCTCTCGGACACGGCCCGGCCCGCCCCAGGCTCGGTAGCTCTGGACGATCGCTGCAGCCCGGTCGGCCCGGCCGCCGGCGAAACTCCAGACCACGAAGGCCAATTCCTGGCTCGCGCCGGCCATCCCGTGATTGTCCCAGTCGATGACGCACATCGAGCCGTCGACAGTTCCGCGTAAATTCTCGGGGAACAGGTCCCGGTGGCAGGTCTGCGGATCGTCGGGGTCGACCATGGTCTGTTCCAAGGCGACGAGTTCCTCGCGCAGCCCGGCCAGATCGTCGGCGAATGGCGCCCGGGCATCGGTCAGCGCCACGATGAGCTCGTCCCACCGTCTGGCGCCCACCGGCCGTCGGTACCACGGGTGCGCTCCCCGGGTCCCCTGAAAAGGGGTGCGATGGAGCGCGCCGAGTGTGGCGCCGACCGCTGCGGCGTCCAGCGTCGGGCCGACCTCCGAGAGGTCGACCCATTCGGAGACGCGTACCTGCGTGCCTGGTAGGTCCAGGAGGACGGCCCCGCTCCGGGTGGTCAGCATAGTTGGCGTCGGCACGCCGGAAGCCCCTGCCGCCGTGGCGAACTCGACGTCTTGCCGGACGTCCGCCTCGACCTGCGGGTGGATCAGCTGCTTGACCGCCCAGGTGCCGCGGCTGGTCGTGAGACGAAAGACGAAGCCCAGCTCGCCGCGCCCCGTTGGCCCGGCGTGAGCCACGACGTCTCCGAGGTCGAAGGCAGCGGCGATGGACACGGCGTGGGCGGTGGTGAGTTCCGGCGGTGACGTCACTGCTTGATGATGACCGATCGGCTCGACCTCACCCAGCAACTCGGGGAACCGGTTCTGGAAGGCTCGCGTTCGGTGAACACTGATCGAGGTTGGTCACCGTCCCACATGGGCTGATGACCAAAATCGACGTGGGGATCGGGACCAATTCCGCTGGAATCAGTGGATGATCCCGGTATGAGCAGTGAACAGAAGGACATCAGCAGTGACCAGGAAAAACCGGTCGACCCCACACCGCCGGCAGAAAGATCCGTCGGCTGGAGCGCGAGTGAGGTGGTCCACGACCACGGTGACCAACCGGCCGTGTCGGCGGGCTGGTCGGGGGATGAGGTGGTCGAGGACCGCGGCGATGGTCAGCCCGATGGACCGGACGAAGACGGCGGCTGGTCGGGCGATGAAGTGGTCAAGGATCAACCTCATCCGATCGCCGGAAAGTCCGGGTGGTCAGGTGGGGAAGTGGTCGGTGAAAGACACGCGGTCGACGATCCGGACTGAGGTCACGTGTGCGGGTCATCGATCTCGGCCACATGATTTGCTGCTCGATGCATCGAGTGGTGACCCAACTCGGGCGAATCGGACTCAGATGACCCAAAAGTCACCGCTCGATCTGAGCGGCGCTGGCTGCTCATGATGCGCCCAATGCGTTGAGTGCAGCCCGAATGGGACCGAAAACTTCCAGGGCTCGGGCGATTTCCAACCCCTGGCTGGGCTACGAGATGTCGGGCCTTTCTACCGCTGCTCGACTGCGGTCCCGGACGGGTGGTAATCGACTTTCGAACCCAAGATGGGCCAGGACCAGGATGGCCAGGCAGATCACCAGTGTCCGGCCCCCGACATCGGTGCCGAGCACGCCCAGTAGCAGCGGAGCTGCCACTCCGGTCGTGAAGCGAGAAATCGCCCTCTCCAGATCAGAACTACGGCTCACGACCCCGGTGACCACCCCCAGACTGAAATAGGTCGCGATCGCCCCGCACAGCAGCCAGCGGCCTTTGTCGGACAGCGGGTCGGAACCGTGGTCGATCATCGAAGAGAGCGAGACAGCAACCGTGGCGACCACTGCTGTGACCAGCGCATGGAGGCCGAGGGCAGCCCGGGTCGGGATTCGGCCCGCGCGAAGGTGCGGTAGACCGGCATGGCCGAAGACGACGGAGAGCCCGAACATACCCGCCAGCAACACGAACGAGGCAATTCCGGTGGCCAGCAACCCGAGGCTGTACGGGGCGTCAGCTGCACTGCTGACGATCTTCACGACCGATTCGCCGAGCACGATGATCACGAATGGTCCAAGTCGCTCGGAAAGGAACGCCGGGCCCACTGGACAGGATCCAGATCAGTAGCAGGTCCAATCCGACGCCCAGCGCCCAGAGTGCAAGTTTCCAGGGCTCCCCGACCCACATCGACACCAGCCATGGCAACAGTCCGCCTGAGTACTGAACCACCGGGAAATCGAGCAGCACCTGACCTCGGCGCCAGGATTGCGACCCGTAGATGCGGGTGGCGATGTACGCGATCGTGAACACGGTCGATGGACGGTCGCCCCCGCTGCCGCCGAGCATCGTGTCGGCTATGCCGGGCACCGATGCCGCCATGACTCCCATACCGAACATTCCGACCAGGAGTCGCAGCACGCGGGTCTGGTCGGCTGCGACGTTGCTGTAGAGCATGAACGTCGTCCATGTCAGCCAGAAGGCCAGGAACAGCAGCGCATAGAGGCCCAGTGCAGCAGCGTCCAGTTCGACCTCGAGGACGTGAGCCAGGGCTGCCACTCCCGCGACCAGGTCGAAGAAGAGCTCTGCCCAACTTGCCTGTCTCTCGGTGCGGGCATCCTCGGATTCGCCGACGGCGTTCGGGTGACTCACGTGCGCCGCGATCCTGCTGTCGCTCCGAGCTCCTGACGCCGTTGCCGACGGACCACCACGGGCCCAGGTAGCGGCATCTTCGGTCGCCAGTGGAGCTCGTGATGACCGCAGGTCCGCCGCCGAAGATCTTGCTCCACCACCGACCGAGGTTTTGAGAGTCACTCGGCCGATGACGTTCTCGAGCAGCGCATGAGCGCCCTCACAGCGGTTGACATAGCTGGATAATACCCCTAACTTCAAGTTAAGACCATTAACCCGTGCCAGGAGGACGCAATGACCGAGCATCTGAATATCAACGGCAACACCATCGCCTACGACCTGACCGGTGACGGACCACTCGTGGTCCTCGCCAACGGCATCGGTGACAGCCGGCATTCGTACCGCTTCATCGCCCCGGCCCTGGCCGCCGCCGGTTACCGTGTCGCCAGCGTCGACATCCGCGGCTGCGGTGACTCCAGTCTCGGCTGGAACGGCTACAGCCGCACCGATATCGCCGGGGATCTGGTGGCAGTCGTGCGTCACCTCGGCGGACCGGCCGGGATCATCGGTCAGTCCATCAGTGGCGGCGCCGCGACCATTGCGGCTGCTACCGCACCGGACCTCATCGTCGGCCTGGTCGAGCTGGCACCGTTCACGCGAGCGGTGTCGTACTCGATCGGCGCGTTGTTGGGGGTGAAGCGTTACCGGCGCGGCACGATGGACCTGGGACGAGCCATGCTCTTGGGGAGCCTGCCGAGTTGGAAGAAGTACCTCGACCTGGCCTACCCGACGAAACCAGTGGACTGGCAGGCTGAATCAGCCCGGATCGACGCCAAGATGACCGAACCCGGCCGGATGAAGGCGCTGCAGGCGATGTGTAGATCCAAGCCGACCGACGCCGCCGCGCAGCTCAAGAACGTCCGCTGTCCCGTCTTGATCGTCGAGGGCACCCTGGACCCCGACTGGGCCGATCCACGCGCTGAGGGCCAAAAAATCATCGCCGACCTTCCGGACGGTCTTGGTGAGCTGGTCGTCCTGGAAGGTGTCGGGCACTACCCGCATGCCCAGGCGCCCGAGCAGGTGCTCGCCGTGGTCCTGCCCTTCCTGGCCAGGGCGCTTCCACATGCCTAGGGCCGGGCTCGGGCCGGCTTCGGTCACCGAGGCCGGCGCCGCCCTGGCCGACGAGGTCGGCTACGAACAGCTCAGCATGGGTCTGCTCGCCGATCGGCTCGGGGTCAAAACCCCCGCGCTCTACAAGCACGTCGACAACCAGGCTGACCTCTTCCACCGCATCGCCGTGCTGGCCGGGACCGAACTCGGCGACGTGCTGCGCGACGCAACCCAGGGGAGGGCCGGCACCGACGCACTCACGGCCGGCACACAGGCAATGCGTACTTACGTCAAGGACCACCCCGGCCGATACGCGTCCGGGAACGCTGCCCAGTTCACCGGAGACGACGATCCGCTCATCGCGGTGACCAACCGGGTGGTCGCATCCTGGGCAGCCATGCTGCGCGGATACGAGATCGAATCCCGCCAGGAAATCCACGCTCTCCGGATGCTGCGGAGCATGCTGCACGGATTCGCGACACTGGAAGCGGGCGGCGGATTCCGCTACGACACCGACGTCGATGAAAGCTTCACCTGGATGATCAACTTCATCGACAAGGGCCTGCAGAGCCTGCACACCGCCGGCTCCGGCCCCGGTTCGCTCGCAGTCGACGGCATCGAGCCGACGCTGCACTAGCTTGCATTCGCCCCCTTTTACCGATTTGACGAAATCAGCTATTCGGTGCGGCGGTGCATCCGGTCTCAGTCGAGTAGCTTTGCCAACAGCCGTTGCAGCTCTGACTGCTCCTCGAGGTCGAGGCGCACAAGCCATTCGTCGAACTTTGCGGACAGGATCCTGACCGCTTCCGCAAGGGTCTTGATGCCGGTCGGGGTCACCGCCAAACGGTGCCGGCGGAGGTCGCCGGGGTCGATCTCTCGTCGGACGAAACCCTTGGCCTCCAGGTTCTTCAAGTAGACGGTCACGCTCGGCTTGGGAAGGACCAGTCTGACTGCCAGCTCGGCCGGATAGCGGCAGTCGTCGACCTCGCCGAGAACGAGGAACTCTTTGGCCTCCAGCCCAAGAGCTTCGATGTCGGGCGCGCAGTCGTTCATGACGCGTGTGAGGACCTGCTGGTTGAGCGACCAGATCCGCGCGGCGTTCGATGTGCGCATACGACCCTTTCGATCGAAGTGGTACAGTTTCGTACTAGTGGGAAGTTGTACTGACGTAGTTCTGTACTGCATGCTGACTGGAACAGTCTAGCCGACCACCCCACTCCGTTCGGAAGGATCGACATGCCCGCCTCCTCAACCCGTGACGTCACGTTCGCCAACGACACCTTCAACCTCGCCGGGCAATTGCACCTGCCCGAGGGCTTCGACGAGAACTCAAAATATCCCGCCATCGTCATCTCGACCCCTGGCAGCAGCGTCAAGGAGCAGATCGGTGCCAACTACGGTCGAGGCCTCGCAGACCGAGGGTATCTCGCGCTCGCCCTCGATCCAGGCTTCCAGGGCCAGAGCGGAGGCCAGCCGCGTGATCTCGAGAACCCGGCCGCGCGGATCGACGACATCCGCTTCGCCGTCGACTACCTCACCACCCTCGACTACGTCGACAACGACAGGATCGGGGCCCTTGGCATCTGCGCCGGTGGCGGCTACGCGGTCAGCGCTACCTTGACCGAACACCGCATCAAGGCCCTCGGAACCGTCGTACCGGTGAACGTCGGCCGAGCGTTCCGCCAAGGCGATACCTCTTCGAAGCGTGCGGCGGTGGCCATGATCGAAGCCGTCGGTGACAGGCGCACCGCTGCTGCGGGCGGCCTGAAGATCGACCGCAACATGTGGATCCCCGACACCGAGGAGCAAGCCGCAGCGTTCGGCATCACCGACGTGGATACGCTGGAAGCGGTCCGCTATTACCGCACCCCGCGGGGCTACAGCGAGAACTCCACCAACCGCCGCTACTTCACCAGCGACGCCATGATGCTGGGCTACGACGCCTTCAACCTGGTCGAGGAACTCCTCACCCAGCCTCTCCAGGTCATCGTCGGGGGTCGCATCGGTACCACGTTCTCCTACGCTGACGGTCTGGCCCTCTGGGAGAAGGCCCCCAACGCCAAGAACTTCCACGTCGTCCAGGGCGCCGGTCACTACGAGATGTACGACGAGCCGAAGTACGTCGACGAAGCAGTCGACACCCTCGACACCTTCTACCAGGAGTTCCTGACCGCCCAAAGCAACTGATCCCAAGTAGACCGGGTTCGCCTTGACTCGCCGACGAGGCCCAGTCCGTTGTGAGATAGCGGGTGCAAGGCTGATGCCACCACAAGTGCGGCGCTCCGGGCGTGCGACACCGTCCGCCGTGAGCTGGCGTACCTGCCGTCGGGCCTGCGGCCGACGATCCCGCACGTGTCGGTACACCTCCACCGCTGCAACGGTTCCGGGCGAGTCTGGCGCAAGTTTGCCGGCCTACATGTCTGTGCCGCGACTTCGGTGGGGATGTCAGTGAACGAGGCTGGCTCGGCGGTAGCGATGCTGGGCACGGTACTGCTTGGCGTGTAGAGCTTCGTTATCTGCCAAGTATTACCTGCGTCGGCGCCATGCGATCTGAGCGCGTCCGCAACCACCGCCAGCACCGCGTCACATGACGGAAGACCCGCGACATGTCATGGCTGATCGCAAGGGCCTGGAGACGCGCCAGAGGCCGGAGCTTCCTCACGCGGCGACGGAATCCGATCTCGATCGAGCACCCACGACGCCCAGCCGGCCGGTGGCCGTCCAGTCCGAACCTGGCAGCCGCGGGGCCAACGAACCGTCGGTGCCTCAGGTGCTGGCGCCGCGGGGGTGAAGTGCTCGGGGTTGTCCCCATGCCTCGAGTTGTCCACATTTCCGAAGTGTTCGTGGACAGTCGGTCCCAGTGTTGGCACGCTCCTTCCACCGGCAGACGTCGGTGCACGAGAGGGGAGTGGCTGTGGTGCGAAGACTTCGGCGCTGGTTCGCCGAGCAGTTGTGGGAGCGTCGGCGGGTGAGCCTGGACCGTCCCGACAACGGCCCGTGTGTGCTGGCTGCCGTTCCTGCCGAAGATGCAGTGGAAACTGTTGCCGACGAGGGGATGTCGACCGTCGAGTACGCGGTGGGCACCGTCGTCGCGGCGGCGTTCGCAGCAGTGCTCTACAAGATCGTGACCGGTGACTCGGTGGTTGCCGGGCTCACGAGCCTCGTCAATTCGGCGATGCACACGTCGCTGTGACGACCATCCGCTCCCGGCACGGACACGGAACGCGACTCGGCCGTGTGGGCGACAGAGGCAGCGTCACCGTGGAGGCGGCGCTTGTGCTCGCAGTCCTGACGGTCGTCGTGGCTGCGTGTCTGGCCGGGATCGGGTGCGTCATCGCGCAGATGCGATGTGTGGACGCGGCGCGGGAGGCGGCTCGGCTGTCCGGGAGGGGCGACAGCGCGGCCGCCGCGGCGGCAGTCGCGCAGATCGCACCGCAGGGCGCGGTGCTGACGGTGCAATTCGACGGTGACATGGTCACTGCAACAGTGCATGTCGGGGCAGTGAGTGGTCTGTTGCCCGGAGTGTCGGTGGGTGCCACTGCGACTGCGGTCAAGGAACAGGGGGTGACTGATGGCTGAGTGCGACAACAAGCGGAGCGAGGAATCAGAGAGGGAGGAGGCCGGTGTGTCCACCATTTTCGCATGCCTGTGCGTGGCGCTGTTTCTCGTGGTCACCGGAATCGGAATGCGGCTCGGCGGCGTCATGCTGGCCAGGGAGCAGGCCGAGACCGCGGCGGATCTCGGCGCCCTGGCCGGCGCGGCCCACATACTTGTGGGATCTGACCAGGCCTGCCGGCGCGCGCGGGTCGTCGTGGAGGCCAACCGGGCCACACTGGTGTCCTGCACGGCGCAGGGACTGGATGTTCTGCTGGAGGTGCGAACCTCGTCCTGGGGCGGTGCGGCGCACGCCCACGCCCGGGCCGGCCCCGTCTCGGCCGGTTGAACGATAGGCCACGGCAGCGTCAGGCCGTCAGGGCAGCCGTTGCGGGTGTCATAGCGGCAAGGACCAGGTCGAGCACCACGACGGCTCCGGCCTTGTCCAGGGGTTGGTTCCCGTTGCCGCACTTGGGTGATTGAACGCAGGACGGACATCCGGACGAACAGGGGCAGCTGCTCACCGCGTCCCGGACGGCCTGCAGCCATGGACCGATCACCGCGTGGCCGCGGTCGGCGAAGCCCGCTCCGCCGGGGTAGCCGTCGTAGACGATGACGGTCGGTTCGCCGGTGTCCGGATGCAGATTGGTGGACAGTCCGCCGATGTCCCACCGATCACAGCCGGCGAACAGTGGCAGCAGACCGATCGCGGCGTGTTCGGCGGCGTGCAGCGCACCGGGAATGTTCCGGTCGAGAATACCTGCACCAGAAAGGATCTCGTTGCTGATGGTGTACCAGACCGCCCGGGTGTCGAGTACGTGCTCCGGCATGTCCAGCGGAATCATGTCGATCATCTCGCCGCCGTGGCGACGGCGCAGGTAGCCGACCACCTGTTCCGTCACCCGCACCCGCCCCAGTCCGACGGCGATGCCGCTCGGACGCATCCCCGGCCCGACCACGGGATACCCCTGGCGTGCATCGGTCTCGGTGATCTCGACGGTGGAGACCGACCTGGCCATCGTCGACCACTCCGGACGATCTGGCTGCACCAGCGCAACCCCGGCCTCCAGATCCAGATCGAGCACCACGTAGGTCTGGCCACGGTGCAGGTGGACGGCACCTGGATGCACCGAGGCCGGAGCGCGGGCCTCGTCGACCGTCCCGAGCAACCGGCCGGTATCGGCTTCGACGATGGCGATCTGGCCGCCGCCGGAGCCGCGCAGATCGACCGTGTGGCCGGGGTGGCGGGTGTCGTGGTGAAACCATCCCGCCGGCCGCACCCGCAGCACCCTTTGCAGCACGAGGTCGTCGATCACCGATTGGGCACGGTCTCCGAACAACGCGAGATCATCGGTGGTCAGCCGGTTCTCGGCGGCAGCGCAGGCCAGGTGCGGGCCCAGGATGTAGGGGTTGCCCGGATCGATCACGGCTGCCTCGACCGGCTTGCCGAAGACCGCCTCCGGATGGTGGACCAGGTACGAGTCCAGCGGATCCTCACGGGCGACGAAGACGACCAGGGCGCGCTGGTTCCCGCGCCCGGCCCGCCCGGCCTGCTGCCAGACCGAGGCCAGCGTGCCGGGGTACCCGGCCAGCAGGGCTGCATCAAGACCGGCGATGTCGACGCCGAGTTCCAGTGCGTTGGTGGTGGCTACTCCCCTCAGAGCGCCTGAGCCAAGCGCTTTCTCGAGCTCCCGGCGTTCCTCCGGAAGGTATCCGCCGCGGTAGGCGGCGACGGTGTCGACCAGATCGGGATCGGTGTCGGCCAGCCGCCGACGGGTGGTCATCGCCGTCTGCTCGGCGCCGTGCCTGGACCGGACGAAGGTGAGCGTGCGCGCGCCGGCAGACACCAGGTCGGCCATCATCCGTGCGGCCTCGTTCGGGGCGGAACGCCTGACGGGCGCGCCGTTCTCGCCTTCGACGTCGACCATCACCGGCGGCTCCCAGAGCACGAAGTCAGCCCCGGATCTCGGCGCGGTGTCCCTGGACACGGCGATCACTTCCGAGCCGATCAGCCGTTGGGCCGCCGCTGCCGGGTCGGCCACCGTGGCCGACGCCAGGATGAACACCGGATCCGACCCGTACATGCGGGCCAGCCGGCGCAGCCGCCGGATCACCAGTGCGACATGGGATCCGAACACGCCGCGGTAGAAATGACATTCGTCGATCACCACGAACTCCAGGCGGCGCAGGACGCGGGCCCAACGGGCGTGGGACGGCAGGATGCCGCGGTGCAGCATGTCCGGGTTGGTCAGGATCCATCTCGCGTGCCCCCGCACCCAGTCCCGCTCGTCGAGGGGGGTGTCACCGTCGAACAGTGCCGGCCGGATCCCCGGCAGCGAAAGCGAGTGGAGCGAGGCCATCTGGTCGACGGCGAGCGCTTTGGTCGGAGCCAGGTAGATCGCACAGGCCGCGGGATCGGCCAGCAGGGCAGCGAGCACGGGCAGTTGGTACCCGAGCGACTTTCCGGACGCGGTACCGGTGGACAGGATGACGTGTCGTCCGGCGTTGGCCAGGTCCGCCGTCTCGGCCTGATGAAGCCACGGGGCCTCGACCCCTCTGTTCCGCAGTGCCACCACCACTGCCTCCGGCACCCACCGTGGCCAAGGAGCAGTCGTTCCGGCCTGCCGGGGCAGGCGTTCGACGTGGGTGACGGCCGACGGGTCCCCACCCCTGCGCAGCACAGCGAGCAGATCGTCGCTGCGGCGGTCGGGGCGGGTCACCGCATCATTGTCGCGCCCCGGTCCGACAGCGCCGAACACCGCGCCGGGGTCAGCTGACGGGAGTACTCGACGCCGGAGTGGTCGGCTTGGTCGTCGAGGAGGAGGTCGCGGGTGAACTCGGTGTCGTCGGTGTGGTGGGTGTCGTGGGGGTGGTGGGTGCCGGGGTCGTGGACGGCGGGAACCTGGACGTATAGGTCACCGAGGCACTGATGGTCGTCCCGTCGGCGTTGGCGACCGTCAGGGTGAAGACGTGGCTCGCGGCCGAGCATGCGTACTGCAGGCCGTAGTTGTCGCTGGACGTGGCCACCGGTGCGGCCGGGCCCTTCGAGGCGTCGTTCGTATCGATCCCGATCCACGCTCTGGTCGCTCCCTGGGTCTGCCAGGTCATCGCAATGGTCACCATCGAGCTGGGAGTGGCGCAGTCGACGTTCCCGGCCGGCAACGTGCTGGACCCGAAGGAGGTGATCACCGCCGGGGCAGCGGCCACCTTGGTGGGGGAGCTGCTCGACCGGCTGGTCGACGCGGACGTCGTCGGTGCTGACCGGCTGGTGCTGGGCGACGTGCTGGACTTCTTCGTCGGCGTGGCGGAGGACCTGGGCGATGGCGAGGTGGCCGGGGAGCGTGCGGCCGACGAGCCGATCGGAGCCGGCGGGTTCGGACCGGCCTGGGAGGACTTGCGGATGGCGAGGAAGTACACGCCGGCACCCACGATCAGCACCGTCAGGACGATCGCGGCGATCCACCAGGCGCGTCGGTCCGGACCGCGGCCCGGACCGGCGGGCCCGGCCCGGTCCACCGGCGGGATGATCACCGGCGGCACCGGATGGAAGTGGCCGTCGTCGGCCGGCCCCGGGTTGCGGGCCTGCCCGGTGCCCACCTCGCTGGCCCACGCACCCCACTGGCCCGTGCCGGCGGGAGGCAGGGCCGGATCCAGCGACGTGGGTGCCAGCGGAACCGGAGGTTGGGCCGCCGGGCGGGCGCCGGTGTCGATCATCGGACGCCGCGTACCCGGTGGCGGCATGGCACCGGTCGGCGGCAGGTTGCCGGTGTCGAGCGCCCCGGCCGGACCTGCCCCAGCAACACCGGCCCCGGCCAGACCGGCTCCTGCAACACCGACCCCCGCCAGACCGGCTCCCGCAACACCCGCAACACCCGCACCGCCAGGGACCGCGCCGCCCGGTGGCGAGAACGTCTGGGTGGGGGAGAAGGTCAGCGGCGGCGGGGCGGACGGGAACTCGGTGACCGGCAGTCCGAGCTCGCCCTGGATCTGCTGCAGCGCCGTCCCGACCGCCCTGGCATCGACCGGTCTGAGCGCCGGTGTCTTGGAGAGTCCGGCGGCCAGCAGCCGTTCCAGGCTGTCCGGCACGTCGGCTCGTCCGGTCGACGGGGCCGGCTGGTTCATCACCATGTTGACCAGCGCGACCAGCGCGGTCGAACTCGGGGCGGTGAACGGGGTATGACCGGCGACCAGCGTGTACAGCGTCGAGCACAGGCTGTAAACGTCCGTCGACACCGACGACGGCGCACCGGCGAGCGCCTCCGGTGCCGCGTGGTTGATGGTGAAGGAGGAGGCCGTCACCGTTGACAGTCGCTGGTCGTCCACCGACGAGATGCCGAAATCAGCGAGTTCGGGCTCGCCGAAGTCGGAGATCAGGATGTTCTCCGGCTTGATGTCCCGGTGCAGCACACCGGCGCTGTGCGCGTACTGGAGCGCGGCGGAGATCTTGACCCCGATCCGCAGCACCTCCGAGACCGGTAGCGCACCGGTCGCCCGCAGCCGTTCGGACAGCGAACCGCCGGAGCACAGCTGCATGGCCAGGTAGGGCGAGCCGTCGTCGGCGAAACCGGAGTCGAAGAGCGTCACGATGTTCGGGTGCGTGCCGACCCGGCCGTTCGTCGCGCACTCGCGGCTGAATCTGACCTTGGCGTCGGCCCCGGCCATGTGCACGCCGAGCACCTTGAGCGCCACGTCGCGCTGGACCGACTCCTGGACCGCCCGATAGACCGTCGAGAAGCCGCCCCGACCGAGCACGGTCAGGTTCCGGTATCCGGGGATCTCCATGTGAGGCGTCTCGCTCCGTCCGTTTCCCGTCGTGGGTGTGACCTCGATTGTCGCGGACGTCCTGCAAAGTGAGCGCTATCACCGTCACTTCGCAGGACGTCCGCCAGGCGATGCCCGCAGCAGGACGCCCGACAGTGCCGTAAAGGTAACTGCATGTGACGGCGATCACCTGAATCGAAACAGCGATCGGTCCTCCCCGCCCTGTCGTGACGTCGGTCATACCCCCTGCCCTACAGTGATCTCACTCGCGCCGGTCTGACCACCGGCGTCGCTTGTTTTTTGTCGACCAGCGCCGGTCGCCCCGTTCGTCGTCCGGCGCCGAACGAGATGCGCGTTGCGCAATGGATCAGGAGCCGTATGAACGACATGTCCTTGGCCGCCAGCACTTCTACCAACATCTCGCTGAGCGGCAGTGACCGGACGATCGTGATCGCGGTCGGCGTGGTCGCCGTCGTCGCTCTCGTCATCTCCTTCGTGCTCAGACTCGGCGTGCTCGCCGCGGGCAAGGGCACACCCAAGATGCAGGAGATCTCGGCTGCGGTCCAGGAGGGCGCAGCGGCGTATCTCGGCCGCCAGTTCCGGACGTTGAGCGTCTTCGTGGTGATCGTCTTCGCGCTGCTGTTCGTCCTGCCGGCGGACACCACCGGAGAACGAATCGGCCGGAGCGTCTTCTTCCTGGTCGGGGCGGGCTTCTCCGCGGCCATCGGTTACACCGGCATGTGGCTGGCCACCAGGGCCAACGTCCGCGTCGCCGCGGCTGCCAACACCGAGGGCCGCGAGCGCGCCATGCAGATCGCCTTCCGGACCGGCGGTTCGGTCGGGTTGGCCACCACCGGCCTCGGCCTGCTGGGCGCAGCCGTCGTGGTGCTCGCCTACGCCGGCGGCGCGCCCAAGGTGCTCGAGGGCTTCGGCTTCGGTGCCGCCATGCTCGCCATGTTCATGAGGGTCGGCGGCGGCATCTTCACCAAGGCCGCCGACGTGGGCGCCGACCTGGTCGGGAAGGTCGAGCAGGGCATCCCCGAGGACGATCCGCGCAACGCCGCGACCATCGCGGACAACGTCGGGGACAATGTCGGCGACTGCGCCGGGATGGCCGCCGACCTCTTCGAGTCCTACGCCGTCACGCTGGTCGCCTCGCTGATCCTGGGTTCGTCCGCGTTCGGCGACAAGGGGCTCGTCTTCCCCCTGATCGTGCCCGCGCTCGGCGTCCTGACGGCGATCATCGGCGTGTACATCACCAGGGCCAGATCCACCGAGAGCGGACTGGCGACCATCAACCGTTCGTTCTACATCTCGGCCGGCATCTCGGTCGTGCTCTGCTCGGTGGCCGCACTGGTCTATCTGCCCAAGAAGTTCTCGGCGCTGGTCGGCGTCTCACCCGAGATCGCTGCCCTGCCAGGTAATCCGGCCGTCATCGCCATCGTCGCGGTGATCATCGGCATCGTGCTGGCCGCCGTCATCCTGGTCCTCACCGGCTACTTCACCGACACCGGCAAGAAGCCGACGCAGGACGTCGCGAAGAACTCGCTCACCGGCGCGGCAACCGTCATCCTGGCCGGTATCTCGGTCGGTTTCGAGTCGGCCGTCTACACCGCCCTGGTGATCGCCGCGGCCGTCTACGGGGCGTTCCTGCTCTCCGGGTCGATCTTCGTGGCGCTGTTCGCGATCGCCCTGGCCGGCTGCGGCCTGCTGACCACCGTCGGCGTGATCGTCGCGATGGACACCTTCGGGCCGATCTCGGACAACGCGCAGGGCGTCGCCGAGATGAGCGGCGAGGTCTCGGAGGAGGGCGCGAAGATCCTCACCGATCTCGATGCCGTCGGCAACACCACCAAGGCCATCACCAAGGGCATCGCCATCGCCACGGCGGTGCTGGCCGCCACGGCGCTGTTCGGCTCCTACTCCAACGCGATCGTGGACGCCGTCACCAAGGCCATCGGCAGCACGGAGGCCAATGCCTCGAAGTACCTGGATCCGCTGACGCACTTCTTCAAGGCCAACGTCGCCTCCCCGGACACCCTGGTGGGCGTCCTGATCGGTGCCGCGGTGGTGTTCCTGTTCTCCGGTCTCGCGGTGAACGCGGTCTCGCGTGCGGCCGGTGCGGTGGTGCGCGAGGTCCGCCGCCAGTTCCGGGAGATCCCGGGAATCATGGAGGGCATCAACAAGCCCGAATACGGGAAAGTGGTCGACATCGTCACCCGCGACTCGCTGCGGGAACTGGCCACCCCGGGCCTGCTCGCGGTGTTCGCGCCGATCGCGGTCGGATTCGGCCTCGGCGTGGGGCCGCTGGCCGGCTACCTGGCCGGTGCGATCGGGACCGGCACCCTGATGGCCGTCTTCCTGGCCAACTCCGGTGGCTCCTGGGACAACGCCAAGAAGCTCGTCGAAGATGGCAACCACGGCGGGAAGGGGTCGCCGGCCCACGAGGCGACGATCATCGGCGACACCGTCGGCGACCCGTTCAAGGACACTGCCGGCCCGGCCATCAACCCGCTGATCAAGGTGATGAACCTGGTCGCCGTGCTGATCGCGCCGGCCGTCATCTCGCTGTCGATCGGCACGGGCACGAACACCGGCCTGCGCATCGCGATCGCGTTGGTCGCGGTGGCCGTCATCGTGGTCGCGCTGGTCGTCTCCAAGCGGCGGGCATCCGTCCTGACCGACTGATCTCGATTCCATCTCGTCATCGCGCGAAGAGCCGGAAACGCTGCGGGCCACCCGTCGTCCTTGTTAGCGTGACCGGGCGCAGGTCTGCTTCGACGACACGCCTGCATCCACCACGAGGAGTTCACACATGAAGCGCATCAGCCTGATGGCCGCTCTGGGAGCAGCCGTGCTGCTCGCCGGGTGCAGTTCGACCAGCGGCACCGCCACCGCCAACACGTCGGCGTCCACCGCATCATCGGCCGCATCCTCGGCACCGGCCGTGGCCTCCAGCGCTTCGCAGAGCAGCGCACCCTCCAGCGAAGCCGCCAGCAGCGCGGCCTCCGGTGCCCCGGTGTCCAGTGGCCCTGCCACTTCCGGCTCGACCGCCGCTTCCGCAGCGTCGCCCTCCTCCGGCCAGGACACCTCGTCCAGCAAGACCGCCACCACCACCGTCGGAGACAGCAGCGGCTCTCTCGACGCGGCGAGCGCAGCGTGGTTCTCGACCTTCTGCGGCGGTTTCACGCCGGTCGTCACGCTGGCTCAGAGCGCGGGTTCTTCGATCGCGGCGCAGGCCACCAACCCGGCGAAGGCGCAGGCCGCCATCGTGGACCTCTACCAGACCTTCGGCCGGTCGTTCACCGATACCGCCGCGAAGTTGAAGGACCTCGCACCGCCGACCTTCAACGGTGGACCGGCCTTCGCGAGCAAGGTCGTGACGGCGCTGCAGACGGCCGGCCCGGTCTTCACCGCCAACGCGGCGAAGCTGAAGGCCATCGACGTCACAAAGGATCCGTCATCCTTCTCCACGGCACTGTCGGGTCTGTCGACCACCATGACGACGGCGCTGGGTCCGTTGCAGGATCTCGGTTCGCTGAAGCTGACCCCGCAGACCCAGGCGGCTTTCGAAGCCCTGCCCGCGTGCGCGAAGTTGAAGACCGCCAGCGGCGGCTGAGACTCCCGGTAGCACTGACGGCCGGTACCGTTCACCAGAGCGGTACCGGCCTTCTGCGTCTTCCGTTGCCACCAGCACGGCCGGGTGGTCGCGCACCAGAGGGGGAAAAATGATGAGGCGCAACGCTTGTGCCGCCGCCATCCTCGGGGTCGCCCTCGTGCTGGCGGGCTGCACCTCGACCAGCGGTGCGGCCGCGGGCGGTTCCGGCGCCACGTCCAGGGAACCGGTCGCTGCGAGCCCGTCCACCGGCGCACCGCCCTCCAGCACCGCACCGGGTTCCGGCAAGGTCCCCGGGTCGAGCGGTCCGCCCGGGTCCGGCGCCACGATTGCTGCGCCGCCCACCGGTGCTGCCCCCTCCACCGGATCGCTGGACCCCGCCACTACGGCCTGGTTCACCGCATTCTGCGGCGGATTGACGCCCATCCTGGCCCGCGAGAAGTATCTGAGGTCGCAGGAGGCGGCACTGGCCAAGACCGACTACGCCGGTCAGCAGCGGTTGCTGGTCGACTTCCTCTCGAGCGTCGGAATGCAGACCACCGACATCGCGACCGGACTCCGGGCGCTGCCGCCGCCGGCCTTCAAGTCGGGCAGCGAGTTCGCGACGAAGGTGGTGGCTTCCTTCGCACACGTCGGACCCCTGCTGAGCGCCGGCGGGAAGAAGCTGGCCGCCGTCGACCCGAGCGCAGGCCCATCGGCTTTTTCGGGCGCGACGCCGGACCTGACGACACAACTGGCCGCCATCGCCGCCCCCATCACCACCGTCGGCGGTCTGGACATCCCGGATTCCACCAAGGGCGCTCTGCTCGCCCTCCCGGCATGCGCGAAGCTGCAGACGACCATCACCGGTTGATCCCCGCCGATCGGGCGGATCGGGCCGTTGGGTCCGATCGGTCCCTCGGTCCCTCGGCTGCCCGTGACGTGGTGCGTGAGCGGTCGATCGGCGGCTAACGTGACTCCCTGTGTCCCAGCTCTCGTTCTTCTCCGCCGACCTGACGCCGCCCCGCGTCGAGGACCTCGGCGGATTGCTGGCGGCGCACGGTCAGATCTCCCGGGGCCCGTCCGGGGTTCGCCTCTCGATCCTGCTCGACGACGAGTGGCGGGCCAGGGCCCTGGCCCGTGAGTTCAGGGTGCGCGACCTCGAGGCCGAGGTCGTGCCCGCATCGGAGGCACTCTCGGCCGGACTGATCGAGCCGGGTTCGGCACGCGACGGGCAGATCGACGGCGGGGTCCTGCTACGAAGCCACCGCACCGCTGACCTGGACGAACTGGCCGCCGGATGGACCCGCGGTGCGGTCAAGTCGGTACCGCCCGGCCTCGCGGCCGCCGCCGGACTGCTCCGTTGCTGGACATTGGCGGCCGGCCGTCACGACGACGCCGGGTTCCTGCTGGGACTCGACCGGCACGCACCGGACATGCATGAACCGCTCGCCTCCGCCTGCGCCCGGGCCGGTCTGGCCGGGTCGCTGATCGGGGCGAGGGCAGGGGGGCCGGCCCTGCGGATCGTCGGGCATCGACGCCACGCACGACTGGTCGAGTTGGTCGGCACTCCACCCCCTGAGGCACCCGTGGCGGCATTCCCTCTCCCGCTGCACTGACGCCCCCCGGGATCGGCGGCAAACGGGGTATGGCCCGTGGAACATCCGCCGATCCGGGGCATGATCTCCCGTCCGGCCGGTGTTCTGAATGGGGTGGATCGTCCCACTGACGGGTGGTGTCGCGCAGACCACTTGACGATCCATGGCATTCTGCAGTCCGACGCCGGGTTTCGCTTCAGGTTGGCGAATCCCCCGACGTCCGGACTGCCCAACCGACGAAGTAGCCGGCGGCGCTCCGCTATATGGAGGAGAACGTGAACGAGTATGGCCACACGTAAGGCTGCCACCCATACCGGGGTCCGCCTGGTCGTCGTCGAGTCGCCGGCCAAGGCCAAGACCATTTCGCAGTACCTCGGCGAGGGCTACATCGTCGAGTCGTCCGTCGGGCACATCCGTGATCTGCCGCGGAATGCCGCGGACGTCCCGGCCAAGTACAAGGGCGAGCCCTGGGCGCGGCTGGGCGTCAACACCGAGAACAACTTCGAGCCGATCTACGTCGTATCGCCGGAGAAGCGTGCTCAGGTCGCCAAGCTGAAGTCGCTGCTGGCGGGCGCCGACGAGCTCTACCTCGCGACAGACGAGGACCGCGAGGGCGAGGCCATCGCCTGGCACCTGCTGGACACCCTGAAGCCCAAGGTCCCGGTCAAGCGGATGGTCTTCCACGAGATCACCCCGGCCGCCATCCGGGCCGCGGCCGAGGCGCCGCGCGAGCTGGACAACAACCTGGTCGACGCCCAGGAAACCCGTCGCATCCTCGACCGGCTCTACGGCTACGAGGTGTCCCCGGTGCTCTGGAAGAAGGTCGGCTCGAACCTATCGGCCGGGCGCGTCCAGTCGGTGGCCACCAGGATCGTCGTGCAACGCGAGCGGGCCAGGATGGCGTTCCGGTCCGGAACGTACTGGGGAATCGACGCCCTGCTGGCCCCGGGCGACGCCAAGACGAAGTTCACCGCCGCCCTGAACTCCATCGACGGCCGCCGCCTGGCCGCCGGGCGCGACTTCGACGAGAACACCGGCGCACTGAAGACGAACTCCGAGGTGCTGCTACTGGACGAGGACGGCGCCCGAACGGTGGCCGCCGCGCTGGAGCACGGCACCGCCACGGTCGTCTCGGTCGAGGAGAAGCCGTACACCCGCAAGCCGTATCCGCCGTTCATGACGTCCACGCTCCAGCAGGAAGCCGGCCGCAAGCTCGGGTTCTCCTCCGAGCGCACCATGCGCACCGCACAGCGCCTGTACGAGTCCGGCTATATCACCTACATGCGGACCGACTCGACCACGCTCGGCCAGACCGCGCTGGACGCCGCCCGCAACCAGGCCAGGGACCTCTACGGGCCCGAGTACGTCCCGGCGGCTCCCCGTCAGTACACGCGGAAGGTCAAGAACGCGCAGGAGGCTCACGAGGCCATCCGTCCCGCCGGTGAGAACTTCCGCACCCCCGGCCAGGTCGCCAGCGGAATGGGAGCCGACGAGTTCCGCGTCTACGAGATGATCTGGCAGCGGACCATCGCCTCGCAGATGGTGGACGCCAGGGGCCTGACCCTCTCGCTGCGCATCACCGCGCCGCTGGCCGGGACACCGGCGTTCGGTGCCGAGGCCCTGTTCACCGCCTCCGGTCGCACCATCACGTTCCCCGGGTTCCTGCGTGCCTACGTCGAGACGGTCGACGCGGAGGCCGGTGGTGAGGCAGACGACGCCGAACGCCGGCTGCCGAACCTGACCGTCGGGGACGAGCTCGACATCAACGAACTGACGCCTGGCGGTCATTCCACCACCCCGCCCGCCCGCTACACCGAACCGTCGCTGATCAAGGCGCTGGAAGATCTCGGCATCGGGCGCCCGTCGACCTACACCTCGATCATCCGGACCATCACCGAGCGCGGCTACGCGTGGCGCAAGGGCCAGGCCTTGGTGCCGTCATGGATCGCCTTCGCCGTGGTCGGACTGCTGGAGCAGCATTTCGCGCGTCTGGTCGACTACGACTTCACCGCGGCCATGGAGGACGAGCTCGACGGTATCGCCGAGGGTCGACTGGGCCGCACCGCCTGGCTGTCCACGTTCTACTTCGGGGGTGACACGGGACCGGAGGGCTCGGTGTCCCGGGCCGGTGGGCTGAAGAAGCTGGTCGGGGAGAACCTGGAGGCGATCGACGCCCGCGAGGTCAACTCGCTGCCGCTGCTCAAGGATGCCCAGGGCCGTCAGGTCACGGTCCGGGTCGGTCGCTACGGCCCGTACCTGGAGCGGGCCGTGCTGCCCGTGGAAGGCGAGACGCCGGCCGAGGATGCGCCAACCGTCGAGCGGGCGAACCTGCCCGAGGACCTGGCCCCGGACGAGGTCACCGCCGAGGTCGCGGAGGCACTGTTCGACCAGGCCGAGATCGGTGACGCCGAACTCGGCGCCGACCCGGTGTCGGGCCACATGATCGTGGCCAAGGACGGTCGGTACGGTCCCTACGTCACCGAGGTGTTGCCGGAGGACACGCCCACCAAGGGCAAGAACGCGGTCAAACCGCGAACGGCGTCACTGTTCAAGTCGATGGCGCTGGACACGATCACCTTGGAAGCCGCCCTCCAGTTGCTGACCCTGCCGCGGGTGGTCGGCAACGACCCTGCAACGGGTGAGGAGATCACCGCCCAGAACGGCCGCTACGGCCCCTACCTGCGCAAGGGCACCGACTCGCGGTCGATCGCCGCAGAGGAGGCGCTGTTCACCGTCACGCTGGAGGAGGCGCTGGCGCTGTACGCGCAACCCAAGACCCGGGGACGCCAGGCGGCGGCTGCGGCGGCCTTGCGGGAGGTGGGGGTCGACCCGGCCACCCAGAAGCCGATGGTGATCAAGGACGGCCGGTTCGGTCCGTACGTCACCGACGGCGAGACGAACGCCTCGCTCCGCAAGGGCGACGAGGTCGACACGATCACCGTCGAACGATCGGCCGAATTGCTCGCCGAGCGTCGGGCGCGGGGGCCGGCACCCAAGCGCGCGGTGGTCAAGAAGGCGGCGCCCGCGAAGGCCGGCACGGCGAAGAAGTCCACCACAGTCAAGAAGCCGGCCGCCAAGGCGGCGGCGTCCAAGGCCGGTGCCGCCAAGGCTGCCACCGGCACCGCCACGGCGACGAAGACCCGCCCGGCGGTCAAGAAGACCGGTGACACGGGCTGAGCGCATCGCTGACGATGGAGTGCGGGTCGACACCGGTCGCGTCCCCATCCGACGATTTGACGACGCCTGCCTGTCGGTCGATCGGCTTACCATCTGAAGATGGCCGTACGAGCAGGGCGGGAACCGGAGCGGCTGTTCGGCGACGCCCTGTCCGGCTCCGGCGGGATGGCCGACCCTCTGTATCGGCCGTCGGTGCCGGTGGACGTGTTTCCGGACGCGCTGTCGGCAGCGCCGCTGGGCCGCGCACCCTGGTCCCGGCCGATGCAATCCGCAGTGCCGCTCACGCCTGTGGATGCCCGGCCCGGGGCGGCGACCGCAGTCCAACGCCCGCCGACCGGTGCTCCGGTGTCGATGCCCGCGCCCCGGAACGCGCGTCCGGCTCCGGTGCAGCGGCGCTCCGCACCTCCAGGTCCACCGCAGCCGGGTCTGCGGGTGCCGGGTCCGCCCCGGGCGATGCCGGGTCCGCCCCGGGCGGTACCGGCCGGGCCGATGCCCGGACAGCCTGCACAGCAGTACGTGCCGGTGCCGACCTCCGCGCAGTTGGCCGCCGGTTCGGGTCGCCGCCCGACGGCCGGCACCGGGTACGGCGGTCCGCCGCGGACGGCGCCCGGTCGGATCCGACCACCGGCCTACCTGCCGCAGGGACAGGGACTGGCTCAGGTCCGTTCGGCGATCACCCAGGCGGGAGCGGCCTCGGCCCGGCAGCTGGCCGCCGCCCGCTCTTCGGCGAAGCGGAGAAGCTCCGGTGCCTGGAGCTTCGCGGTTCTCGTGCTCGTCCTGCTGGTGACCACCGGGGCTGGCCAGAAGATCATCTCCTTGATCTCCCAACTGTTGCAGCGCAGATGATGTCGGGTGCAGAGGGTGCCGCGCCGTTGAGCGTGTCGGCGGCGGGGGACCCGCGATGAGCAGGACGAAGCAGCCGAGTTCGGTCAGGGTGCTGTTGCGGATCGTCGTGTTCCGCCGGCTCTGGATGGCCATCGCGATCTCCAGCCTCGGCGACTGGCTCGGGTTGTTGGCCACCACCGCTCTGGCCGCCTACCTGACCAAGAACTCCTCCGGGCTGGCCCAGGGGGCCGCCGTCTCCGGGGTGCTGCTCACGCGGCTCCTGCCCGACCTGCTCCTGGGTCCCATCGCCGGCGCGCTCGTCGACAAGATCGACCGGCGGAAGATCGCCGTCATCGGAGACACCACCGCCGGTCTGCTCTACCTCTCCATCGCCGTCGGCGGGAACCTGACCTGGCTGCTGATCGCGCAGTTCCTCGTGGAGGCGGTCGGGCTGTTCACCAACCCGTCGAAGCAGGCGATGATGGTCAACATCGTGCCCCGGGAACGTCTGGCGGTCGCGAACCAGCTCAACTACGTGTCGATCTACGGCATGGTCCCGGTCGCGGCCGCACTGTTCGCGCTGCTCTCCACCATCGCCCAGTTCTTCGGCGCACCGGGAGCCGAAGGCGCATCGCGGCCATCGGCCCTGATCAGCGGCCCGACCAGCTCGCTGGCCATCGACATCGCCCTGGCCATCGACGCCGCCACCTATTTCTTCGTCGCGGCCACGGTCCTGTTCTCGCGCAACATGATTCCCGGTGTCGTGAGTGAACGCTCGGTCGGTCAGTCGATCTTCTCGCTGATCAAGGAGGGGGTGTCGTTCGTCAAGAACAGCCGCGTGATGCGGTCGATCTACATCGGCATCCTCGGTGCGTTCGGAGCCGGGGGACTGACGGCCGGGGTCGCCCAGGCGTACGTCTCCAGTCTCGGCGCCGGCAACGCGGGGTACGGGATCCTCTTCGGTTCGGTGTTCACCGGCCTGGCCGTGGGCATGCTGATCGGGCCCAAGGTGGTACCGACGGTGCCGCGCCGGATGGTGTTCACCTCCTCCATCGGTGGCGCCGGTCTCGTCCTGATCGTGATGAGCCTGCTGCAGGACTTCGTCGGCGCCACCCTCGCGGCGGCCCTGATGGGGCTGTTCGCGGGCGTCGCCTGGATCAACGGGTTCACTATGATCGGACACGAGGTCTCCGACGCCCTGCGCGGCCGGGTCTTCGCCTTCGTGATGTCGTCGGTGCGTCTCACCCTGCTGGCGACCATCGCAGTCGGCCCGATCATCGCCGGTGCCGTCGGGTCGCACGTGGTGCGGATCGGGACCTTCCGTTGGTCCCTGTCCGGGGCCGCGCTGGTCCTCGCGGCGGGGGGCCTGGTGGCGGTACTCGTGTCCGGTTACGCAGGCCGGCAGGTGCGCGGCGGCTCCTCGGGTGGACTGCTGCGACGCTGGATGGGACACCGGCGGCCGGAGAACCTGATCGACGAGTCCGAGCACGCGGGGGTGCTGCTGGCCGTGGAGGGCAGCGACCCGCTCAGGGTCGCCGACTATGCCTCGGCGATCGTCGCCGAACTGTCCGAACAGGGTTTTGTGGTGGTCGTCAGGAGCGTCGCAGATCCCGAAGGCTTTGCCGCCCACATGAGACCGGTCGTGCGAGAGGTCACCGGCAGTCAGGCCGAGGCGCTGCGGGCCGGCGCCGACCTCGCCGAACTGGTCGCCGACCGGATCCGCCCCGACCTGCTCGCCGGCTCGGTGGTGGTGACCACCGGCTTCGTCGACGACGTGGTCGTGCGCTACGGCGTGCAGTCCGCGATGGGTGAGGAGCGGGTGCTGCGCCTGGCCCAGTGGTCCGTCGGCGGCCTGCGTCCGGACCTCACGTTGCTGATCGACGCCGCACCCGTCGCCGGGGCCCCCTCCGATGCACACGCACCTGACCCGGCCGAATCCGGACTGGACGTACCGATCATCGAGGGGGCCGGGGCGGCGCCGTCAGGTGCGGATTCCGGGCCGTCGAGGGCGGAGGGTGTCGCCACCGCTGCTGAAGAGCTGCCGCCCGATCCGGTCAACGCCTTCCGCGACCGTGCATCTGCCGCTCCCGAGCGGTATCTGGTGCTGACCCCGCATGCATCGGATCCGGTGTCGCTGTCGGCCGAGGTCGTCGAACGGATCGCGTCTGCGCTGCGCGGGCGCTCGCCGCGGCGGCTGGTCGACGGAGCGTCCGGAGTGGTCGTTCCCGAGGCTCCCGCCGGGGACGCCGCGGTGATGCACGCCGCGGTGTCCCTGTCCGGAGGCCCCACCGGTGTCGGCGCTCTGAGCTAATTTGATGCCCGTGAACCCCCAGGACGACGGCGTCTTCGCCGACGTGATCGGCCAGCCGGAGGCGGTCCAGGTGCTCCGGACCGCAGTGGCGGCCAGTCACGGTGACGTGGACGTTCCGACGGCCGCGATGACGCACGCCTGGCTCTTCACCGGTCCCCCCGGTTCGGGCCGCTCCGTCGCCGCGCGCGCGTTCGCTGCCGCGCTGGAGTGCCCGGACCGCGGCTGCGGACACTGCGTGCACTGCCACGCGGTGCTGGCCAGGACCCACGGCGATGTCCGGACGATCAATCCCGAGGGCCTGTCGATCACCGTCAGGGAGATGCGTGCCGTCGTGCAGATGGCGGCCAGACGACCTGGCTCCGCGCCGTGGCAGATCGTCCTGATCGAGGATGCCGACCGCCTGACCGAGGGCGCGTCCAACGCTCTGCTGAAGTCGATCGAGGAACCGCCGCCGCGCACCGTCTTCCTTCTCTGCTCCCCATCGACGCACCCCGACGACGTCTCGGTGACGATCCGGTCGAGGTGCCGGGTGCTGTCCCTGCGCATCCCGCCCGTCGCCGCGATCTCCGACGTACTGGTGCGTCGGGATGGCATCGACCCCGAGATGGCCGACTGGGCCGCGTCGGTGGCGGCCGGGCACGTCGGACGCGCGAGGAGACTCGCGCGTGACGGCGAGGCCAGGGATCAGCGGAGCCGAATTCTCGCACTACCCGGTGCTCTGCGGTCGATGGGCGACGTGTTCACCGAGGCGGGCGACCTGCTGGCCACCGCGAAGGGCGAGGCGAAGTCCGTGGCCGAACGTCGCGACGGAGCCGAGCTCGAAGAACTCAAGACGGCCTTGGGGGCCGGCGGGACGGGCAAGGGTGCGGTGGGCGCGGCACGTGGGACTGCCGGTGTCGTCAAGGATCTCGAGCGGCGTCAGAAGTCCCGGGCCACCAGGACCGAGCGTGACGTGCTGGATCGTGCCCTGGTGGACCTGTCCGGCTTCTATCGCGACGCGATCGCCAGGGGGCTCGGCGCCTCCGTCGCGCTGACGAACCCCGACATGGCCCGCGAGGTCGACACCGCCGCGTCCCGGTTCGGCGCCGTCGGGGCCCTGCGCAGGCTCGACGCGATCCTGGCCTGCCGGGAGGCGATCGAGCAGAACGTGAAACCCCAGATCGCCGTCGAAGCGATGATGATGAAGCTCTACCGCGCCTGACCCCGCCCGCCCCCGCGCTGACCGACCCGCCCCCGCCCCGGCCCCCTCTCGCGCTGATCAACCCGCGCCCCCCCGGCCCCCCTGTCGCGCTTATCAACTTCGCCCGCGCTCATCATCGGGTCGATTCCTGCCCCACGAGTCCCAGAACCGCCACGATCACGAGCGCGGGCGCGGGAAACGCTCCGATCGCGCCGCGGGGTAGCGTTACGCGCCATGGGCATGCTCTGCGCGGTCACCTTCACCGCGAACGGCCAGTTGCACTACGCGGATCCGGGTGACATGCGTCCGGAGGTCGGCGACCACGTCCTGCTGCCGACCGATCGTGGTCCGGTGGTGGCCCAGGTGATGTGGGCGGCCGAGTACTCCTCGGAGCCGACCGATGGATTTCCGGTGTTGCTCGGGTCGGCCACCGCCGCCGATCTGGAAGCGCAGGAGTCGACCCGCAAGGTCAAGGCACGGACCTTGGTGGCCAGCCGCAAGCTGATCCGCGAGCACGACCTCCCGATGAAGGTGCTCGCCGTCGATCCCCAGCCCACCAACAACAAGACCGTCATCTACTACTCCTCCCCGGAGACCGTCGACTTCCGCTCGCTCCTCCGAGACCTCTCCGCGACGCTCGGTTCGCGGGTGGAGCTGCTGCAGCTCGCGGCCCGTGACTCGGTCCGGGTGACCGGCGGTATCGGTTCCTGCGGACGGGACACCTGCTGCTCGACGTTCCTCAAGGACTACGAGCCGATCACCCTGGCGATGGCCCGTGACCAGGACCTGCCGGCCAACCCGATGCGGATCTCCGGTGCCTGCGGCCGCCTGATGTGCTGTCTGAAGTACGAGCACCCGCTCTACCAGGAGTTCAAGGCGACGACCCCGGCCGTGGGCGAGCCGGTGGATTCCCCGGCCGGCCCCGGCGTGGTGGTCTCGCACTCCGTTCCGGGCGACTCGGTCGTCATCCGACTCGCCTCGGACGGGACCAAGCAGGTCTGCCCGAAGGCGTCGGTGTGCAGTGCTCGCAAAGCCTACGATTCCCGTCCGCCGCGTTGAGCGCTCCGCGTGATCGGTCGCAGGTCAGGCCGACGACCTGACGGTGGACGGGTGGGCCCCCTTCGACCACGAGGATCGGCGCCGGCCGGCGAATCGGCCTTCGTCCATCGACGCGTGACGAGGCACCCGGGCGAGCAGCTAAACTGATCGGCGTTGCCCCTTTAGCTCAGTCGGTAGAGCGTCTCACTCGTAATGAGAAGGTCTACGGTTCGATTCCGTAAAGGGGCTCACGCCAGAAGCCCCGCCACCTGCGAGAACAGGAGGCGGGGCCTCTTGGGTTGCCGGGCCCGGTAGCGCAGTGCGGACAGCAGGTGGGCCGAATGGTTCCACCGCGAACAGGGCGCCATCACGCTGGTCGGACATGCAGCACGGGGCTCCCTCGAGGAACTGTGCGACCAAGTGTGTGTCCAAGGAGTTCGCCCAGATCGGCTGACATGCGCAAGCCGGACTCGCGATACGCCTGCGGAGCTGCGGGGGCGAGTACGGCGTTGTCGAGAGTTTGGGCGTTGACCGAGTTGCGATGGGTGAAGCGTGCGACCGTGAATTCGGTGTAGTGCTGAATGGTCGCAGCCCACTGAGTCGCGTCGAGGAGCGCCTTTCGTAACGCACCCTCATGTCCGAATGAGTTCGGAGCCGCCCCCTGTCGATCATCGATCTCACGATCGAGGTCGGCTCCCACATGGCAGCTACCGAGGTTCCGCGTATTTCGAGGACGGGCAGAACGGCCTGTTCGAGCGGGCCGCGCACTGCCGAAGCGCACGTCCGTCGACATTATATATACCTAGCATATACCTGAGGGACGGCGCTGTCACTTGGTCGTCGGACGACGCGTTCTCGGACGGTTGGGTTCTTCGGGGGAGGTTCCCGGTCGAGTCCCCTTGCCGGCGTTCTCATCCGATCTTCTACCGGCCGGAGGTCCGGTCTGTAGCGCTCCACTGTCGAGGTCAATGACAAGGTTCGGGACGGTGCCGCTGGATACGATGCGTTTCAGACGGTCCTGGGTGGCGCGCGCGTGCTCTGGCAGCAGCTTTGCGAAAGCGGCGTGGTCCCGGGTACGGGCGGCTTCGATGATGGCGTGGTGCTCAACCAGGTTGAGCGCGAATTGACGTTTCTGCTCGACGGGTGTTGCCTGTTCCAACCTGTAGAGGTACATCAGCAACCTGCGAACGTGGCGGTGCGTCGAAACCGCGAAAGCCGCGAAGAACTCGTTGTGCAGCGTGTCGATGATCCGGAGGTGAAAGCGTTCGTTCAGTGCGGTGATCTCGAGAAAGCTACCGGCGGAAACCACGGTCCGGTACTGCTTCTGGATTGCGGCGAGGTCATCGCCAAGCTGATCATCGTCGAGAGTGCACAACTGCCCGACGACGCTCTCCACCAGTTGGTGGGCAACGATGACTTGTTTGATCGTGTCAAGGTCCAGGCTTCGAACGAAGACACCTCCACGATTCGGCCGAATGTGGACGAAGCCCTCTGCGGCGAGGCGGCTGATGGCTTCGCGTGCAGGCGTACGACCGAGACCGAACTGGCGCAACAGCAGTCGCTCGTCGATGCGACTGCCTGGGCCGATGGTCAAATCGATGATCCGCATCCGGATGAGCTCCAGCGCCGCTTCGGTCTGGGACGTCCCGTCGCTGCTGTCGGGTTCGCTCATCCTGGCATCCGATCTGTCTCGTCCCACTGGACTCCCAGGCTAGACATCAGGAGTCATCGCTGGGTATCCTCATAATATACGCGACATATACGTAAAGATGCCATGGACACGATCAAGCGCATGCAGGACATCGTCGGGCGCACGGTTCGGCGCGACATCAGCCGTTTGGCCGCCTTCGCCGACGGCAACCTCGAAGCGGCAGCGCGGTCCATCGCCGAACACCCCCGGCCCCACATCGGTGTGGTCTGCGGATTCTTTGTCCGACACGCGGAACCGCCTTCCCCCGAAACTGACGGCCTCAACGGCATGGGCCACCTCGCGGCCGCCTTCACCGAAGTCGGCGTTCCGGTCACGGTGATCACGGACGCGCCGTGCGCCAAGGCGGTGTGGGCGGTGACGAGAGTGCTGCCGCATCCGGTCAACCTCGAGATCGTCGACGTGTCCGCTTCGTCGGTACGGCGACTGCGGGGCCAGCTCGAGGCACACGACCATCCCCTCACCCATCTTGTCGCCATCGAACGGTGCTCGCTCGCCGCCGACGGTCGGGCACACCGTGAACACGGATGGGACATCTCGAAGGACACAGCCCCGTTGGACTACCTTTTCGAAGACGGCAACTGGCACCGCAGCTGGACGACGATCGGTGCTGGAGACGGCGGCAACGAGATCGGGATGGGAAACCTGCCCAAGGACATCATCGAGGCTGACATCCCTCACGGTTCTCTGGTCGCGGCGCGCACCGGAGCCGACCACCTCCTGGTCTCAGGAGTCGCCAATTGGGGCGCCTACGCGCTGGTGACAGCCGTCGCCGCGTTACGACCCGAGCTCGCTTCGCGACTTCTCGCGCACTTCGACGGTGCCACCGAGAAGATGATGCTCGACGCCGCCGTCGCCGTCGGCCAAGCCGTCGACGACAGTCGCGCGGATCGCCCCGGTCAGCTGCAGATGACGATCGACAGGTTGCCGTTGGAGGACCACGTCGCCGTCCTCGAGGCCCTGCGCGCGACGCTGCCCCAGACTTCACCGACGGTGCGAAGCTGGGCCGACAGCTATGCCTGACCGTCCCCGAACTGTGCTGCTGCATGCGACCTCGGGGGCAGTCAGCCCGGTCGGGGATGCCCTCACGCGGCTGTGGGCGGACGCTGAGACGACCAACCTGCTCGACGACGGCCCGACTTCGGAGCGCGGCAGGACAGCGCAGCTGGGGGAGCGATTGATCCAACGGTTTGGTCACCTGGTCGGTGATGTCGACTCCACCGAACCCGACGGAATGCTCACCCGGTCAGGCCGGAAACACCGCACCCGACTCCGCAGTAACGGAGCTTGGTCGCCATGTGCAAACATCTCGGACCCGATCGGCGCCGGGCCGGTGAAGACCCCAACCCTGCGGCGCGTCGGATGCGTCGCCGGTGATCTGACCGGTGCAACCGCACATCGAAGAGGAGTACCTACTCGAAGGTGAACCCCGAAGACCGCCCGCTCGGCCGTACCTCTACCGCCGGGATGTACGCCTCGCGCAAGCCGGGCATGTGCAGCACGGCCCCTACCCCGGCATCCCTGGATGCCCGATGGTCGATGGTCGATGGTCGAGATTCGTTCCCCAGCAGCACATACAGCCAATTTCCCTGTACCGCATCCTGAAAGGACGCTATGAACGCCGACAACGGCCATCACTCCGATGACGCCAGTGGATGGCAGCCGGGCGAACACCGAATGGTCGCCTCACACGGCTTGCGCTACCACGTCGTCACCAGCGGCCAGGGGCCGGTCATCGCCTTGGTCGCGGGATTTCCACAGAGCTGTTATTCGTGGCGGCGGGTTGCCCCCCTACTCTCCGAGGACTTCACAGTCCTTGCGATCGACCTCCCCGGGCAAGGCGACTCGGACAAACCTCTCGACGGATATGACACCCGTACGACAGCCCGTCGGCTCCACGGCCTGCTCGAAACAATGGGCCACCGCAGCGTGGTCTACGTCGGCCATGATGTGGGAGCGTGGGTCGGCTACGCCTTCGCTCACGAATTCGCTGATTCGCTGCGGGGTGTGGCGCTGCTGGACGCCAACATTCCCGGCGTCACACTCCAGCCGAGCATCACTCTTGGACCCGACAGCTGGCGGAGCTTCCATTTTCTTTTCAACGCCATTCAGGACCTCCCAGAAGCGCTTCTCGCCGGCCGTGAACGCATTCTGATCGAGTGGTTCTTCCAAGGAAAGGCCGCGAGTGCCCGGCAAACCTTCAGCAAGGCAGACATCGACGAGTACGAACGCACCTACGCCGCCCCCGGTGGTATCCGCGGCATGCTCGGGTACTACCGGGCAGTGCTCGACGACATCGAGATCCACAAAGAGCTGATGAGGCGGCCCATCGACATCCCTGTGCTTGCGCTCGGCGGCGACGTAGGCAGCGCCCCGGACCTGTACGAACGATTGAAGCCACTCGTGACGGACCTGCGCGGCGGTCTCATCGCCAACAGCGGCCACTACATCCCCGAGGAGCAACCGGAGGCATTGGTCGACCAACTCCGACAATTCATCGCCACCCTTCCCCAGGAGTCTTGATGGCCTCGCTCTCAAACCCCCCGAGCCAATGGGTGACACCCGTTCGCATCTAAGGCGATCTCGCCTTCGTCAGTGGTCAGCTACCCCGCGTCGATGGTGAGCTCGTCTACCGCGGGTCGGTCGGAACCGACGTGGACCTCGATCAAGCGCGTCGGGCCGCTGCCCTGTGTGCGCGGGCGAGCATCACCGTCTTGCAGAGCAACCTTCCCTCTGGTCGAGAAATCGCCGAGGTCGTCAAACTCACCGGCTTCGTGGCCTGTACCCCCGAGTTCCATCAGCAATCGGCGGTCATCGACGCAGCCTCCCAGGTACTCATCGAGACTTTCGGGGCGGCAGGTAGACACGCACGGAGCGCGATCGGTGTGACCGCGCTGCCACATGGCGCCAGCGTCGAAGTCGAACTCATCGTCGCGTTACGGATAGCGACATCGTGACCCATCGGCCGGGGTTCAGCCTCCACTTCATCTGGCTGTTCACAGAACAACCACCCGAGCGGCGGCCGGCCGCCGCCGCCGCGGCTGGTTTCCAAGCGGTGGAGATACCCCAGCCCGACGAGCTGGAGCCTGACGCGTGGCACCACATCCTGGAAGACGCGGCCGTCCGACAGGTTCTGATGAACACCCCTGCTGGGCCGAGCGGAACACCAACCGGGTTCGGCTCTGCCTGCGTTCCTGGTGCCGAAGAGGAATTCCGCGCCGAAGTGCGCCTGGCACTGCACTGCGCGACCGAAGTGAACTGCTCGCCGATCAATGCAATGGCGGGTGTTCTGCCGCCGACCGTTGACCCGATGGTGGTCACCGACAGCTACCCCGGTAACTTCGCCCGGGCATCGGCCGAAGGTAGCGGCACCGACGTCACCAGAGCGATAGCAGTTTCCGATCCGCAGATCGCCGGAAGGCCCGCTCAGCAGCGGGCGCCGATGGATCAGCTCCGTCGATCGGGGCCGGTAGGACAATCGTCAGGCTGCCGGGGTGGTGCCCGCGGGGGTGTGACAGTCTGCTCGACAGGTCGATGACGGCGGGCGAGACTGCTGGTTCGCCTCCGCGCAGGGATCGGCGGAGGTCGACCGGCTGCTCCGGGGTTACCCCGGGGTAGGTATCGGTGGTACCGCATCACGTCGCAGGCACGCGGTTGCGCTCCGCGCAACGCCGTGCCCGCCAGGCGGGGACAGGTCGCCCGCCGTCGTCGATGCCATTTGACCAGGGCGGACGGGGGAGCATGCCGGACGGACGGGCTCGACTGGCGATTGCTCTCGCCGATGCCTTCCTGGCCGGCGCCTGGACTTCCGACGGCCTGCGCACCCAGGGGCAACTCGTCCTGGGAGCCAGACACGCCTGGCTCCGCCGACTGGCGCGCGAGGTGATCAAGGCCTATCCGGAGCCTCCCTCCGACCGGCCGCGGGAGCTGTTCGCGTTCGTCCTGCAGACGCAGGCAATGGCGCAGGTGGAGCGCCGGGCCGCCCGGCCCGGCGGCGGGTTCCCGCTGCCGCTGCATCGCCTCACCGCGCCGACATCGATGATCCGGCACCCGTTTCCGGTCACGAGCCTGGATCACGCCGGCGATCTGGCGGCCCTGCTCGGCGTCTCGATGGAAGAACTGCTGTGGTTCGGCGACACCAACGGCCTGCAGCGCCGGGCGCGCTCGGACCGCCTGCAGCACTACCGATCCACCTGGGTGCCGTCGGTGAGCGGGGGGCGACTGCTGGAGGCCCCGCTGTCCCGGCTCAAGGCAATCCAGCGGCAGATCCTCGCGCAGATTCTGACGCCGATCCCGATACACGACGCGGCGCACGGTTTCGTCGTGGGCCGGAGTGCCCGCACGGGGGCCGCGCCGCACGTCGGTACCGGCCTGTTGATCAGTCTGGATCTCGAGTCGTTCTTCGCCTCCATCACCGGGAGTCGGATCTACGGGGTTCTCCGCGCCGCCGGTTACCCGGAGCCGGTGGCACATCTGCTGACCGGCCTGTGCGCCACTGCCACCCCGGTGCGGGTGCTGGCCGAGATGCCGGGAACCGCTGCGCCGTCGGCGTTCCGGCTGCGTCGGCGGCTGGCCGAGCCGCATCTCCCGCAGGGTGCACCGACTTCACCGCAACTGGCCAACCTCTGCGCCTTCGCAATCGACCGTCGGTTGTCGGCGTATGCCTCGGCAATCGGGGCCGTCTACACCAGATATGCCGACGACCTCACGTTCTCCGGCGACACCCTGGTGGTCCGGCAACGGGGGGTTGTCGCAGCGGTCGCGCGAATCGTCGCGGAAGAGGGTTTCCGGCTGCACATCGACAAGACCAGGACGCGCGGGCGGGACGCCCGGCAGCAGGTCACCGGGGTCGTGGTCAACGCCTCTACCACCGTGCCGCGCCGGGACTACGACACGCTGCGGGCCATTCTGCACAACTGCGTCACCCATGGCCCCTCGACGCAGAACAGAGTGGAGCACAACGATTTCCGGGCGCACCTGCGCGGGCGGATCTCCTGGGTCGCGTCGTTGGACGCCGGTCGTGGCCGAAAACTGCTGGCCACCTTCGAGCAGATCGACTGGACCTAGGAGACTCCTGAACAACCCGGGTTTGGGGGTGACGTCGCCGGCGCCGTGTCGGGCTCGGACTGTGGGCTGGCTGATGTGTGGTGGTGGCACGGATTGCGTGTCGAAGGACCGAAGCCGGCGGCGGGGTCTTGGTGGGCGGCAGGACTGTCCTTGAGGTCCTATTGGGGCCTGTTTTGGGCTCTCAGGCGGTGGCCAGGGCCCAGTTTCCGTCGGTGCGGGTCAGTCCAAGGACCAGGAGCCGTCGTAGGTTCAGCCCGGCCACCCGTAGGTGCAACCAGTGGTCATTTTTGGTGGTGCCGCGGTATCGGACTTTGCGGTTGCCGCGGACCAGCCAGGCGATGGACCGTTCGACCATCGGCCGGTGTTGCCGGTAAACCTGTTGAAATTGCGGCGTTTCCGCCTGTCGGCGGGCGGCTCGGAGCAGCTTCTCCTGGGAGTGCAGGATCAGCGTGCGACCGGTGCGGCTGGTCGTGCACTGAGCCCGCAGCGGGCAACCCTTGCACGCGGAGCCGAAGGTGACCGACCGAGTCGGGGTCACTTTGCGGGTGACCTGGTTCGGGCAGGTCACTTCGGTTTCGTCGTCGTTGATGGTGAAGTCGTCGATGCTGAACCCACCGGGGACGGCCGTTGGCAACGGTGCCGGTTTGATGATCGCTTCATGGCCAGCGGCGGCCAGTTCGGCGCGGGCGCCGCCGGAGCCGTAGGCCGAATCGCCCAGCACCTGCCGCGGTCCGTCCTCGTCGTCGAGCAAACCCGGTCCGACCTGGGCGTCGCCGGAGTGCTCGCCGGAGGCTTTGCTCAGTTCGCAGTCGGTGATGATGCCGGTGTCCGGTTCGATCGCGATGTGCGCCTTGAACCCGTCCTGGCGGCGGTGCACCGTTTTGTGGGCGTGCCGGGCGTCGGGATCCACCACCGAGATGATCCGGTCCTTGGCGACCCGTTGGGCGATCTGCCACCGCCCGTCGGTGCCATCAGACCCGTCCACCGGTTCGACGTCCTGACCGGCGATCAACGCCAACAACGCCACCCGCCTCAGCACCTTTGGGACCCAACTCCTGCTCCGGTAGATGGCCGAGCAATCGGTGCGCATCGCCAACCAGAGCGTCGATCAGCTGCTGCCGCGCGGCCTGATCGTTCCAGGCGATCGCCGGTTTGCCGGGGTCGTCGTAGTCATGGGCGGTGCAGTGCTGGGCGACGATGTCGGCGGCACCGGGAACGTCGCGGCGGACCCGGCGGACCGCTGCGATCAGTTGGGTCACGGTGTCCTGAGTGGCGACCGCATCATCCAAAATCGTGGAGTCCAACACTCGCCGGGTCTTGCCTGTCAAGGCACCGGTTTCGGCGACCACCGTCCTCACCGCGTCGAAGATCCGATTCGGCGATGCGGACGCAGCCAGCCGGCGACGCCAGTACGTCAACGTCGTCGGATGAAACGCCGCCGCCGTGACCGGCAGGCCGCAGGCGGCCTTCCACCGCAGGTCGAACGTCACCGCATCGACGGTCTCACTGTCGGAAACCCCGTGCAGCGCTTGCAGAACCAACACCGCGGCCATCACATCGGCCGGCACCGACGGGCGCCCACCCACGCCGGGGAACAGGTCGGCGAACATCGCATCCGGGAACAGCGTCCGCCGATGCCCGGCCAAAAACGCGAACACGCTGCCCGGCTTCAACAGATGCCCGGCCACCGATTCCACATCCAACAAGTCCCGCTGATCAGGCGCTCTACCCTGCATCCACCCATTCTCCCAGCCCACGCCGAACCGGGCCCGGAGCGACACAGTTATTCAGCGGTCTCCTAGTCGTCCGTCATCTGAGCCAGCACCGTGGCGCAGATGTCGTGGAACTCCACCAGTTGCGAATCCGACAGCGGGTCGAACATGGTCGAGCGCACCGTCTCTGCGTGGCTCGGGGCGACCTCGACGAGACGATCGTGGCCGGCCTCCGTCAGGATCGCCAGTTGCCCGCGCTTGTCACCGGGAGCCTGCTCGCGGCGAACCCATCCGTAGTCCTCGAGTCTGGCGACCGCGTGCGACAGGCGGGATTGGGAGGCCTGGACGATCTCGGCCAACTGGTGCATCCGCATCGACCGCCCGGGCGCCTCCGACAGCATCGCCAGGATGAGGTAGTAGGCGTGCGGCATCCCGGCGACCCGCTGCAGATCCCTTTCGATGCGGGCGTTGAGCGCCGAAGACATCATCAGGAACGTTCGCCAGGTTGTCTGCTGCTCGGGCGTCAGCCAGGGATCGTTGCGCACGCGAGGAGTATATCGGTCGGTACTTGAGCGTTCATGTAAATCCGGGTACGCTGGAGGCATGACCACGCAGACCCCTACCCGGATGCCCGTGCTCTACCTGTCGCACGGCGCGCCGCCGCTGGCCGACGACGCGACGTGGACCGGCGAATTGCAGCGCTGGGGAGCGGATCTGCCCCGGCCGAAGTCGATCCTGGTGGTGTCCGCCCACTGGGAATCGGCGCCGCTGGCGGTGGGTGCCACCGATCGGGTGCCTCTGACCTACGACTTCGGCGGCTTCCCGCAGCACTATTACGAGGTCACCTACGACGCGCCCGGCGCGCCGGAACTGGCCGCGGATGTCGCGAAGCTCTTCGCCCAGCCGGGGCAGCCGGTGTACCAGGACCCCGACCGCGGGCTCGACCACGGCGCCTACGTCCCGCTGAAGGAGATGTTCCCGGAGGCCGATGTTCCGGTCCTGCAGGTGTCGATGCCGACCCTGGATCCGTCACAGCTCTTCCAGCTGGGTCGGGCGCTCGCACCGTTGCGGGACGAGGGCGTGCTGATCGTCGGCTCCGGCTTCACCACCCACAACGTGCGCGAGGGGGTTGCCGACGTGAACGGTGCCGCACCGCAGTGGGGCCACGAGTTCGACCTGTGGGCCAAGGAGACGGTCGAGGCCGGAGACATCGACTCGGTGCTCGACTTCCAGCGGACCGCGCCGGCGGCGCTGCGTGCGCATCCGCGCAGTGAACACTTTGCGCCGCTGTTCGTTTCGCTCGGCGCGACCGCGGACGTGGGCGTCCAGGCGACCAGCACGGTGGACGGCTTCTGGCACGGGATGGCCAAACGGTCGTTCCAGTTCAACTGACTTGCCGCGGCTGCCGGTGCCCGAGATGGCCGCCGCGACGGGATCGGACAGAATGACCGGGTGACCATGACGCCGGCGGAAACCGCGGCCCTGGACCGGGCAGTCGAGCTGGCGGCTCGCGGTGAGGGCACCGTGCTGCCCAATCCGGTGGTGGGTTGTGTGCTCCTGTCTCCCGAGGGTGAGACCGTCGGCGAGGGTTGGCATCAGCGGGCCGGCGGCCCTCACGCCGAGGTTGTTGCGCTGTCCGACGCCGGCGACAGGGCCAGGGGTGCGACAGCGATCGTCACGTTGGAGCCGTGCAACCACACCGGACGGACCGGGCCGTGCTCGCTGGCGCTGATCGAGGCGGGGGTCAGGAAGGTCATCGTGGCCGTCCGTGATCCGTGGCCCACTGCGTCCGGTGGCGGCCGGACCCTAGGGGCGGCGGGCATCGAGGTGGTCGAACCGCCCGAGACCCATTGCGCGGCAGAGGACGTCAATCGGGTCTGGCTCACCGCGACCCGTCTGCTCCGCCCCTTCGTGACCTTCAAGGCCGGCATCACGATCGATGCCCGGGTGGCGGCGCAGGACGGCACCAGTCGGTGGATCACCTCGTCTGAATCCAGGGCCGACGTGCATCGTCTCCGCAGCCGGGTGGACACCATGATGGTCGGGATCGGCACGGTGCTGGCCGACGACCCGTTGCTGACCGTCCGGAACGCGAACGGTATCCCGACCGGGACCCAGCCGCTGCGGGTGGTGATCGACTCGCAAGGGCGCACACCGGTGGATGCCAAGGTCCGCAACGGCGACGCCGGGACGAGGATCGTCACATCGGTGGACGGCGCGCCGGTCGACCTCCCCGGCACCCTCTCGGAGTTGTACCGAATGGGACGTCGTCACGTGCTGCTGGAGGGCGGTCCCCGGTTGGCGACCAGCATGCTCGATGCCGGACTGATCGACGAGATCATCGTCTACATCGCACCTGTCGTGCTGGGAGCCGGCCCATCGATGCTCGGCGGCGGTGTCGTCACCACTCTCACCCAGGCCCATCGCGCCGAACTCCGGACGATCGATCAACTGGGTCCCGACGTCCGACTGCGCTACCGCCTCACGTCCTGACGGCGTCCTGGAAGCGCTGCGAGTAGGCCCCGTGGGACTCGAACCCACAACCCGCGGATTAAAAGTCCGCTGCTCTGCCAATTGAGCTAGAGGCCCCGGAGTCCTTGGGAGACCGGCCGAGGGATGAGCCTACCGGGTCGCGTCGTCGGGTCCGGCCGATCCTCGCCCGGCCGCGGACGACGGCCCCTACCTATGCAGAGACCGGGGCCACAGGAATTTGGTTGCGCGAGTTCGACCAACAGGTGCATGCTTGCGGGCGGCAACTAGATGCATTGCGCAAGCAAATGTCCGTGGAAGGGGTGCAGACCGTGACGAGCAACATCGTCGAGTCCGACGTATCAGGTCTGTCGTCACCCTTCGGGCCGGTGCCGACGCAGTCCGGTGCGCTCGATCAGGCCGGTGCATCCGAGATCGACGCGACCGGCCGATTCGATCAGGCCGCCGAGATCGCCGACGCGGTCATCAGCCTGATGCGCATCTACGGAAACCTCAAGGCCCGGGTGGCGAATACCGCAGATCCGGAGATCGCTGCGTTGTTCCTGCTGGTTCGCCTGGTCAAGGACGGTCCCAAGCGCGCCAAGGAACTGGCGGACCTGACCAGCGCGGATCCCTCGACGGTCTCTCGGCAGGTCGCGACGCTGGTCAAGACCGGGCTGATCGAGAGGAAGGCCGATCCGGAGGACGGTCGAGCTTCCATCCTCGTGCCCACCGAGCTGGGTGTCACCAGGGTGCAGGAACACTTCGTGAACCGCGGCCAGATGATCGAACCGATGATCGCCGACTGGCCCGAGACCGACCGCAGCGACTTCCTGCGTCTGCTCCGCTGCTACGCCGACCGGCTCGAGTCCCGCCGCGAGGAAGTGGTGCAGACCATGAGCAAGAGCCACCACCTGCAGTCCACGCATCATTTGCCGCCGCCCCAACATGTTCCGACGCCACCACCCCCGCACGCCAGTACCGAGAGGTCCAACTGATGGCCACCACTGACACATCCGCGCCGCAGACCGCAGCACCGCAGAGTCCCGCGGGCCTGACGCACAAGCAGATCCTGACGATCCTGGTGGGTCTACTCCTGGGGATGTTGCTCGCCGCCCTCGACCAGACGATCGTCTCCACCGCGATCCGCACGATCGGTGACGACCTGCACGGTCTCAACATCCAGGCCTGGGTCACCACCGCCTACCTGATCACCTCGACCGTGACCACGCCGCTGTACGGCAAGCTCTCGGACATCTACGGCAGACGTCCGCTGTTCCTGTTCGCCATCTCGATCTTCATCCTCGGGTCGCTGGCGAGCTCGTTCGCCACCTCGATGCCGATGCTCGCCGCCTTCCGCGCATTCCAGGGCATCGGCGCCGGCGGTCTGTTCTCGATGGCCTTCGCCGTGCTCGCCGACATCGTTCCCCCGCGTGAGCGCGCCAAGTACCAGGGCTACTTCCTGGCCGTGTTCGGCACCTCATCGGTGATCGGTCCGCTGGTCGGAGGCTTCTTCGCCGGCACCACCAGCATCCTGGGCATCTCGGGCTGGCGCTGGGTCTTCCTGGTCAACGTCCCGATCGGTGCCGTCGCGCTGTTCGTGGTGTTCAAGGTCCTGCACATCCCGCACGTCCGGCGCAACCACCGCATCGACTGGTGGGGCGCACTGGCCCTCGTCGTCGGTATCGTGCCGATCCTGATCGTGGCCGAACAGGGCAGTGTCTGGGGCTGGCTCTCGGCCAGGATCCTGGGGCTGATCGCGGTCGGCCTGGTCGGTATCGCTGCGTTCATCTTCGTGGAGTTCAAGATGAAGGACGACGCGTTGATCCCGATGCGCCTGTTCAAGGCCGCGACGTTCAGCCTCGGCCTGGGCGTCAACGCGCTGGTCGGTGTCGGCATGTTCGGGGCCATCTCGATGCTGCCGCTCTACCTGCAGTTGGTGAAGGGCGTCACCCCCACCCAGTCGGGCCTGCAGTTGCTGCCCCTGATGCTGGGACTGATGATCGGGGCCATCGCCTCCGGGCAGCTGACCTCGCGGACCGGCAAGTACAAGATCTTCCCGGTGATCGGAACGGCGATCCTGACGGTGGCGTTCGTCCTGCTGCTGACGATCAAGGTCTCCACGAACTATCCGCAGTTGGCGGTCTACTTCCTGCTCGTCGGCCTGGGACTGGGCCTGTGCATGCAGACCCTGTTGATCGCCGTCCAGAACTCGGTGCCGGCGCGGGACATCGGAGTGGCGACATCGTCGGCGACGTTCTTCCGTCAGCTCGGCGGCACCCTCGGGGTCGGAATCTTCCTGTCGCTGCTGTTCAACACCCTGCCGAACAACATCAGCAAGGCACTGCAGGCCTCCTCCACCGATCCGTCGTTCCAGCAGGCGGCGGGCAAGGCAGCGGCGGTTGCCGGGCAGAACGTGCCCACCTACCTGGGATCCCTCGGTGGCCAGCTGACGGTGGACTCGTCGTTCCTGAGCAAGATCGACCCGCTCATCGCCCACCCCTACCAGGTCGGGTTCGTGAACTCGACCCACGTGGTCTACATCTGTGGCGCGATCTGCATGGTGATCGCATTCGGCCTGGTGATGATGATCAAGCAGGTGCCGCTGCGCACCATGTCCGCGTTGCAGGAGACCCAAATGGAGCAGGCCAGCCTGGAGGCCGAGAGCCTGCCGGCCGACGGTGGCCCCTCTGCCCCTGATCTGTCGAAGAGCGCGCCGGCGGAGACCGCGAGCGAAGCAGTGTCCTCGGTCGTTCCCGGCGCACCGTCGAAGGGGAACGGCCACGCCCCGGCCCACTCACCGGACGCGACCGGCGAGCATGTCGCGGTCGCCGTCCTGATCGCCAAGTCCGACGTGCTCACCGAAGGCCGGCCGGTCGGAACGGACCACGGTAGGCA
The DNA here is from genome assembly GCF_014303395.1 of Nakamurella sp. PAMC28650. Classification (GTDB taxonomy): domain Bacteria; phylum Actinomycetota; class Actinomycetes; order Mycobacteriales; family Nakamurellaceae; genus Nakamurella. The sequence continues at coordinate 1,880,558 of NZ_CP060298.1, forward strand.
CGAGGCCTGATCGCCTGCTGCGGCAGCACAGCACACCGGCAGGGCACGGCGGAATCCTCCGCCGTGCCCTGCCGGATTTTCCCGGACGACCTCAGTGGCCCGCTGCCGGGTTCCCGCGGCGTCCCACTGATGAACGGGACCGGAGAATTGGTCGAGGGCTCCAGGGTGGAGGTGCCGGAACTCCATCGTTGGAGTAGTTCGGTGCCCGTACTCAGGCACCGAACACCTGCGGTCATGGCGCAAACGTCGGCCGGACCGTGAGCACCGGAGCCGCGGCGTCGGATCTGTCCGAAAAGCGGGGCAGTTACTGCCAGGGAGCGATGATCGGCAGTTCACGATCCTCGACGGCGGGCACCGGGCGACCGTCGACGGTGACGTACCGGCGGCGGGGCCCGCGAGAGGCGATCGACTCCACCGCATCCACGAGGCGATCGACGTGCTCGCCGGTGGTGGCCAGGCCGACGGAGGCGCGGATCGCGTGGCCGGTGCCGTCCGCCACATCGCATCCGGCTGCACCCAGCAACCGCCGGACCAGCGGCTGGGCGCAGAAGGCGCCGTCGCGGACCGCGATGCCGTGTTCGGCGGACAGTGCCGCGGCGACCACTGCGGACGACTGACCGGCAATGGTGAAGGTGACGACGCCGATGGTCTCGACCTGCCCACCGAACAGGGTGTGCACCGTGACGCCGGGGACGTCCAGCAGCCCGTTGCGCAGCCGGTCGGTCAACGCCTGCTCACTCGCGGCAAGGCCGGCCCGATCCGCACCGGCCAGAGCGTGGCAGGCCGTGGCCAGGGCGACAGCTCCGGGCACGTTCGGCGAGCCGGCCTCGTGACGGTCGGGCAGCGGCTTCCAGGTGGTCACGTCCTCGGTGACCGTTGCGGTGGCGCCGCCGCCCACCAGGTAGGGGCGGGCCTGGGCCAGCCAGTCGGCACGACCGATCAGGGCGCCGGCTCCGTAGGGGGCGTACAGCTTGTGGCCGGAAACCGCGACGTACTCGACGCCGAGATCTTCGATCGAGAACGGGCGGTGCGGCGCCAGCTGGGCGGCGTCCAGGGCGACGCGTGCACCCCGCGCCCGGGCGATGGCCGCCAACGCCGTGACCGGCCAGATCTCACCGGTGACGTTCGAGGCTCCGGTGATCACCAGCAGGGCCGGGCCCGCGGGTCTGGTCCGGAGGGCCTCGTCGACGGCGCTGACGGCCGCGGCGGGAGTAGCCGGCGCGGGTAGCCGGATGACGTTGATGCCGTTGCGATCTTCCCACGGCAGCAAAGCCGCATGATGCTCGGTCTCGAACACCACCACCGTGGTGCGAGCCGGGAGGCAGTGGGCCAGCAGGTTGAAGGAGTCGGTCGTGTGCTTGGTGAAGATCACCGCGTCATCGGTGCGTCCGCCGACGAACTCCCGCACCGGGCCTCGCGCGCCTTCGTACAGGGAGGTGCAGACCTTCGAGTGCCAGCCGGCTCCCCGATGCACGCTGGCGTAGCGCTCCAGCAGGGCGTCGACGGTGTCGCGAACGACTCTCAGTGCTGGTGCTGAAGCACCATGGTCGAGGTTCGCGTATTCAATCTGACCTCCGCCGGCGAGCGGGACCAGCGAATGGGCGCCGACGATCTCCAGCCCCGGAGCGTGCGGGTGGACCACGCCGTGGCGGGGGGCCACCGGTGCTTCCACGGACCATCGAGGCTTTCGGATGGTTGCGGTGGCGGAAATCCAGTCAGGTCGATCCAGAACAACGGTCATCGAGAGTCCTCGGGGTCCGTGGGACCACTGGGCGACCAGGGGTCCGCGCTTGCCTGGTGCACCTCGCACCGGGCCAGGTCGTCATCCGGGGCACCCCACCGCGGTAGGAGGGTTGCCGGCCAGCAAGCCGGAGCTATCTGCTGGCACTCATGACCTTCGTGCAGACCTTAGCAAAGGGTTACCGGTCAGGGGAACACCTGGCCGGAAGTACCTCCGGATGGGCGAGCAGTGATGCTGCCCACCCGGATCCTCCTGCGGTCACCGGAGAGGCCGCGTCGACCGAGGTCAGAGACGCCCGAACGGCGGGGGCGCACACGTTTTGGAGGTGGGTCCGCTGATGTCGTATGCTTCCGTAGCTCCCAACGGACAGCCGTTGAAGCCGCGAAGCCAACATTTCCAGGTTCCCGGCGACGACGTCTAGGCCCCCATCGTCTAGCGGCCTAGGACTCCGCCCTTTCACGGCGGCAGCACGGGTTCGAATCCCGTTGGGGGTACGCGCAGATGCAGACCACGGTCGGCATCGACGTATGCAGTCGGTCTTGATTCATCAAGGCCCCGTAGCGCAGTTGGTTAGCGCGCCGCCCTGTCACGGCGGAGGTCGCGGGTTCAAGTCCCGTCGGGGTCGCCAAACGTGGGCCGGGCTCAATCCCCCGAATCAGGGGGTCCGAGCCCGGCCCGCTGTTTGGGGCCAGGTAGCTCAGTCGGTACGAGCGTCCGCCTGAAAAGTGGAAGGTCGCCGGTTCGATCCCGGCCCTGGCCACCACCTCTGAACTGGGAGAATGCCCTCCGGGTGTTCTCCCAGTTCTGCATTGATGGCCGGCAACCATCTGAACGACGTGACTCGACGGCCCGGCTCCATGAGAGCACGGCGCTCCCGAATGCCGTGCAGTGTCACCGCAAGATCGGCGTTGACGAAGATCCCCACGGGTCGGCCGGTGGAATCGTGTATCGAGCAATTCGCAGTTGGCCCCAGGCGAACCGGGTCTCGCACACCCAGTCCCCCAGGCGGTCGGCGAGTTGTTGCGCGATCGTCACGACGTCATCGACGGTGGGACCGTCCCGGTAGACCATCGTGTGCTGGAACTGTTCGCCACAAGCGGCCAACCACACTCGGACTTCGGTATCGCCGGCGGATCGGTAGACCACGAGGCCACCGAATTCTTCGTCGGTCAACAGCGCCGCGACTACCGGATCGACGGCGCGCCGACGCAGTTCGTGCAGGCGCTCGTCGTTGCGGTCGGTCGTGGTCGCGCTCAGCCATGGTGTTTCGGGCTCGGTCCACGGGCCGAAGGTGATCCCGTTGGATCCGGCGTTCGTCGTGGCCGTGTAGGGGGCAACGCCCGGTTGCGCTTCGAGGTAGTCGACCTGGAACGTATCGCCCAGTGCTTCCTGCACCCGCGTCGCCAATTGCAGGCCCTCGAGCTGCCATTGCGCGTGGGTCGCGGAATCCGGCCAACGGAATCCCGAACCGGCGGTCCGACGGACGGTGAGCGCCCAGTACCGCAGTGCGGTGCGCAGCTCCTCGGGCAGGGGCAGGCTCCGGAGGTCGATCGGGCCGCACCCGGGTTCCCGGTCCCAGAGCGGCTCGTCGACGTAGTCGGCGATCACCACGATCCGACGTGGCCGGCCTGCAGGACTCACCGGACAGCTGTGTCATACCGGCGCTTGCGGCACTGGTTTCGTCACTGCGGCAACTGATGTCGTGGGCAGGATCGGCCGGGCGGGGGGACCAATCCCGTTCCCGCCGGCGCCCAGCAGTGCCACTCCGGCTGCCGCGACAACGATCTCGGGGGCGACGTGCGAGGAGTCGGTCGGGGCGCGGAGGCCACCGATCGGGCGGGTACGGCGGTGGGCACGTCGATCCAGGAGCTGGGCGTCGTCATCGCCGACCATGCGTCGTCATCGCCGACTGGGCGTCGTCATCGCCGACGAGGACGGTGCCGAGCTCAGCGGGGTGGTCGGTCCGTCTGCGTCGCGGGAGCTAACCCTCGCCCGCCAGCACCCTGTCGACCGGCAGCCAGGAAACCCCCAGCGCCACCGCGACGTGGATCAGAGCGGCGCTGTCTGCTCCGGCGACATCGTTCGTCGACTTGAAGCGGCCGATCATGATCTTGGCAATCGTCTCCTCGACCGTCCCCTCGGCGTAGGCCAGCCACCACGGACAGATCTGGTGGTCACGATGGGACCGGCCCAAAATCTGCCGTCCCTGCAGACCCGAGTATCGAACGTTGTGCATCAAGCCCTCGCGGGCCGCACCGGACGCTTTCCCGGCCGGCCCCAGGGATTCGTTGGCGTGCAGCGACAAGGAGGTGGTGGGGGTGAACACCACGACGGGCGATGCCCCCCGCTGGAAATCCAGCCGTTCCTTTTCCAGGTCCCGTCCGGAGCCGGCGCCGCCGTACAGGCGGGCCACCCCCACCCCGGCGGCCTGGATGGCAGCGGCGATGGGATCGGCGGCGGCGCCGACGAATTCGCACGAGATGACGGCCTGTCGGCCGGCCTCGACACAGGCCAGGGCCCAGTCGGCGGTGATGCCCACACGTAGGAGCGAAGCCTTCTGGCGGAGTCGTAGCACGGCGGCCCGGCCCCTGGCCGTTCGAGCGGCCGGATTGCTCCGCAGCGTCACATCGGCGGCCAGATCCGCCAGGGCGTTCTCGAATACCGACCACGCGGTCCGGTAGGCGAGGAGTTCGGAGGGCGAGAGCGTGACGGGCATCAGATCCAACGGTGCGGGTCCCCAGGACGCCGCCCGATGAATGGCCAACGGCGGGTCGGCGTCGGTGAGCCAGGTCCGGATCCGTGTGGTGGCCGCCGTCTGCAGAGTCGCACTGGCGGCGGCCGTCTCGTCCCACCCCCATTTGCCGTAGACCCGGCTGACCGGCAGGCCGGCCTCCGCCAGCCTGGCCCCGAAGTCCTCCCACCGCTGCGTAGGTTCGTCATGGACCTGCGCGAGAAGCGGTGCGAGGTAGGTCAACTCGGCAGGGTGATTGGCCGGGGTCGCCGTCAGATAGATCACGAAGGGAGCGCGCTCGTGCGCATCCTTGAACCGCGTGATGCGTCGGAATCTCTGCACGCGTTGGGTTTCCACGTTGCGGTACAGATGGCATTCGTCGGCGATGACGAGATCCATCGGCCACCGCGGGCGGCCCCTGACGAGCAGGCGCGCGAGTTCGTCGGGTGAACAGATCAGGACCCGCAGGTTCTGCTCTCCGGCGGCCAGGATGGTTCGCCGCCAGTGCGCGATGGTGACCTGTTTGGGCCGGTCGACCAGTACCAGGACGTTCTTCGCGCCACGTGCGCGGGCCACTGCGAGCGCGCCGAGCCATGCGGTCAGCGTTTTCCCGGTACCGACGTCGTCGGTGACCAGCACGCCCCTGGCCGGGTGCCCGCCGAATTGACCGGACGCCGCATCGGAGATCGCCGCGGCACCGTCGATCTGGATCTGCCGGGGCACCATCCGGGGGCCGTGGATCGCCGTGTCGTCGGACGCCGGAGTCGTCCCGTTGGCGTCGTCCTCGAGCCACCGCAGCCAGGTGTGCGACGCCGAACGGAAGGGATCGAGTTCGGCCGGCAGTCGGTCGCCGCGGTACAGATGCAGTTTGCGTGCCGGGTCGTAGGTGGCCCCCGGAGCCCTAGTTCGAAAGGGTACATCGAGGAACCAGAGCCGCTCGCCGGCCCGCGCGAGCAACGGCGCGGGCTTCGCCTTCCTCCCGGTGCGCTTCGAGGGCGCCGCGCTCACAGCGCCGCTCTCACGATGTGCCGCCCGCGATGCGGCACCAACGGTGCGGGCTGCCCGGACGGGGATTGCTGTAGGGCATGGGCCCAGGCTAAGGCGTCCGCGCGGCCGGATCGGAGCGGCCCGCCGCCTGGACGGGCGCGGCGCACACCCGGGAAATCGGATCCGACCAAACGGTGAATTTACGCAATTCGACGGGCGAACGGGCATAGTGAACAGAGCACCGGCCTTACGGGCGAAGGTCGCGTCATCGCGGTCGCGGGGTGACGTGTAGTGCGAGCAGGTGGGACGGAAGGGATGGCATGGATTCAGGAGCACCGACGGTCGCCCGGCCCGCCGACGATGCCAGAGGCGTCCCGATCGCCGAGGTCTCGGTCATCCTCGGGGTCCCGATGCCCACCCTGCGGTCCTGGGAGCTGCGCTACGGCATCCCCACGTTGACCAGGGGTTCGGGTCGGCATCGCCGCTACCTCCCGGTGGAGGTCCACGCGCTCCGTCTGATGCGTGACGAGATCGCCCGGGGTCAACAGGCCAGCCTCGCCGCCCAGTCGGTTCGTGAGGTGTTGGGCATCGACGGCGTGGCCGGAGCCCTGATCCACCGGATCCTGGCGGCCTCCGAACGTCTGGATGCGGCGGCGATCCGCGTCCTGCTGGACGAGGCGAGCCGCACACTCGGCCTGATGTCCTGCGTCGACGACGTGGTGATGCCCTCGATGCGGCAGATCGGCGTGTGGTGGACCGTCGGCCAGTGCGACTTCGACCAGGAACGGTTGACCACAGAGGCCATCCGGGGATGGCTCGATCGCCGCAGCGCCTTCGCGCCCCCTCCGGTCCGTCCCCAGCCGATCCTCCTGGCCTGCGGGCCCAGTGACCTGCACACCATCGGTCTGGAGGCGATGGCCATGGTGCTCCGAGAGGACGGTTGGGCCTGCCGCGTCCTGGGCGCCCGGACACCGACCCTGACGCTGGCGGCGGCCACGGTGGCGACCGCCGCACTGGCCGTGGTGGTGGTCTCCCACCTGTCGACGGGACGGATCCGGGCGATTGCATCGATGGATGCCGTCCGCCATCTGCACGTGCCGGTCTTCTACGCCGGCAACGCCTTCACTGCGACCCGCAGCAGGCGCGGCGTCCCGGGAACCTACCTCGGGTCCCGCATCGGCGGCGCATGCGAGTTGATCGCGGGCGCCCTCGACGGCGGCCGGGCGAAGGATCTGGTGCTCAGCTGACGGCAGCATCGCCGCTCGGTGTCACCGGATGATGCAGTTGATACGAGGACGTGGTCGGGCCATGACCCGCTCGTGAGGGCCCCGAGTGCCGGTCCTGCGCCCGTCGGGATCTTCACAGGTTCCTGTCTCCTGCAGATCGATCCGGGGATGAGGCCGGAGATCGATTGCAGCGCAGTCGGTCTGTTCGAGGCCGACAGCAGGGGCCCGGCTCGAACCGTGCCGTCGGCCGGTGTACGGGGGCGGGCCGTGGTGGGGTCTCCCGACGCCGACGCCGATGGGAACGGCGGGGTCGCGAAACTGTGCAGTTCGGGGTGATGGCGCACAGAACTGTTGTGGCCAGGCAGGATTTCAGTGGTGGAGAGTTCTGGCGACGAGAGAGTGCACGGTGGCAACTGATGTTGAACCCCCAGGACGAGGCGGAGATCGATCTGCCCGGCCCGGCGGCCGAGTTCATCATCGGCGTCCTCGATGCCTCGGGTCGACTGGACTCCGCCTCCGTGCGCAGACTGCTCGAAGAGGCCTCTGACGCGATCGGCCTCGGCGGTTGCATCGATCGCGTGGTGATGCCGGTGATGCGGCAGATCGGCCTCTGGTGGATCGCCGGCTCGTACTCCATCGAGCAGGAGGCGATGACGACCGAGGCGATCCGTGCCTGGCTGGACCGCCGCACCGCCTACCTGCCGGCACCGACCCGGCCGAATCACATCCTGCTGGCCTGCGGACCTCATGACCGGCACACCCTCGGCCTCGAGGCCCTGGCCCTGTTGCTGCGGACCGAGGGTTGGTCGTGTCGCCTGCTGGGGGCCCGCATCACGGCCGCCAAGCTGGCGACCGCCGCGGAGGCGAACGACCCGGCAGCGGTGGTCGTGGTCGCGCACATCGCCGCCGGGCACCGTCGCGCCGTCGCGGCGATGGAGGCCGTCGACCAGTTGGGTTTCACCCTGTTCTACGCCGGCGGGGCCTTCTCCGATCGGGCGAGCCGTGAAGGGGTACCGGGCCGGTACCTGGGTCGCCAGATCGCGGGCGCCTGCGCGATCATCGTCGACACCCTGGACGAAGCAGCCTGAGACCGGTCGGGGCAGAGCTGCTCGCCGTGCGGCCTCCGCCGGCACAGTCGACTCGAGACGCAGCTGTCCGGCCTGCGCCGGCACCGTCGATCACCTGATCAGTGCGGGCGGAAAGAGGCGTCTTTCTCGGCAGTAGGGGCGGTGATGACCGGCACAGCTTCCAGGGGATGACCGATCCGGACGTGCCGGGGACCGTGCGGGTCGTCGCAGTCGGGTCCGGCGGACGCCGTCCCGGGTTCGACCTCTCCGGTGTCCGAGTGGTCCACCTGCAACGTGGTGTGACTGATTCGGTAGGTGCCTCGCAACAGTCGCTCCAGATCGCGCCGGACGGCGTGGCAGTCCCCGGTCGGATCCACCAGCACGTGGGCTGACAGAGCCGGCATGCCCGAGGTGACGTCCCAGATGTGCAGATCGTGCACCTCGGCCACGCCGGCCAGATCGGCCATGGCCGGCCCGATCATGCCGGGGTCGAGATCGGCGGGGGCGGCTTCCAGGAAGATCCGGCCGGACTCTCGGACGAGGCCGTAGCCGGCCCGGAACATCAGCGCGGCCACGACCAGGGCGGCGATCGAGTCGGCGCGGGTGAAGCCGGTCAACAGCACGACCAGCCCGGCGGAAGCCGTCGCGATGAAGGCGTACAGGTCGTTGAGGATGTGCTGGAAGGCGCCCTCGATGTTGAGGCTCGTCCGGTTGGCCTTGCTGATCAGCCACGCGGCGAGGACGTTGACGGCGATCCCCAGCAGCGCTGTGACCAGCACGAGCAGGCCGTCGACGTCGGGCGGATCGAACAGCCGTCGGACGGCTTCGTAGGTGAACCAGACGGCCAGCAGCAGCAGGGTCAATCCGTTGGCCTGCGCGGACAGGATCTCGGCCCGCTTGAATCCGTATGTCCACCGGCCACGGGCCGGCCGTGCGGCCAGGCGCATGGCGATCAGCGCCAGCGCGATGGAAATGGCGTCGGTGAGCATGTGCCCGGCGTCGGAGATCAGGGCGATCGAGCCCGCCAGGAGCCCCACGACGACCTCGCACATCATGAACGCGACGATCAGTACCAGTGCGCCGCTCAGGTACCGACGGTCTGCGTCCGCCACCGCCCCGTGGCTGTGCCCGGAGCCTCCGTGACCGTGCCCCGGGCCTCCGCGGTGGTCGTGCCCCGAGCCCCCGCGGTGGTCGGGATCGCCGTGCTGGTGATCGCGTTCGCTCACGGTGCGCTCGCAGGGGCCCGGTGCGGAACGTCCACCGACAGGTGCAGGGCCGCGATGTGTTGCGGGTCGCCGGTAGGTACCACGTCCATCAGGTCGGTCAGTGCGTGCGCCAAACGCGGATCGGCCAACTCGTAACGCGTGCGCCGACCTTCGGGGATGGCCACCACCAGCCCGCATCCACGCAGGCAGGTGAGGTGGTTCGACAGGCTCTGGCGGCTGACGCCGAGCAGTTCGGCCAGATCGGAGGGGTAGGCAGGGTCTTCGCGCAGGGCCAGCAGGATGCGCGCCCTGGTCGGGTCCGAGAGGGCGTGCCCGAACCGGGCCAGCACCGCGCCGGAGGTCATCGTCTGCATGAACAGAACGTTACACTGAATGCTGTATCAACGTGCAGATGTCGTCAGGTCCGGTGCGAATCCCACGACGCTGCCGAGGACGACGGACCGGTGGGCTGCCACACTCGGAGCACGAGGACGCCGGCCGGCGTCCTTGCCGCCGGCCGTCGGTGTCGGCACGCCGGCGCGAGCAAGGAGACCCGAAATGCCTACCAAGATCACCGTCATCTACGACAACCCCAACGACGCCGCAGCTTTCGAGGCCGGATACGCCGAGGGTCAGGTGGCGCTGGCGAAGGCTCTTCCCGGCCTGGTCTCCTTCGAGAGCTCCAAGGTGTGGCCGAAGGAGGACGGCAGTCCGACCCCGGCCTACCGGATGATCGACCTGTATTTCCCGGCCTACGACACGGCCGGCGCCGCCGTCTCGACGGCGGAGGCCGCAGCACTGTTCCCGAGCATCTTCGGTCTGGCCACCGGCGGTGTGCCTATCCTGTTCTCGGACGTCGAGGAGTCCTGAGCGGCGCCCTCCGATCTGCGGCGTGGTCCGCACGGACCGCCCGGCTGAGAGATACTGCTGTACATGGGGAAGATGACCTTGGACCTGGATGACAGGTCCGCTCGGCTGATCCATGGCACCGATGTCTGGACGGAGATGGCAGACCTGCTGTCCGCCTACAGCGACATCCAGGCTGCCATCACCCACGTCGGGGCCGATGCCGATCAGTTCCTCCCGCTCCGTGGACCGGCCTGCATCGTCGTCAACGCGGGGCCGGAGGCGATGCAGGACGGCTCCACCGATCCCGAGGTCCTGCTGGGGTGGAGCCGGCGAGGCGTCCGGGTCTACTCCCTGCCGAGTCTGCAGGCGACCGTCATCCTGGCCCAGGGGAGTCGTTCCTTCGTCATGGTCGGTTCGGCGATCGCGGCCAGGGCCTCGTTCGGCCGACTCGGGCAGGCGGTCCTGGTCGCCGACGAGCCGGAGACGGTCGAAGAGGTCCGCCTGGCGATCGGCGAGTGGAAGCAGCAGGCCGGCGAGCCACTGACCGACGACTGGCTCCAGGCTGCGGTCGACCGCTACCGGCCCACCCCACCCCGCCCGGCCGACCGCATCGTGGAGCACCTGCCGGACCGACGGTCGGCACGACCGGCGGGACATCGACCCGTCGGGGTCGACCACGCACCCAGCACTTCAGCACAGCCCGCAGCAGCGCTCGAATCTAGAGGGACGGATCCCGCCTTGACCCCAGCCGCAGTGACCGAATCCGGTACCACCGAAAACCCGGTCGGAAGGCCGGCGAGCGCGCCGGACGCCGCCGTGCCGCCCATCCCGCCGACCGCACCGGCGGTCGTGGCACCGGCGGTCGCAGCGGCACCGGAACCGTCGAACGGGGCCGGCGAGGATGACGACGAACTGGGGGAGATCGGGCCCGTCGTCTGGCCCAAGCCGAAATACATCTACCTGGCTCCGTTGAGCCGGGAGGGCCGGGCGTCCGTCTCGGCGCTGGAACGCCTGCGGCACCTGCGGGGCGAACATCGGGTGCGCAGCGAGCACGACGGCTCGCCGGTGCTCGAGGTGGAGATGTTCTGGCGCGACGAACCGGCCAAGACCCCCTCGAAGCCGAGTGTGTCCTACCGCGAGGGCTGGCACGTGGTGCCGATCCAGATGATGGGTACCGTCCGGCCGACGACCACGTCCCAGCTGACGGCTCCCGGCCGGGTTCTGCAGTCCTACACCGACTATTCCGCCCATCCGGCCCGTACGTACTACTACCTGCTGACCCACACGGCCGGCCGATCGATGACGTTCCGGGTGCTGCGGGACATGCTCGCCGGGCTCGGCGAGCGGGCCTCGTTCGACCACGCCTACATGATGCAGCACAAGGTGGATGCCATCCTCGAACTCTGGCCGGAGATCACCTACGCGGACTGACCGTCGATCGGCCTCTGGGGCCGAGGGGTCCACGGGTGCGCGGGACTCGAGGTGTACAGGTGCAGGGCTGCACAGGTGTGTTTCCCGGCGCAGACTGGGCACTCCACAGGTCGACCGACCGGCGGCGCATCGGAGCAGATGGCGAGGCGGAGCAATGGCAGCGCACGGACTGCGGCGCGGTCTGACCGGGATGATCACGGCGATGGCCCTGCTCGCCGGTGCCACGACCACCCTGACCGTGACCGTGGTGACGCCGGCTGCGGCCGAGACGCCTGCTGCGGCCGAGATTGCGGCTGCGACGGCGGCTGCGAGGGCGGCGGCCCCTGGTCCCGTGCCCGTCGACGCCGGGCAGCTGATCACCGTCGACGCCCCCACGTCCAGCTCCACCACCGCGACGCTGACGGGGTGGTCGCGCGGCAGCGATGGCGTCTGGCGGGTGGCGATCGGCCCGGTCAGCGCCCACGTCGGCGCGGAGGGCATCGGCACGGCGTCGGAGGGCAGCGGTCGCACACCGGCCGGTACGTTCGCGCTGACCCAGGCCTTCGGCAGGCTGCCCGACCCTGGAACGCGGTTGCCCTACTTCCAGAGCGGCCCTTCCGACTGGTGGGACGAGAACCCGTCGTCACCCACCTACAACCTGCCCGTGCGCCGGGCGAGCAGCCCCGGCGGCGACAGCGAGAACCTCTACTACTCGGGGAGCGTCTACGACTATGCCGTGAACATGGACTACAACGGGGCCCGCGTGCCCGGCGCCGGGTCGGCCTTCTTCCTCCACGTCACCGACGGTCAGCCGACCGCAGGTTGCGTGTCGGTGCCGGAGGCGACGATGGTATCGATCCTGAAGTGGCTCGATCCGACCAGACATCCGTTCGTCAATACCAGGGTCGGCGCGGCCTGGAAGCCGCCCGTACCGGCCGCGCTGGTCGGCCGGGTCGATGTGGAGGCCGCCATCGGGGGCCGGCAGGCGGTGATCTCCGGATGGGCCCTGAACCTGTCGGACCCCGGGACCGCAGTGCAGATCACGGTGGGCGTCACAGGCCCCGGCGGGATGCAGGACAGCCACGACACCACCAGGTTCGCCCGCCCTGACGTCGTCAGATCCCACCCGGGTGCGCTCCGGACGAGCGGCTTCGATTTGATCGTCACGAGCACGGTGGGGACGAAACTGGTCTGCGTCTACGAGGTGGCGGTTCCCACCGGGCAGACCCGGCTGATGGCGTGCCGACGGGTCACCTTCACGGCGCGGAGCACCCCCCGGGGCATCAGCATCCCATGGTGAGCGGCCCGGTCGGTGCGGTCGCCCGGGTCGCCGGCCCGCGCGGGCGTCAACCGACCTTGGTCCGCTTGCGGGTCATGGTGTCCATCGACATGTCCTCCAGCTCCATGCCTTTGGTCTCGGGAATCTTGGCGAGCACGAAGAAGAACGACAACAGGGCGAACAGCGCATAGATGCCGTAGGTGAATCCGAGCGAGAAGTCCCGCAGCGGCGGGAACGTCACCGTGATGATGAAGTTGAAGATCCAGTTCGCGGCCGTGGCGATGGCCATCGCCATCGCGCGGATCCGGTTCGGGAACATCTCCCCGAGCAGCACCCACATCACCGGGCCCCACGATGCACCGAAGAACACCACGAAAAGGTTGGCGCAGATCAGTGTCGCTACACCCCAGAAGCCGGAGAGTTGGGGCGCCAGGACACCTTTGGAATCGGCCACCAGGGTCGCCTGGGCGAAGCCGATGGACATCACGGCCAGCGAGACGAACATCCCGACGGAGCCGATCAGCAGCAGCCTGCGCCGGCCGATCCGGTCGACCAGCAGGATGGCGATGACGGTCACCACGACGTTCGTGACGGACGTGATCACCGACGCGGTGTAGGAGAAGGAGTCCTTGAAGCCGACCGACTTCCAGAGTGACGTCGAGTAGTAGAAGATCACGTTGATTCCGACCAGTTGCTGGAACGCGGCCAGCAGGATCCCGACCCAGACCAGCGGATGCAGACCGAAACGCCGCCCCCGCAGATCCTTGAACGACGGCTTGTCCTCGCGGGTGACGGACTTGCGGATGTCGACGATCCGCTCGTCGATCTGCTCGGGCGTTTCACCCAGCACGCGACGGAGCACCTTCGCGGCCGCCTCGTCCTTGCCCCTGGCCACCAGGAACCGCGGTGATTCCGGGATGCCGAGCGAGAGCAGCCCGTAGATGATCGAGGGCACCACGCCGACCAGGAACATCCAGCGCCAGGCCTGCAGGCCGAACCAGGTCGTGGCCAGCGCACCGCCGTTGCCGCCGGCCAGCCACGCGTCCGACAGCAGCGCGACGAAGATGCCGAGCACGATGGCCATCTGCTGCAGCGAGGCCAGTCGGCCGCGCAGACCTGCCGGGGCGACCTCGGAGATGTAGGTGGGCCCGATGACCGACGCCACGCCGATGCCGAGACCGCCGATGAAGCGCCAGATCCCGAGTTCGACGACCGAGAACGACAGGCCGGACCCGATCGAGGAGACCAGGAACAGCACGGCCCCGATCAGCATCACTCGCGGGCGTCCCCAACGGTCGGCCAGCATCCCCGCGTACCAGGCGCCGACGGCCGAGCCGATCAGTGCGACCGCCACCACGAAGCCGGTGACCCCCGAGCCGAGCGAGAAGTGGCTCTTGATCGAGTCGACCGCGCCGTTGATGACAGAGGTGTCGAATCCGAAGAGAAATCCGCCGACTGCGGCGGCCACGGAGATCGCCGTCGCCCTCGCCGGGTGCCGCTCGCCGTGATCGGAGTAGCGCGTATCCCGCGCCGGCATCCTGTCCACCATGTCAGACCTGGCCTTTCTTCACCGGGGAATCGTCGCGAGAAGACGACACCCGATCCGTACCCCGTCCCCGGCCCGGGTAATCGTCGGCGCCGTCGATGCTGCGCACCTCGTGCCGGGCTTCCCCGTCCGGTGTGTGGTCCCTACGATGGCAGGCATGGGTAAGCGTCCTATCGAGGTCCCCGACCTCATCGGCCTGACGTTCGCCGACGCCCGTTTGATCGGTGAGAGCGCCGGTCTCGTGGTCGTCGGTCACGCTCCGGACGGCAGTGCGGTGGACCAGGACTCGGAGGGCATCGTCGTCGAGCAGACGCCGGCGGCACCGGCCGTGGCCGTCCGCGGGGACGTGCTCGACCTCCGGGTCGGACGGGGCGATGGCCGCGCCAAGGATCCGGAACCGCGCCGGCCGCCTCCCCTGCTCAGTACCGATCTGGCTGACCTGGGCGACCCGGACGGCGACCTGGAACTGGTTCCCGCCTGACCGTCTGCCGATGCCCGTCAGAGGCGGGGCATGATGTTCGTGGGTCGACGACGACCCGACGACCCACAAGGAGCGCACCGATGACCCAGCCAGCAGCAGGTCCTGTCCACGTGGTCGCCGTGATCACCGGAAAGCCCGGAACCGGCGACGTGCTCGAGCCCATGCTCATCGCCCTGGCCGAGGGAACCCACACGGAGCCGGACTGTCTTCTCTACGGCCTGCAGCGCGGGTTGGAGAACCCCGATCAGTTCACCACCGTCGAGAAGTGGACCTCGACCGACGCACTGGCCGCACATCTGAGCACCCCGCACGTGCAGACGGCTCTCGGATCGGCCGGTGAGTACCTGGCCGAGCCTCCACTGATCATCCCGAGCCTGCCGGTCGCGGCCGGCGATGCGAGCAAGAGCGCCTACTGATCTGCGCTCCGCCACGTGCGGCGATGTTGCCGCCCGCCCGACTGGTGGCCGGGGCCGGTTAACGGCCGGACCAGTCGTTTGTCGGTCGTTTGTCGGTCGTTGGTCGGTCGGTGATGGCGGACGTGCAGTGTGGCGGTGTACAAATACGTCATGTCCTGCCTCCCCGTCCTCGAGCCGTTCTGGCCCGGCCGACGTGGCGACGCGTTCGATGGCTGGTGTCCGCAGGGCTGATCGTCATGCCCTCTGGTCCACTGCGGCAGCCTGCCCCGACCTCTGCGGTGACGACGGCCCCCTTCCCTGCTCCCGACGGCCGTCCTCCCCTCCTGCAAAGGTCCACGAACATCATGTCTGCCACCGACGAATACCTGACGAACAACCGCGCCTACGCCGCCACCTTCACCGGCCCGCTCCCATTGCCGCCGTCCAAGCACGTCGCCGTCCTGGCCTGCATGGACGCCCGCCTCGACGTCTATCGGCTCCTCGGTCTCGGGGACGGCGAATCGCACGTGATCCGCAACGCGGGCGGAGTGGTCACCGATGACGAGATCCGCTCGCTGGCCATCAGCCAACGTCTGCTCGGTACCAGGGAGATCATCCTGATCCACCACACCGACTGCGGCATGCTGACTTTCACCGATGATGCGTTCAAGGCCGGGATCGCCGAGGAGGTCGGCGTGAAGCCCCCTTGGTCACCGGAGTCGTTCACCGACCTGGGCGCCGACGTCCGGCAGTCCATCGCCCGGATCAGGAACAGCCCCTACATCCCGTACACCGATCAGGTCCGTGGATTCGTCTTCGACGTCGCCACCGGCCTGCTCGACGAGGTCGTCTGACCTTTCCTCCCACGGGCCGACCTGTCCGGTTGGAATGGCCCCGTCGGAAAGTCCCGTTGGACCCCGTTGAAATAGCCCCGTCGCTCCTACCGTTGAGGTCATCGTGCCCAGTAAATTGCTCACCTTCCCCAACCCGGTCAACGAGTACGCCGCGAGGTCCGTGGCCGGCATGGTGGTGTTGCTGACGGCGGCCACCCTGGTGTTCCGCACGGAGTGGCTCCTCTGGCCACTGGCGGTCGGATTCCTGCTCAGAGTTGCCGCCGGGCCACGATTCTCACCCTTCGGGCAGCTGGCGACCAGATGGGTCGCGCCTAGAGCGTGTCTGCTAATCAATCGGCGCCTCGACGTTGATGATCTTCCTATGGCGCGTACAGGAGTGATCTCGGACGAGTTCTGGGCGGTGGTCGAGCCGTTGATGCCGGCCTACGGTGGTCGGCGTGGCCGTCCGTGGAACGATCACCGCGAGATGCTCGAGGCGATCTGCTGGCGCTACCGGACGGGCTCGCCGTGGCGGGATCTGCCGACCGAGCTGGGTCGTTGGCAGACGGTGTGGGCACGGCATTTCCGCTGGTCAACCGACGGTACCTATGACCGGATCTTGGTGGCCGCGAAACGGGCTGGGTTTGTCCAGGACGTTGAGGGTGACGCCGTCATCGAGTTGCTGTCGGTGGATTCCACGGTGGTGCGCGCGCACTAGCACGCGGCCGGGGCTCGCAAGAGCGTCACCTCGGAGGTCGTTTCGACGGTCGAGCAGGACACAGGGGGCACCATCGAATGACAAGAATTTTCCGGTCGAACCCGCTGACCACGCGTTGGGCCGATCCCGGGGCGGTCTGTCGACGAAGATCCATTCCTTGACCGATCAGCGGGCCTGCCCTGTGACGGTGATCCTGACGCCCGGCCAGGCCGGCGACAATCCCCAGTTGGTGCCGTTGTTGGATCTGCACCGCCGGCAGCAGCGGGGCGTTCGGGCCCGCCGGTTCCGGGTACTGGCCGATCGCGCGTATTCGCATCCCTCCACTCGGAAGGAGTTGCGGCGCAGACGTATCGGCAACACCATTCCGCAGCGCAGTGACCAGCAGGCCCATCGTCAGGCGAAGGGTTCACGCGGTGGCCGCCCACCAGGATTTGAAGCCGAGGAGTACAAACGCCGCAACGCCGTCGAACGCGGATACGCCCGTCTGAAACAGTGGCGCGGCATCGCCACCCGCTATGACAAACACGCCCTGACATTCCTTGGCGGTGTCCATCTGGCCGCCAGCGTGCTGCACCTCCGCTGAATTACCAGACACGCTCTAGGCTCGGCCCGGCGAAACTGGTTCCCGGTCCGCCGAAGCGGTTCGCGCAGGCCATCGGGGCGACCCTGAGCGTCGCCGCGCTGATCACCTTCTACGCAGGTGCTCCGGTGGTGGCCTGGGTCCTCGTCGGCCTGATCACCGCGGCAGCCCTGCTGGAGTCGGCGCTGGGGATCTGTCTGGGCTGCACGGTCTTCGGCCGTCTGCAGGCGATGGGCGTCATTCCCGCGTCGGTCTGCGAAGCCTGCAATGACGTCCGACTCCGTCACAAGGTCGCCGCCACCACCTGACCCCCTGCGGATTCCGGTCTGCCCGCCAGACCGCCGCCCGCCACACCGCCGCCCGCCGCCCTGGGCGCATACCGCCGCCCGCCGACCCTGGGCGCATACCGTTCTCCCCGCCACCCACGGAAATGCCCTCCCGGGTCGATCATTCGGCCCGGGAGGGCATTCCCGTATGCGCCCAGAGAACCGCGCCCTGATTCAGCGATGGATGGCACAAGAACGGCTACACCGTAATCGATGTCGAGGTGAATCGCTTCACGGGGAATCAGGATCGGACACTATCCGGTACGGGTTGACCGGGGCCGCCGATGTGGGTTACGTTCCTCCGGTAGGTCATGAGTTCCAGCGTGAAGCTCCGGCTCGCTGGACGGCAACCCTCCTCACGTGGCGGGGTGCTCCGGATGACGACCTGGCGTTGCTCGTAGGAGAACAACGCAAGCGCGTGGTTGCCGGACGGCAGTCATTTCCTGGAGATGGAAGTTCACCGTGATCGCTCGACAGCTCTCTGCTGTGGCTCCGGTTCTGGGTGTGTCCCTGCTCGGCGTGTGTCGTCGCCACGTCGATCTGCAGCGGGTATCCAGCGCACTCTGTTGCGTCACCTCCTGATCGAATCCGACCGGATGCATCCCTGACCAGCGGTCACGGTGTGCTGCCGCTCTTCCCCTCTACCTCGAGGTCGCCCACCGGGCGTTCCGGAGGTCTCTTCTGCATCCCCACATTCTGGAGTCTTCCGTGCCAGCAACTATCGATCGGGCCGGCGTGCCCGAGCAGGAAACCGCGGTCCGGGTCGCGGCCCGCGTGTCTGCACTGTCGACCGCGGCGCCGTTCGCCCGTCCGGCCCGTCAACCGGGTGGGCCCGCGCCCATTCTGCTGGTCAGCGGTGCACCGGCCCCCGAATCCCTGCCACTGGCGGACTTCCGCCGGGCAGCAGATCACATCTTCGCGGATCGGCCCGGGGGCGAGGCGGCTCTTGACTACGGCCCCCACGCCGGACTCCCCGGGCTGCGGGAGTGGATCGGACGTCGGGAGGATGCGGATCCCGCCCAGGTTCTGGTGACCAACGGTGCACTGCATGGGATCTCGCTGATCTTCAGTACCCTGTTGGATCACGGAGATGTGGTCGTGCTGGACGATCCGGTGTTCCCCGACACCGTCCGGATCGCCGAGCAGTACGGCGCCACCATACTGCCGGTCGCCGTCGGGAGCGACGGCATCGACGTGCAGGCGATCGCCGACCACCTCCGCGCCGGAGTACGGATCAAGGTCGTCTACACGGTGCCGGATTTCCACAACCCCAGCGGTGGGGTGCTTCCCGCCTCCGACCGCCTCTGGCTGGTCGATCTGGCGGAGCGCTACGGCTTCGTGATCGTGTCCGACAACCCCTACCGTGACACCACTTTCGGTGGTGGCTACGTCGACGATTTCGCGGTTGGGTCGAGTCACGTGGTCCGCGTGGGGACTTTCACCAAAACCCTCGGGGCCGGGTGGCGCCTCGGGTGGCTGATCGCTCCGCCATGGTTGGTGCCACATCTGGAGAACGTCCGCCGCCGCATCGATTTCCACTCGGGCACGGTCGGCCAGAGCATCGTCCTGGAACTGCTCGGCGAACCCGGCTGGTTCGACCGACTGCTCGTCCGCAACCGATCGATCCACCGGGAGAAGGCGGCGGTCTTCTCGAAAGCTCTGGCCGCACACACCTCTGGGGATCTGGAATTCACCGCACCCGACGGTGGGTTCTTCGTCTGGGCCACGCTGACCTCGCCGGAGCGCACGGCGGCGCCGCTCGTCTCGGCGGCAGCGGCGCGTGGCCTGTTGCTGACCTCCGGACGTCATTTCGCGGCCGACGGCGGTCGCCAATGGAACCGGCATCTCCGGTTCGCCTTTTCCGCGCCGACCGTGGACCAGCTACCCGTTGCAGCACAACGACTTGCGGCTGCTCTCGACGACACCCGCTGACCTCCCCCTTTGGCATGGATCAAAGACGCAGGCATGGCTCAACATGACGAGTTCTGTCACTCGAGTCCCAAATCGCGCAAGTTGATCCATGCAGACCCCGAAAGGCAAGACTGATGAACACTTTTCCACCGCAACATCCTGCTCGACCGCACCGACCTGCCCGGCGGCAGCGACTGGGCCTGACGGTCGGCGCACTACTGGTCGCCCTGCTTGCCGGCGCGTGCAGCAGTGCCGCAGCATCGGTCACCGGGAGCTCAGCGAGCTCGGCCGGCTCGACCCGCTCCGCCGCACCGGCGAGCGGCGCCGCCGGGTCGGCCGCCGCCAATCGGTCCGGGCTCGACCTGACCGGCGTGACGCTGCGGATCGGGGACACCGGATATGCGCTGCAGCAACTGATCCTGCAGAAGGCCGGATTGGACAACACGCCCTACAAGATCACCGACAGTGTCTTCCAGGGCGGCAATCTCCAGCTCGAGGCGCTCGGGGCCGGTGCGATCGACCTGGCCAACGCCAGTGAGATCCCACCGATCTTCGCGGCCCGGAGCGGGGGAGTGGGCAGCCTCGTCACGATCGCCGTCCGGCAGGGGACGACCCTCCTGCAGGAGGTGGTGGTGCCGGCCGGCAGCGCGATCACGACGGTGGCCGACCTCCGGGGCAAGAAGGTGGCCTACGTGCAGAACACCACCGCCCACCTCTTCCTCTTCGAGAGCTTGAAGAAGGCGGGTCTGAACTGGGCGGACATCGCGCCGGTCGCCCTGTCGACCAGTGACGGTCTGGCGGCTCTGCTGTCCGGCCAGGTCGACGCGCTCGCCTCCTACGGCAATGCGATCATCACCGCCCACGCGAAGGGCGCGACCACGCTGGTCGACGCACGGGGTCTGCTGTCGGGCAACTACCCGTTCCTGGTCCTGCCCAAGACGCTCGCGGACCCGAAACTCGAGGCCGCGATCGTGGACTTCTTCTCCCGTGAGCAGCGCGCCTACAACTGGGCCAGGGCTCACCCCGACGAATGGGCAGCGGTGGTGGCGTCGCAGACGAAGCAGCCCGTGGCGCAGGCCAAGCAGACCTTCGTCGACGGGGAGAAGCAGCGGCCGAGCCGGTTCGTCACCGTGACCGACGCCGAGATCGCCTCGCAGCAGTCAGTTCTGGACACCTTCGTGGCTGCGGGCATCGTGAAGAAGTCGTTCGACATCAAGCCCTTCTGGACGACGTCGCTCAATCCCGACCTGACCAGGATCGAGAGTGAGTACGTTGTCGGCTGACGTGAGTGACGTGACGGAGCTGCCCGAAGTGCGCGGCACCCAGCGCCGCAGTGTCGCCGACCACACGGAGGCCTTCGTCCGGACGGTTCCCACGGTGCTGGTACGGGCCAGGGGCAATTCGACGAGACGTCGCCGCCGCATCCCGCGCATCGTCAGCAAGGCGATCAGTCCGGTGGCGCTGGTCGGTCTGTGGCAGGTCGCCAGTTCGCAGGGATGGCTGTCGGACAACACGCTGGCGTCGCCGGCGCGGGTGCTCTCGAAAGCGAAGGAACTGCTGGGCACCGGCGAGTTGCAGTCGGCCATCTCGGCGTCGGCCACCCGGGTGGGATTCGGTCTGCTGTTCGGACTGTCGGCGGCGCTCGTCCTGGCCGTGGTGTCCGGGCTCTTCCGCTGGGGCGAGGACCTGGTCGACGCGCCGATCCAGATGTTGCGAACCATTCCCGTGGTCGGGCTGATCCCGTTGCTGATCATCTGGTTCGGGATCGGCGAGGAACCCAAGATCGTCCTGATCGCGCTGGGGGTCTTCTTCCCGCTGTACCTCAATCTGTTCGCCGGCATCCGAGGTACCGATCCGACCCTGGTGGAGGCCGGCCGCACGGTCGGCCTGAACCGGTGGGCCCAGGTCCGCCACGTCATCCTGCCGTCTGCTCTACCCAGTGCGCTGGTCGGGCTGCGCTATTCGATCGGTGTCTCGTGGCTCATCCTGGTCTTCGCCGAAACCATCAACGCCACATCGGGTATCGGTTTCCTGATCAACCAGGCACGCGACTTCTACGAGACCGACACCATCTTGCTCTGCCTGGTGCTCTACGCGCTGCTCGGGCTCGTCGCCGACGTGCTGGTCCGTGGACTCGGAAAGGTGGTGCTGTCATGGCGGCCGACGTTCGCGACGAGTTGAGACCGTCCGCCGCCGGGCGGAGCGCGGTGCGGGTACGGGGACTGTCCAAATCCTTCGGTGACCGTTCGATCATCGAGAACCTCGACCTGGACATCGCTCCCGGCGAGTTCGTGGTGCTGCTCGGGGCCAGTGGCTGCGGCAAGAGCACTCTGCTGCGGGTGCTGGCCGACCTGGACCGCGAGGTGTCGGGGGTCATCGAGGTGGCGGCGCAGCGTGCCGTCGCCTTCCAGTCACCGCGGTTGCCGTGGAAGAGGGTGTGGCGCAACATCGTTCTCGGGCTGCCGGGCCGTCCGAGCCGGAGTAGGGCTGATGCGGCCCTCGCCGAGGTGGGACTGGGCCACCGGGCGGACGTGTGGCCCAGGGTGCTGTCCGGCGGCGAAGCCCAGCGGGTGTCCCTGGCCAGGGCTCTGGTCAGGGAACCCGACCTACTGCTCCTGGACGAGCCCTTCTCGGCACTCGATGCCCTGACGCGGTTGACCGCTCAGTCCTTGGTGGCGGACCTCTGGGCGCTGCACCGGTGTGCGGTGCTGCTGGTCACCCACGACGTCGAGGAAGCGCTGCTGCTGGCCGACCGGGTCCTGGTGATGGATCGCGGGGTCATCGCACACGAGGTCAGGGTCGAGTTGCCAAGACCCCGCGATATCGTTGACCCCGGGCTGGTGTCGATGCGCGGCGAACTTCTGGAGCGACTCGGTGTCATCGACCACTGAGAGCGAGCACCGCGAAACCACCGACCATCTCGACAACTCGGTCGCGGCGACGAACCGTCGGTGGGCGTTCCTGACCCAGTTGCGCACGTCGCTGCCACGGGACCGGCTGGCCACCTCGCTCGAGGACCGGGAACGGGCCTGCACGGACCGGTCGGGTATCCGCCTGCCCGGAATGCCGATGGCGATCGCCTTCCCGCAATCGGTCCAGGAGGTCCAGATCCTGCTGCGGGCGGCCACGGCGCACTCGATCACGGTGATACCCCGGGGGAGCGGCACCGGATTGTCCGGCGGCGCGGTCGCCGCCGACGATTCGCTGGTGGTCTCGACAGAACGCCTGACCCGCATCCTGGAGATCCTCCCGGATGACGAGATCGCAGTCGTGGAAGCAGGTGTCATCACGGCCGACCTGGACCGGACGGCGGAGCAGCACGGCCTGACGTACGCGCCGGATCCGGCCAGCCACGAGATCTCCAGCATCGGCGGCAACATAGCGACCAACGCGGGCGGGCTGCACTGCACCAAGTACGGTGTCACGCGTGACTCGGTGCTCGGCCTGACCGTGGTGCTGGCCGACGGGACGCTGCTGCGAACTGGCCGACGCACCATCAAGGGCGTCACCGGGTTCGACCTGACCTCGCTGTTCGTCGGGTCCGAGGGTGCCCTCGGGATCGTCGTCGAGGCTGTCCTGCGTCTTCGGCCACGCCCGGTGCGGACCGCCACCCTCACCGCCTTCTTCCCGTCCGCGGAGGGCGCAGCGCAAGGGGTGTTGGCGGTCGTGCGGTCCCGGGTGCAGGCGAGCGTGCTCGAGTTCTTGGACTCGGGGGCGCTGCAAGCCATCGATCGTGCGCAGCAAACGGATCTGGCGGCCCGGGGAAACGCGCTCCTGATTGCCCAGACGGACGGCTAGGGCGCCGATCTCGAGGCCGAAGAACTGGCCGACGCCCTGACGACGGTCGGCGCGACGGTGGAGCGGCTCGACGAACTGCAGGCGGCCAGATATCTCTGGCTGCGGCGGTCGGGACGGGGCCCGATCATCGACAGCTGGCTGGTCGGCGAGGATGTCGCCGTACCGAGATCGGCGCTTGCGCAGATGATCACCATCATCGGCGAGATCGGCACCGACCACTGCTTGGAGGTGGAGGTCGTCGCGCACGCCGGCGACGGCAATCTGCATCCGGTCCTGTCGGTCCACCGGTCCGAGGCCGACGGCGGTGTCGCTCCCGAGCGCCTGCACCGAGCGGCGGACGAGTTGGTTAGGGCAGCACTGGCTCTCGGCGGCACCATCAGCGGGGAGCACGGGATCGGCATCGCCAAACGGAAATGGCTGGCCCAGGAATTGGGACCGAGGAGCCTGGAACTCCAGCGCAGCATGGCCAGGGTCTTCGATCCGGCCGGGATCCTGGTGCCGCAGAGCTGGCTGGCGCCGGTCTCGACGGCGGCGGATGCGCCGCCGAACTCGGGCGGGCCGGGATCGCCGGCACGGTAGTGCAGCTCGCGATGAACCATCACCCGCGCGCGCCCGCGCGGCTCGCCGACCTGGCTGCGGCGGGGGTACGTGCGGAGCCGTTCCCTACTGAACCGGGATCAGATTCCAGCGTCGGAACAACTCTTCCGCCCGATCGAGCCCGGGGATGACGAGATCTGCGCCGAGGTCGGCCATCGACTCCATCGAATGCCGACCGGTGGCCACCAGTGCGCAGTGCACGCCGATAGCCCTGGCGCACAGCAGGTCCCGGGGAGTGTCGCCGACGATCCAGCACTGGTCCGGCCCGTCCGCCCACCGATGCGCGACGACCCGGTCCAGTGCGAGCTGCGCCACCGCGGCGCGGCTCTGGGCATGGTCGCCGAACCCGCCCAGATCCGGTTCGATCGGGGGGACGAGCCCGGCCGACTCGAGTTTGAGCCGCCCGACGCTCTCGATGTTCCCGGTGACCACGGTCTGCCGGACACCGGCCGCCTCCAGCCGGGCCAGTACCGCCGCGGCGCCGGGCAGCGGGCGCAGGTTGGCCCGGAAATCGTCGATCCGGCTCATCACGATCTCGTGCAGCCGGGCGAGGACCTGCGGAACCAGTGCCGGGTCGCTGTCGATCGAGGTCAACAGCGTCGACGCGATTTCGGCATCGATCCGTCCGCCGAGGTCCAGATTGCGCCCGTCCGGACGCCGCCCGGCCACGTCCTGGATCGCATCGAGGAAGGCCCGGCTCGAGATCCCGCCGGTGGTCGAGAGAGTCCCGTCGATGTCCCAGAGCACCACCGTCACCGGCAGTCGTTCGGGTTCGCACGTGGTCGGGGCGGGATCGGGCACAGCAGGTCCTCTCGAGCAGGTGTCACCTGCCTACCGCAGATGTGACAACAGAACAACACATCAGATCGGGCCGCGGCGCAGCAGCCCTCAGCAGTTGCGCAGGAACCGGTCCAGCACTCGCGTGCCGAACTCCAGCGCGTCGACCGGTACCCGCTCGTCGATGCCGTGGAACAACGCCGAGAAGTTGAGGTCGGCGGGCAACTTCAAGGGCGCGAAGCCGAAATGCCGGATGCCGAGTTCGGCGAAGGACTTCGCGTCGGTCCCGGCGGAGAGCATGTACGGCAACACCATCGCTCCCGGATCCTCGGCCACCAGCGCGGCGGTCATCGCGTCCACGAGCGCACCGTCGAACGTCGTGGCCACCGGGGGGAGATCGTCCCACTCACGTTCGATGTCCGGCCCCAGGATGTCGGCCAGCTCGTCGTAGAACAGGCCCTCACGTCCGGGCAGGATCCGGCAGTCCACCGTTGCCTCGGCCAGGGACGGCACCACATTGCCCTTGTAGCCGGCGTGAAAGGTGGTCACGGTGGCGGTGTCCCGCAGGGTGGCCCCGACGATGCGGGACAGATTGCCGAGTCTGGCCACCGCCGCATCCAGATCGTCCTCTGGGAAGTCCATCCCGGTCAGGTCCGTGACACCGGCCAGGAACTCCTGCAGCGCCGGCGTGATGATCTGCGGGAACCGGTGGTCCTGCAGGCGCGTGATCCCGGCGGCGAGCTTGGCCACCGCATTGTCGGTGTTCAGCATGGAGGCGTGACCCGGTGTGCCGCGGGTCTTCAGCCGCATCCAGGTGACGCCCTTCTCGGCCGTCTCGATCAGGTAGGCGCGCACCGGGTCACCGGAGACGCCGGTGAAGGTCTCGGAGAATCCGCCGACCTCACCGATGGCTTCTGTGACCCCTTCGAACAGGTCGGGACGGTGGCGCACCAGCCATTTCGCGCCGAAGAACCCACCCGATTCCTCGTCGGCCAGGAAGGCGAACACCAGATCGCGCGGTGGCAGCACGCCGTCGGTGGCGAACTGGCGCAACACCGCGAGGGACATGGCGATTATGTCCTTCATGTCGACGGCTCCGCGACCCCAGAGATAGCCGTCCTTCACCTCACCGGAGAGCGGGTGCACCGACCACTGCGCAGGCTCGGCGGGGACGACGTCCAGGTGTCCGTGGATGAGCAGCGCGCCGCGGGTGGGGTCCGCGCCGGCCAGCCGGACGATGACGTTGCCGCGCCCCGGCGCGCCGGACTCCACGTAGACGGGATCCAGACCCACCTCGGACAGTTTCTCGGCCACCCATTCCGCCGCGGCCCGCTCGGTGATGCTGGAACCCGCGTCACCGGTGTTGGTGCTGTCGATCCGGATCAGCTGGTGGGCCAGCTCCAGGACCTCGCGCTGCGCGGCCGATGGCGGAGCGGCCGGTGGCGGGGCTGCTGGCGTGCTTGCCTCTGACGTCCGGGCGTCCGACCTGGGCGCCGGCGTCACTGGATCGGCACCGTCACGC
The DNA here is from genome assembly GCF_014303395.1 of Nakamurella sp. PAMC28650. Classification (GTDB taxonomy): domain Bacteria; phylum Actinomycetota; class Actinomycetes; order Mycobacteriales; family Nakamurellaceae; genus Nakamurella. Next base: position 1,906,537 of record NZ_CP060298.1, read on the forward strand.
TCAGGAAGTCGGTGATCCGGCGGAGCCGGAACCCGATCGACTCGTACAGGCGGATGGCAGCGGTATTACCCGCCGCGGCGTGGAGGAAGACCTGGTCGCCCTCCGCGGAGACGTCTGCCGCCACCGCCCTCACCAGGCGTGTGCCCAGGCCCTGTCCCCGGTAGCCGGGATCGGTGCAGACCGCGCTGATCTCGACCCATCCCCGCGGGTGCATCCGCCGCCCGGCCATCGCGACCAGGGCGCTGTTGCGGCGGATGCCGAGGTAGCCGCCGAGTTCGACGGTGCGGGAGCGGAACGGGCCCGGCCGGGTGCGTCGGATCAGGTCGAGAATCTCCGGCGCATCCGTCAGGGACAGCGGTTCCGCTTCCGGATCGGGCGCCTTCTCCAGCCCGACGTCGACGAGCTGGACGCCGCCGCCGACGGAGGAGTACGCCCAGCCGGGTGGGGGTCGCACGTCGTCACCGGCGACCGCGAAGGTCCCGCCCTCACCGACCAGCTGGGCGACGTCGATCCACGCCTGCGGGTCCCGGTGATCCTCCAGCGCGACGAACGGACCGATCTCCGGTCGGTATCTGGCCGCCCGGCCGATCCGTTCGGCGAACCGGGCCTGCGGCCCGGTCAGCGCAGCCCACGCCACGTTGTCCAGGACCGGGTCCCCGATCGTGAGGTCCTGCCGAGCTGCGAGCGCGGCCAGCGGCGGGAGATCCCGCTGCTGATCGACACCCCGCTGATCGACACCCTGCTGATCGGCACCCCGCTGATCGACACCCTGCTGATCGGCACCCCGCTGATCGACACCCTGCTGACCCACGCTCACGAGGCCGCACCGGATCCGGCACGGGCCCGCGTCCGGGCCGCCGGAGTCGTCAGACCCAGGTGATCGCGCAGCGTCGTCCCCTGGTACTCGGCGCGGAAGACGCCGCGCTCCTGCAGGATCGGCACCACCTTGTCCGCGAATTCGCCGAGGCCGTCCGGAGTGATGTGCGGCACGAGGATGAATCCGTCACTGGCGTCGGCCTGCACGTATTCGTCGATGGTGGTGGCCACCGTCTCCGCGGTGCCGATGAAGTTCTGCCGCGCGGTCTTCTCGACCACCACGTCGCGGAGCGAGAGTCCCCTCGCCTCGGCCAGTTCCCGCCATTCGTTCGCCACGGCCACCGGATCGGCATTCATCCGGACACTGGCCCGACCCTTGGCGATGGTGTTCTCGCCCACGAGAGGGTCGACGCTCGGCAGCGGGCCGTCCGGATCGTAGGAGCTCAGATCGCGGTTCCAGAGCTGCTCGGCGAACTTGATCGCCGTCTGCCCGCTGACCTGCTGCCGCCGGACGTGGGCGGCGTACTCCTGCGCCTCGGCCTCGGTGTCACCGAGGATGAAGGTGGCGGCCGGGAGCACGAGCAGCTCGTCATGACGGCGTCCGTACTGCGCGAGCCTCCTCTTCACGTCACGGTAGAAGGCCTGACCAGCGTCCAGGGTGCCGTGCCGGGTGAAGATGGCATCGGCGGTGGAGGCGGCGAACTCGCGGCCCTCGTCGGAGTCGCCGGCCTGGAAGATCACCGGACGCCCCTGGGGGCTGCGGGGCACGTTGAAGTGCCCCTCGATGTCGAAATGATCGTCGTGGACAGAGAACTCACCGGGACTACCGTGCCGCAGGAATGTTCCGGTCTCCTTGTCCGCGACGATCTCGTCACCGTTCCAGGAGTCGAACAGTTCGGCGGCGGCGCTCAGAAAGCTCCTGGCCCGCCCGTACCGCTCGTCCTGGGCGAGAAAGCCTCCACGACGGAAGTTCTCACCGGTGAAGGCGTCCCAGGAGGTGACCACGTTCCAGGCCGCCCGGCCGCCCGAGAGATGGTCGAGGGTGGCGAACTGGCGGGCCACGTCATAGGGCTCGTTGAAGGTGGAGTTGATCGTGCCCGTCAGCCCGATCCGCTGCGTGACGGCCGCGAGAGCAGTCAGCACACCGAAGGTGTCGGGCCGTCCGACCACATCGAGGTCGTAGATCTTGCCGTTCTGCTCACGCAGGCGCAGACCCTCGGCCAGGAACAGGAAGTCGAACTTCGCGCCCTCGGCGATCTGGGCGAATCGCCGGAACGACTCGAACTCGATGTGGCTGCCCGACCGGGGGTCGCTCCACACGGTCGTGTTGTTGACGCCGGGGAAGTGCGCGGCCAGATGCACCTGCTTGCGGGGCCCGCCCTGCGTGTTCGTCATGCGGAGACTCCTTCGGCAGCGACCGGAGCGGCAGCGGCCCTGGCGTAGCGGTTCGCCGGTCGCTCGAGCCCGAGAAGTCCTCGAAGCGAGTCGGCTTCGTACCGGGACCGGAACAGTCCGCGGGACTGCAGCTCCGGCACCAGGGCGCCGGTGATCGCGTTCAGGTCATCCGGCAGGGCCCCTGGGCGCAGCCGGTAGCCGCTGATCCCGACGGACTGCCACTGCGCGAGCAGATCGGCCAGTGCGGCCGCCGACCCGGCGAAGATACGGGCGTCGGAGCGGTACTCCGCGCGGGCGAGGCGATCCAGGCGCGACTTCCGGTCGGCGCCGGATTCCGATTGGTCGTCCAGGAACACCACCAGGTCGGCGAACACTGCGAGATCCGCCTCCGCGCGGCCGATGTCCGCCTGCGCCGCGCGAACCTCGGCCACGATCCGCCCGGCATCGACGGTGTCGGTGGGCGTCACGAACACGATGTCGGCACTCGCGGCGGCACAACGGTAAGGAAGGCCGGAGTGGGCCAGCGCGGCCACGATCGGCTGACCCTGCGGGGGCCTCGGCACGATCGACGGACCCTTCACCGAGAAGTGCGACCCGTCGAAGTCGATGTAGTGGAGGCGGTCCCGGTCGATGAATCGCCCGGAAGCCGCGTCGCGGATCTCGGCGTCGTCCTCCCAGCTGTCCCAGAGCCGCCGTATTACCTCGACGTAGTCGACCAGCTCGCCGAAAAGTTCTGAGATCAGTTCGCCGGCAGCAGGTGTGGAGAGGTCGGCTGCGCCCGATTCCGGCAGGACCCGGCGACCGAAGTGCCTGGCCTCCTCGGCTCGGGGGGACACCTGCACGCGCACGCCGGCCCGCCCCGTGCTCACGTAGTCGAGGGTGGCGATGGCCTTCGAGACGTGGAAGGGCTCGGTGTGGGTGGCTGAAACGGTCGGGACGAGACCGATGTGGTGGGTCTGCGGCGCCACCCGATCGGCGATGAGCACCGCGTCCAGACGCCCCCTGACCTCGTCGGTCCGCTCGTTCGCCGGGTCCAGGCCTCTGGCCTGCAATCCGAAGGAGTCCTCGATCGTCACGAGGTCGAGCAGCCCGCGTTCGGCCTCGCGGACCAGGTCCAGCCAGTACTGGGCGGTGAACAATTCGGCCGGACGGGCGGCGGGCTCCCGCCAGGCGGCCGGATGCCAGCCGGCCCCGTCGAGTGCCACCGCCAGGTGCAACGGGGCGGACCCGGGCGACCCAGGAAGAACTGAAGACATGACCATCACCTTTTCGGAACGGACGACGCCCGGTCCACGTTCGCGCTTGCGGAGCCGGATGGCTACCGCCAGGTCATCACCTGGAGCACCCCACCGCGGAGGAGGGTTGCCGGTCAGCAAGCCAGGGCCCATCGCTGACACTCGTTACCTGGGCGCAACGCTATCACCGGGTCCAGGCATTCCGGTCGCCCGATGCGGCCGTCGACGGTGGACCGCTGCGACCGCTCGCCACCGGATTTGCACCGTTCTCCCGCACTTCGGGAAACATCTTCGCCGTAGGTTTGTTGGAGTCTGGTGCGGGGTTGGCATCCGAAGGAGCAGGGACAGCGGCGTTCCCGCACGGCCAGGGATGGCCACGAGCGTGCGCAACAGCAGAGACCCGTCCGTGAGTGATGCAGCAGGAGTGATATGTCCACCATCGTGACCATTGCCGGCAGTCCGTCCAGCGCCTCCAGCTCCGATGCGTTGCTGTCCCACGTCACCAGGCGCATCCTGCGGGCCGGCCACGCCGTGACGCCGCTGGTGCTGCGAGACCTGCCCGCGACGGCGCTGCTGTCGGCCGACCTCACCGACCCGAAGATCGCCGCTGCCGTGGCCGCCGTGGAGATCGCCGACGCGGTCGTGGTCGTGTCGCCGGTGTACAAGGCGGCCTACTCGGGCCTGCTCAAGGTTTTCCTGGACCTCCTGCCGCAGTTCGCCTTTCGTGGCAAGTCGGTTCTTCCGCTGGTGACCGGCGGTTCCCCCGCCCACGTGCTGGCGGTGGACTACGCGCTTCGGCCAGTGCTGAACAGCCTGGGCGCCGCCCACGTCGGGCAGGGCTGGTTCGTGCTCGCGTCGCACGTCAAGGTCTTCCCCGATGGCGGTGTACTGATCGATCCTGCCTCCGCCGGCCCGGTGGCCGAGGTGACGGAGAGTTTTCTGTCCACCTTGGGTCACCGATCGGCGGTCCAGTCCCTTCGACGGAACACCGGGCGGGTCTCCCCGCAGGTCGGAGCGCCGGATCTGACGGTGCTACGGGCCGAGGTCGGCGATCCCGACCTCGCGCCGCTGCTGGAGGATCTCAAGGTGGAGTACGGAACCAGGTACGGCCGCGTCTCGGACTACACCGAGCTGGTCGAGGTGCCGGCGCAGGACTTCGGACCGCCAGATGGCACCTTCCTCGTGCTGACCGAGAACGGCGTCACCATCGCCGGCGGCGCCATCAGGCGGTACGACGACGAGACCGCCGAGGTCAAGCGTGTCTGGACGTCGCCGGCCCACCGCAGGCGCGGGCTTGGGCGGCGACTGATGGCCGAACTGGAGCAGGTGGCACTGGATCTGGGTTACCGACGCATCCACCTCACCACCGGCCCGCGTCAGCCGGAGGCCTGCGAGCTCTACCTCGCGGCCGGGTACCGGGCAAGGTTCGATCTGTCGGCCGATCCGGAATCGATCGGGCCGCTCGCATTCGCCAAGGAGCTGGTCAGCGGCGCAGGCATGTCGGACTGGGTCCAGCCCCCTCGGCAATCCGGGCGGGACATCCCGGTGGGAGTCGGCCGGTGAGCGCCGCTCCGGCGGTGCTGGTCTTCGTCGGCGGCGGCCCCCGCACCGTCTCCCTCCTGGAGCGCATCGCGGCGAACGCGCCGGACCTGCTGGGCGGCGCCGGCCTCGACATCCACATCGTCGATCCGTATCCCGTTGGTGGCGGCCGGATCTGGCGGCGCGATCAGTCGCCGCTGCTGTGGATGAACTCGATGGCCAAGGACGTCACGATCTTCACCGACGAGTCGGTCAGGTGCGAGGGTCCGATCGTGCCCGGCCCTGCGCTGGACCGGTGGGTGGCCGGCCCCGGCCGGCAGGTGCTCGTCGATGCGGGCCTGCGCGATCAGGCCGATGCCTTCGGACCGAACGACTTCGCCAGCCGGGAGGTCCAGTCCCTGTACCTGTCCTGGACCTTCGACCGGGTGGTGGGCTCGCTCGCCGCAGATGTCACGGTCACCGTGCACCGGCAGCGTGCTGTTTCGGTGACGGATGCCCTGCCCCAGCGTGGCATCGGCGGTCCGGACGCCGGTGCATCCGTTGCACAGCAACAGGTACGGCTGACCGACGGAGCCGTGTTGCAGGGCGATCTGGTGGTCCTGGCCCAGGGCTATCTCGATCGGCGCCCGACGGCGGTCGAGGTGTCGCTGACCGATTCGGCGCAGGAGAACGGCCTGACGTACGTGCCGCCCGGATACACCGCCGACATCGATCTCGGTGGCCTGCGGCCCGGCAGCCGGGTGCTGGTGCGCGGTTTCGGACTGGCCTTCGTCGACCTCATGGTCCTGGTCTTCCAGGGGAGGGGCGGACGGTTCCGGGAAACGGCGGCCGGTGCGCTCGAATACCTGCCCGGCGGGGCCGAGCCGGTGCTGTACGTGGGTTCCCGCCGGGGGGTTCCCTACCACGCCAAGCTCGGCTACAGCCTGGGCGCGGCCGCGCCGGTGGCTCCGGTGCACTTCACCCCGGCCGCCGTGGCTGCGGCCACCGATTCCTCCGGGACCGCAGATTTCCGCACCCGGCTGTGGCCGCTGATCGTCAAGGAACTCACGCACGCGCACTATCGCAGGTTGTTCGAGTTCCACTCCGATCGGGTGAGGACCCCTTGGGACCAGTTCGCCGCGGCCCTGGCCGAGGCCGACGTCACTGCGCCCGGTTTCGCGGATTTCGTCGCGACCGCCGTGCCGGCGCCGGAGGACCGGTTCGATCTCGGCGCCATCGACCGTCCGCTGCGTGGCCGTCGTTTCACCGATCACGATGCGCTGACGGCCGCGCTGGTCGAGTACATCGGCATCGACCTGCGGCGACGTCGTGATCCCGACCACTCGGCCGACGCGGCGGTGTTCAACGCCCTGCTGACCGTCTACGGCGTGCTGGCCGGGGCCGTCGTGGCCGGTCGGATCAGTGCCGCCGACCGCGTGCAGCACGTGGAGGGAGACTTCCACGGATTGTTCTCGTTCCTGGCCAGCGGTCCGCCGCCGCGCAGGCTGGACGAGATGCTCGCCCTGCACCGCGCCGGGCTGCTGCACTTCGCCGGTCCGGATCTGCAGGTCGGTGTGCAGGACGGACGATTCGTCGGGAGCTCGTCGGCGGTCGACGGGGTGATCGAGGCCGACGTACTGGTCGACGCGAGGTTGCCTCGTCCGGACGTCCGGGCGGCCTCTGACCCGATCATCGCCGGTCTGCTCGCGGCCGGAGAGCTCGCCGCGGAGGACCTGATCGCCGCCGACGGCACCGCGCTCGGTGGTGGGCAGTTGCTGGCCGACGACCGGTCACGTGCCCTGCGGGCAGATCGGACGGCACACCCGCGAAGGTTCCTGCTGGGCCCCTCCGTGTCCGGCTCGGCGGGTTCGGCAGGTTTTGCCCGGCCCGGTTTCAACGGTCCCGGATTCCGGCAGAACGACCGGGTCGCGCGCGAGCTGCTGGCCCTGGCGGCCCGGCTCCACCATTCGACCACCTCCCTCGCGCACGAGCACAGAATCGAGAAGAGCCATGCCAGTTGAGTTCCTGGGGATCGCGGGCACCAACGACGCCAGTGAGGTAACCGGCCGCAGCGGCGGAAGCCTGGATCTGGGCTACACCCGGCGGTTGGCCAGGGCGCACGAGGACAACGGTTGGGACAGAATCCTTTTCGCCTACCATTCCGGGTCGCCGGACCCGGCCGCCGTCGCGGCCTACATCGCCGGGCAGACGGAGCGCATCAACCTCGTGCTCGCCCATCGTCCCAACGTCTCGGTCCCCACCTATGCGGCCAAGACGTTCGCGACCCTGGACCAGATCTCCGGCGGCCGATTCGAGGTGCACTTCATCACCGGTGGTTCCACCGCCGACCAGGCGGCCGAGGGCGACCACCTCGACAAGGACTCGCGCTACGAACGCACCAGGGAGTACATCCAGATCGTCAAGCAGGCCTGGACCTCGACCGAGCGTTTCGACTACGACGGGAAGTACTACCAGATCAAGGATTTCGTCTCGGATATCTTCCCGATCCAGCAGCCGCGACCACGGGTCTCCTTCGGGGGGTCGTCGCCGGCGGCCTACGCCGTGGGTGCTGCCGAATCCGACATCTACGCGCTCTGGGGTGAACCGCTGGCCGGGACCAGGGAGCAGATCGCCTCCATCGACAAGGCGGCAGCCGCCGCCGGCCGGCTCCGCCCGACCCTCCAGGTCGCCTTCCGACCGATCATCGCCCCGACCGATCAACTGGCGTGGGAGAAGGCGGATCGCATCCTCGGCCGGATCAAGGACCATGCCGCCGGCCGGTCCACGTTCCGTCGGAGTGGGAGCCCGGAGAACTCCGGGTCGCAGCGACTGCTCGCGGCGGTGGCCGCGGGGGAGCGGCACGATCGGGCCCTGTGGACCGCGCCCACTGCGCTGACCGGTGGCGGCGGCAACTCGACGGCGCTGGTCGGGTCCCCCGAGACGGTGGCGGCCGCGCTGCTGGACTACTACGACCTCGGCGTTCGCATCCTCTCCGCCCGTGGATACGACATCCTCGACGACGCCATTGATTTCGGTCGGTACGTCATTCCGCTGGTGCGGGCCGAGGTCGCCCGCCGCGACGCCGCGACCGCGGCTGCCTGAAGAGCCGGAGCGGAGGAGAACATGACCACGTCGCTACGCACGGATTCCGAGACAGACCGGCAGAGCCGGCACGTCGGGCGGGAGCGGGCCCTGGCCATACCGCACGGCTGGTCCAGCCCGACCAGTTTCCACTGCTTGCCCGGGCGACGGTCCAGGCTGCCGGGGCTCCCCGGGATCTTCTCGGTGCCGGACGGCCACGCCGTGCCGACCGCAATGGTCGACGACGGCTACACCGTGGCCGGCGACGAGAACGGACTGGCCGTCCCGGTCGAGGGCACCGTCCGTGCCCGGGGGGCGGAGGGGAAGTCGTTCGAGTTGGCCCTGCGGGGTGGACGTCGATGACGGGCATGACGGGCGAAGTCAGCGTGGTGGTCGTCGTCGGGAACCCGAAGCCGGGTTCCCGGACCCTCACGGCCGCCACCACGCTGGCCGAAGCCATCGCCCGGGTGCTGCCCGCGAGCAACACCACGATCATCGACCTGGCCGGGATCGCTCCCGGGCTGCTGGCGCCGTGGTCACTGTCGGAGGCGGCTGCGGAAGCGGTCGACGCGGTGCGGGCCGCCGACGTGCTGGTGCTGGCCACGCCGACCTACAAGGCATCCTTCACCGGTCTCCTGAAACTGATGCTCGACACCCTGCCTTCCGGTTCGCTGTCACGCACAGTCGTTGTCCCGCTAATTGTTTCGGCCGGTCCGGCCCACAAACACCTGGCGGACCTGCAGCTTCGCCCGGTGCTGGGCGAACTCGGTGCAGTGCTGCCCGTTCCGTCGTTCCTGCTGGCCGAGGCCGACATCGCGGAGTTGGCCGGATCGGTGGCCGGATTCGTGTCGGAGCAGGGCGCCGTACTGGCTGCGGTGGTCGGCGCTCTGGCCGGACGATCAGCGGTAGCCCCAGATCGGTGATCCGCTGACGCTGCCCTTGTCGCCGTCGGCCAGCGCCCGGGGCCGGCCCGGCGACGCCGTCGTGAGGACCAGGATCTCCGGTTTCGTCGCACCGCCCGCCACGGTGACGTCGCCCTTGTAGGCGATCTGCTTGCCGTCCGGCGACCAGACGGGTCCCTGGCCGGCGGCGGCGAACACCGTGGCCGGCGCGGAGCCGGAAGCATCGACGACCGCGATGTACGCGTGACTGCCGGTGCCGTCGGTGACCACCCGGCGGAAAGTGATCTGCCGACCGTCCGGTGAGAAGTCGCAGTCGCCGTCGTGGCTGCCGGCCGGGGTGATCGGCCCCGGTGCGGACGAGCCGTCGACGGCCTGGACGTAGAGCCTGCCGTCGCCGGCCTGACGGTCGGGCGAGCCCCAGTAGGCGATCCTGGTGCCATCGGGGGAGAACGTCAGGTCGTCGACGATCGCCAGACCCGTCGTCGCCAGAGTCTTGCGGACCCGGCCCGTCAGGTCGACGATCTGCAGTGTGACGGGGCCTCCCAGGATTCCGCAGTTGATGGCCAACAACTGCGGGTCCGCCTGATCCCAGGCGGGCCGGCCGACCGAGGAGCAGCCGGCCGGGCGGGCGAACAGCAGCCGATCACCGGTGCCGTCGGCGGCGACCGTCCGCAGGGTGTTGCCGCTGGCATCGCCCTGCACGTAGACGATCGATCCGCGCTGGGGCGACAGCAGTGGGTTCTGGCCATGGTCGGATTCGGGGGAGACCCGCTTCCCGACGACGCCGGTCGTCGCGTCGACGAGATACAGCGCGAAGCCGGTCCCGTACTGCCGTGAGACGACCAGGGTGGTGGTCGACAGCGGCGCCGAGTGGGGGAGGCCGGCCACGGGTAGCCCGGTCGACGACGCCCCGGTCGACGGCAGCCCGGCCACCGGCCGGGTCGACGCACCTGATGATGTCGACGCACCGGATGATGCGGAGGGCCCGGCGGTGGCGGCCCGGTCCTGGATCTTCGCGTTGCCGGCCACCTGGCTCCGGGGGAGAAGGCTGACGCCGATGACCACCGCTGCCACCAGGATCACTGCACCGATGGCCGCCAAGGACCGCCGGCGGGTACGACGGCGGTGATCGGTCGGGTGGTCCGGCCCGGACGGACCACCGACCCCGCGCATCCCGGGCGCCAGCAGCTGCGCGAGTTCTGGCGGGAGGCTTTCGGCCGAGGAGTAGCCGCCCGAGATGCCGGTGTCCACCCCTGGCAGTTCGGGTCGGGGCGTTCCGGGTCGGGGCGTTCCGGGTCGGGGTGCCTCGAATCGGGGAGCTGCCGGGCCGGGTTGACCTGCGCCGGGTTGACCTGCGCCGGGCAGGTCGGGGGGTGGGCCGCTGAGTACCAGCTGGGTGGCGTCAGGGTCCGGTGGCGGGATCTGGACCGTTGACGTCTGCCCCGGGGGGGCCGAGGACAGCGCCGCGCGCGCAGCGACGGCCAACGCCTTGCACGTCTGGTACCGGTCGGCGGGCTCGCGGGCCAGAGCCGTCGCGATCACTGCATCGAACGAGGCCGGCAGCGTCGGCACGAGGGAGCTGGGCACCGGAGCGGGCTGGTGCATGCGCGCGTAGACCTTGGCGGCCAGGTTGTCTCCCGGATACGGGATCACCCCGGTCAGCAGTTTGTACAACACGCAGCCCAGCGCGAACACATCGCACCGCCCGTCGAGCGGTTTCGCCTCGATCTGCTCGGGTGCGGCGTAGTCCAGGGTGGCGACCACACCACCGGCGGCTGTCAGCGAGGTCGCCTGGGCCTCGATCTCGTCCATGGCCTTGGCGACCCCGAAATCCGTCAGGTAGACGCGCTCGTCCTTCTCGTCCGGGTCCGTCGTCAACAAGATGTTGGCGGGCTTGACGTCTCGGTGCACCACGCGGTGACGATGTGCGAAATCCAATGCTGCGGCGACCTTCTCGATGATGTGCACGGCGCGTTCGGGCGGCATGCCCGCCGCATAGCCACGCAGTGCCTCGGAGGCGGTCGTACCGTCGATGAAGCGCATGCTGATCCAGAGCTGCCCGTCGTGCACGCCGCTGTCGTCGATCGACACGATGTTGGGATGGTCGAGGCGCGCGACCGTTTCGGCCTCGCGCTGGAAGCGTCCGACGAACGACGGGTCGGATCCCAGATCCGTCCGGAGCAGCTTGAGGGCGACGTGCCGGGGCAGCCGGGGGTGCCGGGCGAGGTAGACGACGCCCATACCGCCCGAGCCCAGTTCGCGCTCGATGATGAAGCCGGCAAAGACCTCGCCCGGAGCGGGCGTCATGTCCGGCATTGTGCCAGTGCGGAGGGGACCCGCAAGCCCGATTGTCAGCATTGCCCGGCTAGCGTGCACGTCATGACCGTCGACTCCGAGCATGTGTTGACCGAGGTGCAGGGCCGACTGGGCCACCTGACGCTGAACCGCCCCGAACGGATCAATGCGCTGAGCCTGCCGATGATCGCCGCTGCCTCGCGGGCGCTGACCTCGTGGGCGCTGGATCCGCAGGTCCAGGTGGTGCTGATCGACGGAGCCGGTCCTCGTGGGTTGTGCGCCGGAGGCGACATCAGGGAGGTCTACGAGGGCATTCACGGCCGGGACGTGCCACCGGGAGCGTTCTGGGCCCAGGAGTACGAGATGAATGCCCTCATCGCCCGCTATCGGAAGCCGGTGGTCTCCTTCATGGACGGCATCGTCCTCGGCGGGGGCGTCGGGATCTCGGCGCACGCCTCCGTGCGAATCGTGACCGAGCGGTCCCAGGTGGCGATGCCGGAGACGGCGATCGGCCTGTCGCCGGACGTCGGAGCGCTGTACCTGCTGGCCAGGTCGCCGGGTCGGTTCGGCGTCCACTGCGCGCTCACCGGCCACCGCCTGGATGGTCCCGGCGCCATCCACGCCGGTCTGGCCGATCACCTGGTGAAGTCCTCCGACCTCGGATCGCTCGCTGTCCAACTGCGCGCCGGGGTGGTCCCGGCACTCCCGGTCCCGGGACCGTCCGCGCATCCCGGATGGATCGACACCTGTTACTCGGCAGGCAGTGTCGAGGAGATCCTCGAGCGTCTCCGCGCTGATTCCGGATCGGCGGCGCAGGCCGCGGCCGACGTCATCTCGGCCATGTCGCCCACCGCACTGAAGGTCACCCTGGAGGCGATCGGCCGGGCCGCCGACATGACGGTCGACGAGGTGCTGGAGCAGGATCTGCGGGTGTGCAGCCGATTCCTGCACCACCGCGATTTCGTCGAGGGCATCCGGGCGCGGGTGATCGACAAGGACCGCGCACCGCGGTGGAATCCGTCCACGCTGGCCGAGGTGACGCGGAGGGACGTGCTGTCCTACTTCGAGCCACTCGCCGCGTGAGGGCTCGACGGCCTCGCCACCTCGTTTGACCTGCAGTGCAGCGGGTACAGCTTGGAAAGTTCCACCTTCGTAGACAAGGAATACGTCATGGTCAGCGTCAATCGCACGTTCACGGTCGTCAAGCCGATCGAGGAAGTGGTGAAGTATCTGTCTGATTTCGCCCACGCCGAATCCTGGGACCCCGGGACGGTGACCTGCGCACGGGTCGACAGCGGACCGGTGCAGGTCGGGTCGAAGTGGAAGAACGTCTCCAAGTTCCGTGGTCGGGAAACGGCGCTGGACTACCGGCTGGTCTCCCTGGATCCGCACCGCCTGGTCTTCGAAGGCGTCAACAAGACGGTCACGTCCACCGACGACCTCAGCTTCACCGCGCTTCCGGAGGGGACCAGGATCAGCTATACGGCCAATCTGGACTTCAAGGGTGTCATCAAGCTCTTCGGCTGGGCGCTGAAGGGTGAGTTCAACAAGCTCGCGGACCAGGTCGAGAAGCAGATGCCGGCCGTGATCAACGCCCTCTGATCCGGAGGTACTCTTCCCCGGAACGGGCAGCGGCCCCCGTCTTCAAGACGGGGGCCGCTGCTCGGAATGCGGTGGTGCCGGTGGATGTTTCGCTCAGCCGGCGAGTTCGCCGATTGCGGCGTGCCCGGGTCGGACCGCGGTCGTGGTGGCGGAGATCCCGGCCAGCTTCATCAGCTTGCGGACGTCCTCGGCCTGCTCGGGCAGCATGACCGTGATGACGGTGCCACCGGCGCCGGCCCGCGCGGTCCGTCCGGAGCGGTGCAGGTAGGCCTTGTGCTCGGTGGGGGGATCGAGATGGACGACCAGTTCGACATCGTCCACGTGGATGCCGCGGGCGGCGATGTCGGTGGCGACCAACACCTTTGCGCTGCCCGTCGAGAAGGCGGCCAGGTTTCGTTCGCGCGCGTTCTGCGAGAGGTTGCCGTGCAGGTCGACCGCCGGGATACCGTTCTTGGACAGCGCAGCCGCCCACTTCTTGGCCCCGAACTTGGTGCGGGTGAACAACATCTTGCGACCGCCGCCGAGTGCGAGCTGCCGGATGACCTCGTTGCGGTCGTCCTTGTTCACCGCGAAGACGTGGTGGGTCATGGTCTCGATGTGCGAGGAGGCGTCGTCCACCGCGTGGACGGCCGGGTCGGTCAGGAAATCGTTGACCAGTACGGAGATCCCGTTGTCCAGGGTGGCCGAGAACAGCAGACGCTGGCCGTGCGGGCGGGTCGCCCGCAGCAGCCGGCGGACACCGGGCAGGAAGCCGAGATCGGCCATGTGGTCGGCCTCGTCGAGAACGGTCACCTCGACGTCACCCAGATTGCAGACACCCTGCTTGATGAGATCCTCCAGGCGCCCGGGGCAGGCGATGACGATGTCGACCCCCGAACGCAGGGCGGAGATCTGCGGTCCGAAGCCGACGCCGCCGAAGATGGTCACCGTCTTCAGGCCGGCGGCGGTGGCCAAGGGCTCGATGGTGCGGGCGACCTGGAGGGCAAGCTCCCGGGTGGGCAGCAGCACCAGACCGCGCGGGCGGTTCGGCGTGCGGCGTCCGCCGGTGAGCCGGACGACGAGCGGTACCGCGAACGCGATGGTCTTGCCGGAGCCGGTACGGCCGCGGCCGAGCACGTCACGGCCGGTCAGCGAGACCGGGAGGGTGGCCGCCTGGATCGGGAACGGGTTGATGGCGCCGAGGGCGTTGAGCGGCTTGATCAGCTTCTCGGGGACGCCCAGTTCCGCGAAGCTGACGTCGCTGACCGGAGCCGCATCGGCGACGACGGTCTTCGCCGCGGCGAACAGCGAGCCGGCGGTGACGGCCGGGGACTGCGGACGGTCATCGGCGTGCGGGGTGTTGGGGGCGAAGACCACGGGGGTGCGGTCGTCGGCGGCGGCGTTGCGGCGGCTGCCGCGGCCACGCTGGTTGCGGCTCGCGTCCCCGGTGCGCGGCCCGCTGTCGGTCCGCGGGCGATCGTTCGTGGAACGGGTAGGGCGCTCGCCGCGGGGTGCGTCGGTGCGGGGTCCATCGGTGCGGGCCGGGCGACCTCCTCGAGGTGCGTCCGTGCGGGGGGCGCGCCGTTCGGTCTGACGGGGAGCCTCGGAACGGTTGCGCGACTGGGCGCCTCGCTCCTGGTCGGTCCCGGTGGCCGGGATGCTCGCGGCGAACGCGCCGGTGGAGAACATGCTGCTGGTCGAGGATCCGGCCGGGTAGGACCCACTGGAGTAAAAGGGGGTGGAGCCGCTGCCGCGGCGCTGGCCGCCGGCGCCGCCGGAACGACCCTGACCGCCGGAGCGTCGCGCGCCGGAGGCGTTGTTCGATCGGCCCTGGCCGGAAGAGGACCGGCTCGGGTTCGACGAGGAAGACTGGGGGGAAGACATGTAGTTCGGTAGTCCTTGCTGTGCCGAGGGCACGGTGGCACGCGACCTTTGGCAGCGGCCGCGCTGATGGGTGGCCGTAATGCTGGCCAACCCGGCAGGCAACACCGGCGGACAAGAAGGCACCTTCATTGGTACCCGCAGCAACGACCCGAGCGCACCGGTGGTGCGTCTCGACCCGCTCAGTCTAACTGCTGATGCGTCCGGATGTGTCCCACCGCCTTGAGATGTCCCCCACGGGTGTGGCGCACGCATCCGTCAGGTCGTCAGGCCCGGGGTAGGTCGCCGGGTATGGATCAGGTCGTCAGGCATGGATCAAAGTGGCAGGCATGGATCAAAGTGGACGATTTGGGACTGGAGTGACAGGAGTCGTCACTTTCGTCCATGCCTGCCGGGGCCCTCCGCGAAATGGGGACTCACGCCGGGGTTGATCCACGCCGCGGGGACCCACGCCGGGGTTGATCCCGCTGGGGGTCAGGGCTTCGCGAGCTCGACGCCCCGGCCGGAGGCGGGTGGCGCAGGGAGGTTCCCGGGCTCCTCCTCGATGTCGGCCCCCGCGAACTGGGCGTTGTAGAGGCGGAAGTAGGCGCCGCGGGCTTCCAGCAACTGCTCGTGACTGCCCTGCTCGACGATCCGGCCCGCCTCCATCACCAGGATGAGATCGGCATCGCGAATGGTCGAGAGCCGGTGGGCGATCACAAAACTCGTCCGGTCGGTGCGGAGCGCAGCCATCGCCTTCTGGACGAGCACCTCCGTGCGGGTGTCCACCGACGAGGTCGCCTCGTCCAGGATCAGCAGCGACGGGTCGGCCAGGAAGGCCCTTGCGATGGTCAGCAACTGCTTCTCCCCGGCGCTGACATTGCTGCCCTCGGCGTCGATCACGGTGTCGTAGCCGTCCTGCAGCGAATGGACGAATCGGTCGACGAAGGTGGCCTTCGCGGCGGCTAGGATCTCGGCCTCGGTGGCACCGGGGCGGCCGTATGCGATGTTCTCCCGGATCGTCCCGCCGAAGAGCCAGGTGTCCTGCAGCACCATGCCGATCCTGGAACGCAGGTCGCTGCGGGTCATCTCGCGGGTGTCGATGCCGTCCAGGGTGATCCGGCCGGCGTCGATCTCGTAGAACCGCATGATCAGGTTGACCAGCGTCGTCTTGCCCGCCCCGGTCGGCCCCACGATGGCCACCGTCTGGCCGGGTGCGGCCACCAGTGACAGGTCCTCGATCAGTGGGGTGTCGGGCAGGTACCGGAAAGACACGTCCTGGAACGCTACGCGGCCCTGGGTGGAGGTGATCGGGGCGACGCGCTGTACCTCCGCAGACTGCTCCGTCTCGTCCAGCAGCTCGAAAACCCGTTCCGCTGAAGCAACTCCGGATTGCAGCACGTTCGCCATCGAGGCCAGTTGGGTGAGTGGCTGGGTGAACTGGCGCGAGTACTGGATGAACGCCTGCACGTCGCCGAGCGTCATTGAGCCGCCGGCCACCCGCAGACCGCCGACGACGGCGACCGCGACGTACGTCAGGTTCCCGATGAACATCATCGCCGGCATGATGATGCCGGAGACGAACTGCGCGCCGAAGGAAGCCTCGTACAACTCGGCGTTCTTGTCCCGGAAGGTCTGCTCGACCTCCGGCTGACGACCGAAGACCTTGACCAGGCTGTGGCCGGTGAAGGCCTCCTCGATCTGGCCGTTGAGTGCGCCGGTGTGTCGCCACTGGGCCACGAACATCTTCTGCGATCGCTTCGCGATCAAGGTGGTGACCAGCAACGACAGCGGAATGGCGACGACCGCGATCAGGGCCAGCAGGGGGGAGACGATCAGCATCATCACCAGCACGCCGACCAGCGTGAGCAGGGAGGTGAGCAGTTGGCTCATGGTCTGCTGCAGGGACTGCGAGACGTTGTCGATGTCATTCGTGACGCGGCTCAGCACTTCTCCGCGCTGCTGGCGGTCGAAGTAGGCCAGGGGCAGCCGGTTCAGCTTGTCCTCGACGTCATTGCGCAGCCGCAGGACGGTGCGCTGCACGATGCCGTTGAGCAGGTATCCCTGCCACCAGGAGAACACCGAGGACGCGACGTAGAGGCACAGGACGGTGATCAGGACCCGGCCCAGCGAGCCGAAGTCGATGCCGTGCCCGGGGATCAGGTTCATCCCGGAGATCAGGTCGGCGAAGGAGTTCTGGCCCCTGGCCCTGGCTGCGTCGATCGCCTGCTGCCGGGTGATGCCCAGCGGCAACTGCTTGCCGACGATTCCGCTGAAGATGGTGTCGGTCGCCTTGCCGAGGATCTTCGGGCCGAGGACCGCTAGCGTCACGCTGCAGATGGCCAGCACGAAGACCAGGTAGACCCCGAGTCGTTCGGGCTGGAGTCGGCCGAACAGCCGCTTGGCCGACGGCCCGAAGTTCAGCGACTTCTCGGCCGGCTGGCCCATTCCGGCCATCGGACCACCGCTGCCCGGACCGCGACGGGCCGGACCCGCAGCGCGAATGGTGGCCATGTCGTCCTCCGACTGGGAATTCTTGGTGGGCGTACTCACGCCGCCGCCTCCGCTCTGATGGTCGTCGCGGCGCTCGCTCCGCGCCTCGCTCGTTCCTCGCTCGTGTGCTCACTCACGCCGCCACCTCCGCTCTGATGGTCGTCGCGGCGCTCGCTCCGCGCCTCGCTCGTTCCTCGCTCGTGTGCTCACTCACGCCGCCACCTCCGCTCTGATGGTCGTCGCGGCGCTCGCTCCGCGCCTCGCTCGTTCCTCGCTCGTGTGCTCACTCACGCCGCCACCTCCGCTCTGATGGTCGTCGGGGCGCTCGCTCCGCGCCTCGCTCGTTCCTCGCTCGTGTGCTCACTCACGCCGCCACCTCCGCTCTGATGGTCGTCGGGGCGCTCGCTCCGCGCCTCGCTCGTTCCTCGCTCGTGTGCTCACTCACGCCGCCACCTCCGCTCTGATGGTCGTCGGGGCGCTCGCTCCGCGCCTCGCTCGTTCCTCGCTCGTGTGCTCACTCACGCCGCCACCTCCGCGGAGATCTGCGACCGGACGATCTCGCTGTAGGTCCCGCAGTTCTCCAGGAGTTCCTCGTGCCGGCCCATTCCGACGATGTGGCCGTCCTCCAGCACGATGATCTGGTCGGCGTCGATGATGGTCGAGACGCGTTGGGCCACGATGATCACCGTTGCGTCGAGGGTCTGCGGTTTCAGCGCAGCCCGGAGTCTGGCGTCGGTGGCCAGATCCAGGGCCGAGAAGGAATCGTCGAAGAGGTAGATGGAGGGTTTTCGTACCAGCGCTCTGGCGATCGCCAGCCGCTGTCGCTGCCCGCCGGAGACATTCGTGCCACCCTGGGAGATCGCGGAATCCAGGCCGTCCGGCATCTTCTGCACGAACCCCTTGGCCTGTGCGATCTCCAGGGCTTCCCACAGGTCGTCGTCCGTCGCCTGCGGATTGCCGTACCGGAGGTTGCTCGCCACCGTCCCCGAGAACAGGTACGGCTTCTGGGGGACGAGACCGATTCTCTCCCATAGAGTCTGAGGCGCCAGCTCACGCACGTCGATCCCGTCCATCGAGACCGTGCCGCCGGTGGCGTCAAAGAGTCTCGGGATCAACGAGACGAGCGTGGTCTTGCCCGCCCCGGTCGAGCCGATGATGGCTGTGGTGCGGCCCGGTTGCGCAGTGAAGTTGATGTCCCTGAGGACCGGCTCGTGGGCACCCGGGTAGCCGAAGTCGACCCCGGCGAACTCGAGGAGGCCGGTCCGGCGGGACGGCATTCTTGGTGAAAGCGGTGGCCGGACAGAACTTTCGGTGTCCAGCACCTCGCCGATCCGCTCGGCGCACACGGAGGCGCGCGGAATCATCACGGCCATGAAGGTCGCCATCATGACGGCCATCAGGATCTGTAGCAGGTACGTCAGGAACGCAGTGAGCTGGCCGATCTGGAGCTGCCCGGAATCGACCCGATGACCACCGAACCAGAGCACCGCCACCGACGACACGTTCACCACCAGCATCACGGTCGGGAACAGGAGGGCCTGGTAGCGGCCGGCCTTGATCGCGGTGTCGGTGACGGCCGTGTTGGCATCGCCGAACCTGGCCCGCTCCTGTGGCTCCCGGACGAAGGCCCGAACCACGCGAATCCCCGAGATCTGCTCGCGCAGCACCCGGTTGATGGTGTCGATCCTGGTCTGCATCAGACGGAACTGGGGCACCATCCGGCTGATGATCAGGCCGACGAGGACTACCAGCACCGGCACGCTGACCACCAGCAACCAGGACAGCCCTCCGTCCTCGGACACCGCCATGTAGACGCCGCCGATACAGGTGATCGGGGCGGACACCAGCAGGGTGCACGTCATCAGGACGAGCATCTGCACCTGCTGGACGTCGTTCGTGTTACGGGTGATCAGCGATGGGGCGCCGAATTGGTTGACCTCACGATCGGAGAACTCGCCCACCCGGTGGAAGATGGCCTGACGCACGTCACGGCCGAATCCCATCGCCGTGCGCGCTCCGAAGTACACCGCGACCACCGAGCAGATGATCTGCAGCAGCGTGACGGCCAACATGTAGCCGCCGCTGGTGAAGATGTAGCCGGTATCGCCTTTGGCGACACCTTTGTCGATGATGTCGGCGTTGAGCCTCGGCAGGTACAGCGAGGCGATGGTGCCGATCAGCTGGAAGACGACGACCATCGTCAGCGGCCCCCGGTAGGGAGCGAGATACGTGCGGAGCAGTCGGATGAGCATGTTTTCCCCGATGGTGATGTCGACTTCGGTGAGAAGGAGTGGGCTTGACCTGATGGTGCCGCCATCGACTGATACGGCTCGCACACGCCGCCGGGATCGGGCCGGGGCCGGGATCCGCTCGGCGATCAGGGCGAGTGGGCGCGCAGGCCGTCCAGCAGCAGGTCCACGATCTCGTCCGGCTTGAGCGGGTTGTCGTCGGAGATTCGTGGATGGGTCCCGGCGAAGGTGACCAGGCGCATCACCCGGGCGAATTGTGCGACGTCGACCCGGAGGTTCTCGGCATCCGGTGCGATCAGGTCGATCAGGGCTTGGGGCGTGAGATCACTGTGCCGGTCTGAGGGAAGTGCATCGCGGAACCGGGGATTGTGCTCCGGAGGTCCCATCATCCGGAGCGCGGACATCAGTTCCCAGACGTTGTGGAGGCGGTCGGCAATGATCTCGACGGCCTGCTGCAACCGTTCCCGCAGAGGCAGGGTGATGTCCACCGACTGCAGTTCTGCCACCGTGGGTGAGGGGTCGAAAACCCTGGTGACGACGGCCAGGATCAGTGATTCCTTGTCCGGGAAGACCCGGAACAGAGTGCCCTCGGCGACGCCGGCGGCCTCGGCGATCTGTTTCGTGGTGACATCGTCACCGTGCTTGCGCAGCAGTGGTAGCGCGGCGTCGATGATCCCGTCCCGGCGCTGCTGCGGGGGCAGCGGAGACGCCCGGGTTCCTGGTGACCTCACCCGACCACCTTAACTGAGTGAGTCCTCACTCACAAGAGAATTCCTGCGCGAAAAGACTCCTCCCGAAAAGTGTCCGGTTCCGCGAGTGGGACAGGTCTACCTCCTGACGCGGGCCGATGGGGCCGGCGCAGGAATCCAGGAGCACCGAGATGACCCGTCCGGTTGACGCACCCAAGCACGAGATCGACTACCTGGTACTGCTCGCCCTGGTCCTGGTCATCTCGCTCGCCCTGTACGTCGCGGCCTGATCGCGATGCCCTTCCACGCCTATCCCTCGGGCCGGACCGTGTACCACGGGTCCGCGGGCCCGCGCGGCGACTCTTCGTCGACCGGCATCTTCCGGGTACTTGCGCTCGTCGCCGCCATCGCCGGATCCAGCACGGCTGGATCGAGCCCGGCAGTGTCGAGCACGGTTGGATCGAGCCCGGCAGTGTCGAGCGGGGCGGTGTCGAGCACGGCTGGATCGAGCCCGGCGGTGTCGAGCGGGCCGGCCGCGCGGGGCTCCTCTTTCATGGCCTCACCCCTTGCCACCACACGACCGTTCGTTGCCGATCCGAGGATCTACCGCTGAGTTGACCGAATCGGCAGTTCATATCGCCGATATGGCACTCATATTGCCGATACGGCACGCTGGGGTGATGGAGGATCTGGATGCGGTGCTTGCCGGTGTCGGACCCCGACGTGCCCACCTCCGCGCCGTCGGCCGGCGTGCCGCATCCGGCTATGCGGAGCCGAAAGCTGTGAGGTGACACCGATGTGACATGGCCGTCGCCGTGAGCTCGACCGATGAATGTCTCGTGAGCCGTGTCACCGTGCGACGACCTCTGCGCACCGACTACCGTCCGCGTCATGAACAAGAGTGATACCTCGGGCCTGCGTCCGTCCACCATTGCGGTCGCGGCCGGCCGGCCGGTACCTGATCCGGGTGCCCCGCTCAACGTCGGCATCGGCCTTTCGGCCACCTTCCACGCGGGCACCGAGGCCAACTACCTACGCCAGGGTGGAAGCGACCTGACCCGAGCATTCGAGACGGCGCTGGGCGAGTTGGAAGGGGGCCGGGCGCTCGGGTTCGGCTCGGGAATGGCGGCCATCGCCGCCGTGATGGAGGGCCTGCCCAGCGGCAGCACGATCGTGGCCCCGCGTTCGGTCTACTCCGGCACCAGCATGTTGCTGGACGAGCAGATCAGATTGGGACGGGCCCAGGTCCGGCGCGTCGACATCAGCGACACTGCATCAGTTCTGGCTGCTCTTCGGCAGCAGCCGGCGCCGGCCCTGCTCTGGGTCGAAACCCCGACGAACCCGATGTTCGAGGTCGCGGACCTCCCGATCCTGGTCGAGGTGGCTCATGCGGTGGGCGCGCTCGTCGCGGTCGACTCGACCTGGAACTCGCCGGTGGTACTGCGTCCCTTGAAGTACGGGGCGGACATCGTCATGCATTCGGCGACCAAATACCTCGCCGGCCACTCGGACGTACTGATGGGCGCTCTGGTCGTCGCGGACGACGATGTGTGGGCGCAACTCAAGGCGAGGCGGGATCTGGCCGGGGCGGTACCCGGCGCACTGGAGACCTACCTGACGCTGCGGGGCATGCGCACGTTGTCGGTGCGGATGGACCGCGCACAGGCCAACGCGGCCGAGTTGGCCGTTCGGCTGAACGCCCACCCGGGTGTCGAGAGGGTGCTGTTCCCCGGTCTGCCGGACGACCCCGGACACGAGCGGGTGACCCGTCTTCACGACGGCTACGGAGCGATGATCTCGTTCCTGGTGCGGGGCGATGGCGCAGCGGCAGATGCTGTGTGCGAACGGGTTTCGCTGATCACCCACGCCACCAGCCTCGGGGGCGTTGAGTCGCTCATCGAACGGCGTGCCCGCTATGCGGTCGACGCGGCCAACGGGGCACCGGCGAACCTGTTGCGATTCTCCGTCGGCATCGAACACGTCGAGGATCTCTGGGACGACCTCGTTCAGGCTCTGGAGGGTTGATCCGGTTCGGACCGAGCCCGCGCTGAGTGGCGCCCATCTGAGCGGTGGCCCAGAAAGAACTATGGCTGGATCAGAATGGTGTCGCATTCAGAATGGGGGCTCGTCGGGGTCAGGGTGTCGGCGCTTGTGTTCCTGTTCCATCTGGATGGCGTAGATGCCCGGCACGAGGCGTTGGGTGATTCTCCGGTTGGCGGCCTGGTATTGCTCGTAGCTGTCGAAGGTGTCGATGTAGGCCTGCACTTCGGCGGCGAACTCCTCGTCGCTGCGTTCAGCTTTCGGCCAGGGCCGTGGTGTCGGCCCGATGTAGTGGACCCGATGGGGTGGCTTGGCCAGGAACAGTCGTTGTTGTTCGGCGAGTTCCTCTGCTTCGAGTTGTTGTTGCCGTTTCCTGGCGATGAGCAGCATCGTCTGTTCCGTCTGGATCCGGGCGGTGCTGGCGCCGGGTTCGGTGGGGTTGCCATGGCCGCAGGTGCAGCTGCACACCTCCGGCGCATCCGGATCGACCGTGTGGTCGCTGCTGGCACCGTTGGGTGGGGTGTGCTCGCTCTCGGGCAGGGCGTGTTCGGTGGGGTGGTCGCGGTAGTGGTGGTGGGTGGGGCTGGTCCAGTTCATGGTGAGTCCGTCGGCGGGGTCCCGGGTGGGGGTCCAGTCGGTGAAGGTCCGGATGACGTGGTGGTGCCGGCATTCGGGGTCGAGGCAGTGGGCGGCGGTGCGCCCACCTCGTTCGGGGTCGGCGTGACGGTAGGGGATGCGGTGGTCCAGGTCGGCCAGGCCGCCGCGGATCCGGCAGGACGGGAACCGGCAGGTGGTGTTCGCTGCGATCACCTGATCGCGGACCAGCTGGTTGGGCAGGTAGGCGGTGCCGCCGACAGCGGCGGCGTACCCGGAGCTGTCGGTGACGATCACCGCCAACGACCGGATCGAGGTGGCCATCGCGAGGGCGATGTGGGCGGGGATGATTCCGTGGCCGGTCAGGGCGGCGGGATCCTGGTCGAATTGGGTGAACGCGGCCAGCGACATCGTCAGGTTGAAGTGTGCTCCGCGACCTTGGTGGGTGGTCACCTTCGACAACCGCACCCTCACCGGAACAACCGCCGTTGCCGCCTCGGCCGGCGCGCCGGTGGTGGGGACGAAGTCGGTCGATGCTTCCGGCTCGGTGGGATCTGTTGCTGTCGAGGGGGTTCCGCCGCTCGGGCCTTCCCTGGCGTTGGTCGTGGTATTGGTGCCGGCGGGTCCCGGTTCCGGGCTCGGGCGGTGCATGTCGCCGACCTGGACGTATCCGTCGGTGAGCAGCTGCGTGCAGATGTCCACCAGAGCGTCTGCGCGGCGGGCGGCGATGGGCCGGTCATCGCAGCCGGCGGTGGCCCGGGCGATGGAATCGAGCAGGTCGTACACCGACACCGCCCCCTCCGCGGGTAGGTGCGCCCGGATCATCCCCATCCCGTCCACCGACGGACAGTGGTCCACGAACCGGTCCCGCCGCGCTGCCACCGCCCGCTTCTTCGACGCGGCCGGATCGGCGGCGATCACCCGGCGGTCGATCATCGGTGTCAGCTGACCCGGTGTCCGGGTCTCCGCCAGCGGCAGCACCGCCGCCTCCACCCGCGCCCGTAGTTCCGGGGTCAACAGGGCGGTGCGCTGGGCGATGGTTCGCGCCCGGGGCAGATCGATCCGCCCGTCCCGCAGTGCCGCGAGGGTGGCGGGCAGGTCCTGCACCAACTCCACCGCATCGGCGACCCGCCGCGCGGCGCCGGGCGGCGACTGGTGCAAGGCGGCGCCGATCTCCGCCGCGGCCATCGACCGGGCCCGCTCCACGATCAGACACTGCACCGCGAAATCGTCGGTGGACCCGTCCGGGCGGGTCGTCAACCCGGTGTGATCGACCAGGCCGTCGATGAGTTTCTGGATGTTCCTGGACCGGCCCGGCAGGGAGAACTCTGCCACCGCCGCGACCTGCAGCGCCTGTAGATGGGAGATCAACCGGTCGGTCGCCACGATCAGATCCGGCAACTCCGAAGGCGACAAGCCCGCCGGACACGCCCGGGTCACCGCCGCGAACGACTCCGCCGCCGGCACCCATGAGGACACCGCAGACCACAACGGTGCAGCATCGACCGCCACTTCCGTCACCTGCGACACCACACCCACCCCCGCAAAGCCCTCGACAACCCACCCAGGACCTACTCGGTCATATGTACTGGGTAGCTGCTTGAGTCAAGTAGTATTTGGCCATGTCAGAGCCAGTGTGTGCCTACCCGGTCGGTGGTGTCGATTACCCCCGGACCTTTCAGGAGTTGCTGGAGTGGTTCCCGGATGACTCGTCGTGTCTGGCGTATCTGGAGCGTCTGCGGTGGCCCCAGGGGTTTGTGTGTCCGGTGTGCGGGGCGCCCGGCGGTTGGCGTACGGCGAAGGCGAAATGGATGTGCACCAGGTGTGGCCGGCAGACGTCGGTGACCGCCGGCACGATCTTCCACCGGCTCCGGACGCCGCTGTCGACGTGGTTCGCGGCGATCTGGTTCATCACCTCGCAGAAGAACGGGATGTCCGCGCAAGGTCTGCAGCGGGTGCTGGGTTTCGGATCCTACGAAACAGCGTGGGCGTGGCTGCAGAAGCTACGCCGGGCGATGGTCCGCCCCGAGCGGGAGTTGCTCTCCGGTGTGGTGGAGTTAGGGCCCGCCCGCGAATTATTTGGGTGTGTCCGGGCGTGTCGCGGGGTGCAGGCTGTAGTTCCAGTCGCCGTGGAAGTCATGGCGGTGTAGCTGGCTGCTTTCAAGTTCTTTGATCTGGCGGTCGCTGATCTTGATTCCCCTCTCGTAGATGCCCAGGTCCAGTTCGGCGTGGACGCTGAGCCCGGTGGTGGTGGTTGTGGCTTTGATGGTTTCGATGACGACTTCGTGGGAGGTCAGGGGTCGGGCCCGCCAGCTACGGCTGATCGCGGAGAAGAGGCGATGCTCGATCTTGTTCCATTTCGAGGTGCCCGGCGGAAGGTGGCACACGGTGATCGCCAGTCCGGTTTCGGTGGCCAGCGCGGCGAGTTCGGTTTTCCACAACCGTAGCCGGGAGCCGTTGGACCCGCCGGAATCAGCGGTGATCATCAACCTTGTTGCGCTTGGATAAGTGTTGGTGCCCACGGTGTTCCACCATCGGCGGATGGATTCCACGGCGAACTGCCCGGTGTCGGCGTCGGTGCCGACGTTGATCCATCCGGTGTTCGCGGCGATGTCGTACACCCCGTACGGGGCGACCTTGCCCAGGGTTTTGTCCATGAAGTCGTGGACGCTGGTCCGGGTGGGTTCACCCTGGGGTTCCCATTCCTTGCCGCCGATGCTGAAATTCCCGATCAGCTCCTTTTTCTTGGTGTCGACGCTGATGACCGGTTCACCGGCGGCGCTGAACGCGGTGGCCTGATCGTTGAGATAGTTGAACTGGGCGTCGCGGTCGGGGTGTTGGTTGCCCTCGAGGGTCTTGACGTTGGCTTGCAGGCTGTATCCGTTGGCCTTCAACAAGTTTCCCACTGTGGATGCCGACACCGGGTGGCCGTTGGTGGTCAGCGTGGCGGCTAGTTTCGACGTCGATTTCGTTGTCCACCGCAGCATCGACATCGGATCGCCGCGGGTCACCGGATCCACCAGGGCATCCAACGCTTCCCACAGGGTGGGGTCGGTCACCGCCGCGCTGGGCCGGCCGGCGCCGGGGCGCCGGACCCGGCCCGGGATCTGGTCGGGGTAGTCCAATTCGCGGACTCCTTGGGCCACGGTGTCCGGGTGCGCACCGATCGCCCCGGCGACCACTTTGATCCCGCCCCGGCCCAGCGCCTTGGCTTCCGAGCCGAGCAACAACCGCCAGGCCCGCTCATCCAGATGGGGTCTGATCAGCAACAACCGTGACGTGAGGACTTCCACATCGGTGGTGGGTAGGGGCATAGCACAATTCTAGCGAAAAGAACCAGTCAAACCTACGTAATTACCCGGCATGTCCTTAGATGAAGTGTTCATCGGCAACGAGCCTCGCGGCCGCGCAGGCGGCGTGAAGGACCACACCGCGGCGATGATCGCAGTGGAATCGATCCCCGGCCGCAAGCTGGGCAGGGTCCGCATCGAGCTGGCCGAGACAGCCCGATCGGTCAGCATGCTCGGCTTCGCCGACCGCGTCATCGCCAAAGGATCAACGGTCAGAACCGATGGCGCCAACTACCTGAAGAAGCTGACCGCGGCCGGCTACGAGCACGTCGCGTTCGTCGGGACCGACAGCGCCGAGCCCGCCCACATCAACCTCCCCGGCGTCCACATGGTCGCCTCGCTGCTCAAACGCTGGCTGACCGGCACCCTGCATTACGCGGTCTCCCAGGAGCACCTGGCCTACTACCTGGACGAATACACATTCCGGTTCAACCGACGCACCTCGAAGAGTCGCGGGCTTTTGTTCTACCGACTGTTGCAGCAGGCCGTGAACACAGACCCACACCCGCTCGCTGAACTGCGCAATCCTGTTGCAGCAGTGGACGTCCCGTTCTGAACTTTACTCAAGCAGCTACCCGGTTCATATGTTCGATTCTACCTCTGAACGTGATGCAGTGCAATAGATCTGACGTCCATGCGATCGGCTCAGGGTGAACATCACGATTTGCGAAGAGAGCTTGCTCTTCCGACCTCGGGTACGTGGGGGCGCTGCTTTCGTGACAGATCCGGGAAGTGTTCGGCATCGACCGACTGTTCGTTTCTCCGGAACGTCGTCGCGCAGGAATCGGGTGGGGCCCTGCTGCAGCACGTACTCCGCCGAGCCGGTCACCGGGCCGTGGTGCGTCTGGCGCCGTGCCCTCGATTTCGTCGTCAACGGGCTCGGTGAACGACCGGGCCTCGCCGCGGCGCAGTGCCCGGCGCTGACCGACGCCGAACTGGTCGCGTCGATGAAGGCGCGCCGGCGCCTCTAGCCTCAATCTTTCTTGAGATGACTGGCCTTCCCTCGGCGCGATAGATCTGGTGTTGTGACGCCCACCGCGGGTCTGCGGGTTCGTCAGAGCGACCCAGGGTCATCTGGGTGGTGCCGGATTCCACGTTCCGGTGGGTCTTCTCGATGTTGGTCGGGGTGGGGGTGCTGCGGTCAGGTGGCCTGCTTGAGGGCGTGCAGTCGGGTCAGGCCGGTGGCGAACAGGTGCTGGTGCGGGGCGTGCCCGGACAGCCGCAGCCAGACTCGTCGGGATCGGCGCGCAATGGTCGCCGCCACGGAGAACAGCTGCAACCGCAGCCGTTTCGGTTCCCACCGGCGGGCCCCGGTGCCGGTCAACGCCAGCATCTGCAGCCACGCGGTCAGCTCCGTCGCCAACTGGACGACAGCGACCCAGATCTGATTTTGCGCGAACGCAGTCAAGGGCAGGTTCCGCAGCCCGGTGTCTTTCGCGTTGCGGATCCGGTCCTCGCAGCGGGCCCGGTGGCGGTGCCGCAACTCCAGGTCCGCCAACTGCCCGCCGGTGGTGTTGGTGACAAACGCGGTCAGCCGGTTCCCGCCTGAGTCGGTGAACCGCAACTGCGCCCCGGGGTGCGGACGTTCGGCCCGCACGATCACCCGCATCCCTGCCGGCCACGTTGACAGGTCCAGCAGGCCGGTGAGTTCGGTGACCCACGCCCCGTCGCGGACCTTCCCATCGCCGTCGTAGGCCGGTGTCCACCCTGGTCGGGGATCAGGTTGATCTTGTCGACGATGTCCTGCGTCAGCCCGAACCCCACCGAATACGACAGGCCCTGCCCGGCCAGCCACTTCAGGTATTCGTGGGTGCCGCCGCCACTGTCGGCGCGGACCAGCACCCTGCGCCCGATCCGGCCACCGCGGCGGTTGAAGGGCAACTGCCGCAACGCATCCTTGGTGACCGCGATGTGGTCGGCGGCGGTGTTGGACCCGGCCCTTCCGGGGCGCAGCATCATCGACAGCGGCTCACCGGTGCCGTCGGGGCCGTGGTCCACCCACGATCCCAACGGATGGAACCCGAAACCGCGCTTGTAGGTCGGCGCCGCCAGTTCCTTCTCCGAGTGGGAGGTGATCAAGGTGGCGTCCAGGTCGATGATCAACGGCCGGTCCCGGTCGATTCCGAAGTCAGGGGCGTCCTTCCCGGCCATCTTCCACACCCGCTGTCGGACTGCTGCTCTGGCCTGGTTGATCGCCGCCAAAGCGGCCTGCGGGGTCGCGGCCAACGCGTCGACCAGCCGGGACACGGTCGGGTCCGAGGCGACCCGGCCGAACACCGCCGGCTCAGACCGCAACGCCGAGATGTCGGCCAGGCAGTCCCCGCCGATGGCGACGCTGATCGCCAGGTCCAGCAGGATCTTCCCCGGATCCAGCACCGCCCACTGCTTGCGCCACGGCTCCAACGCGGCAGACAAAGCCCGGTCCAACCCGACCTTCCCGGCGGTGGTGACCAGCAGCACCGCACCCGCATGGGACACCACCCGCTTCGCGGTCGTGTCTACTGTCAACGGCGGGTAGAAACCGGTAGGGTTCGGCATCAGAAAGGTGCTCCTGTTTGCTGACGATGTGGATCTCAGAGACCCTCATCATCGCAGGTCGGGGCACCTTTCCCTCACTTCGAAACACCCACCTCAGCACTCCCGTGAAAGCGCGAGGCTAGCACTCGGACCGGCCCGACCGACCCGACCGGCCGGCCTGACTGGCCTGACTGGTCTGTCAGACCGAATGCTCGCAGACCTGCTCGGCGGACCGGCTGTCGGTGCGAGGAAGCACAATGGCGGGGTGGTGCGGAAGCGGGAGTCGACGACGGCGGGCACCGCTGTGCCCAGGACCGCGGACCCGGCACCATCGGAACGACCACCGCTGGCCTCGCTGGACCGGTTCTCGCCACTGGTCCGCGAGTGGTTCACCACCAGTTTCGCCGAACCCACCCCGGCGCAGGCCGGGGCGTGGGATGCCATCGGGCGCGGCGAGAACACGCTGGTGGTGGCGCCCACCGGGTCCGGCAAGACGCTGGCCGCGTTCCTGTCCGCGATCAACGCCCTGGTCACGGCCCCGGTCGCCGAGGCGGGTGCCCGCAAGTGCACGGTGCTCTACCTCTCGCCGCTCAAGGCACTGGCGGTGGACGTCGAGCGCAACCTGCGGTCGCCGCTGGTCGGCATCGGGTCGCTGGCCGCCCGCAGCGGTGTCACCGTCCCGGAGATCTCGGTGGCCGTCAGGTCCGGAGACACCCCCTCCGGTGATCGCCGCGCCTTCGCCAAGGACGGCGCGGACATCCTGATCACCACGCCGGAGTCGCTGTTCCTGCTGCTGACCAGCCGGGCCCGGGAGATGCTGACCGGCATCACGACCGTCATCCTCGACGAGGTGCACGCCGTCGCGGGTACCAAGCGTGGCGCGCACCTGGCGGTTTCGCTCGATCGGCTGGACGCCCTGCTGGACCGGCCGGCCCAACGGATCGGGCTGTCGGCCACCGTCCGACCGATCGAGGAGGTCGGCCGGTTCCTCACCGGCGGGCGCCCGGTGACGTTCGTCAAGCCGGTCTCGACGAAGCAGATCATCGTCGACGTGGTGGTCCCGGTACCGGACATGTCCTCTCTGGGCGAGCCGACCGGCGACCTGACCGGGGCGGCGGCCGGAGAGGTGGCGCGCACCTCGATCTGGCCCCATGTGGAAGAGCGGGTGGTCGACCTGATCGAGTCGCACCACTCGACGATCGTGTTCGCCAACTCGCGGCGGCTGGCCGAGCGGCTGACGGCGAGATTGAACGAGATCTACGCCGAGCGTCAGGCGGTGGACGACGACGAGACCGCGGACGGGCCGGCCGGTCGGCCGGCGCAGGTGATGGCCCAGTCGGGATCGAGCACCGGTGTACCCGCCGTGCTGGCGCGGGCGCACCACGGCTCGGTCTCGCGGGAACAACGCGCGTTGATCGAGGATCAACTCAAGACGGGTGTGCTGCCGGCGGTCGTCGCGACCTCGTCGCTCGAGCTCGGCGTCGACATGGGCGCCGTCGACCTGGTCATCCAGGTGGAGGCGCCCCCGTCGGTGGCCAGTGGCCTCCAGCGGATCGGGCGGGCCGGGCACCAGGTCGGCGCGCCCAGCCACGGAGTGATGTTCCCCAAGTACCGCGGCGACCTGATCTCCTCGGCCGTCGTGGCCGGCCGGATGAAGACCGGAGCGATCGAAGCGCTCAAGGTGCTGTCGAACCCGCTCGACATCGCGGCGCAGCAGATCGTCGCGATCTGTGCGATGGATCAGATCACCGTCGATCAACTGCACGAGCTCCTGCGGAGATCGGCACCGTTCGCGGCGCTGGGTCGCGGCGCGCTCGAGGCGGTCCTTGACATGCTCTCCGGCCGGTACCCGAGCGAACAGTTCGCCGAGCTGAGGCCCCGGCTGACGTGGGACCGGGTCACCGGCGAACTGACCGGACGCCCTGGTGCGCAACGCCTTGCGGTCACCTCGGGCGGCACGATCCCGGACCGCGGAATGTTCGGCGTCTTCCTGGCGTCCGGTGAGGGTCCCGGCCGGCGGGTCGGCGAGCTCGACGAGGAGATGGTCTACGAGTCGCGGGTCGGCGACGTGTTCGCCCTCGGGTCCAGTTCCTGGCGGATCATGGAGATCACCCACGAGAAGGTGCTGGTGCTGCCGGCCCCCGGAGTACCGGGGAGGTTGCCTTTCTGGAAGGGCGACTCGCTGGGCCGCCCCGCCGAGCTGGGCCGTGCGCACGGTGAGTTCGTCCGCCAGATCAGCGATCTGCCGGTCGATGCCGCCCACCGGCGGCTGTCCGGTGACGGGCTCGATGCCTTTGCCGCCGACAACGTGATCGCCTACCTGTCCGAGCAGCGGGAAGCCGTCGGCCTGGTACCGGACGAGAAAACCATCGTGGTGGAGCGATTCCGGGACGAACTGGGGGACTGGCGCCTGGTCGTCCACTCGCCGTACGGCGCCGCGGTGCACGCGCCCTGGGCGCTGGTGGTCGCGGCCAGGATGCGAGAGCGTTTCGGTGTCGACGTGCAGGCCATGCACGCCGACGACGGGATCGTGCTCCGTCTTCCGGACGTCGAATACGAGGGTGACGGCCCCGACATCCTGGACGCGATCGCGCTGGACGCCGAGACGCTGGAAGCCGAGGTGACGTCGGAGATCGGAGGATCGGCGGTCTTCGCCTCCCGTTTCCGGGAGTGTGCGGCGCGGGCACTGCTGTTGCCGCGCAGGCAGATCGGCAAGCGTCAGCCGCTCTGGCAGCAACGCCAGCGGGCCAGTCAGCTGTTGGAGGTCGCCGCTCGGTATCCGACCTTCCCGATCGTCGCCGAAGCCGTCCGGGAGTGCCTTTCCGACGTCTTCGACGTGCCGGCCCTGGTGGGTCTGATGCGTGAGATCCAGGCCAGATCGGTACGGATCGTCGAGGTGACGACCCTGTCGCCTTCGCCGTTCGCCCGCTCGCTCCTGTTCGGTTACGTCGCGCAGTTCCTGTACGAGGGCGATTCGCCGCTGGCCGAAAGGCGGGCTGCGGCCCTCACCGTCGACCCGGCGCTGCTGGCCGAGCTGCTCGGCGGCGGTGACGGCCTCTCCCTGCGCGACCTGCTGGACCCCCAGGCCATGGCGACCACCGAGGCCGACCTGCAACGGCTCAGCGAGCACCGCCGGGCCAGGTCGATCGACGAGATCGCCGACCTGCTCAGGATTCTCGGCCCGCTCACGGTCGAGGAGGTGGCGGCGAGGTCGACGGATCTCGACGCATCGTCGGCGTTGCAACAGCTGGAGGCCGCGCGCCGCGCCATCGCCGTTCGCGTCGGTGGCGTGGAACGGTGGGCCGACCCGGCCGACGCACCCCTGCTGCGCGATGCCCTGGGCACGGCCCTCCCCCCCGGTATTGCGCCCTCCCTGCTGGAGCCGATCGCCGATCCGTTGGGACGCCTGCTCGGCCGTTTTGCCCGCACCAGAGGACCTTTCGTGCCTCGGGAGGCGGCGCAGCTGTTCGGCCTCGGGGTCGCGGTGGTGACCGACGCGTTGCGCAGGCTGGCCGGCTCCGGCCGCGTGGCCGAGGGTGAGTTCCGGCCGCTGGGTTCCGCGGCGTCCCCCGAACGGCCGGGCGAACCGGGATTGGAGGGCGGACGCGAGTTCATCGACGCCGAAGTACTGCGCCTGCTCCGTCGCCGGTCGCTGGCGGCCCTGCGCGCCGAGGTGGAGCCGGTGCCGGCAGAGGCCTTGGGGCGGTTCCTGCCGGCCTGGAACGGCATTGTCGCAACCGTGGCCGCGAAAGCCAAGCAGGGGAAGGGATTCGACCGGGTGGGAACGTACTCCAGTGCGCCGGTCGGTAGCCGGCCCGCGGGAGGTGTGGACGCCCTGCTGCGGTCCATCGAGCAGCTCGCCGGGGCGATCCTGCCGGCCTCGGCGGTCGAGACCCTGGTGCTGCCGGCCAGGGTGCGCGGCTACTCGCCGGCGATGCTCGACGAGCTGACCTCGGCCGGCGAGGTGCTCTGGACCGGTCACGGCGCCCTGGGTGGCGACGACGGCTGGGTGTCGCTCCACCTCGCCGATTCCGCACCCCTGACGATGCCCATACCGAACGACGAGATCCTGGGTGGCGGGCACGAGGAGGGTGAGACGTCCGGCCGGTTGCACCGGGCGGTGCTCGGTGTGCTGTCCAGGGGCGGGGCCTTCTTCTTCCGGGCACTGACCGACGCGGTGCTGGAGGAGACCGGCGCGTTCCATTCCGACGACGTACTGGCCGAGGTGCTGTGGGACCTGGTGTTCGCCGGTCTGGTCAGCGGTGACACGCTGGCCCCGCTGCGGGCCAGGCTGACCGGTGGTCGCACCACCCACAAGGCCAAGGCAGCGGCCCCGCGTGTCCGGCAGCGCGGCACCTCGGGGCTGGCGTTGCTCTCGGCCGGCCGTCAGCAGCGCGTCGGCCCATCGGTGCGCCGGGGCGGACCCCCGATGGTCGCCGGCCGGTGGTCGCTGATCCCCGAGGTGGAGACCGATCCGACGGTCAGGGCCCACGCATCGGCCGAGGTCCTGCTCGACCGCTACGGCATCGTCACGCGTGGCTCGGTCGTCGCAGAGGAGACCCCTGGCGGATTTGCCGCCGTCTACAAGGTGATGTCGGCCTTCGAGGAGTCCGGCCGGGTCCGCCGCGGATATTTCGTGGAGGGTCTGGGGGCGGCTCAGTTCGCCACGGCCGGCGCGGTCGACCGGGTCCGCGCGTTCGTCAGTGCCGACTCCGAGCGCACGCCGGGCGGGGGACTGGTGCTCGCGGCCGCCGATCCGGCGAATCCGTTCGGGGCGGCCCTGCCCTGGCCGGACCGGGGCGCTGCTGCGGACGACAAACACCGTCCGGCGCGCCGGGCCGGCGCGTTGGTGGTGCTGGTCGATGGTGGGCCGGTGCTCTACGCGGAGCGGGGCGGACGGACCCTGATCTCCTTCAGCGAGATCGCGGGTGATCTGCACGAGGCGGCCAGAGCGCTGGCCGAGAAGGTGACGATCGGGTCGATCGGGTCGCTGACCGTGACCAAGGTGGACGGGTCGGAGGCGGTCTCCAGCTCCGGGCCGGTGGTGGAAGCCCTGTTGGCCAACGGGTTTGCGATGACGCCGCAGGGTCTGAGGTTGCGTTCGGCCAGTGGTCGCCGTGCCTGAGGGCGACACCGTCCGGCGGACGGCACGAAGGCTCGACGCAGCGTTGGCCGGACGCCCACTGGTCCGCGCCGAGCTGCGCTGGCCTGATCTCGGCGACATCGATCTGGCCGGGTCCACCGTGCACGAGGTGGTCGCCTACGGCAAGCACCTGCTGATCCGCTTCGAGGAGCGCGCCGGATGGGACCCGCTCACCCTGCACTCGCACTTCAAGATGGAGGGCAAGTGGACGATCGCCCCACCCGGCCCGCAACACTGGCCGCGGGCGAGCGGAGTAGCCGTCCGTGCCGTACTGGTGAACGAGGACTGGACGGCCATCGGCACCTGGCTCGGCATGCTGGATCTGGTCCCGACGTCGGCCGAGGACCAGTTGATCGGTCATCTCGGGCCGGACGTCATGAGCGATTCGTTCCCCGAGCGTGGGCGGCCGGAATCCGTCAGCCGGTTGATCAGGTTTCCAGATCGACCCATCGGTGCGGGGCTGCTGGATCAGACTGCGGTGGCCGGTATCGGCACCATGTACATGGCCGAAACCCTTTTCCTGGAACGTCTCTCGCCCTGGACTCCGACCTCGGAGGTCGATGTGGGTGCCGTTCTGGACAGAGCCCGCCGGCTGATGCTGCGCGGTGTCACCTCGGCCGTGCAGAGCACCACCGGGAACACCCGCCAGGGGATGACCAACTACGTCCATGCCCGGTCCGGCAAGACCTGTACGCGGTGCGGAGCCGTCGTACGGGTCGCGATGATCGGGCCGGAGGGCAAGGAGCGCACCGCCTTCTACTGTCCGGTGTGCCAGCCGGGCCCGACGCCGACCGACGACGGACGACGGCAGTCGCCGCTCGGATCCACCGCTGGTACCTCGAAGAACCGACGACCGGCGGGGTATCGCCGGCGCTGACCGGCGGCCCGTCCGGAGCCCTGTGGGTCAGCCCTTGTTGAACTGCTTGCGGAGCTGGGACACCCTGATCCAGCCCACCACCGTGCCCACCAGGAGCAGGACCGTCACGACGATCAGGAGCGGACCGGCGACCGCGGTCGGCGCGAATGCGGCGGCGAGGAGGAACACCAGGCAGAGCGCATGCGAGGCCATCGCGATGCTCAACATCCGGTCCGAGCGGGTGGCGGTGAGCAGCACCGGGAAGCCGCTGGGTCGGCTGCGCAGCTGGAAGGCCCAGGCCCCGAGCGTGGCGAGGACCGCGATCGGCCCCACCACATGGGCCAGCCGGCTCGTCGCCCCGGAATCCGAGAGCACGGTGAACCGCCCGAGCACCAGGAACGAGAGCCACAGGACGAGGTGGGCGATCCGGAAGGCGTTCCAGGTCGCCGCCTGCAGATTGTGCCGAGCGATGTCGTCGGTGGGATCGGCCCGGACGGCGGCGGCGAAACCGACGGCAGCGCTCGCCGAACGGCCCTTGGCGATGTCGATCCTGGCCAGCTCGCTCGTCACCGCCGCATCGCCCGGATTCAGCGCAGCCGCCTGGCCGAGCTCGACGGCGGCCTCGTCGTAGCGTCGCAGCTCGATCAGGGTGCTGCCGAGCACACGATGCGCGATGGCATCGTGGGGGGCGAGCGTGACGGCCCGTCGGGCCAGCCGTTCGGTACGCGGCGACGTGCGATGCCCCTGCAGATCCAGCGCGGCGGCGATCCGGTACGGCTCGGAATTGTGCGGGGCGAGCCGAATCGCCGTGTCGATGGCCTCGACCGACGCGGTCACGTTCTGCCGGCGCCCCTGCACCACGGCCAGCAGCAGGTGCGCGGCCGGCTGCTCCGGCGCCAGCGCGGCCAGGCGCGCGGCGCAGTAGAGCGCCGGGTCGAGTTCGTCCAGGTCGAAATGGCACCAGCCGGCCAGCCGCAACGCGGACAGGTCGTCCGGATTCTGAGCGAGGTAGGGGGCGAGCAGGGCCAGCGCCGGCCCGGAACGACCGGAGTCCTTGAGCAGGGCTGCGCGCTCCAGGGCGCCGGCCGGATCGTTCATGATCTCCACCCTGCCACGAGCGCCCCACCACCACCGCCGGCCCCGTGACCACTGCCACGCCCCGTCGCGCATACCGTTCTGCCCGCCGCGCGTCGAAGGGCCCAGATCTGACCTATTTCATGGACATGCGGGCAGGATCATCTGCGCGGGGGAGTTCTGCATGCGCGTAGGTTCCTGGCATGGCCCGAGCCTCAGCACCAGCCGTCGAACTCGAGGTTGCCGGCCGCACGGTGCGGATCAGCAGCCCGACCAAGGTCTACTTCGCCGACCGGGGTCTGACGAAACTCGATGTGGTGCAGTACTTCCTGTCCGTCGGAGATGGCATTCTGCGCGCACTGAAGGACCGCCCGACCACGCTGGAGCGGTGGCCGGGTGGCTTCTTCGAGGGCGCCACGCTCTCCACTCGCGCCGACCATCGTGGTGACGCCTTCTATTCCAAGCGTGTCCCGCAGGGCGCTCCCGATTTCGTCGAGTCGGTGGCCATCACCTTTCCGAGCGGGCGCCCGGCCGACGAGGTGTGCCCGACCGAGCTGGCCGTGGTGGCCTGGGCGGCCAACCTCGGGACCCTGCGGTTCCATCCCTGGCCGGTGACCTCGGCCGACGTCGACCACCCCGACCAGCTGCGGATCGACCTCGACCCGCAGCCGGGCACCGACTTCTCCGATGCCGCGTCCGTAGCTCCCCGACTGCGGGAAGTGTTGCAGGAGTTCGGGATGGACGGCCATCCGAAGACGTCCGGCGGGCGCGGGCTGCACGTCTACGTGCCCATCGAGCCGAACGCGACCTTCGTCCAGGCCCGGCGTGCGGTGATCGCTCTCGGTCGCGAGCTGGAACGACGGATGCCGGAGGCGGTGACGACCAGCTGGTGGAAGGAGGAACGCGGCGAGCGGATCTTCGTGGACTTCAACCAGATGGCCAGGGACCGGACGATGGCCAGCGCCTATTCGGTGCGGCCGAACAGCCGGGCCACCGTGTCGGCGCCGCTGACCTGGGACGAGGTGCCGCTGGTCGGACCCGAGGACTTCGACGTGCTGTCGATGCCGGCACGGTTTGCCGAGGTGGGCGACCTGCACGCCGGGCTGGACGGGCCGCGTTACGACATCGCCCCGCTGCTGGAACTTTCCGAGCGCGACGAGCGCGATCGGGGTCTGGGCGACCTGCCCTATCCGCCGGAATACCCCA
The DNA here is from genome assembly GCF_014303395.1 of Nakamurella sp. PAMC28650. Taxonomy (GTDB): domain Bacteria; phylum Actinomycetota; class Actinomycetes; order Mycobacteriales; family Nakamurellaceae; genus Nakamurella. The sequence continues at coordinate 1,943,431 of NZ_CP060298.1, forward strand.
AGATGCCGGGCGAGCCCAAGCGCGTCCAGCCGAGCCGGGACACCGATCGTCATCGGGAAGCTCCCGGTGACGTGGAGCGGGCAGATCACTAGGGCGTGTCTTCCAATAGTCGGTTCCAGACGATGCACGCCGAAAGCACCACTGCCGCGCGGTAGGTGATGGCGAGCTTGTCGTAGCGGGTGGCCAGCCCCCGCCACTGCTTGATCAAAGCGAAGGAACGCTCGACAACGTTGCGTTCCCGGTACATCTGGCGGTCCAGCGCAGGTGGACGGCCACCCTTGCTGCCCTTACGTTTGCGGGCGGCGATCTGGTCGCTCTTGAGCGGAATGACCACCTTGATCCCGCGGCGCTGCAGCATCCTGCGGGTGATCCCGGCGGCGTAGGCCTTGTCCGCCAGGACGGCATCGGGTCGGGTCCGTGGTCGCCCCCGACCTCGGCGCGGAACCCGGATGTCGGCCAGTACCTGTTCCAGGACGGCACCGTCGTTGCGTTGCCCACCGGTGATGACGATCGCCAGTGGCCGGCCCTTGCCATCGACCGCGTGGTGGATCTTCGTGGTCAACCCGCCCCGGGACCTGCCAATGCCGTGACCTGCAGGTTCAGCATCGACCAGTGGCAGATTCTTGTAGTTCGATACTGCCCCCTGTGTCCTGCTCGGGCCGTGTCGTGTTTGTGCTGGTGGGCGCGGTTGATGGTGGCATCCACCGACACGGTCCAGTCGATCTGACCGGCAGCGTCAGCGTCGGTCAACAACGCCGCGAGCACCCGGTCCCAGGTGCCGTCTCCGGCGTACCGGCGGTGCCGCTTCCACACGGTCTGCCACGGTCCGAACACGTCCCGAGGCAAGTCCCGCCAGGGGATCCCGGCCCGGTACCGGTAGGCGATGCCTTCCACCACCCGCCGGTGCTCACCGAACGGATGACCCCGCCGGCCAACATTTGTCGGCAACAACCGCTCGATCCGTTGCCACTGCTCGTCACTGAAGACGCGGTACCGCGACGAAGGAGAACTCATTCAGTGAGCATCCCGCCACACCTACCCAACTTTTGGGAGACACGCCCTAGTAGCGCCTGGCATGCACCTGTAGGGCTGCCGGCGCTGCTACCGGTACCCCCGCGCTGCTACCGGTACCCCCGCGCTGCTACGAGTGCGCCCCGCGCTGCGACGAGTGCGCCTGGCGGTGCGACGAGTGCGCCTGGCGGTGCGACGAGTACGTCAACGCAGGCCCGGCACGATGTCGTCCAGATCGAAGGCCACCGGGCGGTCGAGCTGCTCGAAGGTGCAGGATTCCGGGGTGCGGTCCGGCCGCCAGTGCCCGAACTGGGCCATGTGCCGGAGGCGGGTCCTCTCCATGTGTTCGTACCGCACCTCGACCACCAACTCCGGCCGCAGCGGAGTGAAAGAGAGGTCCTTGCCGACGCTCCACCGGGAGCCCTCACCGGATCGAGGGGTGCGCGTTTCGCTCGCGCCGCCCCAGTCCCACGGATGACCGTCGAAGGTGGTGACCAGCGGCTGCAGTTCGGCGAACAGTTCCTTGCGGCGCGCCATCGGGAAGGCTCCGATCACGCCGATCGAGACCAGCGTCCCCGCGTCGTCGTAGAGTCCGAGCAGCAGGGATCCGATGGCGTCCGGACCCGATTTGTGCACCCGGTACCCGGCGACGACGCAGTCGGCGGTGCGAGTGTGCTTGATCTTGAACATCACTCGCTTGTCGGGCTGGTACGTGCCGGTCAGCGGTTTGGCGACCACGCCGTCCAGGCCGGCTCCCTCGAACTCCTCGAACCAGCGCCGGGCCAGCTCGATGTCCGAGGTGGCCGGCGTGACGTGCACCGGTGGCCGGCACGACCCGAGAGCGCGCTCGAGCATGCTGCGCCGCTCGCCGAACGGCCGGCCTGTCAGGTCCTCGTCGCCCAGGGCCAGCAGATCGAAAGCGACGAACGAGGCCGGAGTGGCCTCGGACAGCATCTTCACCCGGGAGGCTGCCGGGTGGATCCGCTGCTGCAGGGCGTCGAAGTCCAGGCCGGAGCCGGTGGCGATGATGATCTCCCCGTCCACCACGCACCGCGGCGGGAGCTCGTCCCGAAAGGCCAGGACGAGTTCCGGGAAGTACCTGGTCATCGGCTTCTCGTTGCGGCTGCCGATCTCGATCTCGTCTCCGTCACGGAAGACGATCGACCGGAAGCCGTCCCATTTCGGCTCGTAGGACGCGCCGGCCGGAATGGCCGGGACGGCCTTGGCCAGCATCGGCGCGACCGGCGGCATGACGGGCAGTCTCATGAGTTCTCCTTCGGACCGACCTCGACGCAGTCAGCGGCTTCGGCCTCTTCGGGCACCGCCGGGGATCCAGCCGCCGGGGACCCAGCCGCCGGGGACCCAGCCGCCGGGCGGACGAGTCGCCGGAGCCGGGGCAGCATGGCGGTCAGACCCTCCTTCTGGACCTGCTCGGCGATGACGAGGAACAACAGTGTGGCAGGCAGCCAGGACAGACCGGCCAGATAGGGGTTGAGCACCGACTTGGTGGCCGGCGACAGGTAGAACGCAGCGGCCCATCCGCCGGCCGTCAGGATGTAGGTGAATCGCCACCGGTCCGAGATCGCGACGATCAGCGGGAGCGCCCACATCAGGTACTGCACACCGAATCCGGAGGTCACGATCAGCACGGCGGACAGGGCGGCCATGGTGCGGATCTCCGGTGCGCGCCTGCGCAGCAGGATCAGGACGATCACCACGCTGATCACCATGAAGGCCGAGCTCAACCCGGACAACGGGGAGTTGTACTCGGACAGGTTGCGGTGGCGTCCGAGCTGGACTAGGACGCCGGACCACGTCCACAGCTGGACGAAGGAGGAATAGCTCGCCATCCGCTTCAGGTCGGAGATCGGGGAGGTGTCGAGCAGCGCGACCCCCAGCAGCAGGCACAGCACCGGTACGAGCGCCGAGCCGATCAGGATCCGGACGATGCGCGACGGACTTCGCAGCGGGAGGACGGTCAGCAGGATCAGGACCGGCCAGGTCTTCGCGGCCACGGCGGCACCGATCAGCACCCCGCCCAGCAGTGGTCGTCGCGCACGCAGCACCAGCACACCGCCGAGGGCCAGTGCGAGCGCAATCGGCTCCACCTGCCCGTGCAGGGCCACCACCAGCAGGGACAGCGGATTGAATGCGTACTGCAGGGCCCGGTTGCGTCCGTCGGAACTGGCCAGCCGGGAGACGATCCAGACGATGACGCAGTCGGCGATGATCGGCACGATCTTCACCGCGTAGACCCAGGGCAGCCCGGTCCTGAGCTCTGCAGCGTGCACGAACGGCATCAGCTCCAGGAAGTTCCACTGGCGGCCGGGCATGTCGTGCAGGGGATCCTGGCCCAGCAGCACCAGATTGGCCGTCTGGCGGAAGTACTGGCGAACGTCGATCGGCGTGTAGGCGACCGAGGTCAACGCGGCGAAGGCGACGCGAACGACGACCGCCACACCGACGGATACGGCGACCGGCACCCGGTTGCGGGTGAAACCGGCGGCAAAGGTGGCCGCGGTGGTCAGACCCAACAGGATCCAGGTTGCTTCCGCGGTGATTTCTTGCCCCATTCTCTCGACGAAACCTGGTCTGGCGGAGGACCCCGGCCGATTCTCAGCCGACCGATTGGGCGGCGAGCTGTCGACGGAAGTAGTCGACGGTCGTCGTCAGTCCCTCTGCGAGCTGGACCTTCGGTTCCCAACCGAGAACGCCCCTGGCCTGGGTGATGTCGGGCTGGCGTTGCGTCGGGTCGTCCGACGGCAGCGGGTGGTACTCGACGCCGACACCCGTGTCGACCATGGCGATCACCTTCTCGGCCAGCTCGGTCATGGTGAATTCGTGCGGGTTCCCGAGATTGATCGGGCCGGTGACTTCGTGGGGTGTCCGCATCAGTCTGATCAAGCCGTCGACGAGGTCGTCGACGAAGCAGAACGAGCGGGTCTGGGTGCCGTCCCCGTAGATGGTCAGGGGCTCACCCCGCAGGGCCGAGACGATGAAGTTGGAGACCACCCGGCCGTCGTCCGGTCGCATCATCGGTCCGTAGGTGTTGAAGATCCGCGCCACCTTGATCGGTAGATCGTGCTGGCGTCGGTAGTCGAAGAAGAGCGTCTCGGCGCAACGTTTGCCCTCGTCGTAGCAGGAGCGGATCCCGATCGGGTTGACATGACCCCAGTAGCTCTCGTCCTGGGGATGGACCTGGGGGTCGCCGTAGACCTCCGACGTCGACGACAGCAGAATCTTGGCCTTGGTCCGTTTTGCCAGGCCCAGCATGTTGATGGAGCCGACCACGGACGTCTTGGTGGTCTGCACGGGGTCACGCTGGTAGAACACCGGTGATGCCGGACAGGCCAGGTGGTAGATCTCGTCGACCTCGACGTACAGGGGGAAGGTCACGTCGTGCCGGACGATCTCCAGCCGCGGGTCGTGCAGCACGTCGGCCAGGTTGGCCCTGGACCCGGAGTAGAAGTTGTCGACGACCAGCACCTCGTGACCCTCGTCGAGGAGTCGCCGGACCAGGTGGGAGCCGATGAACCCGGCACCTCCGGTGACCAGAATCCTTGTCTCGGACATGTATGCGCCCTTCGGGTGGTGTCTGACGATAGGTGTGTCCACGAAGACCCTAGCGCGATCGACCGGCGCGACCCGTGCGGCGTACCGGGCGCGGACGGCTCCGATCACCCGTCTGCCCGAATGGCGGTGAACCGATCACCGACGCCGGATTGGCTATGCTGCTGCCGTGAAACTCTCCATCCTGATGCCTGTCTACAACGAGGTGAAGACGCTGGAATCCGCGGTCAAGCGGGTGCTGGCCGTCAACTACCCGGTCGACATCGAACTCGTCATCATCGACGACGGCAGCAAGGACGGGACACGGGAGCTCTACTCGCAGTGGAAGAACGAGTCGCGGGTCCTGATCCACGAGAAGGCCACCAACGGCGGCAAGGGATCCGCGATCAAGAAGGGGGCCGAACTGGCCACCGGCGACTACGTGATCATGTGCGACGCCGACCTGGAGTACGCGCCCGAAGAAATCCCGTCGCTGCTCTCCCCGATCCTGAACGGCGAGTCGACCGTCGTCTACGGCACCAGGACCTTCGGCAGCCATAATGCGTACTCCTACCTGTACGTCCTGGGCAACCGGGGTGTGACGACGACTGCCAATATCCTGTTCAACTGCTACATCAGTGACCTGGAGACGTGCTTCAAGCTGATGCCGCTGGAGTTGTACCGCAAGCTCGACGTCAAGTCGGCCGGCTTCGGGATGGAGGCCGAGATCACGGGCAAACTGCTGCGCTCAGGGGTGCGCCCCTACGAGGTGCCGATCAGCTACAAGGCCCGCAGCCGCGAGGAGGGCAAGAAGCTGACCTGGAAGGACGGCGTCGAGGCCATCTGGATCCTGGCGAAGGAGCGGTTCCGCACACCGATCCGTTGAGATGAGCGCCACTGGATGGAGTCGCCTCCGGCCCCGACGTGAACTCCGTGTGGATCTGGCGCTCTCCGGCCTCCTGGGCCTGGCCACCTTTGCCGTGCACGACGTCGGGTACATGTTCTCGCTGCCGTTCTGGGTGGACGAGGCATGGGTCGCCATCTCCACGAAGCTGCCGCTGGGCCAGCTCACCAGGGTGACCGCCAGCACGCCGATCGGCTGGACGTTCCTGCTCCGGCTGGTGGTGATCGGGGGTGACCAGCGGCTGCGCATCGTCCCGCTGCTGTTCGCAGCCCTCACCGTCGTCGCGGCCTACGGGTACGTGCGCAGCCTGCCCTGGCCGGGCCGTGGGGCGGCCAGGTCGGCCGCGGTCATCGCCGGGCTGGTGGCCCTGCTGATCCCGTCGGCCCTCGCACGTGGCGACCTGAAGCAGTACACCGCCGATGCCTTCGTCACGCTGATGATCCTGTGGATGGTGTCCAGGGCCGAGTCGGGCGGGCCCGGGTCGAACAGCGGTCGGTTCCGCCCGGCGCGGCGGCTGCTGCAACTGGCGGCCGTGGTCGTCGTCGGGTTCGGGTTCAGTGCCGTCAGCCTGTTCGTCGGCGTCGCCGCCTTCGCCGGGCTCCTGCTGTCGGCGATCGGCGGCCGGCGGTGGAAGGACGCCCGTGACGCCGCCGTCGTCGGCGCCGCCACCGGTGCGTGTCTCCTGGTCGTCTTCCTGATCTTCTACCGTCCCGGCATCGTGCCGGGGCTGCACGACTACTGGGCTCATTACTACCTCCCGCTCTCGCAGGGCTGGAGCGAGAGTTGGCGCTTCCTGCAGACCGGCCTGCAGAGCCTGGCCGGCTACCTCGGCATGGGCCCGTTGCTCGTTCCAGGGCTGTTGTTCGTCGCCGGAATCATCACCCTGGTGCGGATGCGCAGGGCGGCCCTGGCGATCGCCGCGCCCGCACTCCTGCTGGAGATGGTGTCGCTCAGTGCGGCCAGGCAGTACCCGTTGTTCGACCTGCGGACCTCACATTTCCTGACGACCGCGCTGGCGGTGACCGCGGCCATCGGGTTCGGCGGCCTGTGCGTGGTGCTCGCCAGAATCCATCCGACCGTGCCGGCGGTGGCGGCCGTCGTCGTGCTGGCCCTGTTCCTCCAGCACGTCAGCGGTGGGCTCAGGGCGCACAACATCAACGGTCCCGCGACGTCGGTGGAGGATCTCCGGACCCCGGCGGACTACCTGGCCACCCATCGCCGGACGACCGACGTCGTCGTGCTGAACGCGCTCAGCAGCTGGGGTTTTGCCTACTACTGGCGTCAGGATCCACCGCAGGTCGAGCCGGTGAGCTCCAACCTGCAGCGGTTCGTGGTGATCTTCCCCAGTCGGCCGGAGATCCTGGTGGCGACCGATCGGACCCCGGCCGCGGTGGCCGAGGTGATGGCCAGGGCGTCGGCCGCCGCAGCCCGGATCGGACCGTCGGCGCGGATCTGGTTCGTCCACCAGCACACCATCCAGGCCGAGCTCGACGACTACCGCTCGGCGGCGATCGGTCTGCACCTGCGGGACCAGTCCGTCATCGCCGGGTCACTGGAGCTCTGGACCCCGGCGGGTTGAGCGGCCTCACCAGTGCTTGCTCTTCTTCAGGAAAGCCTTCAGCTCGGCGAAGGTGCCGTCGTCCTCGCCGTACTGCACGACGGTCCGCGCGGTGTCCATCCATCCGGACGTCGAGGGCCTGACCTGCGTCAGGGCATGCTGCAGGTCGGCCATCCCGATCATCCGGACGTTGCCGGAACGAACACCCTCCATCATCGCCCGTTCGGTGGCGAGCTCGCAGACGTAGGTGATGTCGGCGCCGGACAACCCGTCGGAGCCGGCCGCGAGCCGGCGCAGATCCACTCCTTCCACCGGGCGCTGGGCCAGGTTGGAGCGGAAGATCGCCTCGCGGGCGGCGGCGTCCGGCGGCAGCACCAGGATGGTGCGGTCCAACCGGCCGGGTCGGCGCATCGCCGGGTCGATGTCCCAGGGCTGATTGGTGGCGGCCAGCACGTAGACGCCCTCGTTGTCCGCACCGATCCCATCGAGCTCGGTCAGCAGCTGGTTGACCACGCTGCGCATCGAGGAGTTCCTGGTCTGCGTCCGTTTCTGCCCCAGGGCGTCGATCTCATCGAGGAACAGCACGCAGGGTGCGGCCTGACGGGCCTGGACGAAGAGCTCGTGGACGTTGCGTTCGCTGGACCCGATCCACATGTCCAGGATCTCCGACAGCCCGGCCGAGATGAAGGCGGCACCCAGCTCGCCGGCCAATGCCTTGGCCAGGAAAGTCTTTCCGCATCCGGGCGGCCCGTAGAGCAACAGGCCGCCGCGTAGGTTCTTGCCGTAGAGGCGGCGTAGTTCCGGGTTCCGCATCGGGGCCAGGAAGGCGGCGTCCAACCGTTCCTTGACCTGTTCCATGCCGCCGACGTCGCTGAGCTTGATGGTCGGCCGCTGGGTCTCGAACGCTTCGACGGGTTCGGTGCCCGGCTGTTCCTGGTCCTCGCCAGAGGTGACGAACATCGGGGCGGCGATGTCACCGAGCTGGGACTCTGCCGCGTGCCAGTCGAAACCCTTTGACGTGGAGTGTGTTTCGGGTGCCGGCGCGTCGGGTCCCGGCTCCCGGGGCGCCGGGGCGACGGTCGTTTCCGGGGTCGCGGCCGGCGGGGTGAGGGCGGCCAGCATCAGCTCCCGCGCCCCGGGATGGTCGGGCTCGGCGGCCAGCAGGACGCCGAGCTCGACGACGGCCTCGGAACCCCGTCCGGCGTCGGTGAGCAGCTGGGCCAGGTGCAGCCGGAGTGCTCCGTCTGACGGCACGGCGGCCACCGCCCGTCGGATCGCCTCGATTGCGGCGTCGTTCCCCACCAGAGCCTCCTGCACTGCGACGGGAACTGCGGGTCAGCCCGACTCCTGCGATCGTACAAAGCGCGCCGACCCACCGGACACCGCTCGCCGCTCGCCGCCGGTGCGAGCGGACCTCGTCGTTGCCAGCGTCGGCGTCATCTGGTGCGATGACGGTCGTGACCTCCTCGCAGCGCGGCACGCCGGCCAGGAACTCGGCCTCGCAGGCGGCCAGAGCCAGGGCGAAGGAGGCCGTCCGGATCCAACTCCGCGAGATCGCACGCCGGCACATCCAGGAGAGGGGTACCGCCGACCTGTCCCTCCGGGCGGTGGCCCGGGAACTCGACATGACGTCGTCGACGATCTACCGGTACGTCAGGAGCCGGGAGGAGTTGATCACCTCCCTCGTCGTCGAATCCTACGAAGCAGTGGCCGAGGCGGCGGAGCGCGCCGATCGCCTCCACGCCGGTGCGGGCGCAGACGCGGCCGCCCGCTGGTTGGGGATCGCCCGTGCGATCCGGACGTGGGCCCTGCTGCATCCGTACGAGTACACGCTGATCTACGGCTCCCCGATGGGAGACGTCCCGTCCGCCGCGGTCGGTCCGCCCGCGGCACGGATCTGGCGCGTCGTCGCCGGACTGATGTCCACGGCGGTGTCCACCGGGGTGCTCCATCCGCACGCCCGACCGTTCGACGTCCAGGGTCTGGTCGCAGATCACGTGCTGGCCACGCTCGGCCCGCCGGCGGCGCCGTTCGACGACTTCATCGTCCGGGGCATGGCGCTGTTCTCGTCGTTGATCGGCGCCATCTCCACCGAGCTGTCCGGCCACTTCCACGGGCTGACGACCGATGCCGACCGCCTGTTCGACCTGGTGGTGGCGACCGGTGCGCAGGGCGTCGGGCTCGATCTACCCGTCGAGGTGGTCGATGGATTCCAGCTCGGGTAGGGGACCGAGGTCAGCTGGAGTAGAAGTCGTAGCACTGCCCTGCGCCGAAGACGACGCCGATGTAGAGCGACTGGACCTGATCGATGACGGCGGCCGAGGACATCCCGTTCGCATCCGTGGCCGGCATGGGCGACGCCAGCACCTCGTAGACCGCCTTGTTCAGATCGTTGGGCGAGAGCTTCAGCTTGTCCGGGCCTCTGGCGGTCCGCATCCAGGACGCCCAGCTGCCTGCATAGCACAGGCCCCGCAGACCGGACTGGTTGCCGACGGAAGTACCGCCGGAGGTGGCCTGTGCGGCCAGACCGTAGCGGCTGACCAGGATCAACACGGCGGAGAAGTCGCCGTTGTTGGATTTGAAACCGGCGTTCGGGGTGCCGATCCGTGCGAGTTCGGCGAGGTTGTAGGTGATGGTGTTGGTCGCCTGGCAGTACCCGACGGGGAACTGCGTCGGGGCGCCGTTGCACACGGGACCGGTCTTGCCCGTGAACGGGGTCAGGGTCGGCGGGCGGTAGCCCTTGACCGTCTGGGCGAAGTAGCTGTTGGCGACGGTGGCGATCTGCGCGAGGAACTTGTCGGTGATGGCGACGTTGCCGAAATTCTGGGGGGGATCGGTGAAACCGGTCTCGGTGATCCTGGCCTTCACCTCGGCCGAGGTGATCTTGCTGCAGCGCAGGGCGCCGTTGCTGAAGCCGAGGGTGAAGGAGTACGAGCGGTCGAACCCACTCCCGTGCGCATCCTGGGCGCTGGTGGTGGTGCCGACCGGGTCGCCGGTGGTCATCATGGCCGACAGGACCATGCGGATGCCGGCGGTCTGGTTCAGGTCGAAGTACTTGGAGTTGCCGTCGGCGACCCACCGCCAGTAGCCGCCGGCGTAGCAGTCGGCCTGCTCCTCCAGCAGGAGCACGTCGTCGGTCTTCACCCCCAGCCGGTTCTGCACCAGGTGGCCCATCTCGTGCGACAGCACGGTCGGTGCCGCCAGGGTGCCGACCTGCCGGGTCAGGTCCGGGAGCAACTGACCCCGGTCCCAGACGATCGTGTCGGCGCAGGGGTTGTACGAGGCGTTGACCGATCGGTAGAGCGAGCGCCCGCACACCGTGGGGCCGTCCTTGACCGCGGAGTCGTAGGAGATCAGCGCCTTCGCCGGGGTGAAGGCCTTGCCGAAGTCCTTCTGGAAGATCTGGCCGTAGTAGTCGTAGAGATCTTCGATGGTGTTCTTGGCCAGGGTGTCTGACTGGGTTCGGCCGTCGTTGCCCACCGTGACATCTGCCGGTGTGACGCCGGTCTTCGGCCCGCTGGGACCGGCCGCCGCGGTGGCCGAGCTACCGGTCCCGGCCGCTGCACCCACCTTCACCGCCTGGCCGGAAATGGCGTTCGCGCAGCCCGCGAGCATCAGACCGGCAGCGGCCAGCGCGATCAGCCGGCCGGTCCGGGGGCGCTTCCACGTGCGGGTGGGTGACATGCCTGACCCGGGCTCTCTCTTCGTCGGGGTCCACCCCCGGCTGCGTGACCGAACCGTCCATGCGCCTCGCGCGCAACGCAGCCCCGGCCCGGCCGGAGGACCCCGGCCGCACGGATGTGACGCTACCGGGCCCGCATCGGCTCCGTCGAACACCGAAGAAGTTGGAAGAGCGGTCCAGGCGCCACGCAGCAGGCAGCACGAGGCCGACGCACGGACGGGTTTCTCGCACGGGTTTTCGGGCGGAGGTGTTCAGGCAGGGGTGTTCAGGCAGGGGTTTTCACGCGGAGGTTTTCAGTCAGAGGAGGCCCCGGCCATCCGAGGGTCGGCCGGGGCCTCTCTGCGCGGCGCCGGATTCAACGGGGGGCGCAGCACTGCACCCGTCCCGCGAATGCCAGGGTGACCACCTGGACCTGTCCTGCGCCGACGAGATCCGCCCGATCGCGAACCTCCCGAACGGGAGAATCACGGAGGAATCACTCGTGTCGCCGAACAGCCGCTCACCGCAACCGGGAGCGCGAGGTGCAGGACCCACATCCGGCGTCACTGGCTCCGGGGGTAGCGGCGGGGAGGGCGACCTGCGTCGCCGGTGCCCGTCACCGTTCGTCCTGCTCGCACTTTCGGTTCACTCAGGGGTCCAGACGGGCACGTTCAGCGGCGCTACCGGCCATGCCTGGATGAAATCCGTCGTGTGACAACAGTTCTTACTCCACAGCGGGCTATCCCAACAAGGGGTTGGGCGTTCGGAATCGATACACCGAGGCGCTGACGGGCACTTTGACCTGCCCTGCCCGGTATGACTGCCGGGCCGCGGGCATGAGCGCCTTGCCCCGGTATGACTGTGGGGCCGTGGGTATGACGTGCCTTGCCCGGGTGTGACTGCCGGGCCCGGGGTATGACGCGCCTTGCCCGGTATGACTGCCGGTCCGGGTGTACGACGCTCGAGGGGCAGACGAGCGGGTCTCCGGTCCGACGAGCTGCGGACGGTGCTACCAGCTGCGGCTCGAGGGGTAGACGAGCGGGTCGCCGGTCCTACGAGTCTGGCGTGGCTTCCCCTGTACGACTGCCGGGCCTGGGGTATGACGCTCGAGGGGTAGACGAGCGGGTCGCCGGTCCTACGAGTCTGGCGTGGCTTCCCCTGTATGACTGCCGGGCCTGGGGTATGACGCTCGAGGGGCAGACGAGCGGGTCGCCGGTCCTGCGAGCGTCTGGCGTGGCTTCCCCTGTATGACTGCCGGGTCTGGGGTATGACGCTCGAGGGGCAGACGAGCGGGTCGCCGGTCCGACGAGCTGCGGACGGTGCTACCAGCTGCGTTCGGAAGAGATCGGGCCGTGCCCGCGGAGGACGACACGGATCGCGGACGCGACCGAGCCGAGCCGGCTGCCGAAGCGTTGCCCGGAGGCGCTGAGCCACCAGCGCATGCCGACGAAGCGGGCGGCACCGACGATGGTGTTGACCGCAAGGATCGCGATCACGCCGGAGAGCCCGTCCGCGTCCGAGAGTTCGGACAGCACCAACGAGGTGATCAGCAGCCCGACGACGCAGGTGAGGAAGGCGACGAGCTGGTCGGAACGGTTGCGGCGGGTGCCGTGCACGCCGAAGGTCACGGCCCGGTGGGTGGCATTGGTGACCAGGGTGGAGACCAGCCAGGAGGCGATCGACGCGACCTGAGCGCCGATGAAGGTGGCGGTCGCGGCATAGAGACCCAGCTGAAGGATGGTGCCGGCGCTGCCCACGCCGACGAAGCGGATGCCCTGGGCACGGATCGTGCCGGAGATCGCGACCGGTGTGCTCGGTGCCGGTACCGGCCCTGAGGTGATCAACTGCGTCATGGTGATTACTTTGCCTTGCTCATGATTGGACTGGCTGTCCGCCTGCTGTGTCGACCCTGTGACTGCTGACCCTGTGACTGTCCCCGGGGTCGCCGTGGTGCGGGTTCCAACGGACTTCGGTGGCCTGGGGTCTGCCGGACTGGTCGGTGTGACGCGGTCGCGGCGCAGCCGGCAGGCCGTCCTGCGCAAGGATGGGCAGGTGCTCGAACTCATCGATACCCGCGTGACGTTCCCCGCCGGAGGTCTCCGCGCCGATGCCGAGGTGCTGGCCGTCGTCGAGGTCGACAGATCCGAAGCGTCGACGGTCGACCCCGCTGTCAGGGGTGCGGCGGCGGAGGTTGGTGCGCTGACCGGCCTCGTCACGACGATCTCGCCGTTCCATCCGGTCGACCACGGCTGGCCGGACCAGGGTCCGGACCGCGGGACCGTCACGATCGACGGGGTCACCGTCGAAGTCGTCGACGCTGTTCTGGGGGCCACACAAGGTGTGAACTTGCTGACTGCAACTAATATTCCGGTGCGCAGGGGCGAGCCCGGCTGGGCCTTCGTGGTCGTGCACGTGCTGGCTCCCGGCAGTCCCGTTCCGGTCGTCGGTCGACGGGTGCTGCTGGAGGTGGACGCCCCCTACCGCGAGTCGCTGTGCTTCGGGCACACGGCCTGCCACATCGCTGCACTCGCCCTGAATGCCGCGCTGGCGGATCGCTGGCGCAAGCCGGTGCCGACCGATGGCCTGGGCCACCCGAACTTCGACGGATTGGCGCTGGTCTCCTCGCGGATCCGTCCGGATGGGGCCCGCGACGTCTACCGTCTGGGAAAGTCCCTGCGCAAGAGGGGTTTCGACGCGACCGGCCTGTCGGTCGAAGCAGTGGCCGCGGCGGCGAACGGGACACTGGCCCGCTGGGTCGAGGCCGGCGCGACCATCGCCGTGGAGACCGAGGGGCCCGGACTGACCGACCGCCGGACCTGGGTGTGCGACCTGCCGGACGGGCAGGAACGAATCGCCTGCGGTGGCACCCACCTGCAGTCCCTGGACGGGGTCGCCGCCATCACGGTCGACCTGGACGTCACCGATTCCGAGCTCACGATGGAGACGGAGGTCACGCGGTCCTGACGGAGCCCGAAGAGGTGGCCGTCACGTCGGCGGCATCCTCGGCCGCCTGGAGAACGCGCAGGATGTTGCCGCTCGTCAGGCCCGCGAGGTCGGCGTCGCTCCAACCCCGCTCGGCGAGCTCGCCCAGCAACGCCGGGTAGGTCGAGACGTCCTCGAGGCCGGTGGGGAGCGATTCGACGCCGTCGTAGTCGCCGCCGAGGCCCAGGTGGGCCGGGCCGGCGACCTCCCGGGCGTGGTCGAGGTGGTCGGCGACGTCGGACAGGGTCGCGACCGGGGCGGGGTGGGCGGCCTCCCATTCCTGCATCGCCTTCAACGCGGCCGGATCGTGCTCGGTGTCGACGATTTCGGTGTAGACGGTGGTCTTGGCGACGCCCAGCTCCTCGCGGCGACGGTCGTGCGCCGCGGTGTGGTCGGCCACGGCCTGGTTCACGAAGTCGGGCACGAAGGTCACCATCAGCACGCCATCGTTGGCGGCGAGCCTGGTCAATACGTCGTCGGGCACGTCGCGGACGTGATCGGTGACCGCCCGGCAGGAGGAATGCGAGAAGATCACCGGGGCCGTCGAGGTGTCCAGCGCATCGGCCATGGTGGCCGGCGCGACGTGCGAGAGGTCGACCAGCATGCCGATCCGGTTCATCTCCCGCACCACATCGCGTCCGAAAGCGGACAGCCCGTCGGCCTCGGGCCGGTCGGTGGCGGCGTCGGCCCACGCGACGCCGTCCTTGCGTGGATTCTGGTTGTGGGTGAGCGTCAGGTAGCCGACCCCGAGTCGTTGCAGGGTCCGCAGGACGGCGAGTGATCCGGCGATGCTGTGCCCGCCTTCGGCGCCCATCAGCGCGGCGATCCGACCGGATGCCATCACCTGACGCACCTCCGCCGCCGTCCTCGCCGCCGCGAACGTCTCCGGGTAACGGGCGAGAATAGCTGCCACGCAATCGATCTGCTCGAGGACGGCGACCACCGCATCGCCGGTAGGCATGGTGCCGGGGACGTAGACGGAGAAGAACTGGGCGCCGACCCCGCCCTGTCGAAGTCGCGGGATGTCGGTGTGCAGCAACGGTTGTGACGTCGCGAGGTCTCTCCGGTCGAGGTCGTAGGCGACCTGACGCCGCAGCGCCCAGGCGACGTCGTTGTGGCCGTCCAGCACCGGGTGATCGTTCAGGAGGGCCTGGACGCGTGCTGCGGTCCCGGAGCGGGGGGTGGGGGAGATCATGCGCTCATTCTCGCAAGCCCGGCCGCCGCAGCATCGATGATGTCGTCCTTCTTGCAGAAGGCGAACCGCACGAACGGTGTGCCGTCGGCCGGATCGTCGTGGAAGACCTCCTGCGGGACGGCGACCACACCGGCCAGCCGGGGCAGGTCGAGGCAGAACGCCATCCCGTCGGCCGGGCGGTCCAGACGGTCGGCCACCGAACGGATGTCGGTGACCACGAAGTAGGTGCCCTGCGGCCGGTGCACCGTGAAGCCGGCGGCCAGAAGGCCCTCGCAGAGCCGATCCCGTTTGTGCTGCAGGCTGTCCCGCATACCGGCCACCCAGTCCATCTCGTGCTCGAGGGCGTAGGCGATGGCCGGCTGGAACGGTGCGCCGCCGACGTAGGTGAGGAACTGTTTCGCCGCCCGGACCGCCGCGATCAACGGAGCCGGACCGCAGGCCCAGCCGATCTTCCAACCGGTGGCGTTGAACGTCTTCCCGGAGCTGGACACGGTGATGGTGCGCTCGGCCATGCCGGGCAGGGTGCCGATCGGGAGGTGCTGCGTGCCGTCGAACGTCAGGTACTCGTAGACCTCGTCGGCCACCACGACCAGGTCGTGATCGATCGCGAGCCGGGCGATGCCGGCCAGTTCGTCGGCTGTCAGCACCGTCCCGGTCGGATTGTGCGGGGTGTTGAGCAGGATCAGCTTCGTGGCCGGGGTGATCGCGGCGGCCAGGTCGTCCAGATCGAGCGCGAAACGTCCGTCCGTCGTGCGCAGCGGTACCGACACGTGCCGGGCACCGGACATCGCGACCACCGCCGGGTAGGAGTCGTAGTGCGGTTCCAGCATGATCACCTCGTCGCCGGTCTGGACCAGCGCGATCACCGCAGCGGCGACGGCTTCGGTCGCGCCGACCGTCACCAGCACCTCGTCTTCGGGATCGAAGACCTGGCCGTGGTCGCGACGCCTCCCGTGCGAGATCGCCTGCCGCAGTGCCGGGATCCCCGGGCCGGGCGGGTACTGGTTGAACCCGTCACGGATGGCGCGCTGGGCAGCCTCCAGCATGGCCGGCGGCCCGTCCGTGTCCGGAAAACCCTGCCCGAGATTGATCGCTCCGGTGGAGACGGCCAACGCCGACATCTGGGCGAAGATCGTGGTGCGGAACGGCTGCAGCGCCGGGACCAGAGGCATGGCTCATTCCTACCGCACGCGTGGGTCCTGGCCCCCGGGGTGGTCGCAGCCACGCACAATGGGCGCATGACGACGCAACAACTCCTGAATCCGGCCGATCAGGAGCGGAGGCGGCGTCTGGTGCAGATGAAGGTCATCGCCACCTCGATGCTGGCGGTGATGGCGATCATCTTCGTCGTCGCGTTCTCGCTGCAGGCGCGTCATCCGTGGCTCGGCTACGTCCGCGCCGCCGCCGAGGCCGGCATGGTCGGCGCGCTGGCCGACTGGTTCGCGGTGACGGCCCTGTTCCGCCGGCCCCTCGGCCTGCCGATCCCGCACACCGCGATCATTCCCGAGCGCAAGGATGCGATCGGCTCCTCGCTCTCGGAATTCGTCGCGACCAACTTCCTGTCGGAGGAGGTGATCAGGGAGAAGCTGTCCCGGTTCTCGATCGCTTCGAGGCTCGGCGGGTTCCTCGCCTCCCCGGAGGGTGCCGCCCGCATCACCGACGAAATGGCGACGGCCGTCCGGGGGATCTCCACCGTCCTCAAGGACGACCAGGTCGCCGGTGTGCTCGAGGCCGTCGCGCGGCGGAAGATCGCCGGGACCGAGGTCGGCCCGCCGCTCGGCCGCATCGCCGCGGAGGTGTTCGCGAGGGGTGAGCACCACCCGTTGGTCGATTTCATCATCGACCGGGTCTACGACTGGATCAGGGGCAACTACACGCTGGTATCCAGGGTCGTCTCCCAGCGGGCGCCGTCGTGGTCGCCGAAATTTCTGGACGGGTACCTGGCCGACAAGATCTACCGGGAGGTCGAAGCGTTCGCCCTCGCCGTGAAGACCGACCCCCAGCACCAGCTGCGGATCGCCCTCGACCACTTCCTGGGTGAGTTCGCCGACGATCTCCAGCACGACCCGGTCACGATGGCCAAGGCCGACGCCATCAAGGACCGGATCATGGACAACGATCAGGTCCGGCTGCTGGCGGCGGGCGCGTGGCGCTCGATCAAGGAGACGCTCCTCGCGGCGGCGGCCGACCCGGAATCGCCGCTGCGGGTCTCCGTGCTCGAGGGGCTGACGGCGTTCGGCCGGCGTCTGCAGGAGGACGGCCCGACGGCATCGAAGGTCGACGCCTGGGTGGCCGACGCCGCCGGCTACCTGGCCCGCCACCACGCCAGGAGCATCACCGCCGTGATCGACGAGACCATCGCCCGTTGGGACGGGGAGGCCACCAGCCGCAAGATCGAGCTGCAGGTCGGACGGGACCTGCAGTTCATCCGGATCAACGGCACGGTGGTCGGGGCCCTCGCCGGACTGGTCATCTACACCCTGGCCACCGCTCTGCTCTGACGACGTCGCCGGATGCCTTCCGCGCAGACGAAAGCGACGGTTCGGGTGGTGATCTCGTCTCGAACGGGAATTCTGGGACGCGCCGGGGAGAACTGTCTGCGCGGGGGTTGCCTGGGCCGGGGGGATCGGGGGGACGATGGTAGGCATGACGGAACCGAGTGCTCTGACCCCCATCGCCACCTTCGACCTGACCGTCCTCGACACCGCCGATCCCCGGTCCCTGGCCGAGTTCTACTGCGCGGTGCTCGGCTGGGAGATCCAGGACGCGAGTGACGACTGGGTCACCATCCGGGGCGCCGGCGGCCCGGGAATGGCGTTCCAGCTCGCGCCCGGTTACGTACCGCCGACCTGGCCGGACGAGGCGGTGCCGCAGCAGGTGCATCTGGATCTCGACGTACCCGACCTGGACCGCGGGGAGCAGCAGGTCGTTGCGCTCGGAGCCCGTCCGACCGGCCTCCCGGGGGGCGACGCCAACTTCCGGGTCTTCGTGGATCCGGCGGGGCACCTGTTCTGCCTGTGCAAGTCCTAGCGTTCGCCCGGCCGTGCTCGAACCCGGACCGCACCGCTCCTCGGTCTCGACGCCGATGGCAAGCTGGGACCGGTGCGATTCATCCCGTTGACCCCCGCCAGACTCGTGGAGGAATTGGCCGCCTGGATCCGGACGACCGTGCTGCCGTCCGCGGTCCGTCCGTCGCTCGGCACGGCCGGTGCCCCCGGGGGCACCGTCATCGGATTCGACGGGCCCGCCGAGGTGGGCGCGACCGATCTGGCCGATCAGGTCGGTGAGGTACTGCGGTCGTCCGGCTGCCCGGTGGTGAGGGCGTCCACCACCTGGTGGTGGCGGCCGTCGGCGCTCCGGCTGGAACTGGGCCGTCATGATCTGGACATGCTGATGACGGGGTGGGTGGACTCCGAGGCCCTGACCCGCGAGCTGATCGGGCCCGTCCGGGAGGGCCTGCCCCACCTGACGAGGCTGCGTGACCCGGTCAGCGACCGATCGGTGCGGCAGCAGTACTCCCCGGGGCGGCCGGGCGCCGTCCTGCTGCTGGACGGGCCCTTCTTGTTTGCGGCCGGGTTGCAGCTGGACGCCGTGGTGGGTCTGGAGGTGGGCCGGGGCGCGCTGGGACGGGCGTTGCCACCGGATCGGGCCTGGTGGGCAGCCGGTTTCGAGCGCTACCGCGACGAGTACGAGCCGCTCGGGAAGTGGGACGTCGTCCTCGCCTACGACCACCCGTCGGCACCGGCCGCCGCCGGCCTGGTCGGGGAGGGGGCCGGTCGACGATGATCACCGGATCGCGATGACCGCCGGAGCGCCTGCCTCGTTCCGCGGGACGGCTGGACCGGGTCCCACCGGACCGGGATCCACCGGGCCGGATTCATCGGGTTGTCACGGCCCGCGGGGGCCGGGGTAACAATTCGGTGTCACGCTGGAGCCGTTCGGCGGCGTGGCTCTGGCCGATGTGCAGATTCCCCACCGGCGGGCAGATCCCAGGGAGTGCAGTGATGACGACAGACCTGTTCGGCACGTCCAGGCCGACCACGTTCCAGGTGCCCGTGGTGGACATCGGTCCCTACGTCGGGCCGGGGACGTCGCAGCAGCGGGCGGAGACTGCGGCTGCCGTCGATCACGCCTGTCGGACGGTGGGTTTCATCCAGATCGTGGGGCATGGCGTAGCGCAGTCGACGATCGACGGGCTCACCGCGGCGATGGACGATTTCTTCTGTCTGCCATTGGATGTCAAGAAGGAGTCGGTGATCGCCGGGGTCAACCGCGGCTACAGCGCGCCAAGGACCGAGCAGCTCTCGCTGAGCCTCGGGGTGGGATCGGCGACCAGGATGAACGACTTCTTCGAGGCGTTCAACATCGGCCAGGGCGTGGACGCCTATCCCGACCTCGACCTCCCACCCGAGCACTACGCCGACAACGTCTGGCCTGTCGGGGTTCCCGGCTTCGCCGAAGGCGCACTGACCTGGTTCGCCGAGGCCGGACGGGTCGCCAGGACACTGACGGTGATCTTCGCGGATGCGCTCGGACTACCGGCCGGCTACTTCGGCGAATTCACCGATCATTCGCTGGATGTGTTGAGGATGAACAACTACGCGCTTCCGCCGGGCGAGATCGAACTGGTCGGTGACCTCACCGGAATGGGCGAGCACACCGACTTCGGCATCGTCACCGTCCTCTGGGCGGACCGGGTGGCCGGCCTCCAAGTGCTCGCTGAGGACGGTTCCTGGCACGACGTGCTGCCCGAACCCGGTGCGCTGCTGGTCAATCTGGGCGATCTGACGGCGCGCTGGACCAACGAGGTGTGGCGTTCCACGCTGCACCGGGTCAAGCCCCCGGTCGTCGACGGTCGGATCGAGCGCCGCAGATCGGCCGCCTACTTCCACGACGGAAACGTGGACGCCGTCATCGCCACCCTGCCCGGCGTGGTCGGCCCCGGGGATGTCGAGCTCTATCCGCCGGTCACGGTCGCCGAGCACATCTCGTCCAAGTTGAACGGCTCGCGCAATCTGGTCTCGAACGACCGCGCCACCCGCGAGGCGCAGCGGGTTCTCGATTCTGCGGTGTGACACCGACTGCTGCGCACCCCACCCGGCGCGGTGACACCGGACACATGCGGCCCGCCCGCGTTAGCAGTGGTGCTTGCAATAGCAAGCACCCGGCCCTACCGTGAAGCGCAGAGATCGGGAACGCAGGGATTGTCGACCAGTACGCAAGGGGTGAACGCGGGATGGATCTGTTCCCCGTGCTCTCTCCCGTCAAGGATCTGGGCACCTTCATCCGCGATCAGCGCACCAGTGCGCAGATCTCGCTGCGCGGTCTGGCCGCCAAGGCCGGGGTGTCCAATCCGTATCTGTCGCAGGTCGAGCGCGGGCTCCGGCGCCCCAGTGCTGACATCCTGGCGCAGATCGCCCACGGCCTGTCGATCTCCGTCGAATCGTTGCTGGCCAGGGCCGGGATCCTGGAAGCCGCCGAAGCGCCGGAGGTGGTACTGGCCATCCGCGCCGATGCGGTGCTGACCGAACGGCAGAAATCCTCGTTGGTCGACATCTACTCCGCCTTTCGCAAAGAATCCGAAGCGTCGGTGGCGCAGGTGGTTCCGGTCGGAGGGGACATGCCGTCGGGCCGGACGGCAGCCGAGAGGGCCGGCCCTCCAGGACAGATCAAGTCGTCCCGGTAGTGAAAATCGCATCAGCAGTGAGAAGTACCGCCCACCAACGTCACGGTCGTGCTCCGGCAGCGGCCGAAAGGAGAGCAACATGTCTTTGATCACCGATATCCGCGCCGTGTCGGAGAATGCGGTCGAGCAGATCGCCGCTCGCTTCGGCGGCCTGCCCCGTCCGGTGCTGGCGGCCATCGGCGCCGGGCACATGGCCCTCGAGCGCTTTGCCGACCTGCGGGAATCTCTCTCGGACTCCATCGGGGAACGGGTTCCGACGCCTTCGATCGACATCACCGACGTCAGGTCTGCGGCCTCGGATCTGGGATCGAAGGTCTCCGACCTACCGTCGCGGGCGCAGAAGGTCGCGGCCGACGTGGCCGGCACGATCGAGCAGTTCGCGGCGGAGGCCCCGGCCAAGGCGCAGGAGTTCATCGCGCAGATGCCCGAGAAGGTTGCCGAGTTCCAGGTCGTGGCGCAGTCGCTGTCGCCCGATGCCGTCCAGGAAACCGTGGAGGCGTACTCACACCTGTTCGGCATGATCTACGGCAATCTCGCCGACCGCGGCGACAAGACTTGGACCAGGATGAGGGCCACCGGAGTGCACCCCGGCGCCGTCGCCGAGGCGGTGGCGGCGAAGGCCGGACCGGTCGCCCGGGCGGCCGTCAAGCTTCCGGTCAGGGCCGCTGCGAGAGCTCGGCCCACCAGGACCGCGGCGCCCACGGCCGCAGATCCGACGGTTGCCACCCCGGCGGTCCCCACCCCGAAGGCAGGTCCGAGAACGGCGGCCGCGCCAGTGGCTGCGAAGTCGGGCGTGATGACTCCGACCGCTGCGAAGCCGGCGCACGTGAAGCCGGTAGCCGTGAAGCCGGTAGCCGTGAAGCCGGTGGCCGTGAAGCCCGCGGCCGTGAAGCCGGTGGCTGCGAAGCCGGTCGCTGCGAAGCCCGTCGCTATGAAGCCGGTGGCCGCGAAACCGGCACCCGCCAAGCCCGCGAAGCGGCCCGTCACCAAGTCCGCCGACAAGGTCGTCCCCAAGGCCGCCCCCAAATTCATCACGGCGAAGCAGACCGTCCGGAGGTCGGCCGGTCGGACCACCGTGATGCCGGTCGTCGAAACGGTGGTCATCCACCCGGAAACACCCGAGAGCTGATCGGTCCAGCACAGGTTGGTCGGTCGGGTGCGTCTCCTGGCCCGGTCGGCCACACCGCCCGCCGAGGGGCCGCGGCCCGCGCCGTTCTCGGTACGGATCCATCCACCGACCCACCCTGTGCCCGAGACCGCGGTGAGGACCGCCCGCGCGCACGTATTCTGGATCCATGGACATCGTCAATCCGATCATCAACTCCATCGATTGGATTCTGCAGATCGCCGGGGCGCTGCTCGGAGTCTTCGCGGTGTCCGACGCCGCCACCCGGCGGCCGGACGCGTTCGCCGCCGCCGACAAGCAGACCAAGGGCACCTGGAGCGGCATCACCGCGGCGTGCGCCGTGGTCTCGGTGCTCGGTGTGCTGGTCCAGGGGCCGTTCGCGGTCTTCGGTCTGCTCTGGCTCGCCGCGCTGATCGGCGACCTGGTCTACGTGCTCGACGTGCGACCGAAGCTGCGCGAGGTGCAGCGCGGATCCCGCTGGTAGCAGTCGGTCTCGCGCATCCAGACCTGATTGGACGAAGAAGGCGGACCCGCCGAACGGCGGGTCCGCCTTCTTCACTTCCGGGACACGTCCCGGGACAGGGTGCTCAGTGGACCGGTGGGGTCTCACCGTTCGCCAGCGCCTCGGCCTCGGCGGCCAGGCGCTTCTTCTCGCGTCCGAAGGAGATGCGGATCTCGGTCTCGGCGTCGCCGCGGCCGACCCAGTTGGCACCCTCGACGCTCTTGCCCGGCTCGAGATCCTTGTAGACCTCGAAGAAGTGCTGGATCTCCAGGCGTTCGAAGATCGACATGTCGCCGATGTCCTGCAGGTTCGCCTGGCGCGGGTCGTTCGCCGACACGCACAGAACCTTGTCGTCGGGGCCCTTCTCGTCCGTCATCCGGAACATGCCGATGGCCCTGGCCAGGATCAGGCAACCGGGGAAGGTCGGTTCGGACAGGAGCACCAGAGCATCCAGGGGATCACCGTCCTGCCCCAGGGTGTCGTCGATGAACCCATAGTCTGCGGGGTACTGGGTCGCTGTGAAGAGGGTGCGGTCGAGACGGATGCGACCGCTGTGGTGGTCGACCTCGTACTTGTTCCGGCTGCCCTTGGGGATCTCGATGGTGACGTCGAATTCCACGGTCTATACCTTCTCTCGCCTCGTTGCGATCGACCCCGGGGTCGAACACCGCCGGTCGGATGATCGTAACTGCCCTTGTGGAGGCGATTCTTCAGGTCCTGGCCCGTTCTCACGAGGGAATCCCGGGCCACCGCTTCACAAACTGCCTACGTCGAGACTCTAGTCTGGAGTCCGACCGTGCCGGGTCGGTGTTGCCCGGTTGCCTTGCGCTGCGGGGCGAGGTTTCAATCACACTGTGTCGGCGGAGGTCGCGGTCACCGTGTGGTTCTGCGCCGCGGGTCGCTCTGCGTCGCACGGCGACCCGCTCGTGTGCCGGCCGGGGTTCTCGGGGTGGTGCCGTTGCGATGACCGGTTCGGATGTGCGACAGAAGGAGAGTTGTGTCAGGGACGCGTTCGTCGGGCCGCAAGGCAATGATCATCGTGGTGTCGCTCCTGCTGGTGGCTGCGGCCGCGACGGTCGCCGTGCTGTTCTGGCCGAAGACCGCCAATTCGACGACGACGACCCCGGGGGTCAGCTCGGTCGTCGCCCCGCCGACCATCTCCGCAGTCGACCCGCCGGTGACCGTGGCCGCGGCGAGGATCAAGCCGTTGGCGGTCGATGCGGGCAAGGTCCCGACCGCGGCCGGTGTCACGAAGATCCTCGGGCCGGCGCTGGCCAACCGGGCGCTGGCCCAGTTCACGGGCATCGTGATCGACGCGGCCACCGGAAAGGTGCTGTGGAGCAAGAGCCCGAACACCGTGAGCCAGCCGGCGTCGACGATGAAGTTGCTGACCGGTGCCGCGCTGCTGTCCAAGGTCGACCCGGCCAGCCGGTTCACCACCAGGATCGTCCAGGGAGCCGACGGCACCATCTACTTCGTCGGCGGCGGGGACGTGACGCTGTCCGCCAGGTCGGCCAACGTGAACACGGTCTATTCCGGAGCCCCGACGGTCGCTGACCTGGCCGCGCAGGTGGTGGCCTCCGGCGCCAAGGTGACCAGGATCGTCACCGACACCAGCTACTGGACCGGCGACGACCTGGCGCAGGGCTGGGATGCCGGTGACGTCGCGGGCGGGTTCATCACCAAGATGCAGGCCCTGATGGTCGACGGCGACCGGAAGGATCCCTCGGACGAGAACTCCTCGCGCACCGGCACCCCGGCGATGACCGCAGGGAAGGCGCTGGCCAGGGCGCTGGGCAACCCGAATCTGAGCGTGACCACCGATGGCACCGCACCCAAGGGCGCGAAGGTGCTGGCCAGCGTCCGGTCCCAGCCCATGTCCGTGCTGCTGGCCCAGGCCCTGCTCAACTCCGACAACGTGCTGGCCGAGGCGCTCGCCCGCCAGGTCTCCATCACGCTCGGCGGCGCACCGAGTTTCACGGGCGCCGCTCAGGCCGTCACGATCGCGCTGCAGGATCTGAAGTTCGACACGGTCGGCCTGACGATGGTCGACGGGTCGGGTCTGTCGATCATCGACCGAGCGCCGGTCGCCCTGATGGCCGGCGTGATGGACGCTGCCGTCAGCGGACGGATCCCGGCGCTGCGCGGCCTGATCACGGGTCTTCCGGTGGCGGGCGTTTCGGGCACGCTGTCCAAGGCCCAGAACCGGTTCACGTCCGCCGCGGCCAAGCCGGGTATCGGTTGGGTGCGGGCGAAGACCGGAAAGGTCCAGGTCACCTACGCGATGGTCGGCTACGTCCCGGATGTCGACGGACGACTCCTGGTGTTCGGGCTCAACTCCAACGGGGTGTCCAACCCCGGGCTGAACGCGCAGGACGTCTTTGCGGCCGCGTTGCGCGGGTGCGGCTGCAGCTGACCGGGCTTCTCGTGCGGGTTGGCCTCCCCCCGGTTCCGGGGTGCGGTGCGGGGACCGGCCGGAGCGCGGCTGCTCTACCGTTGACCCATGGCTGCCGAAGCGATCGACTGGGCTGCTGCCGTCCGTGCCGGACAGCGGCTGGCCCCCACCGGGCCGCACGTCTCGCACCTGGAGGCCCGGCAGGCCGTCGACGACCTTCAGGACTTCTCGGCCAGGGCCGAGCTGATCGTCAGGGACACGACCGGGCTCGGGCACGGACTTCCCGTCGAACTGGCCAGGATCGTCGATCGGCCGCACTGGATCGAGGCCACCGCGGCCGGGATGGCCGAGCTGACCGCGCCGCTGGCAGCCAAACTCAGTGGCAAGCTCGGCCAGGCGCCACGTGCCAAGGCCGCTGCCGGCGCCCAGCTGGGTGTGGTGCTGAGCTTCCTGTCCAGCCGGGTGCTCGGTCAGTACGACCCGTTGACGCTCGCCGGTCCGGATGCCGCCACCCCCGGAGTGTTGCTGCTGGTCGCGCCGAACATCATCAAGGTCGAGCGGGAGCTGGAGGCCGATCGGGCCGACTTCCGGATGTGGGTGTGCCTGCACGAGAGCACCCACCGTCTGCAGTTCACGGCGGTGCCGTGGCTGCGCGAACACTTCCGGACGCTGGTCGCCGAATTCGGGGCGGCCGCCGACACGGATCCGAGCGAGCTGCTGGGCCGGCTCGTGCGGGCGGTGAAGGGCGGCTCCCGATCCGGCGCAGGCGGCTCCTGGATCGAGACGATCCAGACACCGGAGCAACGCGCGATCTTCGACCAGTTGATGGCACTGATGACCTTGCTGGAAGGTCACGCCGACCATGTGATGGACGCGGTGGGGCCGAGCGTGATCCCGTCCGTCGGGTCCATCCGCAATTCGTTCACCGCGCGTCGCAAGAAGGGCCGTGGCCCGTTCGACCGGATCCTTCGGTCGCTGCTCGGGATGGACATGAAGATGGCGCAGTACGTCAAGGGAGCTGCGTTCGTCGGTTCTGTCGTCGAGGAGGTCGGGATGGAGCGGTTCAACACCATCTGGACTTCCCCGGAGACCCTGCCCACCAGGGCGGAGACCACTGATCCGCAGGGCTGGATCAACCGGGTCCTGCAGTGAGCGTCGATCTGGTCGGCGCCGCCGTCCGGAGCTGGATGTCCGAGTTCGGGGCATCCTGTGCCCGCGTGACGGTCGCCTGTTCGGGAGGCGCCGACTCGCTGGCCCTGGCCCTGGCAGCGATCGCCGAGATCGAGGAGTCGATCCTGGACGCCGTGACCGTCGATCACCGGTTGCAGGAGGGATCGGCCGGCCAGGCGCTCCGGACGGCGGAGCAACTGCACGACATCGGCTATAGCACCGTGCGGATCGAGACCGTGACGGTGGGCACGCAGGGTGGCACCGAGGCAGCGGCCAGAGCCGCGCGGTATCGCTCACTGCTGCCCGCCTCCGGTGACCTGGGCACCGCCCACCACGCCGTGCTGCTGGGCCACACGGCCGACGACCAGGCCGAGACGGTGCTGCTCGGGCTCGGGCGCGGGTCGGGCCCCCGGTCGATCGCCGGGATGTCGCGGTGGCGCCGGCCGTGGGGTCGCCCACTGTTGGAACTGGGCCGTGAAGACACTGAAAAAGCGTGCCAGGAAGCAGGTCTCGACTACTGGGCGGATCCGCAGAACTTTGATCCGGCGTTCACCCGGGTCCGGCTGCGGCGCGAGGTGCTGCCGCTGATGGAGGACGTACTAGGGGGCGGGGTCCGGTCGGCACTTGCTCGAACGGCGACCCTGCTCGCCGAGGACCTGCAGGCGCTGGACTACCTGGCGGCCAGGGTGCTCGCGGAGGTCTGGCAGTCCGGCGGGGTGGTCGATCTCGAGGCGCTGGCCGCCCATCCGGTCGCGCTGCGACGCCGTGCGCTGCGGGCCTGGGCCGATGCGATGGGCGCGAAAGCACTGACTGCGGAACACCTTCTGCGGCTCGATTCGTTGGCGATGGGGCCGCGGCGGACCGGGGCGGTACGCCTGCCCGGTGCGGTCGACGCCGTCCGGACCGGGACCACGCTGCGGGCCGTCCCCGTCGACGCCTGAGACCGGTACCGGAGCTTGCGCGGGTGCCGGCGCGCGTCAGGTCCGACCCCGATGGACTCTTGACGGGCGCGATGGCAGGCTGACCCGTGAGCCGCCGACGGTGGCCACCGCATCCGTAGGTACGGCCCGTCGTGCGGGACCGGACCAGACCAATCTGGGGAGACGCGTGCCCGGCATCCCGGCAACCGCAAATGCTCTGACCACCATCCTGACCTCCGCCGACGCCGTCCGCCCCGGCCCCGGCGACCTCGATCCCGGCGTCGAGCACGGATATCACGGCGAGATCGCGGCGACCCTCATCTCCGAGCAGGTGCTGCAGGCCAAGATCAGTGCGCTGGCCAAGGCGGTAGCGGCCAACCACACCGGGGACACCCCACCGCTGCTCGTCTGCGTCCTCAAGGGAGCGGTGATGTTCGTCACCGACTTCGCGAGAGCGTTGCCGATCCCCTCGGAGCTGGAGTTCATGGCCGTCAGCTCCTACGGTTCGGCGACCTCGTCGTCGGGGGTGGTACGGATCCTCAAGGATCTCGACCGGGACATCACCGGCCGGCGCGTCGTCATCGTCGAGGACATCATCGACTCCGGCCTGACCCTGTCCTGGCTGCAGCGGAACCTCCAGACGCGCGGGCCGGCCTCGATCGAGATCGTCGCCCTGCTGCGCAAGCCGGAGGCGGTGAAGGTGGAGGTCGAGGTCGCGTACGTCGGGTTCGACATCCCCACCGACTTCGTCGTCGGCTACGGTCTGGACTTCAACGAGCGCTATCGCGACCTCCCGTTCGTCGGGCTGCTCGGGGAGCACATGTACGCCTGACGCGCGGCTCGCCAGGCTCGCTCGGCTCGGCTCGGCCCGGCGGCCCGGCTCGGCCCGGCGGCCCGGCTCGGCCCGGCATAGCTCGTATGACCGGCCCCGGCTCAGCTTGTATGACCGGCCCCGGCTCAGCTTGTACGACCGGCCCCGGCTCAGCTTGTACGACCGGCCCCGGCTCAGCTTGTACGACCGGCCCCGGCTCAGCTTGTACGACCGGCCCCGGCTCGTATGATCCGGTGCCCCCTAGTAGGACGCTTGAGCGTCATACGACCTGGTCAGTGGTCATACGAGATGGGCTGCGTGGGCTGCGATGGGCTGCGTGGGCTGCGGCGACGGGCTGGGGCGAGGCGCCGCGCGGAGAGATCTGCTGCGGCAAGGAGAGATCGGCTGCGGTGAGGAAACGACGGGGTTCGGGACGCCAATCCGGGCATCCGGCACGTGCGAACGCTGCACCGAACCGCTGGAGCACCGCGGCACCGCGCGCGAGATCCGCCCAGGTGACCCTGACCATCTGTCGTCCGGTGTCCCGGATCCGGTCTTCCCTCACCTTCTCGTGGAAGACCGCGTCACCGGGACTCTGTCCTGGCTGGAGCAGCCGCCCGTACTTCACCCGGCCGTCGAACTCGCAGACGGTTCGCTGCCCGGCGAAGTCGAAATCGACACGTGCGGTAGTGCCTTGACCGGCGAGCCGGATCTCCGTCTGCAGTTCGGGGATCGGGAGACCCAGTTGGGCCATCCGGAGTCGGCAGATGGATTCCCCGACGCTCTCGGCTCTGGCGTCGGCGAACGCAAGGAGTCGGCAGGCCAGGAATGCGCCCGGGATGCCCGGGTTGCGCTCGATCACCGCGCGCAGTTGCGCCGCAGTCGTCAGGTTCAGCCGCAGCGCCGAGTCGGCTGCAGCGAGAGTCCGTTCCGGCGTCGACGACCTCGCCACGTCGAACACGGTGCGCGCAGCACTGGTCGTCAGGACCCCTTCGACCAGGGTGAGGTCCTGCCGGTCCAGCCGTCCTCGATGGGGGTGCACATTGGTGGTCGCCCGGCGTCCGGGACTCCCCGGCCAGGTCACGTGCACCTTGCCCGGTGGGCCGGACGGTGGTTCCAGCCCCAGCAGCAGAGCGGCCGACTCGTGGCTGATCACCGCTCGTCCGCCGAGTTCCCCGCCGAGTTCCAGAGCCCGCAGCCGATGACGCTCCTGTTCGGTGGACCGGGCCCAGACCTCTCCGGCGATATACCGCCCTCGGCGCAGTCGGTGCAGTTCACCCGAGCGTTGCAGGCCATCGAGGCGCGCGACGGCCACATCGCCAGCCAGCAACTTGGCACGATCGAGGAACAGCGGGGTCTCGTCCATGCTGCACACTCTCGCGGTCGGACGATCCTGCGGGCCTGGCCATCGGCCAGGATGTGGACAACTCCGAGCATGGGGATGGACCAGGACGGATCCTCCCCGGTATGACGGGCCGGGCACTCGTCGGACCCTCGAGCGTCCTACCGGGACGGCCCGCGTCCTACCGCCGGGATGCGGTCATACCGCCCGGGGCGCGGTCATACCGCCCGGGGCGCGGTCCTACCGCCGGCATGCGGTCCTACCTCCGGGGCGCGGTCATACCGCCGGGATGCGGTCCTACCGCCGGGATGCGGTCCTACCGCCGGGATGCGGTCCTACCGCTGGGGCGCGGTCATACCGCCTGATCACGCCCTGCGCGGAACACGCGGGGAACCAATCTGGTCCGCGGTACGCTCAATGCAATGGTCGGGCCCGGCGATTCGGTGGTCGGTGGTCGAGGTTGACGCCTTGGCCGCAGGCGCCGGAACGGCGGGTCGGACCACTGGAGCAAGTCATCGGAACAAGACCACGCAAGCATGTGGGTTCACGGCGTCGCCGCCGGCGAACCGGGATGTCTGATTTCTCAGAGAGGGTGGAGGCCGCTCGCCGGCCGAACGCCACATGGACCGTAAGCGCCTGATTCGCTCGCCTCTGCTGTGGGTGGCCGTTGCCTTCGTCGCGTACCTGCTGTACTCCTACCTGTCCGACGACACCAAGAACTACAAGGCGGAGCCGACCTCGGTCGTGCTGGCCCAGTTGTCCAACGGCAACGCCAAGCAGGCCACCATCGACGACAAGGAACAGCGGATCCGGCTGACCTTGAACAACCAGGTGGACGGATCGAGCCAGATCTACGCGCTCTACCCGGACGCCGCGTCCAACGACGTGTTCAAGGCCGTCCAGGCCTCCAAGGTCGCCGGGTACGACACTGCGGTGACCAGCCAGTCCGGACTGTTCTCGCTGCTGATCTACCTGATTCCGATCGGCCTGATCATCCTGTTCCTGCTCTGGATGATGAACAACGCCCAGGGTGGCGGCAACAAGGTGATGTCGTTCGGCAAGTCCAAGGCCAAGTTGCTGAACAAGGACATGCCGCAGACCAAGTTCACCGATGTCGCCGGTGCCGACGAGGCGGTCGAGGAGCTCGACGAGATCCGTGACTTCCTGCAGAACCCGGCCAGGTACCAGGCGCTCGGCGCCAAGATCCCCAAGGGTGTCCTGCTCTACGGGCCGCCCGGCACCGGCAAGACCTTGCTGGCCCGCGCCGTCGCCGGCGAGGCCGGCGTGCCGTTCTACACGATCTCGGGCTCGGACTTCGTCGAGATGTTCGTCGGGGTGGGTGCTTCGCGCGTCCGGGACCTGTTCGAGCAGGCCAAGGCGAACGCCCCGGCCATCATCTTCGTCGACGAGATCGATGCCGTCGGCCGGCACCGCGGTGCCGGGATGGGCGGCGGTCACGACGAGCGCGAGCAGACCCTCAACCAGCTGCTCGTCGAGATGGACGGGTTCGAGGCCAAGGGCGGCATCATCCTGATCGCCGCCACCAACCGGCCCGACATCCTGGACCCCGCTCTGCTGCGGCCCGGCCGTTTCGACCGCCAGATCCCGGTCGGGCAACCCGATCTCAGGGGGCGTCAGGCGATCCTGGCTGTGCATTCCAAGGGCAAGCCGTTCGCTCCGGACGTCGAATTCCTGCCGCTCGCCAAGCGCACCGTCGGCATGTCCGGCGCAGACCTGGCCAACGTCATCAACGAGGCGGCCCTGCTGACCGCGCGCACCCATGGCACCGTCATCACGAACGCCGCGCTCGAGGAATCGGTCGACCGCGTCGTCGGTGGGCCGGCCCGCAAGGGCAAGGTCATCTCCGAGAAGGAACGCAAGATCACCGCGTACCACGAGGGCGGACACGCGCTGGCGGCGTGGGCGATGCCCGATCTGGAGCCGGTCTACAAGGTGACCATCATGCCGCGGGGACGCACGGGTGGTCACGCGCTGGTCGTGCCCGAGGACGACAAGGGCCTGATGACGCGCACCGAGATGATCGCCCGCCTGGTGATGGCGATGGGCGGGCGTGCCGCCGAAGAACTGGTCTTCGCCGAGCCGACCACCGGCGCGTCCTCCGACATCGCCCAGGCCACCAAGATCGCACGCGCCATGGTCACCGAGTACGGCATGTCGGCGAAGCTGGGCGCGGTCAAGTACGGCACCGGCGACGACGAGCCGTTCCTGGGTCGGACCTACGGCCACTCGCCCGACTACTCGCTCGAGGTCGGTGCGGAGATCGACGGCGAGGTGCGCGCCCTGATCGAGGCCGCCCACACCGAGGCATGGGCCGTCTTGAACGAGTACCGCGACGTGCTGGACGATCTGGCCACCAAGCTGCTCGAGCGGGAAACGTTGGAGCGCAAGGATCTCGAGGTCATCTTCGCCTCGGTCGTCAAGCGCCCGCGGATCACCACGTTCGACGACTGGGGCCAGCGGGTCCCCTCCGACCGTCCGCCGATCAAGACCCCGGGCGAACTGGCCGTCGAACGCGGCGAGCCATGGCCGCCGCCGCAGCCCCCGCAGCTCACGAAGGCGCCGGTCCCGGTCGGGGCCCCGATGGGATCACAGCCACCGGCCGGGTACGGGCAGCCCTATCCCTACGGCGCACCCCAGGGCCCGCCGGCCGGCTACGGCCAGCCGTACCCCGCTCCCAATCCGTACGCCCCCGCCCAGAACGGCGGACGGCCCCAGAACTGGACGGGTGGCGTCCTGCCCGGGCCGCTGGCACCGCTGCCGGGCACCTGGCCCGGCGGTCCGCAGAACGGCGTACCCCAGAACGGTGGACCCCAGAACGGCGGTGCCCAGAACGGTAGTCCGCAGAACGGTGGTCCGCAGAACGGCTGGTCCGGACCGGCCAACGGCGGCTCCGGCAACGGTTACCCCCAGGCCAACGGGCACAACCCGGGCCCTCCCACGGGTGGACACCGCGCTCCGGAGGGTCAGAACGAGGAGAACGGACCGATCGATCCCTGGGCGCCCCCCGGGGATCAGCGCCGATGACGGTGAAGCTGCCGTCGTTCGACCAGGCCCGCGCCGAGGCGGCCGTGCGTGAGCTGTTGATCGCCTGCGGCGAGGACATCGACCGGGACGGTCTGAAGGACACGCCCGGCCGGGTTGCCCGCGCCTTCGCAGAGCAGTTCAGTGGCCTCTACACGGATCCGGACATGGTGCTGGAGACGGTGTTCTCGGAGAACCACGCCGAGATGGTGCTGATCCGGGACATCCCGATGTACTCGACGTGCGAGCACCATCTGGTGCCGTTCTTCGGTAACGCCCACGTCGGCTACATCCCCGGCCCGGACGGCAAGGTCACCGGTTTGTCGAAACTGGCCAGGGTGGTGGAGGGCTACTCCAAACGCCCCCAGGTCCAGGAACGTCTGACGACCCAGATCGCGGAGGCGTTGGTGCGCAAGCTGCACCCGGCCGGCGTGATCGTCGTCATCGAAGCCGAGCACCTGTGCATGGCGATGCGCGGCATTCGGAAGCCGGGGGCGATCACCACCACGTCCGCGGTGCGCGGGATCTTCCAGACCAGGGCCAGTACCCGTGCCGAGGCGATGAGCCTGATCACGGGACGCTGAGTCAGGTGAGTACTTCTGCGTCGTTCCCGGCCTTCGGACCACGTGCCTGGGTGTTCGGGGTCCTGAACGTGACGCCGGACTCGTTCTCGGACGGCGGCAGGTGGGATCGGGCTGCAGCGGCGATCGAACACGGGGTCGCCCTCGCGGCAGCCGGGGCCGATGTCGTGGACGTCGGGGGCGAGTCGACCAGACCGGGCGCGCACCGCATCGATGCCGAAACAGAAGCCGGGCGGGTCATTCCGGTGATCCGAGAGCTGCACGCCAGGGGCATTCTCTGCTCGGTGGACACCACCAGAGCCGTGGTGGCGGAGGCGGCGCTGCAGGCCGGGGCGTCCATTCTCAACGACGTGTCGGGTGGACTCGCCGATCCCGGGATGGCTCACGTGGCCGCCGATTCGGGCGCGCCCTGGATTTTGATGCACTGGCGGGCACACAGCGCGACGATGGCCGGTGAGGCGCACTACCGTGACGTGGTCGGAGAAGTTCGTGACGAACTGCTGCGTCAGGTGGACGGCGCCTTGGGGGCCGGGGTGGACCAGCGCAGCCTGATCCTGGATCCCGGGCTCGGATTCGCCAAGAACTCGGACCACAACTGGGCCCTGCTCCGGAATCTTGGAGCGTTGGTGGACCTCGGGCTGCCGGTGCTCATCGGTGCGTCCCGCAAGCGGTTCCTCGGCGAGTTGCTGGCCGGGGACGACGGGGAGTTCCGCCCGGCGGCCGGTCGGGAGGCGGCGACCGCGGCGGTCTCGCTGCTGGCCGCCCGGGGCGGGGTCTGGGGTATCCGGGTGCACGAACCAGAGCCGACGCGGGACGCCCTGAAGGTGCTGGCCGAGTCCGGTCCCGGCCCGGAAATACTCTTCGGAGACCGGGGTTTCGCTCGCTCAGATCCGCCGGGGCCGCTGGCGCCCGATGGCGGGACGGCCACCGGTCCCGACTACCATTTCGGACGACTGACCAGGAGGACCCATGGCTGACCGGATCACCCTCACCGGCCTGCGGATCTTTGGTCATCACGGTGTTTTCGAGCACGAGAGGCGTGAGGGTCAGCACTTCGTCATCGACATCACGCTGTGGCTCGACCTCAGCGATGCGGTGGTCACCGACGACCTCAAGACCACCATCCACTACGGCGAACTGGCCCAGTTGGCGGCCGAGATCGTGGCCGGCCCGCCGAGGGACCTCATCGAAGCGGTGGCCGGCCAGATCGCCGACACCGTGATGCGCACCTACGTGCTGCACGCCGTCGAGGTCACCGTCCACAAACCCTCGGCCCCGATCCCGTTGGATTTCACCGACGTGGCAGTGACGATCCGGCGGTCGGTCAAACGCGGGGGGACACCATGACGCGTGCGGTGCTGTCCCTGGGTTCCAACCTGGGGGACCGCCACGCCCGTCTGACCGATGCCGTTGCGGTGCTTGCCAAACAGGTTGACCTGCTTGCCGTCTCCTCGATCTACCGGACGCCGCCGTGGGGTCCGGTCCCTCAGGACGACTACTACAACCTCACCCTGATCGCGATATCGGGGGAGCTGGATGCCTACGGCTGGTGGGGTCTGTGCCGCGAACTCGAGCAGGCCGCCGGCCGGGTCCGAGACATTCGCTGGGGTCCGAGGACTCTGGACGCCGATGTGGTGATGGTGGACGACATCGAATCGCTGGACCCCGATCTGCTCCTGCCACATCCGCGTGCTTTCGAGCGGGCGTTCGTGCTGGTGCCTTGGCTGGAGATCGACCCGATGGCCGTGCTGCCGGGGTACGGATCGATCGCCGGTCTGCTGGCCGGGCTCGACGCTTCCGACATCACGATGGTCGGGCATGTCGGCTGACCGCGAGAATCGGATGGGCTCCACTCGCCCCCGCGACATGTTGGCCGTTGCGCTGATCGCCGCGATCGCCGGATATCTGTTGGTGCGCCTGAACTATGGGCGCATTCCCGCGCTGCCTCGGTTCGCCGGCCTGGCGGCCGCCCTGGTCGGGGTCGCCGAGGCGATCTTCGGGCGTGGGTTGCGGGCCAGGATCCAGGCCCATCGTGGGACCGACCGTCCTGCGGTCAGACCCGTCCCGCCGTTGACGGCTGCGCGCGCCCTGGTGGCGGCCAAGGCGACCGCACTGGCGGGCGCGGCCCTGTCCGGGTTGTGGCTGGGACTGCTGCTCTACGTGCTTCCGGACTCCTCGGTGATCTCCGCCGCCCGATCCGATTCGTTGACCGCAGTGGTGGGACTGGCGTGCGCCGCGGTCATGACCGCGGGCGCGCTGTACCTCGAATACTGCTGCCGTGCACCGGTTGATCCGCGGGATGTGCGCCGGTGACGCCGTCGACGAGAACGCACGATGCGTGAGCACGATGCGCTCCCGGCGGTCGTCTGCCGCCGGTCGACCCGTGCTGACAGATCACCGGCCTCCCGGCGCGGGTGAGTCCGTCTACGAACACGTCTGCTCCCGGTAACCTGTGGGCCATGAGTCCAGCAGCGAACCGCTCCCGCCGTGGTGCGACGCCTGTGCTCATGCGGGGCCTGCTGGTGCTGGGTTTCCTGCTGGCGATCGGGGCCGTCGCCGTCGCGGTGTTCTCCACTGACGTCCGCCTGCTGAAGCTCGCTGCGCTGCTGGGGGTCTGGGCTGCGCTCACCACGGCATTTCCGGTGGTCTATTTCCGCAGGACCGCCCGAACGGCCGAGCAGAAGACCGAGGAGAGCAAGCGAACCTACGAACTGGAACTGCACCGGGAGATCAGTGCCCGGCGTGAGTACGAGATCGGGGTGTCCGAAGCCGCCCGGGAGGATGCCGAGACCAGGCACCGCGAAGAACTGGCGGGCCTGAGGGAGCAATTGGACCGACTGAACAACACGCTGTCCGGGCTGCTGGACGGCGATCTGCTCTTCGAACGGCTGACCCTGTCGGCCGAATCGACGCGCGTGCGACAGGTGGGCGGCGATAGTGGCCGCGGCCGGCTGGCCGCCATGGCGCGCACCGGGCAGATCGAGAACGTCCCGGGGTCGACCGGACCCTACGTCGGAGGTCAGTCGGGGGCGCCGGTGGCCGTCGGGACTCCGTCGGGGCCGCCGTCACGCACGCCGTACCCGATGCGGGAGGACGACACGGTGCAGTTCCCGCGGGCGACCTTCGGAGCCGGAGTGCGCGGGGGCACGGATGCGTCGGTCGGTCCGGTAGTGGTCGATGCGCCCGTCCCCGTCACCGGGAACGTCCCTGGGAACGGACATGCACAGGGCCAGGCGCCGGCGTCGCCGTTCGCGAACGTGGCGACACCGTTCACGCAGGCGTCCGTGCCGCCGGCCGCTCCCGCCGCGGTGGCCGTCGCGCCGGGCGAGGCCGACGAAGTGCCGGAACCCGCAGCCGAGGTGCCGCACGTCGACGACGTGACGCCGGTTGACGAAGTCGCGCAGGTACACCAGATCGCGCATGTCGACGACGTGGCGCCGGTTGACGAAGTCGCGCAGGTACACCAGATCGCGCATGTCGACGACGTGGCGCCGGTTGACGAGGTCGCGCAGGTACACCAGATCGCGCATGTCGACGACGTGGCGCCGGTTGACGAGGTCGCGCAGTTACACGAGGTCGCACCCGTCGACGATGCGGCGCACGTCGATGCGGCTGCACCCGTTGATGGAGCCGCGCACGTGGTTGAAGCCGAGGCCGAACCGGCGCCGGACCCCGAGCCGGAACCCGAACCCGAACCGGCAGTTGAGGCTGAAGTCGAACCCCAGCCGGCGCCAGAGCCGACGCCCGAGCCGGCGGCCGTCGTCATGGCGGCGACGACATCGGAGCTCGACCCGGAAACCGTGATCGCCGACACCGAACCAGTGACCGCCGACACCGAACCAGTCATGGGCCCTGACAGTCCGCCGGAGCATGCGGACGCCGGGACCGGGCATTCGGCCGGGATCTCGGTGGCCGACCTGCTCGCTGCCTACGGCGCCACCGAGGGCACGCCGCGCCGCCGCCGCCGCGCCGAGGACTGACGAACGCCGGCCTTCTCTCCAGCCGAACTCCCGAGGCCCGGGCTCCTGCTGTTACCCCGGCCCGTACCGGTCGTCCCTACGGCTGCGGCCCCACATGGCCGAAGGCGGCATCGAGGTCCTGGAGCAGCCGGGCCCGCAGTTGCTGCCCGCGCCGGGCGAACTCCTTCTGGGCGACGACGTACTCGGCCCGGCCGGCGGCGTTCTCGATGGTGATCGCCGGGAGGCCGAGCTCGCCGAGGTCGTAGGGCGACGCGCGCATGTCGACCTCCCTGATGGCCCGGGCGAACCGGAAGCAGTCCAGCAGCAGGACGCTCGAGACGATCGGGGTCAACCGGTAGGCCCACTTGTAGAGGTCCATCGAAGCGTGCAGACAACCCGGCTGCTCCATCCGGTCCCGGGAGGCGAGATCCGGCGCCAGCAGATTCCGCGGCCTGGCCGCCGGTGTGAAGAATCTGAAGGCGTCGTAGTGGGAGCAACGGATCTGCTGGTCGCGGACGACGGCGTCGGTACCCGCGCGGCCGAGGCGAAGTGGCCAGGACAGATGCCGCCGCTCGTCCTCCTGGAAGACCATGGCCCACTCGTGCAGACCGAAGCAGCCGAACTGTGGGACGGCGACGGCCGTCCGCTGCAGGAGTTCGCGGATGAACAGCACGCTCTGGCCCCGGACCGTCAGGAACTCCACCGGGTCGGCGACCACGGCCGTCCGCCCGCCGGCCGCGCGATCGAGGGTCCGATGAAAGCGCCACGTCGCTCGGTGGGGCGCGTCCAGCAGGCCGATACCGGACCCGGGATGCCAACGCCGGAGCTGGGACGGCCGGAACGAGTAGTAGGTGAAGAGGAAGTCCTCGACGGGGTGCGTGCGGTGCACCGCGGAGCGGGCGCGGTGATCGGCGGTGAGTTCGTCGACCTGTGCGTGGTGCTGCTGCTCGAGCATTTCCCACCGGTCGCTCTCGAGGAGGATCGGGAGCCGGTCACCGGCACCGTCGGCCGGCGCCGGAACAGCCATCGGACATTTTGTACCGAGGTCCGGAATTGAAGTCCGCTTCGTCATCGAATGGCACCCCGGTAGCAATTCGTTTCCCGGCGGTCGACGTCAGTCCTTCGATCGCCACGCCGGCCCGAAACTGAGTACCCCATGCATTCGATTGTCCACCCTCTCCGGTCCGGGATATCGACCGGCGGTATCGGGGAGATCGGGCTGCCGGGGCGGATCCGATCGTGGTCGGTCGCTACCCTGCTGCGTTGAAGCCCCACGGCGGTGAAGCCACCGCTGCGTTGAAGCCACTGCTGCGTTGATGCCACCACAGCGTTGATGCAGAGGTGATCGCTCCGGGGAGTGACGCACGCGAACCAGGCGTCACGGCTGCGTCCGGGCACGGGCCGACCACGGCCGATTTATGTCCGGAACGTGGAACCCGGCGACGTAGTCTGGACAACTGTGAGCTCTGCATCCGGCGGTCCAGTGGACGACGCCAACCACGACGAACCGATCAATTACCCGACATCGATCCCTTCGGGGTCGGATAAGTCCGGTTCCAACCCCCGACCGCCCGCTACGCCGGATGATGATCTGCCCGAGCAGATGCGTGTTCGCCGCGAGAAGCGCACTCGTCTGTTGAATGCCGGAATTGATCCTTACCCGGTGGGCGTACCGCGTACGACGGGCCTTGCCGAACTCCGCGCCGAGTTTCCGGATCTCGAACCCGACGCGAAGACCGGGAAGATGGTGGGGGTCACCGGTCGGGTCATCTTCCTGCGGAACTCCGGGAAGTTGTGCTTTGTGACACTTCGCGAGGGTGGAGCCGGGGAGACGGGTACCGAACTCCAGGTGATGGTCTCGCTCGCGTCCGTCGGCGCCGAGTCGCTGGCCGCATTCAAATCCGATGTCGATCTCGGCGATCACCTTTTCGCGAGTGGAGAGGTGATCACCTCCCGCCGAGGCGAACTGAGCGTGCTGGCCGAATCATGGCAGCTCACCGCCAAGTCGCTCCGGCCGCTGCCGGTGGCCCACAAGCCATTGTCGGAGGAGAACCGTGTCCGGCAGCGCTACGTCGACCTGATCGTCCGCCCGCAGGCCCGGCGAAACGTGGAAGTGCGGGCGCTGGCGAATCGGTCGCTGCGACAGACCCTCCACGAGCGGGGATATCTCGAGGTGGAGACACCGATGTTGCAGGTGCTGCACGGTGGTGCCGCCGCCCGGCCTTTCGCCACGCACATGAACGCCATGGACATGGATGTCTTCCTGCGGATCGCGCCGGAGCTCTACCTGAAGCGTTGTGTGGTCGGCGGTATCGACCGGGTCTTCGAGATCAACCGTAACTTTCGCAACGAAGGCGCGGACTCGTCGCATTCACCCGAATTCGCGATGCTCGAGACCTACGAGGCCTACTCGGACTACAACGCGATGGCCGAGCTGACCCGGACCCTCATCCAGAACGCGGCCGTCGAGATCTTCGGGACCACCGCGGTGACGCACGCCGACGGCTCCATCTTCGATCTCGGCGGGGAGTGGGCCAGCATCACCTTGTACGGCGCATTGTCGGAGGCGGCCGGCACCGATATCGACGTCGAGACACCGATGGCCCGTCTGGTCGAGTTGGCCGGCAGGTTCGATGTCGCGGTGGCTCCGCACTACGGTCCGGGGAAACTCGCCGAGGAGCTGTTCGAGGCCCTGGTGGTCGACTCGCTGGTCCTCCCGACCTTCGTCCGGGATTTTCCGGCCGAGACGTCACCGTTGACCAGGGCCCACCGGGACACCCCGGGCCTGGCCGAGAAGTGGGATCTCTACATCCGCGGAGTGGAAACGGCAACGGCCTATTCGGAGCTCGTCGACCCGGTGGTGCAACGGGAGCGATTTGTCGACCAGGCACGGTTTGCCGGCCTGGGTGACGTCGAGGCCATGGTGCTGGACGAGGACTTCCTCCGGGCGATGGAATACGGCATGCCGCCGTCGGGCGGGATGGGTATGGGAGTGGACCGGCTGCTGATGGCACTGACAGGTTTGGGAATCCGGGAGACCATCCTGTTCCCCTTCGTGCGCCCAGGGGAGTGAAGAGCGCCAGCCATTGGAGTTCGTTGCGGACAATCCCGGACACCCGGCCGTAGCAATCGTCACGTGATTGACGCGGGCTGGTCATGGGCTCGGGAGTTTGTGCATAGCCGGGTGAAAAGGTGTGAGAGAGCTGGGCGGTGTGCTCGTTTCCCGGGCCGGTGACCATCTCGATCCAACAATCGCGGGCCGGCTAAACCGATTGAATCGCCGGGTGTCGGTCGACACAGCGAAGGCGGCCCGCCCAATGGGGCGTGGTGGTTGGTTATTTACCCTTTTGTGATCTAATCTGGTGATTGAACATCTCACGGCCGACCTGGCCCTATCAGGAGGAAAATCCATGGCCACCATGACCACCGTCAGTCTCGTTGATGATTTGGACGGAACCGTCGCCGCCGAAACCGTTGCCTTTTCACTGGACGGCGCGAACTTCGAGATCGATCTGACCGACAAGAACGCCAAGAAACTTCGCGATGCGCTGGCCAACTTCACGGCCCATGCCCGTCGCATCGACGGCGGCCGCCGCGTGGTCGCCGCCCGCAGCGCCAAGGCCAAGCCGGCCAAGGCCACCAAGTCCGCTGCCCGCACCGCACCCGACCGCGAGCAGACCGCCGCCATCCGCGAATGGGCCCGCGCCGCGGGCTACGAAGTGTCCGAGAGGGGCCGTCTGTCGGCCGCAGTCCTGGATGCCTTCGAGTCGGCTCACTGATCCGATCGACGCCCGTTCGTCGGGCGGCACAGTCCGACCCCCGGCCGCCACGCGGCCCGGGGGTCGTCTGCGTCTGCTGGGTCTGCGTCTGCGGGGCCTGCCCCGGTGCGGTCGTGTCTCGGGACGGTCACAACTGCGCGTCCCGAGCGCGCGGACGGTCGTTGTTCGCCCTCGGCGTACCGAAGGTCTCTGGTGGAACGCCGCAGCTAGGGGGAGCGTTGTAGACATCGTGGGGGCTCTGGTGCGCAGAGCTCTCTGTCACGAGTGGATGAAGGAACCGGGCCTGCTGGCCCGGCCCGACTAGACTTTCGACGATCCGGTCCGTATCGGCTTCGGCAGCGAACTACTCGCTGAGGACGTCAACACGGAATGGACCACCTCCCTGCCGCGCACGCTCGTAAGGAGTGCACATGTTCGAAAGATTTACCGACAGAGCGCGTCGCGTGGTTGTCCTGGCCCAGGAAGAGGCCCGGATGCTGAACCACAACTACATCGGAACCGAGCACATCCTGCTCGGCCTCATCCACGAGGGCGAGGGTGTCGCCGCCAAAGCGCTGGAATCGCTGGGCATCGCACTGGAAGGTGTCCGCGCCCAGGTCGAGGAGATCATCGGCCAGGGCCAGCAGGCCCCGTCCGGGCACATCCCCTTCACCCCGCGCGCCAAGAAGGTGCTGGAGCTCTCGTTGCGCGAGGCCCTGCAACTCGGGCACAACTACATCGGGACCGAGCACATCCTGCTGGGCCTCATCCGTGAGGGTGAAGGCGTCGCCGCCCAGGTGCTGCAGAAGCTCGGCGCCGACCTGAACCGGGTCCGTCAGCAGGTTCTGCAGCTGCTGTCCGGCTACCAGGGCAAGGAAACTGCGGCCGCCGAAGGCGGACGTTCCGAAGGCACACCGTCGACCTCCCTGGTCCTGGACCAGTTCGGCCGCAACCTGACCCAGTCCGCCCGCGAGGGCAAGCTGGATCCGGTCATCGGCCGCGAGAAGGAGATCGAGCGGGTCATGCAGGTGCTGTCCCGCCGCACCAAGAACAACCCGGTGCTGATCGGCGAGCCCGGCGTCGGCAAGACGGCCGTCGTCGAGGGCCTCGCCC
The DNA here is from genome assembly GCF_014303395.1 of Nakamurella sp. PAMC28650. GTDB lineage: Bacteria > Actinomycetota > Actinomycetes > Mycobacteriales > Nakamurellaceae > Nakamurella. The sequence goes on from NZ_CP060298.1 coordinate 1,984,696, forward strand.
AGGCGATCATCCGTGGCGACGTCCCGCAGACTCTGAAGGACAAGCACCTCTACACCCTCGACCTCGGCTCGCTGGTGGCCGGCTCGCGCTACCGCGGTGATTTCGAGGAGCGCCTGAAGAAGGTTCTCAAGGAGATCCGCACCCGCGGCGACATCATCCTGTTCATCGACGAGCTGCACACGCTGGTGGGTGCCGGCGCTGCCGAGGGTGCGATCGATGCGGCCTCGATCCTGAAGCCGATGCTCGCGCGTGGTGAACTGCAGACGATCGGCGCCACCACGCTGGACGAGTACCGCAAGCACGTCGAGAAGGACGCCGCTCTGGAGCGCCGTTTCCAGCCGATCCAGGTCGGCGAGCCGACGGTGGCCCACACGATCGAGATCCTCAAGGGGCTCCGCGACCGCTACGAGGCGCACCACCGGATCACCATCTCCGACGAGGCGCTCGTAGCCGCGGCCACCCTGGCCGACCGGTACATCAACGACCGGTTCCTCCCGGACAAGGCGATCGACCTGATCGACGAGGCGGGCGCGCGGATGCGCATCCGCCGGATGACTGCGCCGCCGGACCTGCGCGACTTCGACGAGAAGCTTGCGAACGTGCGTCGCGACAAGGAATCCGCGATCGACTCGCAGGACTTCGAGAAGGCCGCTGCGCTCCGCGATTCGGAGAAGCAGCTGCTGACGAAGAAGGCCGAGCGCGAGAAGGCTTGGAAGGACGGCGATCTGGATGTCGTCTCCGAGGTCGACGACGAGCAGATCGCGGAGGTGCTGGCCAACTGGACCGGCATCCCGGTGTTCAAGTTGACCGAGGAGGAGACCTCCCGGCTGCTCCGCATGGAAGATGAGCTGCACAAGCGGATCATCGGCCAGGACCAGGCCGTCAAGGCCGTGTCCCAGGCGATCCGTCGCACGCGCGCAGGGCTCAAGGACCCGAAGCGCCCGTCCGGTTCCTTCATCTTCGCCGGCCCCTCGGGCGTCGGCAAGACTGAACTGACCAAGGCGCTGGCCGAGTTCCTCTTCGGCGACGAGGACGCACTGATCCAGGTCGACATGGGTGAATTCCACGACCGGTACACCGCGTCGCGGCTCTTCGGTGCCCCTCCCGGATACGTGGGCTACGAAGAGGGTGGGCAGCTGACGGAGAAGGTCCGTCGCAAGCCGTTCTCGGTGGTGCTGTTCGACGAGATCGAGAAGGCTCACCCGGACATCTACAACACGCTGCTGCAGGTGTTGGAGGATGGACGTCTCACCGATGGTCAGGGCCGGACGGTCGACTTCAAGAACACCGTCATCGTCTTCACCTCCAACCTCGGTACGCAGGACATCTCGAAGGCCGTCGGCATGGGCTTCTCGCAGGGCGGCGACGAGTCGAACTACGAGCGCATGAAGACGAAGGTCAACGAAGAGCTCAAGCGCCACTTCCGGCCCGAGTTCCTCAACCGCATCGACGACGTGGTGGTCTTCCACCAGCTGACGCCGGAGCAGATCATGATCATGGTCACGCTCATGCTCAAGCGCGTCGAGAAGGCCCTGAAGAACAAGGACATGGGGCTCGAGGTCACCGACGCCGCGAAGAAGCTGCTCGGCGAGCGTGGATTCGATCCGGTGTTGGGTGCCCGTCCGTTGCGTCGGACCATCCAGCGCGAGATCGAGGACAAGCTCTCCGAGAAGATCCTGTTCGACGAGATCAAGCCCGGCCAGATCGTGGCCGTCGACGTCGAAGGCGAGGGCGCCGACCAGGTCTTCACCTTCGTCGGGGTTCCCCGCCCGTCGGAGATTCCGGACACCGTCGCCGCACTGGCGGCCGAGGGACCGGGCATCAGCCTCGAGAAGGAATGACCAGGGTCGTTTCCTGGTGAAGTGAACGGCGAGCGGGCCGGACGAGTGATCGTCCGGCCCGCTCCGCTGTTCCAGGGGGACGACCGTCGCCAGGCGTCGGTGAGGGTGACGGTGTCCTGGATCCCCGAGCGGCCGGCTCTGGCCACCGGGTCAGCTCAGGAGGGCAGCGTGAGAGCGCCGTCCGGCAGACGGACGGCCAACCCGTCGCGCACCAGCGACGTGACACAGCGCGCCCGCTGGTCCGCGTCCGGCCAGACGACGTCGACGGCCGCAGGCACGACGGGATGGGTCGAGTCACGAAGAAAGGACATGATCCGTCCGCGTACCTGACGATCCGTTCCGGCCCAGGTCTGCACCGGCCGCCTTGCGGTGACCGACGGGTAGCCGGCCGCCCGCCAGGCGCACCTCTCGCGGAGCGGGCAGTCAGGGCAGGCCGGATTGTTGGCCGTGCAGACGAGCGCCCCGAGTTCCATGACGGCGGCCGAGAAACGTGCTGCCACCAAGGGTTCAGGCGGCAGCAGCGACTCCAGCTCGCGCCGGTCGGCGGGGGTGGCCGGCTCCCGGATGCTGTCCAGGCCGCGGACCGCCCGCGACAGCACCCGCCGGACGTTGGTGTCGACGACGGGCGTTCTGGCCCCGAACGCGAAGGCGGCGATCGCCCTGGCGGTGTAGTCGCCGACGCCCGGAAGGGCCATCAGCGTGCTGATCTCGGACGGGACCCGGCCGCCGTGTCCAATGGTGATCGCGGTCGCCGTGGCGTGGAGTCGCAGCGCCCGGCGCGGATACCCCAGCCGTCCCCAGGCCCGCACCGCGTCGCCGGGGGAATCCGCCGCCAGGTCGGCGGGGCGCGGCCAACGTTCCATCCAGGGGCCGAAGACCGGCAGCACGCGGACCACCGGCGTCTGCTGGAGCATGAATTCGCTGACCATCACCGCCCACGGGCCGGCCCGCGCCGCTCGCCACGGGAGGTCACGTCCCCGACCGTCGAAGAAGGCGAGCAGGGCATCGGGATCCAACGCGTCGGGTCGGGAATCCGGAACGGGCTCAGGGACCGTGCTCAGTGGAGAACACCTCCCCTGTCGAACCACTGGTCTCCCATGGCGGTTCGATCGCCGTCATCGCAGTTGTCCTTGTCGTAGGCCCCGGTACCGGTCCGGTCCGGGTGCGGTCCGGTGGTGTCGTGGTCGATCTGCTGCTGGTGGCCGGTCGATGTGCTGTGCCGGTTCCTGCATCGGCCCTGCTTCCACGGAATCCGCCCTGTTCGAGATTACCGTCGAGGCCGTGATGCATCCCGTCGGTCCCCTCAATTCCCGGGTCTACTGGCTTCGTCGGGTCAGCGTGATCGTGGCGGCCGTCATCGTGCTGATCGGCGTTGGTTTCCTGGTCATCCAGAAGACGAAGCGGACCGCCGCCAACCGGTCCGGTGCCGCGGTCGTGGCGAGCGGATCCTCGGCACCGACCCTGACGGGCGTGCTCGCGTCCCGCTCGGCGTCGCCCCCGGTGTTGTCTGCGTCGGTCCCCCCCAGCAGCTCGGCGCTCTCGAGCTCGTCGAAACCGATGAGCGCGACCGTCACGAAGACCTCCGCGCCGTCGAGCAAGCCCACGACGATGCCCGCGAGTACCTCGGCTGCCCAGACCACCGCTGCGAAGACCACCGCTGCGAAGACCACCGCCGCGAAGACCACCGCCGCGACCACCCCCCCCGCCAAGGCGGGTCCCGCGAAGACGACTCCGCCGAGTACCACGGCGAGCTCCACTGCGCCCACGAAGGCCGCGACCTCGACGACGCCCCCGAAGCCGACCAGCGCGTCGCCGCCGGCGCCGACCACCGATGCGCAGGGCCGGCTGCTGTGCCCCGATGCGTCGCTCGCGCTGGTCGCCAGTACCGGTGCCCCCAGCTTTGCGCCCGGGGTGCAGCCCACGCTCGGCGTCTCGGTGCGGAACACCGGTGCGGTGACCTGCACACGTGACCTGTCCGGCGGCCTGCAGGTCTTCACGGTCTTCTCGGCGGCGGGTGCCCGGATCTGGTCCACCTCCGACTGCTTCCCCGGCACGGGGACCGACATCCGGACGTTGGCCGCCGGTCAGGTCGAGCAGTACAACATCAAGTGGTCCGGCGCCACGTCCTCTCCAGGATGTACGGCAGCCAGGGTCCAGGTTCCGGCCGGTCGGTACCAATTGCGGGTGGACATCGGTTCGCTGCGAGCAACCCCGGCGGTCTTCGCCATCGGGTGACCGACCTTCACCGACTCCGAGCGACCTCTACCGACTCCGGCCGTCGGGGTGAGAGGCGCCGGAGGGTGACCGGGCCCTACAGCGGAGCGCCGTACCGGTCGACGATGGAGGACTCCGCCAGCCGCGACAGCCCTTCACGAACCATCCTGGCCCGGCTCTCGCCCACACCGTCGACCAGCTGGAGGTCGGCGGCGGTGGCGGCCAGCAGGCCCTGCAGGTTGCCGAAGTGGGTGATCAGCCGGTCCAGCACGGCGGGCGGAACCCGTGGGATGCCCCCGAGCAGGCGGTATCCCCGGGGGCTGGTCGGGGTGTCGAGGATGTCCAGCTGGGCCGGGTATCCGAACACCCTGGCCACCGCAGCCAGGTCGAGGATCTCGGTTTCGCCGAGCCGGCGCAGGCCGGCGATGACGTCCTGGACGTCGCGATCGAAGTGTTCGGCCGGCAGGTAGTCACGGATCAGCAGTTCACGCATCTCCTCCGTACCGCTGACCAGCTCGTCGAGCTGCAGCCCCAGCAGTCTCCCGTCGGTACCGAGCTCGATCACGCTGCTGGTGAGCTCGTCGGCGATACGCCGCACCATCAGGAGGCGCTGGAGGACCGTCATCGCGTCGCGCAGTGTCGCGAAGTCCTCGATCTCGAGGGCGGAGAGCGAGGCCGTGACCTCGTCGAGGCGGAACTTGTAGCGCTGAAGGGTGGCCAGGGCCTGGTTGGCCCGACCCAGGATCGTCGACGGTTCGGCCACCACGTGACGGACGCCGCCGAAGTACAGGCTGATGATCGCCATGGAGTGGCTGACGGCGATCACCGGTAGGTGCGTCTGGAGACCGGCGCGTTCGGCGGTGCGGTGCCGGGTGCCCGACTCCACGGTGGGGATCGAGGCATCGGGCATCAGCTGGACGTTGGCCCGCAGGATCTTCGTCGCGTCGTCGTTGAGGATGACGGCGCCGTCCATCTTGGACAGCTCGCGCAGCCGGGTGGGGGAGAACTCGACGTCGAGCCGGAAGCCGCCGTCGCACATCGCCTCGACGGTCGGGTTGTACCCCAGAACGAGAAGTGCCCCGGTCCGGCCGCGCAGGATGCGCTCCAGACCCTCGCGCAGCGGTGTGCCCGGAGCGATCCGGGCGAGTACTTCCCGTTGGGCCGAGAGTGCCTGCCGTTCGTCGACCACACGTACCCCCCAGTCAGCCGTCTTGGTGGAATTCTGCGCGGAATACTGCGGTGGGACACGGTCCCACCGCGTGAGTGAGTCGTCCGTTGTCGTCATCAAGGCTTGGTAAGTCTAGATGGCCGGGAGTAGGCACCACTGTGATGAGCGGCATCGGGAGCTGGTGATACCACCGGGTGGGCCCCGGTTCACTTCGCCTTGCGTTCGAGCCACCGGACGACACCGGCGTCGTTGCCGAGGGCCCGCATGGCCGCCCCGAGATCTTCCACCCGATCGACGCGCATCCCCGCGGGGCGCTGGACATCCCCACCGGCCGGGATGACGGCGTGATCAAAACCGAGCCGCGCGGCCTCGGCCAGCCGTCGCTCCATGTTCTGCACGGGCCTGATCTCGGCGGAAAGGCCCAGCTCGCCGAACATGATCAGCCCTGGTGCCAGCGGGATGTCGCGCACCGAGGACCAGACCGCCATCGCCAGCGGAAGGTCGGCCCCCGGCTCGACCACCTTGACGCCGCCGACGGTCGCGGCCAGCACCTCGCGCTTTGCCACGTTGACCCCGCCGAGTCGATGCAGGACGGCCAGCACCAGGGCCGCCCGGGAAGCGTCAAGGCCCGACAGCGTGCGTCGTGGGGGACCCTCGCTGTCAGCGGCGCCGACCAGGGCCTGCAATTCGACCGGGATCGGCCGCAGGCCCTGCATCGTCACGGTCGAGCAGGTCCCCGGAATGTGCAGTTTGCGGCCGGACAGGAACAGACCTGAGGCATCCGTCAGGCCGACGATGCCGTTCTCGACCATCTTGAAGCAGCCGACCTCGTCGGCCGGGCCGAATCTGTTCTTGACCCCACGGATCAGCCGGAGCGGGGAATTGCGATCCCCTTCGAAGTGCAGGACCACGTCGACGAGGTGTTCGAGCACCCGTGGACCGGCGATCGCCCCGTCCTTGGTGACGTGCCCGACCAGTACGCATGCGATGCTCCGCTCCTTGGCGATGGCCGTCAGCGCCGCTGCCACCGCCCTGACCTGGGTGACCCCACCTGCGGAGCCGTCCACCTCCGACATCGAGACCGTCTGGACCGAATCCAGGATCAGCAGCCCGGGAGCGACCGCATCGATGTGGGCGAGCACGGCGGACATCTCGGTTTCGGCGGCCAGGAACAGGTTCGGATGGATGGTGCCCATCCGGTCCGCCCGCATCCGGACCTGGGCGGCCGATTCCTCGCCGGTCACGATGAGCGCGGGTGTGCGGTGCGTCCTGGCCCAGGCATGGGCAGCGGCCAGCAGCAGCGTCGACTTGCCGACGCCCGGTTCGCCGGCCAGCAGCACCACCCCGCCCGGCACCAGGCCGCCACCGAGCACGCGGTCGAGTTCGGCGACGCCGCTGGGGCGGGCGCTCACCTGACTGGCGTCGATCTCGCCGATCGGTCGCGCCGGCGCGGTGACCGGGCCGGCCGTCACCTTGCGCAGGATCGTCCGGGTGGCACCGACCTCCGACAGGCTGCCCCAGGCCTGGCAGTTCGGGCATCGGCCTGCCCACTTGGGCACGGAGGCCCCGCACTCGGTGCAGTGGAATGCGGGTCGTGCAGCCTTGGCGCCAGCACGGGACGCACTCGACCCGCCCCCGCTCGCACGCTGCGGTGTCGAACTCAGTGGGGTTGCGCGCTGCGGGAAGGACGAGTTTCCTGACATGCATCGAACACTAGTTCAGCCCACCGACAGCCCGGCTGCGACAGGCGGAGACGCTCGTCCAGAGGCCGGGCGACGCGAGGACGCCTGACGGGTTCGGGCGTGGATCAGCCGCCCGCGGAGGCCGGCGCACCCGAGTTGTAGACGTTCGGAGCCTCGGTGGGCTGCAGGTTGATGGTGGGGCGTCCGGTGGTGCGCTCCTCCGGAATCTCCAACGGGACGTTGATCGTCAGGCTCCCCGAGGTGAAGTTGAACGTCACCGGGACCGACTGCCCGTAGTTCACGGCCTTTGTCAGACCGACGAGGGTGATCTTGACGCTGGCTCCGGTGAAGTCGGTCAGCGTCTGGGCCGGCAGGGACGTCGCGCCGCCGATCTGGACGGAGGAGGCGGCGGGGCTGGTGATACCGGTCAGCCTGTCGGCCTTGACGCCGTCGTTCGACACGTACAGCTGCATCGGCACGCTGGCCCCCTGGGCGTAGTCGGACCCGTCGGGCGACGCCAGGAGGGCATTGCGGACACCGATGTGACCGACGGTCCCGTTCGCGCCGTCGATGGCGGCGACCTGGTTGGCGGTCTGCGCGATCTGACCGGACGAGCACCCGGCCAGGGTGAGCGCCGCAGCCGTGGCCACGGCCACGAGCAGTCGGCGTGGCAGGCGGGCGGTGCGGGACACGGCGGTTCCCCTTTTTCTCGACGAAGACGTAGGTGCTGGACGGCAACCAGGTGGGTCGCCCGGCGACCTGACCACAGATTAGTCGGCTGCGCAGCCCCCGTGTGCGCCGGGCGCGTTCCGGAGTTCGTTGCAGAGCCTGCCGGCGCTCGGCTCGTCCCGGGGGAACGCCCCCGGGCGCAACGGTTCTCGCCGCCCATCCGACCTCGGCGAAGGCGGCCGGTGTGATCGCGATCGGACCGGTGACCGTCGGCGGAACGGGTGACCGCCCCGTCGTCCCGGGCGCCGGCAATGCACGCAGAGCGTTGGTTGTCAAGGCTCATCGGTGCGCCCTGACCTGCGGCAACGAGTCGAACGCCGCGTGCAAGACGTGTTAAGATGGTGATATCGAAAGGGGTACCAGACACATGGTTTTCAAGGTCGGCGAAACTGTCGTCTACCCCCATCATGGGGCCGCTCTGATCCAGGCCACCGAAACGCGGATCGTGAAGGGCGAGGAGCGACTCTACCTCGTGCTCAAGGTCGCCCAGGGCGATCTGACGGTCAAGGTTCCCGCGGAGAACGCGGAGATCGTCGGCGTTCGTGATGTGGTCGACCAGACAGGACTGAACAAGGTGTTCGACGTGCTTCGCGCACCGCACACCGAAGAGCCAACGAACTGGTCGCGCCGCTACAAGGCGAACCTGGAGAAGCTGGCCTCCGGCGATGTCAACAAGGTGGCCGAAGTGGTCCGCGATCTCTGGCGACGCGACAAGGAACGCGGGCTCTCGGCCGGCGAGAAGCGGATGCTGGCCAAAGCCCGGCAGATTCTCGTGTCCGAGCTCGCGCTCGCCGAAGGCACGAACGAGGACAAGGCCGAGGGCATCCTCGACGAGGTACTTGCTTCCTGATCCACGGCCGATACCGGTGACGTCGCTACGCCAGATCGAACAGAGGCGCATCGCTGTCATCGGGTACTCGCGGAGGACCGGCACGACCACCGGGGGACCGGTATGACCATCGTGGCGCTGGTGCCGGCGGCAGGTCGTGGTGAGCGGCTCGGAGCTGGGGTTCCCAAGGCTTTTGCGATGGTCGGTTCCGAGCCGATGCTGGTCCACGCCGTTCGCCGTCTCCTGGAGGCAGGCGTCGACGAGGTCGTCGTCGCCGTCGGTCCCGACGAGCTGGAGATGGCGACCGGCCTGCTGGGCGAGGTGGCCAAGGTGGTCGTCGGTGGAGCCGATCGGGTGGCCTCCGTCCGAGCTGCGCTGCAGCATGCAGATCCGGACTCCGACGTGATCCTGGTCCACGACGCAGCCCGCGCGTTCGTGCCGGTCGACGTGATCCGCGCGGTGATCGAAGCGGTCCGAGGTGGTGCGGCCGCCGTGGTCCCGGTTCTGCCGGTGGTCGATACGATCCGTTCCGTCGCACCATCGGCCGTCGTCGATCGCAACAATCTGCGGGTGGTGCAGACCCCGCAGGGCTTCCATCCGGAAGTGCTCAGACGAGCGCACGCGCTCGCTGCCGCAGAAGGTCTGTCGGCCACCGATGATGCCGGGCTCGTCGAGCGGACGGGTCTACCCGTCACGCTGGTCCCCGGACATCGATCCGGCTTCAAGATCACCACCCCGGTCGACCTCGAGGAGGCCAGAAGAATGGTCCCCGGCACCGGTCCACGGGTGGGCAGCGGTCTCGATGTCCACCCGATCGAGGTCGGACGTCCGTGCTGGGTCGCCGGACTCCTGTTCCCCGATGACGACGGTTGCGACGGTCACTCCGACGGGGACGTGGTGGCGCATGCACTGTGCGACGCGCTGCTGTCCGCGGCCGGTCTGGGTGATCTCGGTGCGGTGTTCGGGACCTCGGACCCGCGCTGGTCCGGGGCATCCGGAGCCGTTCTCCTCACCGAGGTCGTCGGTAGGGTCACCGCGGCCGGCTTCACGATCGCGAACGCCACCGTGCAGCTGATCGCCAACACCCCCAGGCTGGCACCGCGACGACTCGAGGGCGAGCGGTTGCTGACCGCAGTGATCGGTGCGCCCGTGTCGATCGCCGGCACCACCACCGACGGTCTCGGCCTGACGGGGCGTGGCGAGGGGCGGGCCGCGATGGCGACCGCACTGATCCTGGGCCGCTGACGCCACCGGACCACCTCGGTCACCGACCTGCTCACCGAGGTCACAGCCGGCCCCCGGCACATGGCAAGGTTGTTTTCCATGACGACCATTGCCATCCTGGGTGCCGGCAAGATCGGTGAGGCGCTGCTGGCGGGCGTGCTCGCGGCGGGCCGTGCCCCCAACTCGCTGATGTTCACCGAGCGGTATCCGGCCCGCGCCAGCGAGCTGACCCAGCGGTACGGCGTCCGAGGGGTCGAGACGGACGTCGCCGCCCGTGAGGCGGACGTCCTGGTGGTGGCCGTGAAACCGCAGGACATCGATCCGCTGCTGACGGCGCTGGCCGGATCGATCACGCCGGGAACTCTCGTCGTATCGCTGGCCGCCGGCCTGCCGACGAGCCTGTACGAGCGTCATCTGCCGGCCGGGACGCCGGTCGTCAGGGTGATGCCGAACACGCCGATGCTGGTCGGTGAGGCGATGAGCGCGATCTCGCCGGGCACCCATGCCACTGCTGATCATCTGCAACTGGTGGAGGACCTGCTGTCCTCCGTCGGCAAGGTCGTGCGGGTTCCCGAGAAGCAGCAGGATGCGGTGACGGCACTGTCCGGATCCGGTCCGGCCTACTTCTTCTTCCTCGTCGAGGCGATGATCGATGCCGGCATCCTGCTGGGCCTGCCCCGCGACGTGTCCACGCAGTTGATCATCCAGTCCGCCGTCGGCGCGGCCACCATGCTGCGGGACTCCGGTGAGCATCCGGTGGCCCTGCGGGAGGCCGTCACCTCGCCGGGTGGCACGACGATCGCTGCCATCCGCGAGCTGGAGAACCACGGTGTGCGCGCCGCCCTGCTCTCTGCCATCGAGGCTGCGGCGCTGCGGTCGGCTGCGCTCGGCCAGGCGCACGACTGACCCCGGCTGAACCCTTCGACGACCCTCGTCGTGTCCATGGGAAGAAGATCCTTTCCGCCCACGACGAGGAGAAAACCGTTGAACAGCAAGAGATTTCTGACGATGACGGCTGCCCTGATCGCAGTCGGCGGGCTGGTGCTGAGCAGTTGTTCCAGTACGTCGACGACGGCTGCCGCTCCGCCCGCCACGTCCGGTGCTGCCCAGCCGGGCGCCGCTTCCAGCGCGCCGGCCGTCGCCCCCGCGTCGAGCGCGCCCGCGCCGAGTGCGCCGGTCTCCAGTGCGCCGGTCTCGATTGCAGCGGCTGCTGCCGACGATCTGAAGGTGGCGTCCACCAAGCTCGGAAACGTCATCGTCGACGGCAAGGGGATGACGGTGTACTACTTCACCCCTGACAAGGCCGGGTCCGGCAAGAGCGCCTGCTCCGGTCAGTGCCTGACGGCATGGCCCGCAGTCGTCCCTGCTGCGGCGGCCCCGGTGGCGACTGGGGTGGCGGCGAAGCTGGGCTCGATCACCAGGGTGGACGGGACCAGGCAGGTGACGGTCGAGGGTCGTCCGGTGTACACCTTCGCGTTCGACAAGGCGCCGGGCGATGTCACCGGTCAGGGCGACAAGGGGGTCTGGTACGTGATCAGCCCGAGTGGCGCGCAGATCGGCGGCGCCGCCGTCAGGACCACTGCTCCGGCGAGCGCGGCGACCGATCTGAAGGTGGCGTCCACCAAGCTCGGGAAGGTCATCGTCGACGGCAAGGGGATGACGGTGTACTACTTCACCCCTGACAAGGCCGGGTCCGGCAAGAGCGCCTGCTCCGGTCAGTGCCTGACGGCCTGGCCCGCGGTGGTGCCGAAGGCGGCGACCCCGACGGCGACCGGGGTGGCGGCGAAGCTGGGCTCCATCACCAGGGTGGACGGGACCAGGCAGGCGACGGTGGACGGCCGTCCGGTGTACACCTTCGCGTTCGACAAGGCGCCGGGCGATGTCACCGGTCAGGGCGACAAGGGAGTCTGGTACGTGATCAGCCCGAGCGGAGTTCAGATCGGCGGCTGAGTGCCCAGGTCGCCAAGTCTCACGCACACCTCAAGTTCGATCACGGCGTGTCACGGAGAAAATTTCCCGAAGACCGGGTAAAGGTCACCCATCGCTTTAGTCCCACCCGTACCGCTACAGTTCAGGGAGCACGGGCGTGATGTCCACCGGAGGGGAAGCCGGCGGCGCGATCCGTGCTGGAAGACGGTGCCCAATGGCTGGAGAGCCACACGACCCTGTCCACCGGGATTCGCCGTTGGCAGAGATGAAGTTCTTGACGGTGGCCGAGGTTGCCGCCGTCATGCGGGTGTCCCGCATGACGGTGTACCGACTCGTCCACTCCGGTGAGTTGCCCGCCGTGCGGGTCGGTCGATCCTTCCGGGTGCCGGAGAGGGCTGTCCACGAGTACCTGAGAGCGGCGTACAACGACGTCGGCTGACCGAGCGATCAAGTTCTCCTCCCTGCATGGAACCGGCCCGTGAGTGGGCCGGTTCGATGCGGTCCGGACACAGCCTGACCGGCCGGTAGACTCGGGACCGGAAGTAGCCGAGCAGGCCTTGCTGCGAACGACACACGTCGCACTCGGAAATCGGTTCACCGTCAACAAGTTCCTTTCACCACGCCGGCGTCAGCCGTCGGCTCGTCTAGGCAAGAAGGTCTGCACATGGGTTCTGTGATCAAGAAGCGCCGCAAGCGGATGGCGAAGAAGAAGCACCGCAAGTTGCTTCGCAAGACCCGAGTGGCCCGTCGCAAGGCCGGCAAGTAACCAGGGCCGGGTAGTCGCCACCAGTACGTTGACCGGCGCGCAGAACGATCGATGCCGCGGCCTCACCGCCGCGACGGTCGTTCTGCGCGCTTCGTCATCTCCGGAACGGACGGGTCGATGACCGGTGTGACGGTGCTCGTCACCGGCGTCACCAGATTCATCGGTTCCTCGCTGGCCGGGTTGCTCGCCGCGCATCCGGCGGTCGACCGGGTGATCGGGGTGGACGCCGCCCTGCCGGAGCCCGCCGCCCGGCTGCGGATGGGCGAAGCCGAGTTCGCCAGGGCCGACATCCGCAATCCGCTGATCTCCAAGGTCATCGAGGCAGCCGGCGTGGACACCGTCGTGCACGCGTCTGCCTCCTCGACGCCGAGCGGCTCGGCCGCCAGGACGATGGCCAAGGAGATGAACGTCCTCGGCACCATGCAGCTGCTGGCCGCCTGCCAGCGGTCCGAGAACGTGCGGAACCTGATCGTCCGGTCGACGGCCGCCGTCTACGGCGGCTCGTCCCGGGATCCGGCGGTCGCGACCGAGGAAACCATGGCCCGATCGGTGCCGTCCACCGGGCTGGCACGGGACGCCATCGACATCGAGGGATACGTGCGCAGCTTCGGCCGCCGCCGGCCCGACGTCCGGGTGGCCGTTCCGCGATTCTCCGAGATCATCGGGCCCACCGTGCGGACCCCGTTGACCAAGTACTTCTCGATGACGCCGTTCGTGCCGATCTCCGCGGGACGCGACGCCAGGCTGCAGCTGGTCCACGAGTCGGATGCGGTGGCGCTCATCCAGCATCTGGTGCTCGGTGACTTCGCCGGCATCGTCAACGTCGCCGGCGACGGCGTCATGACGGTGGCCCAGGCCATCCACCGGGCCGGGCGGCTGCCGCTGCCGATCCCGTCCCCGGCGCTGGAGAGCGTCGGGCGCCTGCTCCAGCTGATGGGCATCGGCGGGTTCGCCGGGTTCTCCGCCGCGCAGATCCGGCTGCTGTCGGCGGGGCGGGTCCTGGACACCACCCGACTGCGTGACGAGGTCGGGTTCACCCCGCGCTTCTCCACCACCCAGGCGTTCGACGACTTCGCCGGCCGCCTCTTGCCGGCGCTGGACCCACGTTCGGTCCGTGAGGCCGAGCTGAGGGTCGCGTCGTTGATCGGGGTCCGTGCCGAGCCGATGGCCGTCCGCCGGGTGCGCCGTGGTCCGGACGCCACCCCGACCATCACACCCGACATCACTCCCCGGCCGGCGGCGGGACGGACGTCGGGCGAGATCGCCGAGCCCTTCCGGCCCCGGTTGTTCAGCATCGACGGTGAGGTCGGCCGTTCGACCCCGTCACGGTCGTCACGGCCCGCAGGGAGGAAGAAATGACCACCGACGGATCCGACACGGCGGGCCGGTCCCGCCCGGCGCCCCCGCCAACGCCGGGTGCGGTCACCGCGGAGGTCGGCTGGAAGGCCGGCCTGGCCGGTTCGCTGGCGTTCCTCCGCCGCCGGCTGACGGGGGAGTACGAGGTCGACGACTTCGGGTACGACGCCGACTTCAACGAGCACCTGTTCCTCCCGCCGCTGCGACTGCTCTACGAGAAGTGGTTCCGGATCGAGGCCATCGACATCGAGAACATCCCAAGGACCGGCGGAGCACTGCTGGTCGCCAACCACTCCGGCACGGTGGCGGTGGATGCCGTGATGACGGCGGTCGCCGTGCACGACCACCACTCTGCGCACCGCCCTGTCCGGATGCTCGGCGCCGACCTGATCTTCGACACCCCGGTGCTGGGCCCGTTGGCCCGTCGGGCGGGCAACACCCTGGCCTGCAACGAGGACGCCGAGCGACTGCTGAACTCAGGCGAGGCGGTCTCGGTGTTCCCGGAGGGTTTCAAGGGCGTCGGCAAACCGTTCTCCCAACGCTACAAACTGCAGCGCTTCGGCCGGGGCGGTTTCGTGTCCGCGGCCATTCGGACGGGGGTGCCGATCATTCCGTGCGCGATCGTCGGCGCCGAGGAGATCTACCCGATGATCGCCAACATCAAGCCGCTGGCCCGCGCGCTCGGCCTGCCCTACTTTCCGGTCACGCCGACGTTCCCGCTCCTCGGGCCGCTCGGGGCGATTCCGCTGCCGAGCAAGTGGCTGATCGAATTCGGCGAGCCGATCCAGACGTCGGAGCTGCCCGAGGGCGCGGCCGAGGACCCGATGGTGGTCTTCAATCTCGCCGACCGTGTCCGCGAGACGATCCAGCAGTCCCTCTACCGCCTCCTGCTGCGGCGCGGGCACCCGTTTCTCGGCTGAATCCGTCGGCGGACCAGCATTCCGCAGGCCGGCCAGACCCGTTCGTCCCGGACGGAACCGTGTCGCCTATCCTGACGTCAGATGGGTCCGTTCGTCCCTTTTGAGCATATCCAGGAGCCCCCGAAATGTCTGAACCCGTGTCCGGCTGGTCCGACTACATCGATGCGTCGAGTTCCTCGGACGTGGTGGGTGACTACAGCTCGGCAGCCGATCTGTCCGCCGAGACCGGGGCGCAGGCGCAGGATCTGGCCGACACGGCCGCCGATCCGTCGGCCGGCGATGATCTCCAGGCTGCCGCCGGTGACCTCTCCGATGCCGGTACGTCCTACGACGAGGCCGCGGTGAACGCCGATTGGTCGAACTGGCACAGCGACATCGCAGACGCCGCGGCGGCCGATGCGCAGTCGGCGCTGGACTCGGCCTCCGCGGATGCGCAGGCGGGGAACACCGACGCGGCCCAGGCCGACCTGAGCAGCGCCGAGAGTTCGATGGACACCGCCGACAGCCACGCCGATGCTGCCGCGTCCTACGACAGCAACACGGCCTGGGATGCCGCGGCCGGCGACAGCTCCATGGCCGACGCCTCTGCCGATGTGGCCTCGGCCGACGCGAGCTCGTCGTACGACGCGAGTTCGTCGTACGACGCGAGTTCGTCGGATACGGGCGCGGCGGAGTAGTAGCCGATGACGGCACCCTCGGCGGCGGCGGTCAGAGGTCTGGCCCGCCGCGACCTCACCATCGGGATCGGCCGGGCCAGGGCCGAGCTCGTGCGGGCCATCGGAGAGTCCGGCTTCGCCCTCGAGATCGACCAGCTCACCGTCCTGGAGGCCGCGCGCGGATCGGCCATCGCGGGTGCCAGCCGCAGCGCGGACAAGCTGCCGCTGAGGTTGCGGATCCGGCTGACCGCGGCAGATCCAGGCTGCAGCGTGTGGATCGAGGTGTCCGACTACTGGAAGCTGCCCGTCCGGCGTCCGGTCGAGCACTACCGCGACGTGATCGTCGAGATCCTGGGCGCCATCGATCTCGCCGTCCGGCGAGCCGACCCGGGAGCCTCCGAGTTCGCCGACCCGGAGATCACCGGAGGGCCGATCGGCGCGTCCTCGGAGTCGGGCGGCTCCCAGGCGATCGCAAAGTTCTCGGGAGCGGCCAACCGTTATCTCGACGGCGGGGTGCCGGCCACCCAGCGGCGCAAGGGCTGGCGGGAGACCGGAACCCTGCTGGTCATGACGCCCAAGGCCTCGACGGTCTTCGAGATGGCCGAGGCGTACGGGATCGTCACCGTCGGGACCATGGTGGTGTCGCGTCCGGGCGGCATGCCCGGGCCGCTGGTGTCCGAGATCGGGAAGGTGGTCGCTGCCTTCGAAGCAGCTCTGCAGGGCGGACCGGCGATGCCCGGCGCGTCCGTCGAGCTCGACGGTGCGGCCGTCCCGGCGATCGAGTTCCTGGCCCAGCAGGCCAGGATCAGGGAGAAGGTCGCGATCCGCACCCTGCAGGTCTGCACCACCTGCCGTCTGACGAAGGTCGTCAACCCGGACTACACGAAGCTGAAGGCCAAACGTCACCGGACGAACATCCTGTCCAACAGCATCGGTGCCGTCATCTCCACCGGCGGGGTCAGCCCGTTCGTCCTGATCGGGCGGCTGGCCCAGCTCAATCAGCTGGACCTGGAGTTCGTCTGCCCACGCTGCCAGGGTCTGCACGCGGAAAGTTCGCTCATCACCTTCTGCCCGAAGTGCGGTGACCAACGCAACGACTCGGTGCTGCGGTCCTGCGACCGTTGCAAGTTCGAGTTCCGCGCGCTCGGGTCCACGAAGGATCTGTGGGACGAACCGATCCAGCGCCCTCTCCCGCACGCCACACCGGCCCTGCCACCTGCGGGGATGGCCTCGGAGGCGGTGCCATGGCCGATGGCGGACGAGACGGCCGAACAGCCCCGCCTCCCGGCAGACCAGTGGGCGCCGCCCCGGTCCGCCCAACGGGTCTCGACGCTGCCACCCGCGCACCCGGTGTCGTGGGAGCCGCCGACGCCGGCCCAGCAGGTCCTTCCACCACCGATGTGGTCACCCGATCCGATGGGCCGCCACCAGCTCCGGTGGTGGGACGGCCACGCCTGGACGGCCCACGCGCTCAGCCACGGCCGCCCGGTGGTGGATCCACTCTGAGGGTGGTTCGCTCGCTCGTCGATGATCGGGCGGGCCGGGGGTGGGCCGGGCCAGGGGTGGACCCGTTCCGGGAGTGGGCGTCAGCGCATCTTGCGGCGGACGGCGAACCCGGCGGCCACCATGCCGCCGATCGCGCCGGCCCCGAGTACGGACGGCACGCCGATGCGGGCCGCCTTGCGGCCGGAGCGGTAGTCGTGGATCTGCCAGTGGCGCCGTCTGGCGATGTCGCGGAGCTGGCCGTCCGGGTTCACCGCGACGGCCGTCCCGACCACGGAGAGCATCGGCATGTCGTTCACCGAGTCCGAGTAGGCCGTGCATCGGCGCAGGTCCAGACCTTCCCGGGCAGCCAGTGCCCGCACCGCCGCCGCCTTGGCCTTGCCGTGCAGCAACTCGCCGACCAACCGGCCGGTGTACACACCGTCCTCGGTCGCGGCCACCGTTCCCATCGCGCCGGTGAGCCCGAGCCGACGTCCGATGATCTGGGCCAGTTCGACGGGGGTCGCCGTGACGAGCCAGACCCGCTGCCCGGCCTCCAGATGGCGTCGTGCCAGTTCCAGCGTGCCGGGGTAGATCTTGTCGGCCATCAGTTCGTCGTAGATCTCCTCGCCCAGCGAGACGATCTGCGCGACGCTCCGGCCCGCGACGAACGAGAGCGCCTCCTCACGGGCGTCGGACGCGTCGTTCATGTCCTCGCCGCCGATCCGGAACTTGACCTGGCGCACGGCGAACCTCATCAGGTCACCGGTGGTGAAGAACTTCCGGGCCGCCAGCCCGCGCGCGAAGTGGAAGACGGATGCACCCTGCATCATCGTGTTGTCGCAGTCGAAGAACGCGGCGGCGGTGAGGTCGGCACCAGGCAGGATCTTCGGCGTCGTCCCGGTCTCGTCGGGGGCGTGTTCTGCCTGGTAGGCGGCCTCGGCGGAGGCCTCGCCGGCCAGCTGCGCACGTGCGGCAGCCTCGCGGCTCCGACCGGGCCGAGCAATTCTCACCTGGCGACCTCCCTTCCGATGGCGGATCGTCGGTTCAGACTAACCAGCGGACCCTGACGCCGAGCGACACCGTCGAGGTCGGCCGGTCGGTGGCAGCGGCTATCGTCGGGCGCAAGTGCTCGTGAGAACTCCCCGCCAGGCATCGAGGTGTGATGACGTCAGGAACGACCGAAGGCCGCCCGGCAGACGGATCCGCCGTCCGGGCGGCCGACGTGTCCGGGCTGCTGAGAGCTGCGGGCCGCCGGTTCGGCGACCGACCGGCGCTGATCTCCTCGGAGGCCTCGCGCACCTGGGCGGAGCTCGACCGGGCGGCCGATGCCGGTGCCGCGGCGCTGGCCGGTCGCCGACTGGTGCCCGGTAGTCGCGTCGTCGTCTCCCTGGAGATGGGGCCGGACATCATCGCCGCGCTCTTCGCGGTGGCCAGGGCCGGGCTCGTCGCCGTACCGATCGGACCGAATCGCGTCGATCTGACGGACATCGTCCACAAGGTCGCAGCCGAAGGCGCCATCGCCGGTCAGTCGGACATCCCCGTCGACGTGCTGATCCGGCCCGCCGAGGTGGCCGGCTGGTGGCACACCGACGCGACCCCGACGGACGTCCCCATCGACCCCGAGGACATCGCCGTGCTGGCGCGCGCCGCCAGCAGCGATCGGCCGGTCATGGTGTCCCACCGTGCGATCGTCGCCGCGGTGGGTTCCATCGCCGCCACGCCGCGGCTGGCCCTTCGCGCCGAGGACCGGGCCGTCCTGGTGCTGCCCGCCTACCACCTGGCCGGCTGGGTCACCGCCTTCCTCCCGTTGGCGGTGGTCGGCGGTGCTGCCGTCATCCCGGATGCCCCCACCGACGGCAGAACCTGGCTGGACACGGTCCTGACCGCGGTTCGGCAGCGCAGGGTGACCATCGTTCCCGGCGCGCCCAGCCTCTACCGCCGGCTGCGGACCG
Organism: Nakamurella sp. PAMC28650; assembly: GCF_014303395.1. Taxonomy (GTDB): domain Bacteria; phylum Actinomycetota; class Actinomycetes; order Mycobacteriales; family Nakamurellaceae; genus Nakamurella. Next base: position 2,003,447 of record NZ_CP060298.1, read on the forward strand.
CGTCCGGTGTCGAACGCGCGATGGCCTCCGTCAGGCTGATGACCTCCGGTGCGGCTCCGCTGAACGCGGAGGACTCCGTCGCGATGAGGGCCATGACCGGCCAGGCGGTGTGGGAGGGCTACGGCATCTCCGAGTCCGCGTCGGTCGTCTCGACGAGCCTGATGACGAATGCCTCCCGGCCCGGGTCCGTCGGGTTGCCGCTCTCGGGGCTGAAGGTCCGGATCGTCGGTGACGACGGCGTCGACCTGTACGCGGACGTCGGGGCGGAGGACCCGGGCAGCACCGACTCGGAGGCCCTGGGCGCCGATGCGGGCGCGGCCGGCGAGGTGGGACGCATCCAGATCAGCGGGCCCACCCTGTTCTCCGGTTACTGGCCCGACGGCGCGGACGGGGTCGACGACGAGGGCTGGTTCGCCACCGGCGATCTCGGCTATCTGGACGACGTCGGCGAGCTGCACCTGGTGGACCGGGCCACCGAGACCATCCGGGTCGCCGGCTTCACCGTCTACCCGCGGGAGATCGAGGGTGTCCTGATGCGGCACCCGTACGTGCGCGATGCGGCCGTGATCGGCGTGCCGGGCCGCGCCGGTGATGCGTTCGCCGCCGTCCTGGTGCCGATGTGGGGCACTCACCCGACCAGTGCCGATCTGGATGAATTCGTCGCCGCCCGCCTGCCGGTATTCAAGCGACCGCGGACTTTCCACCTGGTCGATCGCCTGCCCCGCAACGAGATCGGACGGATCGACCGCGATGCGGTCCGTGCGCTGTACCGTGCCTCCGAGCCACTGACGGCTGATGATGTCGGAGCGGGCGGACCCGCTGCATCGCCCGGTGCCGGTGCCGGGGTTGGTGTCGATGTCGTCGGGGCGGGGGTCAGAGCTGGTGCGTCTGACCTGGAGCAGCAGGCCGGGTCCGGTGACCGCCCGGAAGGTGCCGGCGAGCCCGCCGTCATCAGGCCCGAACCCGCGGCCGGGCTCGATCAGCTGGGCACCAGACTCCCGGGGACCGGCGAACGGGACCGGCGAGGCGACCAGGACACCGACGACGACCTCTTCTAGAGCAGTGCCCGGTGTGCAGGGCTGTACCGAATCGAGAACGAGAGGTGGAACCAGGCCATGGTGATCCCCCTGGCACCGGCGGTCCTGGAACGGGAACTACCGTCCGAGGAGGCGGCGGACCTGCTCGCGCTGACCAGAGATCTGGTGCGTGGCGAGTTGCTCCCGCAGGTCAACGCCGCGGAGTCCGATGGCGCCTTTCCCCGCAAGGTGTTCACGACGTTGGGCGAGGCCGGCCTGATGTCGTTGCCCTACCCGCAGGAATTCGGTGGCGGTGATCAACCCGCGGTGGTCTACCTGCAGGTGGTCGAGGAGCTGGCCAGGGCCTGGCTCGGGGTCGCCATGGGGGTGAGCGTTCACGTCCTGGCCTGCCATGGCCTGGTGAACTACGGAAGTGATGCGCAGAAGGACAAGTGGCTGCCGGAACTGCTCGGCGGACGGATGCTCGGGGCCTACTGCCTCTCGGAACCCCAGGGTGGATCCGATCCCGGCGCGATGATCACCGGTGCTGCCCGCGACGGCGACGACTACGTCATCAACGGGGAGAAGGCCTGGATCACGCACGGACCGGTCGCCGACTTCTATCTCCTGATGGCCCGGACGGGGGAGCCCGGCCCGCGGGGGATCAGCTCGTTCCTCGTCGCCGGTGGGACTCCGGGGGTCTCGGCCGGCGCGATCGAGAAGAAGATGGGCGTCAAGTCGTCGGTGACCAGTTCGGTGCGTTTCGAGAACGCCCGCGTGTCGGCCGAACGCAGGCTCGGCGCAGAAGGCAAGGGCTTCGCGATCGCGATGTCCGCGTTGGATTCCGGCCGTCTCGGCATCGCGGCCTGCGCGGTCGGGCTCGCGCAGGCGTCGCTCGACGTGGCCGCCGAGTACGCCAGGAGTCGTCGGGCCTTCGGCAGCCTGATCAGCGATTTCCAGGGTGTCTCGTTCCTGTTGGCCGATGCCGCGTCGAAGATCGCGGCGGCGCGTCAGCTGTACCTGTACGCGGCCCGCCGCAAGGACGCGGGCAAGACGTTCTCGACCGAGGCTGCGATGGCCAAGCTGATCGCCACCGACATGGCGATGGTCGTCACCACCGATATGGTCCAGGTCCTCGGCGGCGCCGGTTACGTCGAGGACTATCCGGTGGAGCGTTACATGCGTGAGGCGAAGTTGCTGCAGATCGTCGAGGGCACCAACCAGATCCAGCGATTGGTGATCGCCAGGTCGCTGAACAAGATCACGCGGGCCGCCCGGGTAGCGGCCGCCGGAGACGACGGCCGCTCGTGAAGCGGACCATCTGCCTGGGCCGGCGACAGGTGCGGGCCACCGGAGACGACGGCCGCTCGTGAAGAGGCTGACGTTGCTGACCCGCCCGGGTTGCCATCTGTGCGAGGACGCGCGGATCGCGGTGAGCTCGGCGACGGCGGGTACCGACACCCAGGTGCAGGAGATCGACGTGGACGGCGACCCGGAACTCCGCGGCGAATACGGGGACATGGTCCCGGTGGTGTTGATCGACGGCGTCCAGCACGCCTACTTCACCGTTGACGCGGCCAAGCTCGAGCGCGCTCTGCGGGCCTGAGCACGACTCGGGTGTCGACCCGCCACCTCGAAGCGACCCGTCCGCTCGATCCGACGCCGAGCTTGACCCGAATGGGTGGCGGATCCCGCCATGTGGGACAGCCCGACGCAGCGGAATTGGTTCCTGGTCTTTCGTCTGGCTAGTGTTGCTGACACGGCGGCCTATCACACGGTCGCCGCCCCAGCAGCGGCGGGGTATCACCCCGATGCTCCAGATGTCAATCGGGTGGAACTCATGACAGGGCAGGCCGGCGGTGATCCGAACGGGTCAGGCTCCGCCGCGCTCGCTGCTGCCTCCCCGGACGAGGCGCCGCGGGCTCCCCGCCCGCGAGCGATCCCGGAAGCCACGGTCGGCAGGCTCGCGGTCTACCTGCGGGTGCTGACCGACCCGCATGCGCACCGCCTCCAGCAGCAGGTCGAGCACGGAATCGTCTCGTCGGCCGAGCTGGCCGCGGCTGCAGGCGTCAACCCGGCCGGGCTTCGCCGGGACCTATCCTTCCTCGGAAGTCATGGTGTTCGCGGCGTGGGCTACGACGTGGCGAAACTCATCGACGAGATCCGCCGGGTCCTGGGGGCGCACCACCACTTCCGGGTGGCGTTGGTCGGGATCGGCAATCTGGGTCAGGCGCTGGCCGGTTACGCCGGCTTCGGCGGTCGTGGATTCGACATCGCCGCCCTCTTCGACGTCGACGACGACAAGATCGGCCGCTCGGTGAGCGGCGTGCAGGTCCGTCATCTGTCGGAGGCCACCCAGGTCTGCGCGGCCGAGTCGATCACCATCGGCCTGATCGCCACCCCGGAGTCGGTCGCCCAGCACGTCGCAGACGCCCTGGTCGAGGCCGGGATCCACTCGATCCTCAATTTCGCCCCCGGTCTGGTCACCGTGCCGGAGGGTGTCGAGGTGCGGCGCGTCGACCTCTCCCTGGAGCTGCAGATGTTGGCGTTCCACGAGACCTCACGCGTGGGCGGGGCGGTCCTGTGACCACCGGCCGTCCGGCGAACCCGGGCGCCCGCCGCGTCATCCAGCGTTTTCCCACTGTTTGTTCCCGTTCTTCTGCGGGTGATAGGTGTTCCATCACAGCTGTCGCCGGGTCCGTTCCGGACGTGGCGACAGACACGCACCTCGGTCGGCCACGGTCGGCGCTTATCGACGCAAGTCAGGCAAGGAGCAGGTCATGACCCGCGCACGAAGGACAGGCGGCCGCATCATCTTCGTCGGGGCAGGTCCGGGGGATCCCGGCCTCCTGACGGTGCGTTCGGTCGAGGCGCTCGCAGGGGCAGCCCTGCTGGTCACCGACCCTGACGTGCCGGCCGAGGTGGTCGCGCTGGCGGTGGGGGCCGAGATCCACCCGGCCGTCGGCGAGGCGGCCGAGGTGGCCAAGGTACTGCTGGCCGCGGCCAAGAACGGCCAGGCCGTCGTCCGACTGGTGGCCGGTGACGTGCTGACCGCCGACTCCGTGGTCAAGGAACTGCAGGCGGTGGCCCGCACGGCGGTGCCCTTCGACATCGTCCCCGGCATCTCGACGGCCGCTGCCGCTGCTTCCTATGCCGGGATCGCCGTCGGGTCCGTGCACACCATCGCGGACGTCAGGTCCACTTCGGACTGGTCCCGTCTGGCCGCGGCTCCCGGCACGTTGCTGCTGCAGGCGACCGGCGGCCATCTGGCCGAGACCGCGGCCTCCCTGGCCGAGTCCGGGTTCGCGGCCGAGACGCCGACGTCCATCACCGCCTTCGCCTCGCTGCCGACCCAACGGACGCTGGACGGCACGCTGGCCACGCTCGACGGGATGGGTCGGGATCTGACCGGGCCGCTGGTGGTGGCGGTCGGAGCCGGTGCGGCCCAACGGTCCAAGCTCTCCTGGTGGGAATCACGGGCGCTGTACGGCTGGCGGGTGCTGATCCCCCAGACCCGTGACGCCAGCAACCTGATGGTAGAACTGCTCCGCTCGCACGGCGCGATCCCCGAGCGGGTGCCGACGATCGCGGTCGAGCCACCGCGCACCCCGGCCCAGATGGAGCGCGCCGTCAAGGGTCTGGTGGACGGGCGCTACCAGTGGGTGGTCTTCACCTCGATCAACTCGGTCCGTGCGGTCTGGGAGAAGTTCACCGAGTTCGGCCTCGATGCGCGGGCCTTCGCCGGCGTCAAGATCGCTTGTGTGGACAACGCCACCGGCGATGCCGTGCGTGCGCTCGGCATCAACCCGGAACTGGTGTCCGGACACCCGGAGTTCTCGGTCGGCCTGCTCGATGACTTCCCGGAGTTCGACGACATCCTGGATCCGGTCGACCGCGTGCTGCTGCCGCGCGCGGACATCGCGACCGAGACCCTCGCCGAGGGCCTGCGCGAGCGCGGCTGGGAGATCGACGACGTCACCGCCTACCGCACCGTCCGGGCCGCCCCACCCGCTGCCCCGATCCGAGAGGCGATCAAGGCCGGCGGGTTCGACGCGGTGTGCTTCACCTCGTCGTCGACCGTCCGGAACCTGGTCGGCATCGCCGGCAAGCCCCATGCACGATCGATCGTCGCCTGCCTCGGTCCGAAGACGGCCGAGACGGCCAGGGAGTTCGGCCTCCGCGTGGACGTGCAGCCCGAGGTCGCTGACATCGCCGCCCTGGTCGAAGCGCTCGTCGGTCATGCCACCCGGCTGCGGGCCGAGGGCGCTCTCCCTCCCCCCCGCCGTTCCCCCCGCCGCCGCTGACCCCGGCGCAGATGAGAACGCCCGGTGCAGACAGGCGTGCCTGTTCGGACCCGAAAATCGGCCCGGACGGGCATTCCTGTCTTCGCGGGCTGCTGTGCGCGTGCGAGCCGTTCGGTCAACGCGGGAAACGCAAGCAGCGGGGGACAGGTTCGGACCGTCCCGATCATCCGGCCGCGCCCGGTAAGTTCATCCCATGACCTCACCCGGCTCCCGCCCGAAGAAGAGCGGCTTCCTGGCCAGACTTCAGTCAGCCGCCGTGCCCGTGCTCCCGGTGGACGACGGCCAGCCGATCGTCCGCCCGCGCGGTGTCACCATCGCGTCGGTGCTGGCCATCATCGCCGGCGCGATCTTCATCTTCGCCGGCATCGTCGGCTACGCGCAGACCGAGGCCGCACTGACCTACGCGGTCAACCAGAACCAGATCGGTCTCAACAACTGCACCACGACATTCGGCGGATACGGAACGACTCTTCAGACCTCGACGGTGGCGACCTCGTTGACCTCTTCCGCGGCCGTCTGCCATTCCGGTGCGCAGCCGACCCAGTCCGACCTCGACGGGTTCAGAACCACCCAGCACGTGTTCGGCGTCATCTTCGCGATCATCGGCGTGCTGTTCGCGGCGGCAGGATGGTTCCTGAAACAGGGTGCGAGATGGGCCAAACGGGTCCTGGTGTTCGGTGGCGTCATCCTGCTGCTGGCCGCGGCCCTGGCCAAGCTCTCGACGCCGATCACCCTGCTGGGCACACTGGTCCTGGCGATCGCGGTGGTGATGACGTACATCGGGCGGAACTCGGTGTTCTTCGCGCTGGTCAACCTGCGCGGCAAGCAGCACTGAGCCGATCTTCGGAGACGCACGAGCATCGATCAGGGAAGTGACGGGCCGGAACCCCGTCCGGACGGACGGGACGAAGGTTGACCGAGCAGCAGAATCTCGACACCGTGCCGCAGATGGCGGTGGACGCCCCCCTCTCGGTGGCCGCGGCGGGCCGCGCTGCCGGTGACGTGTCGTCGGTGCTGCTGATCCGGACGATCGTCGCAGCCGTGGCCACCATCGTCCTGGTGGTCGCAGCGGTGCTGCTGTTTCGTCATGGGGTGCGGCCCGATCACTTCCCGGCGTTCCTGAGCGGTACCACCTCCACGGTGATCACCCGCTACTCGGCCCCGTGGATTGCCGGGGCGGCCGGCGCGGCGCTACTGGCCGGACTGTGTTTCACCTCCGTCACCGTCGATCTCT